>NZ_QKVM01000074.1 GCF_003231305.1 Pseudomonas sichuanensis | reverse complement strand
CCCAGGGCACATGCCCTGGGTTTTTGGAGTTGGCGTGACGCCGACCGCTTGCGATCAGAACGGAATATCGTCGTCGAAGCTGTCGAAGTCAGCGGCTGGCTGCGGAGCCGGCTGCTGCGGCGCTGGGCGCTGTGGCGCCTGCTGAGGGCGCTGGGCTTGCTGGCGCGGGGCCTGGTTGTACTGCTGCTGGCCACCACCCTGGTTGTAGTTGTTGCCACCACCCTGGTTGTACTGGTCGCCGCCACCCTGCTGGTTCTGCGGACGGCCGCCGAGCAACTGCATGGTGCCGTTGATGTCGACGATGATCTCGGTGGTGTAGCGCTTGATGCCGTCTTTTTCCCACTCGCGGGTCTGCAGCTTGCCTTCGATGTACACCTGCGAACCTTTGCGCAGGTATTCGCCGGCGATTTCGGCAACCTTGCCGAACAGCGAAACGCGGTGCCACTCGGTGCGCTCGACCTTCTGGCCGGACTGCTTGTCGGTCCACTGCTCGCTGGTAGCCAGGCTCAGGTTGGTCACGGCGTTACCGTTGGGCAGGTAGCGGACTTCGGGATCCTGACCGCAGGTACCGACCAGAATGACTTTGTTAACCCCACGGGCCATAACGTTCTCCTAGGCTTCGCACGCCGAAGAGGCTGGGTTTACCAGACGCTCGAGGGTCGCACGGTCCAAAATTTTCGTATCCAGTTTGATATAGATGGCGGCTTCTTCTGCCACCACCACGGCGTCGGTCACACCCGGCACGGCCATCAGGCGCTCGGTAAGCCCGGCTTCCCGGACTGCCTCTGGCGTCAGCGGCATGCGCAGGCTGGTCACGTAAGGCGGCTCGTTCATGCGCAACGCAGTGACCAGCCACAGGGCACACAGCCCCGCGCAACCGAGAAACACCATGCTCAGGCCACCGTGCTGGAACAACCAGCCACCGATGATTCCTCCCAGCGCGGCACCCAGGAACTGACTGGTGGAGTACACACCCATTGCAGTCCCTTTGCCACCGGCGGGCGACACCTTGCTGACCAGCGAAGGCAAGGATGCCTCCAACAGGTTGAAGGCGGTAAAGAATACCACGGTGCCGATCACCAGTCCGCGCAAGTTGTCAGCCCACTGCCAGAAGAACAGCTCCACCAGCAGCAACACACTGACCGCGCCAAGCAGCACGCGTTTCATCTTGCGCTTCTTCTCGCCGTAGATGATGAAGGGGATCATTGCAAAAAATGAAACCAGCAGCGCGGTCAGGTACACCCACCAGTGCTCTTCCTTCGGCAGCCCGCCGCGTTCGACGAAGGCCAGCGGCAGCGCGACGAAGCTGGCCATGAGGATGGCGTGCAGGACGAAAATGCCCACGTCCAGGCGCAGAAGGTCCGGATGGCGCAGGGTCGGGCCCAGGGCCTGGCGGGCCACGCCGGACTCGCGGTGCTGCAGGGTCTTGTGGGTGTTGGGCACGACGAAGGCGATCAGGGCGATACCGACCAGGGCAAGTCCTGCAGTGGCGAGGAACAAGCCTGACAAGCCGAAGGCGCGAGTCAGCAGCGGCCCGACGACCATGGCCACGGCAAACGACAGGCCGATGCTCATGCCGATCATGGCCATGGCCTTGGTGCGGTGTTGCTCGCGGGTGAGGTCGGACAGCAGCGCCATGACGGCTGCGGAGATGGCCCCGGCGCCTTGCAGGATGCGCCCGGCGATCACGCCCCAGATCGAGTCGGCCTGGGCCGCCAGCACGCTGCCGAGGGCGAAGATCACCAAGCCCAGGTAGATCACCGGGCGGCGGCCGATGCGGTCGGAGATCATGCCGAACGGAATCTGCAGCACAGCCTGGGTGAGGCCATAGGCCCCGATGGCCAGGCCGATCAGCGTAGGCGTGGCACCGGCCAGGTCCATGCCGTAGGTGGCCAGCACCGGCAATACCATGAACATGCCCAGCATACGAAAGGCAAAGACCAGGGCCAGGCCGCTAGCCGCGCGGGTTTCGCTGCCACTCATGCGCTCGTTGTGGGTGTCGTGCATGGATTAACCTCGTGTGAACCGGCGGCGATTCTATCAGCCCGGCGGCTTGGCGGCATCTGCGCGACGCTTTGCCGCGTACTGGCAGCGCGCCGTATACTCCTTTGTTTATGCCCGCCGAGCGAGGCCGCAGTGGACAAGATCCTGATTCGTGGGGCACGTACCCACAACCTGAAGAACATCGACCTCACGCTACCGCGGGACAAGCTGATCGTGATCACCGGCCTGTCCGGCTCCGGCAAGTCGTCGCTGGCGTTCGACACCCTGTATGCCGAAGGCCAGCGCCGCTATGTGGAATCGCTCTCGGCCTACGCCCGGCAGTTCCTGTCGATGATGGAAAAGCCCGACGTCGACACCATCGAAGGCCTGTCGCCGGCGATTTCCATCGAGCAGAAGTCCACCTCGCACAACCCACGCTCCACCGTGGGCACCATCACCGAGATCTACGACTACCTGCGCCTGCTCTATGCGCGGGTGGGCACGCCGCGCTGCCCGGACCACGACATCCCGCTGGAAGCGCAAACGATCAGCCAGATGGTCGACCTGGTGCTGGAAAACCCCGAAGGCAGCAAGCTGATGCTGCTGGCGCCGGTGATCCGCGAGCGCAAGGGTGAGCACCTGGCGGTGTTCGACGAGCTGCGCGCCCAGGGCTTCGTGCGGGCGCGGGTCAACGGCAAGCTCTATGAGCTGGACGAGTTGCCCAAGCTGGACAAGCAGAAGAAGCACAGCATCGATGTGGTGGTGGACCGCTTCAAGGTGCGTGCCGACCTGCAACAGCGCCTGGCCGAGTCGTTCGAGACCGCGCTCAAGCTGGCGGACGGCATCGCCCTGGTCGCACCGATGGACGACGAGGACGGCGAAGAGACGATCTTCTCCGCGCGCTTCGCCTGCCCGATCTGCGGCCATGCGATCAGCGAGCTGGAACCGAAGCTGTTCTCCTTTAACAACCCGGCCGGCGCCTGCCCGACCTGCGATGGCCTGGGGGTGAAGCAGTTCTTCGATACCAAGCGCCTGGTCAACAGCGAGCTCACCCTGGCCGAGGGGGCGATACGCGGCTGGGACCGGCGTAACGTCTACTACTTCCAGATGCTCGGCTCGCTGGCGGCGCACTATGGCTTCAGCCTCGAACAGCCGTTCGGCGAGCTGTCGGCCGAGGACCAGAAGGTCATCCTGCACGGCAGCGGCAAGCAGAGCGTCGACTTCAAGTACCTCAACGACCGGGGCGATATCGTCAAGCGCTCGCACCCGTTCGAAGGCATCGTGCCCAACCTCGAGCGCCGCTACCGCGAGACCGAGTCGGCCACCGTGCGCGAAGAGCTGGCCAAGTTCCTGGGCACCCAGCCCTGCCCCGACTGCCGCGGCACCCGCCTGCGCCGTGAGGCGCGGCATGTGTGGGTGGGCGAGAAGACCCTGCCGGCGGTGACCAACCTGCCGATCGGTGAAGCCAGCAACTACTTCAGCGACCTGACCCTGAGCGGCCGTCGTGGCGAGATCGCGGCGAAAATCCTCAAGGAGATCTGCGAGCGCCTGCAATTCCTGGTCAACGTGGGCCTCGACTACCTGACCCTCGACCGCAGCGCCGACACCCTGTCCGGTGGCGAGGCCCAGCGGATCCGCCTGGCCAGCCAGATCGGCGCCGGCCTCGTGGGCGTCATGTACATCCTCGATGAACCGTCCATCGGCCTTCATCAACGGGACAACGACCGCCTGCTGGCCACCCTCAACCACCTGCGCGACCTGGGCAACACGGTGATCGTGGTGGAGCACGACGAGGACGCCATCCGCCTGGCCGACTACGTGGTGGATATCGGCCCCGGGGCCGGCGTGCATGGCGGGCAGATCGTCGCCGAGGGCACGCCGGACGAGGTGATGGCACACCCCGATTCGCTGACCGGCAAATACCTGTCCGGGCGCAAGAAGATCGTCGTGCCGGCCAAGCGCACCCCGCGCAACAAGAAGCTGTCGCTCAAGCTCAAGGGTGCGCGCGGCAACAACCTGCAGAACGTCGACCTGGAACTGCCGATTGGCCTTTTGACCTGCGTGACCGGTGTGTCCGGCTCGGGTAAATCGACGCTGATCAACAACACCCTGTTCCCCCTGGCGGCCACCGCGCTCAACGGTGCCAGCACCCTGGAGCCGGCGCCGCACAGCAGCATCGATGGCCTGCAACACCTGGACAAGGTGGTCGATATCGACCAGAGCCCGATCGGTCGCACTCCGCGTTCGAACCCCGCGACCTACACTGGCATCTTCACGCCGATCCGTGAGCTGTTCGCCGGTGTGCCGGAGGCGCGCTCCCGTGGCTATGGCCCGGGGCGCTTCTCATTCAACGTCAAGGGCGGGCGCTGCGAGGCGTGCCAGGGCGACGGCCTGATCAAGGTGGAAATGCACTTCCTGCCGGACATCTACGTGCCGTGCGACGTGTGCAAGAGCAAGCGCTATAACCGCGAAACCCTCGAGATCAAGTACAAGGGCAAGAACATCCACGAGGTGCTGGAAATGACCATCGAGGATGCCCGTGGGTTCTTCGACGCTGTACCGGCACTGGCGCGCAAGCTGCAGACGCTGATGGACGTGGGGCTTTCCTACATCAAGCTGGGGCAGTCAGCCACCACGCTGTCGGGCGGCGAGGCGCAGCGGGTCAAGCTGTCGCGCGAGCTGTCCAAGCGCGATACCGGCAAGACCCTGTACATCCTCGACGAGCCGACCACTGGCTTGCACTTCGCCGACATCCAGCAACTGCTGGACGTGCTGCATCGCCTGCGCGATCACGGCAACACCGTGGTGGTCATCGAGCACAACCTGGATGTGATCAAGACGGCGGACTGGTTGGTGGACCTTGGGCCGGAGGGTGGCTCCAAGGGTGGGCAGATCATTGCCGTCGGTACGCCTGAAGAGCTGGCCGAGAAACAGCAGTCCTATACCGGGCACTATCTGAAACCACTGCTGGAGCGAGACCGGGCCTGATCTAGCACCCATGAAAAAGCCCCTGTCATGCGAGTGACAGGGGCTTTTTTGCAGCTGCGGATAACTTACATCTGCGACTGCAGGTAGTTTTCCAGGCCGATGGCCTTGATCAGGCCCTGCTGCTTCTCCAGCCAGTAGGTGTGATCTTCTTCAGTATCGGCCAACTGCGCGCGCAGGATGTCGCGGCTGATGTAGTCCTTGTGCAGCTCGCACAGCTCGATGCCCTTGCACAGCGCGGCGCGGACTTTGTACTCGAGCTTGAGGTCGGCCGCGATCATCTCGGGCACGGTTTTACCCACTTCCAGATCGTCAGCGCGCATGTCCGGGGTGCCTTCGAGCATGAGGATACGGCGCATCAGCGCATCGGCGTGCTGCGTCTCTTCTTCCATCTCGTGGTTGATGCGTTCGAAGAGCTTGCCCAGGCCCCAATCTTCATACATCCGCGAATGGATGAAGTATTGATCGCGTGCTGCCAGTTCGCCCTTCAGCAACATGACGAGGTAGTTGATTACGTCCGGGTGACCTTGCATCGCCCTGCTTCTCCCTGTGAATGCTTCGATAGCTCATAGTTTGAACCAGCTTTTGCGCGTGGTCACGGGAAAATGCGCAATTAACGGCAAATAATCGGCTAAACCGTAGTGATTTTCATTGAAAAACCGCCCAAATGAGGGCGGTTCTTTTTATCACTTCGACTTAGGCGAGGGTTATACCCAAAGCCTTGGCAATTCCCTCTGCATAGGCCGGATCCGCCTTGTAGAAGTGCTGCAGTTGACGCTGGACGACGTCTTCGCTGACGTTGGCCATGGTGCCGGCGATGTTGTCGATCAGCAGCGCCCGCTGTTCGTTGCTCATCAGACGGAACAGTGCGCCGGCATGGCTGTAGTAGTCGTTGTCCTCGCGGTGATCGTAGCGATCAGCCGCACCCTCGAGGGCCAGCGACGGCTCGGCATGACGCGGCGACTGCTTGGGTGCATCGCTGAAGCTGTTCGGCTCGTAGTTAGGCGCGCTGCCGTAGCTGCCGCTGGCCATGGCGCCATCGCGCTGGTAGCTGTGCACAGGACTGCGCGGCGCGTTCACCGGCAGATGCTGGTGATTGGTACCCACGCGGTAGCGGTGGGCGTCGGCGTAGGCGAATACGCGGCCTTGCAGCATACGGTCCGGCGACAGCCCCACACCCGGGACCATGTTGCTCGGGCCGAACGTGGCCTGCTCGACTTCGGCGAAGTAGTTGAGCGGGTTGCGGTTGAGCTCCAGCACACCAACCTCGATCAGCGGGTAGTCCTTTTGCGACCAGGTCTTGGTCACGTCGAACGGGTTCTCCTGACGGCTTGCGGCCTCGGCTTCGCTCATCACCTGAATGCACACGGTCCAACGCGGGTAATCGCCACGCTCGATGGCCTCGAACAGGTCGCGCTGGGCGTAATCAGGGTCGCTGCCGGCCAGGCGGGCTGCTTCGGCAGGCGCCAGGTTCTTGATGCCCTGTTGTGTCTTGTAGTGCCATTTGACCCAGGTGCGCTCACCCTTGTCGTTGATCAGGCTGTAGGTATGGCTGCCGAAACCGTGCATGTGGCGGTAACCGTCCGGAATGCCGCGATCGGAGAACAGGATGGTGACCTGATGCAGCGCCTCGGGCGAATGCGACCAGAAGTCCCACATCATCTGGGCATTCTTCAGGTTGCTCTGCGGGTGGCGCTTCTGGGTGTGAATGAAATCCGGGAATTTCAGCGGGTCGCGAATGAAGAAGACCGGCGTGTTGTTGCCGACGATGTCCCAGTTACCTTCCTCGGTGTAGAACTTGACCGCAAAGCCACGCGGGTCGCGCTCGGTATCGGCAGAGCCGCGCTCGCCACCCACGGTGGAGAAGCGCAGGAAGGTCTCGGTCTGCTTGCCGACGGCGCTGAACAGCTTGGCACTGGTGTAGCCGGTGATGTCGCGGGTAACGGTGAAGGTACCGTAGGCGCCCGAGCCTTTGGCGTGCACACGGCGCTCGGGAATGTTCTCGCGGTTGAAGTGAGCGAGCTTCTCGAGCAGGTGGAAATCGTCGAGCAGCAGCGGGCCGCGCGGGCCTGCGGAACGGGAATTCTGGTTATCGGCTACAGGTGCACCGCTGGCGGTGGTGAGAATCTTGCTCATGGGCTCTCCTTATCGATCTTGAACGGCCGGCTAATCGGCTTGGAGAGAGTATCGACGAGCAGTGTTACACGAACAAATTCATTGCCTGACTTGCATCAATAGAAAATGACAATTCATCGAGCAACAAAAAACCGGGCACTAGGCCCGGTTCTTTGTTGCAGACAGAACGTCTTACTCGGCAGCTTCTACAGCACCACCGACCGGACGATCAACCAGCTCGACGTACGCCATAGGCGCGTTGTCGCCAGCGCGGAAACCGCACTTCAGGATGCGCAGGTAACCGCCCTGACGGGTGGCGTAGCGCTTGCCCAGATCGTTGAACAGTTTGCCAACAGCGGACTTCGAACGAGTACGGTCGAAGGCCAGACGGCGGTTGGCAACGCTGTCTTCCTTGGCCAGGGTGATCAGCGGCTCGGCAACGCGGCGCAGTTCCTTGGCTTTCGGCAGGGTGGTTTTGATCAGCTCGTGCTCGATCAGCGACACAGCCATGTTCTGGAACATAGCTTTGCGGTGAGAGCTGGTACGGCTCAGGTGACGTCCACTTTTACGATGACGCATGATTCATTCCTTACCAAACACAACGTTCGGTGATTACGACGATCAGGCTGTCGCCTTGTCGTCTTTCTTAAGGCTTGCAGGCGGCCAGTTGTCGAGGCGCATGCCGAGAGACAGACCACGGGAGGCCAGGACGTCCTTGATTTCAGTCAGGGACTTCTTGCCCAGGTTAGGAGTCTTCAACAGCTCTACTTCGGTACGCTGAATCAGGTCGCCGATGTAGTAGATGTTCTCCGCCTTGAGGCAGTTGGCCGAACGTACGGTCAGTTCCAGGTCGTCAACCGGGCGCAGCAGGATCGGATCGATCTCGTCTTCCTGCTCGACCACGACCGGCTCGCTGTCACCTTTGAGGTCGACGAACGCGGCCAGCTGCTGTTGCAGGATGGTCGCGGCACGACGGATGGCCTCTTCAGGATCCAGGGTACCGTTGGTTTCCAGATCGATGACCAGCTTGTCCAGGTTGGTACGCTGTTCAACACGGGCGTTCTCGACCACATAGGCGATACGACGCACCGGGCTGAACGAAGCGTCCAGCTGCAGACGGCCAATGCTACGGCTTTCGTCTTCGTCGGTCTGACGGGAGTCGGCCGGCTCGTAACCGCGACCACGAGCTACAGTGAGCTTCATGTTCAGGGCGCCGTTGGACGCCAGGTTCGCGATTACGTGATCGGGGTTGACGATCTCGACATCGTGATCCAGCTGAATATCGGCAGCGGTAACCACCCCCGAACCCTTTTTCGACAAGGTCAGCGTAACTTCGTCACGACCGTGCAGCTTGATAGCCAGGCCTTTCAGGTTCAACAGGATTTCAATGACGTCTTCCTGTACACCTTCGATCGCGGAGTACTCGTGGAGTACGCCATCGATCTCGGCCTCGACTACTGCACAGCCAGGCATGGAGGACAACAGGATGCGGCGCAGCGCGTTGCCCAGGGTATGGCCGAAGCCACGCTCGAGAGGCTCGAGCGTGATCTTGGCGCGGGTTGGACTGACAACCTGCACATCAATGTGGCGGGGTGTCAGAAACTCATTTACCGAAATCTGCATGGATGCACCTATTTTCTAGCCCTTACTTGGAGTAGAGCTCGACAATCAGGTTTTCGTTGATGTCGGCGGACAGGTCGCTGCGAGCAGGAACGTTCTTGAAAACGCCCGACTTTTTAGCAGCATCCACGTCTACCCACTCAACGCGGCCACGCTGAGAGCACAGTTCAAGGGCTTGAACAATGCGCAGCTGGTTCAGCGACTTCTCGCGAACCGCGACCACGTCACCCGGACGAACTTGGTAGGATGGAATGTTCACGGTCTTGCCGTTGACGCTGATTGCTTTGTGCGAAACCAGCTGACGGGACTCGGAACGGGTAGAACCGAAGCCCATACGGTAGACGACGTTGTCCAGACGGGACTCGAGCATCTGCAGCAGGTTCTCACCAGTGGCGCCTTTCTTCGAGGCAGCCGCTTGGTAGTAACCGCGGAATTGACGCTCCAGAACACCGTAGATACGACGAACTTTTTGTTTCTCGCGCAGCTGGGTACCGTAGTCGGACTGACGGCCACGGCGCTGGCCGTGGATACCTGGGGCTGCTTCGATGTTGCACTTCGATTCCAGAGCGCGAACGCCGCTCTTCAGGAACAGGTCAGTGCCTTCACGGCGAGACAGTTTGCATTTTGGACCAATGTAACGTGCCATTTATCTGTCTCCTGATTACACGCGACGCTTCTTCGGCGGACGGCACCCGTTATGCGGGATTGGCGTCACGTCGGTGATGCTGGCGATCTTGTAGCCGCAGCTGTTCAGTGCACGAACGGCGGATTCACGACCCGGACCTGGACCCTTGACGTTGACGTCGAGGTTTTTCAGGCCGTATTCCAGCGCAGCTTGACCAGCACGCTCAGCAGCGATCTGGGCTGCGAACGGGGTGGATTTGCGCGAACCACGGAAACCCGAACCACCGGAGGTCGCCCAGGACAGTGCGTTGCCCTGACGGTCGGTGATGGTCACGATGGTGTTGTTGAAAGACGCATGGATGTGGGCGATGCCATCAACCACTGTCTTTTTGACTTTTTTACGAGGACGAGCAGCAGGTTTTGCCATGTCTATATTCCTGGGCGATTACTTGCGGATCGGCTTACGCGGGCCCTTACGGGTGCGTGCGTTGGTCTTGGTGCGCTGACCGCGAACCGGCAGACCTTTACGATGACGCAGGCCGCGGTAGCAACCCAGGTCCATCAAGCGTTTGATCTTCATGTTGATGTCACGACGCAGGTCACCTTCGGTGGTGAACTTCGCAACTTCGCCACGCAGGGTTTCGATTTGCTCGTCGCTCAGATCCTTGATCTTTGCGGCTGGGTTGACACCAGCGTCTGCACAGATTTTCTGTGCAGTAGTGCGACCGACACCATAGATGTAGGTCAGCGAGATAACAGTATGCTTGTTATCTGGAATGTTGACGCCTGCAATACGGGCCATTCAGTGGGACTCCAATTGACAGCTACCTACGCCCCGGAAGCCAAGAAATAGGGCGCGAGATAATATCGCTGTAGAAACGAATAATCAACCCAGCAGCACACTAGCTGCTGGGTTTGACGCAGATCACACTCAGCCTTGGCGCTGCTTGTGACGCGGTTCCACGCTGCAGATCACGCGCACGATACCTTCGCGACGAATGATCTTGCAGTTGCGGCACAGCTTTTTCACCGATGCACGAACTTTCATTACCGACTCCTCGAACCTTAAGGGGCTAGATCAGCGCAGCAGACCGCTGCCGCCGTAGCCTTTCAGGTTGGCTTTCTTCATCAGGGATTCGTACTGGTGCGAAACGAGGTGCGATTGTACTTGGGACATGAAGTCCATCACAACCACTACCACAATCAGCAACGAGGTCCCGCCAAGGTAGAACGGCACGTTTGCAGCCACCACCAGGAACTGGGGCAGCAGGCACACGGCCATCATGTAAAGAGCACCGAACATGGTCAAACGGGTCAGAACGCCATCAATGTAGCGCGCCGACTGCTCACCAGGACGGATACCCGGAATAAAGGCACCGGACTTCTTCAGGTTTTCCGCTACGTCTTTCGGATTGAACATCAACGCTGTGTAGAAGAAGCAGAAGAAAATGATCCCTGCACTAAACAGCAGAATGTTCAACGGCTGACCAGGAGCGATCGACTGCGAGATGTCCTGCAGCCAGCCCATACCTTCGGACTGACCGAACCAGGCACCCAGCGAAGCCGGGAACAGCAAGATGCTGCTCGCGAAAATGGCCGGGATTACGCCCGCCATGTTCACTTTCAGCGGCAGGTGGCTGGTCTGCGCAGCGAAGACCTTGCGGCCCTGCTGACGCTTGGCGTAGTGAACGGCGATACGACGCTGACCACGCTCAATGAACACCAC
The DNA here is from genome assembly GCF_003231305.1 of Pseudomonas sichuanensis. Classification (GTDB taxonomy): domain Bacteria; phylum Pseudomonadota; class Gammaproteobacteria; order Pseudomonadales; family Pseudomonadaceae; genus Aquipseudomonas; species Aquipseudomonas sichuanensis. The sequence continues at coordinate 10,135 of NZ_QKVM01000074.1, read as the reverse complement.
GAAACCGATAATCGCTACTGCAAGCAAACCGATTGCGACCAGGGCGAAGATGTTGATATCGCCTGTGCGTGCAGACTCGAAAGACTGCCCGATTGCTCTCGGAAGACCGGCAACGATACCTGCGAAGATCAACATCGAGATACCGTTGCCCACACCGCGCTCGGTGATCTGCTCACCCAGCCACATCATGAACATCGCGCCTGCCACGAAGGTGGAGACGGCGACAACATGGAAGCCGAGGCCAACAGAAAACGCCACGCCCTGGTTGGCCAGGCCAATGGACATGCCAATGGCTTGAACCAGCGCCAGGATAACGGTGCCGTAGCGGGTGTACTGGCTGATCTTGCGACGGCCAGCTTCACCTTCCTTCTTCAACTGCTCCAGCTGCGGGCTGACAGCGGTCATGAGCTGCATGATGATCGATGCCGAGATGTACGGCATGATCCCCAGTGCAAAGATGCTCATGCGCTCCAGCGCGCCGCCGGAAAACATGTTGAACAAGCTAAGAATGGTCCCCTCATTCTGCCGGAACAGATCCGCGAGACGGTCCGGGTTAATGCCTGGTACCGGGATGTGCGCGCCAATCCGATAGACGATGATCGCCATGAACAGAAAACGCAGACGAGCCCAGAGTTCCGACATCCCGCCCTTACCGAGCGAAGAGAGAGCACCTTGCTTAGCCATTTATTCCTCGAACTTGCCGCCAGCTGCTTCGATAGCCGCACGTGCACCTTTGGTGACGGCGATACCCTTGAGGGTGACTGCGCGAGTGACTTCGCCCGACAGCATGATTTTCACACGCTGTACGTGCTGGCCGATCACGTTGGCGTCCTTGAGGGACTGAACGGTGATCAGATCGCCTTCCACCTTGGCCAGCTCGGACAGACGCACTTCTGCGCGGTCCATGGCTTTCAGGGATACGAAGCCGAACTTCGGCAGGCGACGGTGCAGCGGCTGTTGACCGCCTTCGAAGCCTGGAGCAATGGTGCCACCGGAACGCGAAGTCTGACCTTTGTGACCACGGCCACCAGTCTTGCCCAGACCGCTACCGATACCACGGCCCGGACGGTGCTTCTCGCGACGGGAACCCGGCGCTGGACTCAGATCATTGAGTTTCATCGATTAACCCTCGACCTTCAGCATGTAGTAAGCCTTGTTGATCATCCCGCGGTTCTCGGGAGTATCCTGGACTTCTACAGTGTGACCGATACGACGCAGACCCAGACCCTTGACGCACAGTTTGTGGTTAGGGATGCGGCCCGAGACGCTCTTGATCAGCGTAACTTTAACGGTTGCCATGATCAGCGGATCTCCTCAACAGTCTTGCCGCGCTTGGCAGCAATGGACTCAGGGGATTGCATGGCTTTCAGACCCTTGAAGGTGGCGTGTACCACGTTCACTGGGTTGGTCGAGCCGTAGCACTTGGCCAGGACGTTCTGAACGCCAGCAACTTCCAGGACGGCACGCATTGCGCCACCGGCGATGATACCGGTACCTTCCGAGGCAGGCTGCATGTAAACCTTCGAGGCGCCGTGGGCGGCCTTGGTGGCGTACTGCAGGGTGGTGCCTTTCAGGTCAACCTGAATCATGTTGCGACGAGCAGCTTCCATGGCTTTCTGGATCGCAGCTGGTACTTCGCGCGATTTGCCACGGCCGAAGCCAACGCGGCCCTTGCCATCACCTACCACGGTCAGCGCGGTGAAGGTGAAGATACGGCCGCCCTTGACGGTCTTGGCAACGCGGTTAACTTGAACCAGCTTCTCGATGTAGCCTTCGTCGCGCTTTTGATCGTTATTTGCCATAACTTAGAACTCCAGCCCGCCTTCACGAGCAGCATCAGCCAGCGCTTTGACGCGGCCATGGTACTTGAAGCCGGAACGGTCAAAGGCAACTTGAGATACACCGGCGGCTTTCGCACGCTCAGCTACCAGCTTGCCAACCTTAGTGGCCGCGTCGATGTTGCCGGTGGCACCATCACGCAGTTCTTTGTCCAAGGTCGAGGCACTTGCCAGAACCTTGCTGCCGTCGGCCGAGATGACCTGGGCGTAGATGTGCTGCGAGGAGCGGAACACGCACAGACGCACGGCTTCGAGCTCGTGCATTTTCAGGCGTGCTTTGCGAGCGCGACGCAGTCGAGTAACTTTTTTGTCGGTCATTTGCTAGGCCCTACTTCTTCTTGGCTTCTTTACGACGGACTACTTCGTCCGCGTAACGCACACCCTTGCCCTTGTAAGGCTCTGGCGGACGGAAACCGCGGACTTCAGCGGCCACCTGACCTACCAGCTGCTTATCGATACCCTTGATCAGGATGTCGGTCTGGCTAGGAGTTTCAGCGGTGATACCGGCTGGCAGTTCGTAATCCACTGGGTGCGAGAAGCCCAGAGCCAGGTTCAGGATGGTGCCCTTGGCCTGTGCCTTGTAACCAACACCGACCAGCTGGAGCTTGCGCTCGAAGCCTTGGCTTACGCCCTGGACCATGTTGTTCACCAGGGCGCGGGTGGTACCGGCCATGGCGCGAGCTTGCTGATCACCGTTGCGAGCGACGAAACGCAGCTCGCCAGCTTCTTCGGTAACTTCAACAGACGAGTGAACGTTCAGTTCGAGAGTGCCCTTGGCACCCTTCACCGAAAGCTGCTGACCGGCGAATTTGACTTCGACGCCTGCTGGCAGCTTAACGGGGTTCTTAGCGACGCGAGACATGCCTATCTCCCCTTAGAACACTGTGCACAGAACTTCGCCGCCGACACCGGCAGCGCGCGCAGCGCGGTCAGTCATCACACCTTTGTTGGTGGAGACGATAGACACGCCCAGACCGCCACGTACTTTCGGCAGGTCAGTGACGGCCTTGTACTGGCGCAGGCCTGGACGGCTGGTGCGCTTCAGTTCCTCAATGACCGGACGGCCTTCGAAGTACTTCAGTTCGATCGACAGGGAAGGCTTGGCTTCGCCGCTGACTTCGTAGCCGGCGATGTAACCTTCGTCTTTCAGTACTTTGGCAACCGCGACCTTCAGCGTGGAGGAAGGCATGCTTACGACAGACTTTTCAGCCATCTGGGCATTACGGATGCGAGTTAGCATGTCCGCTAACGGGTCCTGCATACTCATGGGCTAGATGCTCCTGATACAAGAATTATTAGCCTTGCGGCTATCACAACCACCCGGGCAGGCAGGGTAAAAAACCCAGGCTCAGGTGAGCCGGTCATTCTAGACACAAGGCAGAAACGAAACAAGCCCCATATAGGGGCTTGTTTCTTTGCGAGGTCACCGGCGGTCGGAAGATCTCTCCCCTTCCGCCGGTGGTCACGCCAACTGGGATTACCAGCTAGCCTTGACCAGACCTGGCACATCACCACGCATGGCGGCTTCGCGCAGCTTGTTACGGCCGAGGCCGAACTTGCGGTACACGCCGTGCGGACGACCGGTGATGCGGCAGCGGTTACGCATGCGCGAAGCGCTGGCGTCACGTGGCTGCTTCTGCAGGGCGACAACGGCAGCGAAACGCTCTTCAGGAGAGGCGTTCAGGTTGACGATGGTCGCTTTCAGCTCGGCACGCTTTTTAGCGTACTTGGCTACCGTGAGCTGACGCTTCAGCTCGCGGTTTTTCATGCTCTTCTTGGCCATTTTCCTACTCCAATCAGTTGCGGAACGGGAACTTGAAAGCACGCAGCAGAGCGCGGCCTTCGTCGTCCGAACGAGCAGTGGTGGTCAGGGTGATGTCCAAACCGCGCAGAGCATCGATCTTGTCGTAGTCGATTTCCGGGAAGATGATCTGCTCTTTCACGCCCATGCTGTAGTTGCCACGGCCATCGAAGGACTTGGCATTCAGGCCGCGGAAGTCGCGAACCCGAGGCAGGGAGATCGCCAGCAGGCGGTCCAGGAATTCGTACATCTTGTCGCTACGCAGGGTCACCTTGACGCCGATCGGCCAGCCCTCACGGACTTTGAAGCCCGCGATGGATTTACGAGCGAAAGTCACGACCGGCTTTTGACCGGTGATCTTTTCCAGGTCAGCAACAGCGTGCTCGATGACTTTCTTGTCGCCGATCGCTTCGCCCAGACCCATGTTCAGGGTGATTTTGGTAACGCGAGGAACTTCCATCACGTTCGACAGCTTAAGTTCTTCCTTAAGCTTAGGAGCGATTTCGTTCCGGTAAATCTCTTTCAGTCGTGCCATGGTCTTCTACCTAGCAGTGTTCAAGCATCAACCGCTTTTTGGGTCGACTTGAAGACACGAATTTTCTTACCTTCTTCTACTTTGAAACCAACGCGGTCAGCTTTGTTGGTTTCGCTGTTGAAGATGGCAACGTTGGAAGCGTGCAGTGGCGCTTCTTTCTCGACGATACCGCCCTGGACGCCCGCCATCGGGTTAGGCTTGGTATGACGCTTGACCAGGTTGACACCACCGATGACCAGACGGTCATCAGCGAGAACCTTCAGCACCTTACCGCGCTTACCTTTGTCTTTGCCGGCGATCACGATGATCTCGTCGTCACGACGAATCTTTTGCATGTCGGATCTCCTTAGAGCACTTCAGGGGCGAGCGAGACGATCTTCATGAACTTCTCGGTACGAAGTTCACGGGTCACTGGCCCGAAGATGCGAGTGCCGATCGGCTCTTGCTTGGTGTTCAGCAGAACAGCAGCGTTGCCGTCGAAACGAATGATGGAACCGTCAGCGCGACGTACACCGTGACGGGTACGGACGACAACAGCAGTCATCACTTGGCCTTTTTTGACCTTACCGCGCGGAATTGCTTCCTTGACGGTTACCTTGATGATGTCACCGATGCCGGCGTAACGGCGGTGCGAACCGCCGAGCACCTTGATGCACATGACGCGACGAGCGCCGCTGTTATCGGCCACATCGAGCATGGATTGAGTCTGAATCATAAAATTTCTCCGACCCCTAGCCCTTAGACTTCAACAGCGCGTTCGAGGACTTCAACCAGTGCCCAGGACTTGGTCTTGGCCAGCGGACGGGTTTCGCGAATGGAAACCTTGTCGCCGATCTTGCACTGGTTGGCTTCGTCGTGCGCGTGCAGCTTAGTCGAACGCTTAACGTATTTACCGTAGATCGGGTGCTTTACGCGACGCTCGATCAGAACGGTGATGGTCTTGTCCATTTTGTCGCTGACGACACGGCCAGTCAGCGTACGGACGGTTTTTTCAGCTTCAGCCATGATCACTTACCTGCCTGCTGGTTGAGCACAGTTTTCACGCGAGCGATGTCACGCTTAACTTGCGAGAGCAGGTGCGACTGCCCCAACTGGCCAGTTGCTTTCTGCATGCGCAGATTGAACTGGTCGCGCAGCAAGCCGAGCAGTTGCTCATTCAGTTGCTGTGCGGATTTTTCACGAAGTTCATTCGCTTTCATCACATCACCGTCCGCTTAACAAAGGAGGTGGCGAGTGGCAGCTTTGCAGCGGCCAGGGCGAAAGCTTCGCGCGCCAGCTCTTCAGAAACACCCTCGATCTCGTACAGGACTTTGCCTGGCTGAATCTGGGCAACCCAGTATTCCACGGAACCCTTACCTTTACCCATCCGCACTTCGAGAGGCTTCTTGGTAACCGGCTTGTCCGGGAACACACGGATCCAGATCTTGCCGCCACGCTTAACGTGACGGGTCAGGGCACGACGTGCCGACTCGATCTGGCGAGCGGTGAGACGACCGCGGGCGACAGCTTTCAGAGCGAACTCGCCGAAGCTGACCTTGCTACCGCGCAGTGCCAGACCACGGTTGTGGCCAGTCATCTGCTTGCGGAATTTTGTACGCTTTGGTTGCAACATTTGGCGTACCCCTTACTTAGCAGCTTTTTTACGAGGCGCTGGTGCTTGAGGCTTCAGCTCTTCCTGGCGACCACCAATCACTTCGCCTTTGAAGATCCAAACCTTGACACCGATCACACCGTAGGTGGTGTGAGCTTCGTAGGTGTTGTAGTCGATATCGGCACGCAGGGTGTGCAGGGGCACACGACCTTCGCGATACCACTCGGTACGTGCGATCTCGGCACCGCCGAGACGACCGCTCACCTGGATCTTGATGCCCTTGGCACCAATACGCATGGCGTTCTGTACGGCGCGCTTCATGGCGCGACGGAACATTACGCGGCGTTCCAGCTGCTGGGCTACGCTCTGAGCAACCAGCATAGCGTCGAGTTCCGGCTTGCGGATCTCTTCGATGTTGATGTGCACAGGCACACCCATCTGCTTGGTCAGGTCCTGACGCAGCTTCTCAACATCTTCACCTTTCTTGCCGATAACGATACCGGGACGAGCGGTGTGGATGGTGATGCGTGCAGTTTGAGCCGGACGATGAATATCGATACGGCTTACGGACGCGCTTTTTAGTTTGTCTTGGAGGTACTCGCGAGTTTGCAGATCCTTCAGCAGGTAATCTGCGTAAGTCGCGCCGTCTGCGTACCAGACGGAGGTGTGCTCCTTGACGATTCCCAGGCGAATGCCAGTGGGATGTACTTTCTGACCCATCTGATCGACTCCGTTACTTGTCCGCAACCTTGACAGTGATATGGCAAGACCGCTTGACGATGCGATCAGCGCGGCCTTTGGCACGCGGCATGATGCGCTTCAGCGAACGCCCTTCGTTGACGAAGACGGTGGAGACCTTCAGGTCATCAACGTCTGCGCCTTCGTTGTGTTCGGCGTTGGCAACGGCCGACTCGAGGACTTTCTTCATGATTTCAGCGGCTTTTTTGCTGCTGAAGGCCAACAGGTTGAGCGCTTCGCCCACCTTCTTCCCGCGGATCTGGTCGGCGACCAAGCGGGCTTTCTGGGCGGAGATGCGAGCGCCCGACAACTTAGCGGCTACTTCCATTTCCTTACCCCTTAACGCTTGGCTTTCTTGTCAGCCACGTGCCCGCGATAGGTGCGGGTACCGGCGAACTCGCCCAGTTTGTGGCCGACCATGTCTTCGTTCACGAGAACTGGGACGTGTTGGCGACCGTTGTGTACCGCGATGGTCAGACCGACCATTTGTGGCAGGATCATCGAACGGCGCGACCAGGTTTTAACTGGCTTGCGATCGTTCTTCTCCACCGCCACTTCGACCTTCTTCAACAGGTGAAGATCGATAAAAGGACCTTTTTTCAGAGAACGTGGCACTGTCGTATCCCTCTAGTTACTTGCGACGACGGACGATCATGTTGTCGGTACGCTTATTACCACGGGTTTTAGCACCCTTGGTTGGGAAGCCCCATGGCGATACCGGATGACGACCACCAGAGGTACGACCTTCACCACCACCATGCGGGTGGTCAACCGGGTTCATGGCAACACCACGAACGGTTGGGCGAACGCCGCGCCAGCGTTTGGCACCAGCTTTACCCAGCGAACGCAGGCTGTGCTCGGAGTTCGAGACTTCGCCCAGGGTCGCACGGCACTCAGCCAGGACTTTACGCATTTCACCAGAGCGCAGACGCAGGGTCACGTAGACACCTTCGCGAGCGATCAGCTGAGCCGAAGCACCAGCGGAACGAGCGATCTGAGCACCTTTACCCGGCTTCAGTTCGATGCCGTGAATGGTGCTACCTACTGGGATGTTGCGCAGCTGCAGGGAGTTACCGGCCTTGATTGGGGCCAGGGCACCTGCGATCAGCTGGTCGCCAGCGCTCACGCCTTTAGGGGCGATGATGTAGCGACGCTCACCGTCTGCGTAGCACAGCAGGGCGATGTGAGCAGTACGGTTCGGGTCGTATTCGATACGCTCGACGGTGGCTGGAATGCCATCCTTGTCGTTGCGACGGAAGTCGACCAGACGGTAGTGCTGCTTATGACCACCACCCACGTGACGCGTGGTGATGCGGCCATTGTTGTTACGACCACCAGACTTCGATTTTTTCTCGATCAGCGGTGCGTGAGGAGCGCCTTTGTGCAGCTCCTTGTTGACCACCTTGACCACAAAACGGCGGCCAGGGGAAGTCGGTTTGCATTTAACGATTGCCATGATGCACCCCTTCCTTACTCAGCACTGCTGCTGAAATCGAGATCTTGGCCTGGCTGAAGGGAGACGATCGCCTTCTTCCAGTCATTACGCTTGCCCAGACCACGTGCGGTACGCTTGGTTTTACCCAGAACGTTAACAGTCGACACGTTTTCAACTTTTACGTTGAACAGGCCTTCGACAGCTTTCTTGATTTCCAGCTTGGTTGCATCGGTAGCAACCTTGAATACGAACTGGCCTTTCTTCTCAGCCAGAACGGTAGCCTTCTCGGAAACGTGCGGGCCAAGGAGGACTTTGAATACGCGTTCCTGGTTCATCCCAGCAGCTCCTCGAATTTCTTCACGGCCGAGACGGTGATCAACACCTTCTCGTATGCGATCAGACTGACCGGGTCGGAACCTTGAACGTCACGTACATCGACGTGCGGCAGGTTGCGAGCAGCCAGGTACAGGTTCTGATCAACAGCGTCGGAAACGATGAGAACATCGCTCAGACCCATGCCGTTCAGCTTGTTCAGCAGGTCTTTGGTTTTCGGGGCTTCAACAGCGAAGTCCTGAACCACGACCAGACGGTCGCTACGCACCAGCTCAGCGAGGATGGAGCGCAGAGCTGCGCGATACATCTTCTTGTTGAGCTTCTGCGAGTGATCCTGAGGACGAGCTGCGAAGGTTACACCACCGCCACGCCAGATCGGACCACGGGTAGTACCGGCACGAGCACGGCCAGTACCTTTCTGACGCCATGGGCGCTTACCGCCACCGGCTACGTCAGAACGGGTCTTCTGCTGCTTGGTGCCCTGACGGCCGCCGGCCATGTAGGCCACGACTGCTTGGTGTACCAGCGTCTCGTTGAATTCGCCACCGAAAGTCAGTTCGGAAACTTCGATCGCCTGAGCGTCATTTACATTAAGTTGCATGTCAGTTTCCCCTTACCCGCGAGCCTTGACAGCTGGACGCACAACCACGTCGCCGCCAGTAGCGCCTGGAACGGCACCCTTGATCAGCAGCAGGTTGCGTTCAGCGTCTACGCGTACTACTTCCAGGGACTGCACAGTCACGCGCTCAGCGCCCATGTGACCGGACATTTTCTTGCCCTTGAATACACGACCAGGAGTCTGGCACTGGCCGATGGAGCCAGGGACACGGTGCGATACGGAGTTACCGTGGGTGTTATCTTGACCACGGAAGTTCCAACGCTTGATGGTACCGGCGAAGCCTTTACCTTTGGACTGACCGGTTACGTCTACCAGCTGGCCTGCAGTGAAGAGTTCAGCTTTGATCAGATCGCCAGCCTGGAAATCGCCTTCTTCAAGACGGAACTCCCAGACACCGCGACCAGCGGCAACGTTGGCCTTGGCAAAGTGGCCAGCCTGAGCGGCGGTCACACGCGAAGCACGACGCTCGCCGACAGTGACTTGCACTGCACGGTAGCCATCAGTTTCTTCGGTTTTGAACTGGGTGACGCGATTCGGCTCGATCTCAATGACCGTGACCGGAATGGAGACACCTTCTTCGGTGAAAATACGGGTCATACCCGCTTTTCGACCGACTACACCAATAGTCATGTTGTAAACCTCATGAGTGTACGGGGCTTTCACCCGCTATGGCCGCCCATTTCAGAGCGTTACACGACCAGACCGAAGTCTTAGCCGAGGCTGATCTGTACTTCCACGCCGGCCGCCAGATCAAGCTTCATCAGCGCGTCAACGGTTTTATCCGTTGGCTGGACGATGTCCAGAACACGCTTATGAGTGCGAATCTCGTACTGGTCACGCGCGTCTTTGTTGACGTGCGGGGAGACCAGAACGGTGAAACGCTCTTTGCGGGTAGGCAGTGGAATTGGACCACGCACTTGTGCACCAGTACGTTTCGCGGTTTCCACGATTTCCTGGGTGGATTGGTCGATCAGGCGATGGTCGAAAGCCTTCAACCTGATACGGATTTGCTGATTTTGCATTGGATTTCAGACTCCAGGCTGTTCCCAACGGACGCACTACGCCCGCTAAAAGGAGGCGTGATTCTATAGACGCCCCAATTTAGTGTCAACCCAATAAAAAAAGCCCCCGCTGAGCGGGGGCTTTTTCAATCGGTCGAGTGATTACTCGATGATTTTGGCTACGACGCCGGCGCCGACGGTACGACCGCCTTCACGGATGGCGAAGCGCAGACCGTCTTCCATT
>NZ_QKVM01000073.1 GCF_003231305.1 Pseudomonas sichuanensis | reverse complement strand
CGCGGGGCAAGCCCGCTCCCACGCGTTCCTGTCGGTGCTTTCAGGAGGTCAGTGCCGCAGGCCGATGGCCGCTGCGCACCTGCCCGGCCGCCTCGCTCTCGTCGTCCCCATCCAGCCGTACCAGGTGAGCCGGCACGCCGGTCGCCGCGCCCCAGTAATAGATACCCAGCGCCGCAGCAGCCACGACCGCCGTGTCGAACGGATGCCCGATCACCCCGAGCCCGCCGAAGCTGCCCAGCCAGGACAGCAGGATGGTCACGGCGTAGAAACCGATCAGCCAGGCCGACGAGCGCACTTGCTGGCCGATGGAAAGATGCTCGGTGGGCACGAAGCGGCGGCACAGCAGGTACAGCACGAACATTACGATCTGCAGGGCCAGCAGCCACGACACGGTGTTCCAGCCCGACCAGTAGACGATCAGCGCGGCGATGATGAACGACAGCGGGCCGAGCACCCCCATGCCCTTGACCCGGAACGGGCGCGGCATGTCCGGGGCCGTGCGGCGCAGGGCGGCGACGGTCACCGGCGCCACTGCGTAGCTCAGCACCAGGGCGGCCGAAACCACGTTGATCAGCGCCTCCCAGGACGGGAACGGCAGGGTCCAGAACACCGACAGGGCGAAGGTCAGCCACAGCGCCGGGCGCGGGATGCCGGACTGCTCGTCGATGCGGGTGAAGTACTTGAAGAAGGTGCCGGTCTGCGCCCAGCCATAGATCACCCGCGGGGTGGCGTTCATGTAGATGTTGCCGCAGCCGCTGGGCGAGACCACCGCATCGGCCACCACCAGGTAGGCCAGCCAGCCGACGCCCAGGGCCAGGGCGATGTCACGGTAGGGCAGGGCCAGTTCCTTGGTCACCCCGGCCCAGCCATTGGCCAGCATTTCGGTCGGCACGCTGCCGAGGAAGGCCAGTTGCAGCAGGGCGTAGATCGCGGTGGACAGCAGTACCGAGAGGATCAGCGCGATGGGGATGGTGCGCTGCGGGTTCTTCACTTCGCTGGCCACCGAGATGATCGGGGTAAGGCCCAGGTAGGCGAAGATGATGCCGCCGGCCGACACGGCCATTTCCACGCCGGACATGCCGAACGGGGCAAAGCCCTGCACCTCGAAGTTCTCCGGTTTGAAGAAGGTGAACAGCACGCCGATCACCAGCAACGGCACGATGAACTTGAACACGCTGACCAGGTTGTTGGCCTTGGCGAAGGTCTTCACGCTGCGGTAGTTGAGCGCGAAGAACAGCCCGAGCAAGGCGAACTGCACCAGCCAGCCGAGCACGGTCGGGTCGCTGGTACCGGCCTTGGTCAGGCTGGGGAACCAGGCTGCGGCGTACTGGCGCGAGGCGACCACTTCGATGGCGATCAGGCTGGAGAAGGCGATCAGGGTGATGAAGCCCATCAGGTAGCCCAGCAGCGGGCCATGGGAGTACACCGGGTAGCGCACCACGCCACCGGCGCGCGGCAGCGCAGCGCCGAGCTCGCAGTAGACGATGCCCAGCAGCAGCACGGCGAAACCGCCGAGGAACCAGGAGAGGATCCCGGCCGGGCCGGCGATGGCCGACACGTGGCTGGCGGCGAACAGCCAACCGGAGCCGAAGATGGCGCCGAGGCCGATGAAGGTGAGGTCCAGCAATGACAGCTGTTTCTTGAATTTGCCTGACATGGGGTCGCCTTTTTGTAGGTTTTGGATAGGCAGGTCTGATGTCACGATGCGGCTTTGCGGGCCGCGTTCTTGTAGGTCATGGGCGGCTTGCGTGGGGCATAGAGTGGACCGATCGGGGCGGGGGTTCTTGATGGTTTTCGGCAAGGGGGATGACGAAATCGGCACAGTTCTCGAAAGCGCTGGTGAAGGTCGATGTGGCTGGATAGGCTGCAGGGCTTGCGGCAATGGCTGTGCGCGGCAATCGCGGGGCAAGCCCGCTCCCACGAAGCTCAGTAGACGTGGGAGCGGGCTTGCCCCGCGAGAGGCCGACAATCAAGAGCGAAGATACCGATGCCCCAGCAACCTCTCGCCACCCTCTACCAGCAGCTCGACCAGCACCGCCCCGATTCCCTGGAGGCGCTGCTCACCGGGGTGGTCTGGCTGCTGCCGATGCTCGACGTCATCGCCAACGCGGCGATCTTCATCAAGGACGAGCAGGCCCGTTACGTGCTGGCCAACCGCACGCTGGTGCAGCGCTGCGGCCTGAAACAGTTGCAGCCACTGCTGGGCAAGACCAGCGCCGAAGTGTTCCCGGCCCGGCTCGGCCCCGGCTATACCGAGCAGGACCGCCGTGTGCTGGAGCAAGGGTTGGTGCTGGAGGACCAGCTGGAGCTGCACCTATACGGCAGCCGCGAACCGGGCTGGTGCCTGACCCACAAGCGCCCGCTCTACGATCCCGCCGGCAGGATCATCGGCCTGGTGGGTATTTCCGTGGATCTGCAATCCGCCGCCGACACCCACCCTGCCTACCAGCGCCTGGCCGCGGTGGACGCGCATATCCGCGCGCATTTTCACCAGCCGATCAGCATGGGCGAGCTGACCCGTATCGCCGGGATTTCAGTGGCGCAGCTGGAGCGCTACTGCAAACGGGTGTTCCACCTGACGCCACGGCAGATGATCCACAAAGCCCGCCTGGAACACGCTCATCAGTTACTGCATTCGGACCTGCCGATCACCGAGGTCGCCCTGCGCTGCGGCTACACCGACCACAGCGCGTTCAGCCGCCAGTTCCGGCAGCTCACCGGGTTTACCCCGAGGCAGTATCGCCAGGCGACGGCTCAGGAAGGTTGAAACAGCGCCTTGGCCTCATCGAAACACTGTTCGGCAATCGCCGAGCGTGGCTCGCTGCGGCGCAGCAGCAGGCCCACCGGGCTGTGGATGCTGGCATCGGCCACCGGGATGATCCGCAGGTGCGTGCTCAGCTCTTCCAGGCCGCAATCCAGCGGCATGATCGCGCAGCACACGCCAACGTTGATGGCCTGGATCAGCTGGAAGGTCGAGTCGCTTTCCAGCACCGAGTTGGGTTCAAGGCCACGGCTGCGGAAACTCAGGTCAAGTGACTGGCGGTAATGCATGCCCTTGCTCAGCAGGCCAAGCGGAATCTCGCCGAGTTGGTCCCAACGCAGGGTGTCGGCGTCGAACTGAAAGTGCCGGGTGTCGTGCAGCAGGCCCATGGTGGTGGTGCTCAGCTCGATCACTTCGAAGAAGCTGGCATTGACCTGGTCGAGGTAACAGATGCCCAGGTCCAGCTGGTTGCGCGACAGGCCGTCGATGATCTGCTCGGAACTCAGCGACGACAGCTGGAAGCTCAGCTCGGGGTATTTTTCGCGCAGCGGCAGCAGCAGTTGCATGGGGTTGAAGCTGGCCAGCGGCACGGTGCCCAGGCGCAGGCTGCCGACCACCTGGCCACGGCAGCTGGCGGCTTCGGCCTGCAGGCCGTCGTGGGCGGCCAGCAGGGTGCGGGCCCAGGCCAGGATGCGTTCGCCGGCCTCGGTGAAACCCTCGAAGCGCTGGCCGCGCTTGACCAGCACCAGGTCCAGCTCGTCCTCCAGGTTGCGCAGGCGCATCGACAGGGTCGGCTGGGTGATATGGCACAGCGCTGCGGCCTGGCCGAAGTGGCGGGTCTGGTCGAGGGCGATGAGGAACTTGAGCTGCTTGATGTCCATGGTGCGGCCTGGCGAGCGGGGTGGCGGGTTCGGCGACCTTAACCAACTCCGCGTGGGCTGGCCAATCTTTAATGGTGACCGGTTGATAGAGGCCCTTGATCGGTTGGTTCGCCCTATCGATTGGACGCGGTCCGAGGCTTGCCTCTAACGTGGCCGCAAGGCCAATCACGGAGCGGAACTTGATGAGTGTTAAACCGGATGCGGTGTTCGTGCCACTGAACATCGCCGTACTGACTGTCAGCGATACCCGCAGCTACGCCAACGACACCTCCGGCGAGCTGCTGGCCAGCCGGGCGGTGGAGGTCGGCCATCGACTGATCGCACGTGAGCTGCTCAAGGACGACCTGTACAAGATCCGCGCCCAGGTCGCCACCTGGATTGCCGACGAGCAGGTGCAGGTGGTGCTGATCACCGGCGGCACGGGTTTTACCGGCCGCGACAGTACACCCGAAGCGGTCGAGTGCCTGCTGGACAAGCGCATCGATGGTTTTGGCGAGTTGTTCCGCGCGTTGTCGATCCTCGATATCGGCACTTCGACCGTGCAGAGCCGGGCGCTGGCCGGGCTGGCCAACCGCACCCTGGTGTGCTGCCTGCCGGGGTCGACCGGGGCGTGCCGGACGGCGTGGGAGGGGATCCTGGCCGAGCAGTTGGATGCTCGGCACCGGCCGTGCAATTTCGTTGCGCATTTGAAGCCGATCGAGTTGTGCGAAAGCCGCGGTTGATGAGTAAGGCTGTTCACTTGAGATTGCTGGGGCTGCTTTGCAGCCCTTCGCGGGTAAACCCGCTCCCACAGGATCGCGCAAAGTCTGAATCGGGCGCTGTAATTGTGGGAGCGGGTTTACCCGCGAAGGGTCGCGCAGCGACCCCAATTGGCTTAACTGACTGGCATTAGCCTACCGACCCAAGGCGCTAGGCCTCGACTGCATCTTCAGGCCTTGCGCAAACGCAAACTGCGCCACAACGCCCCGACCATCAACACGCTGACCAGCGCCCAAGCCCATGCTTGTCGGTTCGCCAACCCCTCCTGGTACAACTGCGGGGCCACGCCTGCGCCAACGATGAACGCCAGCAACGCCACTTCCGCCCGAGGCGCGCGCACCGGTCGCAGCAGGTAGGCCACTGCCGGCAGCAGCAGTGCCGCGCTGGGGAAGCTGCGATAGCGCGGGTCGAACACCATCGCCAGCATGCTCACCGCCGCCGCGAACCCCGCAGCCAGCAACCACTTGCCAGCATGCCCCTCAAGCCAGGCGAACAACCGCTGCCGCCAGCCATCGCGGCGGGCCAGGGCCAAGGCCGTCTGGGCCAGCACCAGCAGGTTGAGGCCGGCCAGCAGCGCGGCCCACAGCCACTCGCCGGCAAACCGTGCATTGGTGCGCATCAGCTCGCCCCACAGCCCCAGGCTGCCGGCGCCCAGCGCGGCCAGCAGCGGCAACAGCAAGGCGGCGCGGGCATTCGCCGGGCGCCCGGCCAAGGCCAGGGTCGTCAGCAGCAACAGCAGCGAGGCCAGCAGCCACTGTGGCCATAGCGCCAGGTTGCTCACCGGGCCTTCGAGTACGCCCTTGTCCTGGCGGTCGGCGTCGTACAGCCCCCAGTAGCCGCCCACTGCGCCTTCACTGGCGCGCTTCCACGGTTGGTCGAAGGCTTCGATCAGGTTGTAGTGCCAGCCATTGGCCTCGGCCAGGGCGACGAAACCACGGATGAAACGCGCCTCGTTGACCCGGCTCGGCACCGCCGTCTCGCGCTGGCGACCCTCGCTTGGCCAGCCGGTTTCGCCGATCAGGATGTCCTTGGGCGCAAAACGGTTGCCGAACACCTGACGCACCTCGGCGACATGCGCCAGGGCCGCATCGATGCCACGCGGGTCATCCTCCCAGTAAGGCAGCAGGTGGATGGTGAGAAAGTCCACCGCAGGCGCAATCTGCGGGTGCTGCTGCCAGAACTCCCAGACATCGGCGTAGGTCACCGGCACCTTGACCTGGCTTTTCACCTTGTTGATCAACTCGGCCAGGCGCTCTCCGGTGACTTCCTTGCGCAGCAGCGCCTCGTTGCCGACGATCACCGCGCTGACCACGTCGGGGTTGGCGTTGGCGGCGGCGATCAGCAGTTCGACTTCCTTGTCGGTGTCCACCGGGTTGGCGTTGACCCAGGCCCCCAGCATCACCTTCAGGCCATGCTTGCGGGCCAGTGCCGGGATGGCTTCAAGGCCGGTCATCGAGTAGGTGCGGATGCACTGGAAACGCTCGGCCAGCAGGGCCAGGTCGGCGTCCATGCGCGCTGGGCGCAGGCGAAATGGCTGGTCGAACGGCGACTGGTCCTTGTCGAACGGCGTGTAGGAGGCGCACTGCAATTTGTGTGTGGGGCTGGCGGCGTCTGGCAGCTGCACCGGCTTGCCGAGGCCGTACCAGAGGGCGCCCAGGCCGAGGAGGGCGAGCAGGCAGGCGAGCAGGTAGGTCGTGCGCAACATCGGGCGGTCCATCGTCGGGTTCGTGAGCAGGGGCCGCTGCGCGGCCCATCGCCGGCAAGCCGGCTCCCACAGACAATCGCATGTACCTAGTGGGGGCCGGCTTGCCGGCGATGGGCCCTGTGCGGGCGAACCAGTGATAGTAGCCCGGCGCCAAGCGTTTGGCATGCAAGGATCGCGCAGTTCGGCGCGGGCCGCTGGCGCTAATGGCACAGTGCTGTCGCTGATCGTTCGCTAAAGGTCGCTGACAGAGCAGGTCGCCTGATGTGTCAGGTTGATGATGCAATCTCCAAGACCTGACGAGGGGATGCTTTGATGGCGACTTTTACAAGAATGCGACGTTTCCTGGGCGTGGGCACTGCTTTGGTATTGGCCATGAGCACGGCGCAAGCGATGGCCAAGGAAGTCAGCATCGGTTACGTGGATGGCTGGTCCGATAGCGTGGCGACCACCAACGTGGCCGCCGAAGTGATCAGGCAGAAGCTCGGCTACGACGTGAAACTGCAGGCCGTGGCCACCGGCATCATGTGGCAGGGCGTGGCCACCGGCAAACTCGATGCCATGCTGTCGGCCTGGCTGCCGGTCACCCATGGCGAGTACTGGGCCAAGAACAAGGACAACGTGGTCGACTTCGGTCCCAACTTCAAGGACGCCAAGATCGGCCTGATCGTCCCCGAGTACGTCAAGGCCAACAGCATCGAAGACCTCAAGACCGACCAGAGCTTCAAACAGAAGATCGTCGGCATCGACGCAGGCTCCGGGGTCATGCTCAAGACCGAACAGGCCATCAAGGACTACGACCTGACCGGCTACAAACTGACCGCCAGCTCCGGCGCGGCCATGACCGCCGAGCTCGGCCGTTCCTATGCCAAGCAGCAATCCATCGCCGTCACCGGCTGGGTGCCGCACTGGATGTTCGCCAAGTGGAAGCTCAAGTTCCTTGAAGACCCGAAAGGCGTGTATGGCGCTGCGGAGACAGTCAACAGCATCGGCAGCAAGGAGCTGGCCACCAAGGCCCCGGAAGTGGCCGAGTTCCTGAAGAAGTTCCAGTGGCAGTCCAAGGATGAGATCGGTGAGGTGATGCTGGCGATCCAGGAAGGCGCCAAGCCGGAAGCGGCGGCCAAGGACTGGGTGGCCAAGCATCCGGAGCGGGTCAAGGAGTGGACCGGTAAGTAAGCAGCGCACTCCGGGGGCTGCTGTGCAGCCCAATCGCTGGCAAGCCAGCTCCCACAAGGGCTGAGATACCCTGTGGGAGCTGGCTTGCCAGCGATTGGGTCGCGCAGCGACCCCAAGGGTTGTTACCAAATCTGTAAAACACCCTTGCATCTAAGACTAAGGTCGTCTGGTTGGCGTCCAGCGGCAGCATAAAGTGGAGTCGGGTTCTCCCTACATCTGTGCTGCTAGGACAAAAACAATGAACGACAGCATTTACCAATCGATACAGAACAGTCCGCGCTTCAAGGAACTGGTCACCAAGCGCGAGCGTTTCGCCTGGATTCTCTCGGCAGTCATGCTCGGCCTCTACTGCGCCTTCATCCTCCTCATCGCCTACGGCCCGCACCTGCTCGGTGCCAAGCTCAGCCCCGGCTCGTCGATCACCTGGGGCATCCCCCTGGGCGTCGGCCTGATCGTTTCGGCGTTCGTGCTCACCGCCATCTACGTGCGCCGCGCCAACGGCGAGTTCGACGAGTTGAACAAGGCAATCCTCGAGGAGGCCAAGCAATGATCCGTCATGCCAAAGCCCTGGCCGTCCTGGCCTGCGGCGCTTTCGCACCCGCCGTGTGGGCAGCCGATGCCCTGACCGGCGAGGTGCAGAAGCAACCGCTGAACGTTGCCGCGATCGCCATGTTCGTGGCCTTCGTCGCCTTTACCCTGGGCATCACCTACTGGGCCTCCAAGCGCAACAACTCTGCCGCCGACTACTACGCCGCCGGCGGCAAGATCACCGGCTTCCAGAACGGCCTGGCGATTGCCGGCGACTACATGTCGGCAGCCTCGTTCCTGGGTATTTCCGCCCTGGTGTTCACCTCGGGCTACGACGGCCTGATCTACTCCATCGGCTTTTTGGTCGGCTGGCCGATCATCCTGTTCCTGATCGCCGAACGCCTGCGCAACCTGGGCAAGTACACCTTCGCCGACGTTGCCTCCTACCGCCTGGGGCAGAAGGAAATCCGCACCCTGTCGGCCTCCGGCTCGCTGGTGGTGGTGGCGTTCTACCTGATCGCGCAGATGGTCGGTGCCGGCAAGCTGATCGAGCTGCTGTTCGGCCTTGACTACCATGTTGCGGTGATCCTGGTCGGCGTGCTGATGTGCCTGTACGTGCTGTTTGGCGGCATGCTGGCCACCACCTGGGTACAGATCATCAAGGCCGTACTGCTGCTGTCCGGTGCCAGCTTCATGGCGCTGATGGTGATGAAGCACGTGGGCTTCGACTTCAATACTCTGTTCTCCGAGGCGATCAAGGTGCACGCCAAGGGCGAGGCGATCATGAGCCCGGGCGGCCTGGTCAAGGACCCGATCTCGGCGTTCTCGCTGGGCCTGGCGCTGATGTTCGGTACCGCCGGCCTGCCGCACATCCTGATGCGCTTCTTCACCGTCAGTGACGCCAAGGAAGCCCGCAAGAGCGTGCTCTACGCCACCGGCTTCATCGGTTACTTCTACATCCTGACCTTCATCATCGGCTTCGGCGCGATCCTGCTGGTCAGCACCAACCCAGACTTCAAGGACGCCGCCGGCGCCCTGCTGGGCGGCAACAACATGGCCGCGGTGCACCTGGCCGATGCCGTGGGTGGCAGCATCTTCCTCGGCTTCATCTCGGCCGTGGCCTTCGCCACCATCCTGGCGGTGGTTGCCGGCCTGACCCTGGCCGGTGCCTCGGCGGTGTCCCATGACCTGTACGCCAGCGTCTGGCGCAAGGGCAAGGCCAACGACAAGGACGAGATCCGCGTGTCGAAGATCACCACCATCGCCCTGGGCGTGCTGGCGATCGGCCTGGGGATTCTGTTCGAGAAGCAGAACATCGCCTTCATGGTCGGCCTGGCCTTCTCCATTGCCGCCAGCTGCAACTTCCCGGTACTGCTGCTTTCGATGTACTGGAAGAAGCTGACCACCCGCGGCGCCATGATCGGCGGCTGGCTGGGGCTGATCAGCGCGGTGGGCCTGATGATCCTCGGCCCGACCATCTGGGTACAGATCCTCGGCCACGAGAAAGCCATCTACCCCTACGAGTACCCGGCGCTGTTCTCGATGCTGATCGCATTCGTCGGTATCTGGTTCTTCTCGGTCACCGACAAGTCCAAGGCTGCTGAAGATGAACGCGCGCTGTTCTACCCGCAGTTCGTCCGTTCGCAGACCGGCCTGGGGGCCAGCGGTGCGGTTTCGCACTGATCCAACCCTGGTGTGAAAAACGCCCCGCTTGCGGGGCGTTTTTTTGTGCGGTGAAAAATCTGTTCGATCTTAGGAAAATTCTTGTTTGATTTAGGACGCATCGTGCATTCGGGGGCCAAGGGCAGGGTGAACAATGTGCCCCAAGGCCCGCAATGGCCGCCTCGCGCGTCTACTCGTACTGCGAGCCAAGAAACCGCTCAACGAAGAGGACAACGCTATGCAAAAAGCCCTCGTGGTGGACGATCACCCTTTTATCCGCGCCAGTGTGTGCCTGCAGTTGCGTCAGGAACGCCTGGACATCATCGGCCAGGCCGACAACGGCGTCGATGCCGTGCAGTTGGCCCGCGAGCACACCCCCGATCTGGTCATCCTCGACATCATCATGCCTGGCCTGGATGGGCTGCAGGTCATGGCCCGGTTGCGGGCGTTGCCACAGCCGCCGAAGATCCTGGTGCTCACCTCGCAGCTGGCCGAGTGCTTCTCGTTGCGCTGCATGAAGGCCGGGGCTGCCGGCTTCGTGTCGAAGTCAGATGACCTCTGCGAGTTGAGCAAGGCGGTGCTGGCCCTGCGCTCGGGCTACAGCTATTTCCCCGAGGTGTCGCTGAGCTCGGTCAACCGCCAGGACATCCACGCCAGCGAAGCGCAACGCCTTTCCGGCCTCAGCGACCGGGAAGTGATCATCCTCCAGCATCTGTCGCGGGGCCTGAGCAACAAGGCCATCGGCGAAGCCATGCTGCTCAGCAACAAGACCATCAGCACCTACAAGGCCAGGCTGCTGGACAAGCTACGGGTCGGTTCGGTGATCGAATTGGCCGACGTTGCCCGTCGCAACTTGCTGATCTAGTGGTCATTGCGTGGGGCTGATACACAGGGGGCTGCTGGTTGTGTTGATGTGTTGCGCACCGTTACTGGCCGCCGATCAACTGCCGCAGTTGCACGGCCGCTCGACCTTCTCTGGCCCCCGCCTGACCCCGGACGAAGCGCAGTTGCGCTGGCTGTGGGAGCGACCGCAGCTCAGGCTGGCGGTGGTGCGGCCGGACAACCCGCCGCTGGACATCCTCGGTACCGGGCGCGACTACGAGGGGATCAGCGCCGACTATGCCGGGCTGCTGGCCGGGCACCTGCAGTTGCCCGTGCAAATCCGTGTGTATGCCTCGCTCGATGCTGCAATCGAGGCGTTGCGGGCGCATGAAGTGGACCTGCTGGCCAGTGTGACTGCCCGGCAGGCCAGCGATGCTGGCCTGTGGCTGTCGCAACCCTATGCGCAAGACCTGCCAGTGGTGGTGCTGCGAGAGGATGAACCAGCGGCCGATATGCCTTTGCGTGTGGCCATGCGCGAAGGTTACCGCAGGCTCGACAGCGTGCTCGCTCGGTATCCTCAGGCGCAGGTCCAGGTATTCCCCTCCACCCGTGCAGCGCTGGGTGCCTTGGCCTTTGGCCAGGCCGACCTTTACCTGGGTGGCGCACTGGAAAGTCAGTACCTGATCCGCAAGGGGCTGGTCGGGTCGTTGGAAGCCTTCGACAGTCCCGGCCTGGAAAACCAGCCGCTGGGGTTCGCCATGCATCCGCACGATGCGCCGTTGCACGGCCTGGTCGATGCGGCGCTGGCCAGCATCGAGCCGCAGGAGCATGCGCGCATCCGTCGTCGCTGGGGCGGGCAGGGGCTGGTGGAGCGCGGTTCGCTGCAACTGAGTGACAAGGAGCTGAGTTGGGTACAGGGCCAGGGGCCGTTGCGGGTGCTGCTCAACGATCAATACCCACCCATCAGCTACCGCGACGGTGAGGGGCGTCTGCGCGGGCTGGCGGTGGATGTGTTGCAGCGCATTGGCCGGCGCACCGGCCTGACCTTCGACCTAGTGGCCGGCGGCACCCTGGAGCGCATGATCGAGCGTACGGCCCGGGGCGAGGCCGACCTGATCGCCGGTGTTACGCCCAGCAATGAACGTGAGCAGCACCTGGCGTTCAGCCGCAGTTTTGCCAGTTCGGCGCAGGTGTTGGTCACAGCGGACAACGGCAAGGCGGCATCCACCCTGGAGCAATTGACCGGGCTGCGCCTGGCCGTGACCCGCAGCGGCTATCCCAAGGCGTATCTGCGCCAGCACTATCCGGACATCCACCTGGTCGAGTCCGACGGGCCGGTGGATGCGGTCTGGCGCGTGGCCAGCCGCCGTGCCGATGCTGCGCTGGTGCCCATGATCGGTGCCCGGGCGTTGACCGAGCGGCTGGCGCCGACACGGCTGAAGATCAGTGCCAGCCTCACCCTGGAACCGGCCTATTTCGCTTTCGCCAGCCCACGGGGCGCGCTGGAGCTGCAGGCGATCCTCGACAAGGCGCTGCTCAGCCTGTCTCCCCAGGAAATGGACGCATTGGCCCGTCGTTGGCGCAGCGAGGTGATCGTTGCCGACAGTTTCTGGCAACGCTATCGGCAGGAGGTACTGCAAGGTTTTGCCGCAGTCGCCCTGTCGCTGTTGCTGGCACTGGCCTGGGTCCGCTACCTGCGCCGGCTGGTGCGGGTGCGCGAGCAGGCCGAGCGCGAACTGGCCGACCAGTTGGTGTTCATGCGCGTGATGATCGACGGCACACCGCATCCGATCTACGTCTGCGACCAGCACGGGCGTCTGCTGACCTGCAACAACAGTTACCTGCAGGCCTTGCAGGTCAGCCAGGCAGCGGTCATCGGCCAGCCTTTGGGCCAGAGCGAGGCATTGGCCTGGCAGGGCGCCTGGCGCGAGGTGCTGGCCAGCGGCCAGGTGCATGTCGAAGACCTGCAGGTCAGCCTGGGAGAGGGTCGGCAACGGACCCTGTCACACTGGATGCTGCCCTACCGCGGCCTGCGTGATGGCCAGGCCGGAGTGATCGCCGGCTGGATCGATGTCACCGAGCGCCAGCACCTGCAGGTGCAGCTGCAGGCGGCCAAGGATGAAGCCGACAACGCCAACCAGGCCAAGACCCACTTCCTTGCCACCATGAGCCACGAGATACGCACACCGCTCAATGCCGTGCTGGGCATGCTCGAACTGGCCTTGCGCAAGGCCGAGCAGGGAGTGCTCGACCGTTTGTCGATCGAGGTCGCTTCGGACGCGGCGCGCAGCCTGCTCGAGCTGATCGGCGACATCCTCGACGTTACCCGCATCGAAACCGGCCACCTGCAGTTGGCGCCGCAGCCGGTGTGTCTGCAACAGCATGTGGCCGAGGTGGTGCAGCTGTTCGAGCAGCAGGCACGCAGCAAAGGGCTGCAACTGTTGCTGGAGCTTGAGGGGCCGGCGGACGCCGAGGTGCTGCTCGACCCGCTGCGCTTCAAGCAGATCCTCGCCAACCTGCTGAGCAACGCGATCAAGTTCACCCACCGCGGCAGTGTTCGGGTAAGCCTGCGCAGCGTCGTGCAGGTGCGTGCGATGGCGGTCGAGCTGACCGTGGAGGACACCGGTATCGGCATTCCCGAGGCGGAGCTGTCACGGCTTGGCGCGCTGTTCTGGCAGGCCAGCAACAACCGTCAGTCGGCACGGCGCGGGGCGGGCCTGGGCTTGTCGATCAGCCGTACCTTGTGCGAGTTGATGGGCGGGCACATGCACCTGCGCAGTACCCTGGGCGTGGGCACGCGGATCGATCTGGCACTGCGGCTCGAGCGGGTCGAGGCCCGCGAAGCGCTGGCGGCGCAGGAGGCGCCCGACACCCTGCTGGCGAAGAGTGAGAGCTTGCGGGTACTGGTGGTCGATGACTATCCGGCCAATCGCCTGCTGCTGGCCAATCAGCTGGGCTACCTGGGCCATCGTGCCAGCGTTGCCGAAGATGGCGCCCAGGGCTTGCGCGCATGGTTGCAGGGCGATTTCGATGTGGTGATCAGTGACTGCAACATGCCCGTGCTCGATGGCTACACCCTGGCCCGGGCGATTCGCCTGCACGAGCGCCGGCAGGGACGCCGGGCCTGCCGGGTGCTGGGGCTGACGGCCAATGCGCTGGTGGGCGAGCGCCAGCGCTGCGAGCGTGCCGGCATGGATGCCTGCCATTTCAAGCCGTTGGGGCTCAAGGCCTTGGCCTTGGCACTGGCGGGCATGCAGCGGGTGAGTGACGACGCGCCCGTCGCCGTGGGCGACGGCTTCGACCTGAGCAACCTGGAGCGCCTTACCGGGGGGGACCAGCAGGCGCTGGACGCGCTGCTCAATGACCTGCTGGCCAGCAACCGCAAAGACCTTGGCCAACTGCTTGGCCATGGTGACGACGAGGATCTGGGGGCACTGGCTGCGCTGGTTCACCGGATCAAGGGTGGGGCGCGGATCATACGCGCCCGCAAGGTGATCGAAGCCTGCGAGCAGGTCGAGCGCAGCTGTGCCGGCGGCACCCTCCCGCCCGGGCAACTGGAGGCCGTTTGCCAGGCACTGAGTGAGCTCGAACGGGTGTTGCAGCGCTACAGCACACAGAACAGCGCCGCACGTGACAGGCACGTCGGCCGGGGTTGAGCAGCGAGAGGTGGAACATGGAAGTAGACGGGTTGCGGGTGCTGGTAGTCGAAGAGCACCGCTTCCAGCGGGTGATCGCGGTGAAGACCTTTGGTTACCTGGGGTGTGCCGAGGTGCTGCAGGCACAGGATGCCAATGAAGCCCTGCTGTGCCTGCAGCAGGCCGGACGGGTCGATCTGGCGGTGTGTGCCCTGACGGGCGGGAGCGACGGCAGCATGGATACCCTGGAGTTCCTCCACCGGCTGGGCAAGGCCAGGTTGGCGGGGGCGGTGCTGTTGACCTGCAGCCTGAGCCCCAGCATGCGCCGCGGCGTACAGCAACTGGTGGAGCGGCTAGGCATGCGTTTCATCGCCGACATGGACCCCCCTTTGTCGGTGGAGATGCTGCGCCAGTGCCTGCCGAATCCGCTGCCGCCGGATACTGCCTCACCCCGCCCGGCGGTGCTCTGGCCGAGTGAGGAAGGGGTGCGCCGCGGCATGCGCGATGGGCAGTTCACGGCGTTCTATCTACCCAGTTTCGACTTGCGCGACGGGCGCATCATTGGCGTCGACCTGATACCGTTCTGGCACCATCCGTTGATGGGGGTGCTGGCACCGGAGATCTTCCTGCCCGTCGTGGAGCGTTGTGGCTTGCTCGATGAACTGGCGTTGCTACTGCTTGAGCAGGGCCTGGCGCTGCACAGCGAACTGCAGGCCGAGGGGCGCCGGTTGCGCATCACGCTGCGCCTGAAGGGGCCGCAACTGCTGGACCGCTCGCTGGTGTTGCGTATTCGCACCTTGCTGCACCAGCAGCGCTTCGATGTGCGTCACCTGTGCTTCGAACTGAGCGGGCGCAGCCTCTACCACATCACCGTGGTGGAGCTTGAGAACCTGCTGCGCCTGCGGGCGCTGGGCTGCGAGCTGAGCCTGGCCGAGTTCGGCAGCGACCAGGCAGGCAGCCAGCTGTTGTGCCAGCTACCGTTCACCCGGATCAAGCTGGCCGAACGCTTCATTCGCGGCCTGCCCCACGAAGCCCGGTGCCGTGCAGTGGTGCAGCATTGCCTGAACTTGGCGCTGGCCCTCGAACAGCACCTGACGGTGGTCGGGGTATCCAGCGCCGAACAGCACCTGGCCTTGCTGGGGATGGGCTGCGAGAGCGCTCAAGGCGACTACCTCGCACTGCCGTTGGACCGCGAGGCGCTGTTGCGGCGCCTACGCGGTGATCTGCGCCTGGTACCGCCTGGCTAGGTCAGATATGCCCCAGCAACACCAGGATCAACAGCACCACCAGCACCACGCCGACGATGCCCGAAGGGCCATAGCCCCAGCTGCGCGAGTGGGGGAAGACCGGTAAGCCACCGATCAGCAGCAGGATCAGGATGATGATGAGGATCGTGGTCATGGCGGAGTCCTTGCGTGGTTGGGGGTCAAGGGCCGCGGAACAATGCTGGCCGCTCATAAAGTCCGACCGGTGCGCAACGGTAAAGATTCAATCGGCTGTCGGTACACGCCGGCCAGTCCCCCGGCGTCGCCCGATACCCCCACATTCAGCTGCCTGATGCCACACCGACGCAGCCCTGCTTGTCGCTAGACTGCCTGGCATTCCCACTGTTCAGGACAAGGCAGCGACCATGCACAAGCGAATGATGATCACCGGGGCCGGTTCCGGCCTGGGCCGTGAGATTGCCCTGCGCTGGGCCCGTGAGGGCTGGCAGCTGGCGTTGGCCGATGTCAACGAGGTGGGCCTGCGCGAGACACTGGAGCAGGTGCGCGCCGCCGGTGGCGACGGTTTCACCCAGCGCTGCGACGTGCGCGACTACAGCCAGCTCACCGCCCTGGCCCAGGCCTGCGACCAGCGCCTGGGTGGCTGCGACATGATCGTCAACAACGCGGGGGTGGCCTCGGGCGGCTTCTTCGGCGAGCTGTCGCTGGAAGACTGGGACTGGCAGATCGCAGTCAACCTGATGGGCGTGGTCAAGGGCTGCAAGGCGTTCCTGCCGCTGCTCGAACGCAGCCGCGGACGGATCATCAACATTGCCTCCATGGCCGCGCTGATGCAGGGGCCGGGCATGAGCAACTACAACGTGGCCAAGGCCGGGGTGCTGGCGCTGTCGGAAAGCCTGCTGGTGGAGCTGCGCCAGGTCGGGGTGGCGGTACACGTGGTCTGCCCGTCGTTCTTCCAGACCAACCTGCTTGATTCGTTCCGTGGCCCGACCCCGGCAATGAAAGCCCAGGTGGGCAAGTTGCTGGAAGGCTCGCCCATCAGTGCTGCCGATATTGCCGAGTACATTCATGCCCAGGTGGCCGCCGGCGAGTTCCTCATCCTGCCCCACGAAGCCGGGCGCCAGGCATGGCAGCTCAAGTGCCAGGCGCCCCAGCGGCTGTATGACGAAATGGCCGATATGGCGGTCAAGATGCGCGCCAAGGCCGGCAAAAGTGCTGGTTAAGCCGCATTTTTGTAGGACCTTTTACCTCTGTTAGTAGGCTAGGTCTCTTTCACCCTGGAGTGATTGAGTAGGAGAAAGCCATCAAGGCAGTCTCCGGTTTTCCCTAAGGCTGGAGGATCGGAGCATGTTGGTAATCGGACGTGAAGTGGGTGAGGTGATTTTCATCGGAGACGACATCAGTATCCAGGTGGTGTCGGTCGAGAATGGCCAGGTTCGCTTCGGCATCAGCGCACCGCGCAATGTCGATGTACACCGGGTGGAGGTGTACAACCGGATCAAGGAGCAGCAGGCGAAAGCGCGGGCCTAGGGTGCCAGCAATTCCGCCGGCACATCATGCCGGGCCAGCAGCTGGCATTGTTCGCTCTCGAAATCGAACAGGATGAATGCCTGCTTCCTGGCCAGCGCCTGGCGCACCCGCAGCACACGGGTTTCCAGTGGCGTGTCGTCGCCGTTGTCGGTGCCGTCGCGGGTGACGAAGTCCTCGATCAGGCGGGTGAGGGTGTCGGCTTCGAGTTGCTCGTAGGGGATCAGCATGGCGATGGGCAGTGGTGGTGGGAATGTGCCCATGCTACGTGAAATCGGCAGTGGCTGCCTTGTCGCCAGCTTGGCGGCGACAAGGCTTGTTGCCTCAACGACGAAGCGCTTTGCTCAACGCTGAGGTGGCGCCATCGGCGGTGGTGACGGTCGCGGTGAAGCTGTGCAGCCCTTCGCTTTGTACCAGCGCCTGAGCAAACCGCGCCTGCCCCTTGGCATCGCTGTTCACCAGCACTTCACCCAGATATTGCTCGGCCTCGGTCGCCTCGGCCTGGGCATTACCGAACAGCTCGACCCGCAGCAGGCTCGATGCCGGCCCCTGCACTTCGCCGCGCAGCACATTGCCTTCCAGGGCGAGCAGTGTCGGCGGCTGCTGGTTATGGTTGGGCAGCGGCTGGCAGGGTTTGGGTTCGCCCTTGCCGTCGCAGATGATGGCCTGGTCCTGCTTGGCCAACTGTGCCCCGATGCCGCGCGAGCCCACGTACAGCGCGTGGGCCTGGGCCGGCACGCCGAAAACGATGGCGCCGGTGCGCTGGTTGGCCACGCACGAGCCCCCTGCCTCGCAGCGGCGGATATCCTGGCTGTTGCCCCAGATGCGGTTGGCGGTGAGGCGGGTGGCGGTGATGTCCGGCTCCGGGCGTAGCGCCACGCCGATGCGGTTGCCGTGGATCAGGTTGCCGTCGAGGATATTGCCCTCGCCGGTGACACTGACGCCGATGGAGTTGCCGCTGAAGGTGTTGGCGGCCAGGTAGTTGCGCTTGCCCCAGTTGATCTGCAGGCCGTCGGAGTAATTTTCGAAGCGGTTGCGCACCACGCTGTTGTCGTTGCCCAGCAGGATCTCGATGCCTTGGGAGGGTTCCGGGTTGGCCGGGGTGGAGCGGAACAGGTTGTCGGCGATCAGGTTGAAGGCCGCGCCACGGGTCAGCTCCAGGCCATCGCCGTTGTCGATCAGCTGGTTGCGCAGGACCTTGTTGTTGTTCGTGGTGGTGGCGGTCGGGTTGCCGGCGCCGTCGTCGCCGGTCAGCATGATGCCGGCGCCGCCCTTGTTGGCGACGATCAGGTTGTCTTCGATGACGTTGTCGCTGGCGCGGTTGACCAGGATGCCGATGCAGAAGTTGCGCACTTCCAGGCCCCGCAGGTGCACGCCTTGGGTATCGCGCAGCACCAGGCCGGGGTGGGTGGTGGTGCGCACGTTGGTGCCGTACTGGCCGGGCAGGGCACCAGGGCAGGTGTGCAGGCCCTGGTCCTTGATGTAACCCGAGCCATCGAGGGTGATGTACTGGCCGTCGCGGGCCCAGGCCAGGCCGGTGATGCTGACCGGCCCCTTGATTTCCGGTAGCGCTCGGGCCGGGCGGATCACATGGGGCGGTTTACCCACGGCGGCGATATCGATGCGGTAGTGGCCGGGGTTCAGGTTGCTGGTTTCAATGGCCCAGCGCAGGGTGCCGGGTTGGCCGTCGTCGGCATAGCGGTTGACGGTCAGCGTCTGTATCTGGGCAGGCGCTACGGCGTGGGCGGACAAGGGGAGTAGCGGCAGCAGGGCTGCCAGCGCAGGCATCAAGCGCATGGTGCGGGGTTCCACTGACTGTTTGTTGTTATGCGCCGCGCCGTGTTCGGGCGGGCTGTCTGGGGGCGATTCTAGGGCAGCCGTTCGGCTTCGCGGCGCCGTGGCAGGTGAATCGGTGCGGTATTCGCCCGCTGTTTACCGTTCGGCCGGCGGCAATCGAACCGATTGAAACTCTGGCAAAGGGGCGTGAGTCGACCCACTGTCGGCACGATTTCCCGTGTCTTTTGCGCAAGGAGACATTCCATGAGTGGCACCAAAGACAAAGCCAAAGGCCTGGCCAACGAGGCCGTGGGCAACATCAAGCAAGGCGTCGGCAAGGTGACCGACAACGATCGGCTGCGCGCCGAAGGCAAGGCCCAGGAGCTCAAGGGCGAGGCGCAGCAGGCGGTGGGCAAGGTCAAGGATGCGTTGAAGAAGCCATGACCCTGAAGCGCTGATCGCGGGGCAAGCCCGCTCCCACGACGTGGGGGCGGGTGTGGCGTTTTTCTTAAGCTGCGCACTGAGCAACCACAGCTGCGGCAGGGTCTATTAGACTTGTCTGCATTGACAGGCCTTCCCCTGTAGTGAGCCAGACCCTCAGACGATCAAGCGGCGAAAGGAGACGCTATGATTTTCCCCGACCTGCGCGGCCTGCCCCTGCACCGCGTGCTGGTGCGCACCGTCAAGGAGTTCCTTGACGACGAGATGTCCACCTACGCCTCGGCGATGGCCTACCAGATGCTGTTCTCGCTGTTCCCCTTCCTGCTGTTCCTGATCGCCCTGATCGGTTTCCTGCATTTGCCGGATTTCTTCACCTGGCTGCGCCTGCAGTCGGAGCTGGTGCTGCCACCGCAGGCGCTGGAGCAGGTCAACCCGGTGATCGACCAGTTGCAGCAGTCCAAAGGTGGCTTGCTCTCGGTGGGTATCGTGATTGCCCTGTGGACTGCGTCGGCGGGCGTGCGCCTGATGATGAGCGCGATGAACGCCGCGTACGACGTGCCCGAGGGGCGGCCGTTGTGGAAGCGGATTCCATTGTCGGTGATCTACACCATCGGCATCGCCGGCATGCTGCTGGCCGCCGCTGCGCTGATGGTGCTCGGGCCGCAGGTCATGGAGTGGATCGCCGCCCAGGTGGGCCTGCAGGAGGCGGTGGTCATCGTCTGGACCGTGCTGCGCTGGCCGGCGATCATCATCCTGATGATGGTGGCGGTGGCGCTGATCTATTTCGTGATGCCCGACGTGAAGCAGAAATTTCGCTTCATCACCCCAGGCTCGGTGCTGGCGGTGGTGGTGTGGATCATCGCGTCGTTGGGCTTTGCCTATTACGTGAAGACCTTCGCCGATTACAACGCCATGTACGGCAGCATTGGTGCGATCATCGTGCTCTTGCTGTATTTCTACATCTCTGCCGCCGTGCTGCTGCTGGGCGCGGAGATGAATGCGGTGATCGAGCATATGTCGAGCGAGGGCAAGAACCCTGGCGAGAAGGACTTTGCCCATGACAATCCGCAGGAAACCATCACCGTGCTTGGCCATGAACACCCGGTGACACCCGAACCTCACCCCCACGAGTCGAACACCCGATGATCCGTGACATCCTCAAGATGGGCGACGAACGCCTGCTGCGCATCGCCCCGCCCGTACCGGCAAAGATGATCGGCAGCGCCGAGCTGCAACAGTTGATCGACGACATGTTCGAGACCATGCGTCACGTCGGCGGTGTGGGGCTTGCGGCGCCGCAGATCGGTATCGACCTGCAACTGGTGATCTTCGGTTTCGAGCGCAGTGAGCGCTACCCGGACGCCGAGCCGGTGCCCACGACCATTCTGTTGAACCCGGTGATCACGCCGCTGGTCACGGAGGTCGAGGACGGTTGGGAAGGCTGCCTGTCGGTGCCGGGCCTGCGGGGCGTGGTGCCACGTTACAAGCACATCAGCTATTCGGGCATCGACCCGCAGGGCAACCCGATCAACCGCTTTGCCGACGGCTTCCATGCCCGGGTGGTGCAGCATGAGTGCGACCACCTGAGCGGCCGGCTCTACCCCTCGCGCATCCAGGATTTCAGCAAGTTCGGCTACACCGAGGTGCTGTTCCCCGGGCTTGATGTGGCCGAGGACTGATTGCGTACCAACGCCACCAATGGCTTGCTGCGCCGGTAGCGGGCCAGGCGCGAGGCCAGGGCTTCGGGCAACTGCTCGGTAACGCTGAAGCCTAGACGCTCATAGAAGGGTGCCAGTGGCGGCTCACAGAACAGCCAGGTCGGCCCAGCACTGCCTTGCAGGCCTGCTTCGATCAGCCGTGCTGCCACCCGCTGGCCGCGCCAGTCCGGCGCGACGAACAGCCCGGTCAGCCAGCGGCCGCCCGCCACGGTTATCAGGTTCATCCCTGCGATCATCTCGCCTGCACGCGCCACCCACTGCTCGCCCTCGCCGGCGGCGCGCATGCGTGAGCCGTGCTGGCGGTAGAAATGGTCCAGCAGGCGGCGTTGCAGGTGAGGGAGCTGAACGAAGGTCAGTGTGGGCATGGTCAAAGGCGATGCAATGGCGGGTGACAATCAGGGCCTGGCTTTGTCGCAGATTGTTGCAAAAGCGGCAAGGGTGATTGTCCTACTTCGGGGTTCAACTATTCCAGGCGGGGAGTAGAATTTTCCTCATCCCCCCAGCAGTACGACACAGCGGGATCGGTACTTCGTGTCATCGGCATCGCCGATGACAACTTCTCCGCGCCATTGACGGCATCAGAAGTCACTCGATCAGCTTGAAAGCCATCAAGGTCGTTGCCCATGAAAGCCCTACTGATTCTTGCATTGGTCGGTATGTCCTCGTTCGCCCTGGCAGACGAAGCCAAGCCCGCCGCCAGCCAACCCGTGGTCGAGCAGTACGACTATTCCACCAACCTCGACATCAAGCGCGTGATCAACCTGTCGACCATTCCCAACGTCTGTGAAGTGGTACCCGCCACCATGACCTATGAGGATCATCAAGGGCAGGTGCACACGCTGCAGTACCGGGCCATGGGCGAGGGCTGCAAGCAGGGTTGAGCCTGAACTTGCACGTCTGCCTGTAGGAGCGGCCCGGCAAGGTTGCTCCTACAGGCAGACATGCAAGTTCATTGGATGGGGGCGTGGTGACGTCTGTGTTCATTGCTCACTCTCCCTGAAATGATCGGTGCCTGGGCGGGCCCTATCGCGGGTCAAGC
>NZ_QKVM01000072.1 GCF_003231305.1 Pseudomonas sichuanensis | reverse complement strand
AGCGTCGACATCACAAATGAATGCGCATACAACCTTCAAAACAAACAAGAAACAAGAAACAAGAAACAAGAAACAAGAAACAAGAAACAAGAAACAAGAAACAATCACACATAAACCACCAGAATCAAGAAACGCCAGAAGCTCCCCTTAACTTCCGGCGCCCCTCCATAAGCAACAACCTATCCCAGCAACACCTATTCATACAGACGACAACAGCGACATACCCCAGGCAAAAACCAAACTCCCCTCAAGGCTGCTGATACTGACTCAGGTACTTGTCCACCACCGCCGAATCCCCCGCCTGAGCCACCTGCCACAACCGCCGCTCGATCCCCTGCGCCAGCAGATGCCCCACCGCCGCCTCGATCGCCGACAGCACACACAACTGCGCCGGCTCGTTGGTGGTGTACCCCACCTCCGCCTCCAGCAGCTTCTTGAACTCGATGAACTTGAACACCCCCGCACTGCGCCCGACCGAGTAGATCGTCTTGCTGGTCATCACATTCGCCAGCACCTGCCCCGAGCGCACATCCACCGCCCGCAGGTTCACGGTCACCTGGTCCACCCGATACTCACGCGAGATGTCGATGCCCAGGTACCGCGCCCCCTCGCCACCACTGCGCACGTTGGTGTCGTAGGCAATGATGCCCCCTTCGAGCATCAGGTTCGCCGCCTGCAACGGCGGCAGCTCGGCCTGGATGTTCTCCGGCACGTCGGCCTTCTTCTGCGAGGCGCGGATGATCTTGCGCTCGGTCAGCAGGTTCTGCAGCCCTTCACGCTCCAGCACCACGAACCAGCCACTGGCATTGAGCGCGTCCATCAGCATGCTCGCCGCACCCTGGGTGACGCTGGTGGAGAACGAACTGGCCGGGGTCGGCTTGTACTGCCCGGTCTGGTCGCGGAAGCCATACACCACGGCCATCAACCGCCCCCGTGGGCGCGGCATGTTGATCAGGTCGTAGTAGGTCGAGGCCCGGGGGGTCAGGGTCGGGGTCTCGGAATCCTGTTCGGCCGGCATCGGTTCGCGCAGGCCGCAGCCTTGCAGGCCAGACAGAGCGGTGATCAACAGCAGCGTGCTCAGCAGACGTTTCATGGTTGTGCTCTCCCCACAATAAAGACCTGTCCCTCTCAGGGGTTCAGGCCGCTCACCTGGATGATCGAAACTTCGCCGGTGGCACGGTCGGTGACCCTGATGCTCAGGGCCCCGGCGTTGTCGATGACGTCGATCAGGAATGCATTGGTGGACATGCTGCCGGTGTTGCCGTTGCTGATGTTGTCCAGCAACTGGCCAAGCAGTCGCGACTCCAGCTGGTTGGTGAAACGCTCCAGTGACGAGGTGCCGTTGAACGCGTTGGTGCGCTCCTTCAGGTCCGGGTCGTCATAGTCGTTCTGGGCCTGGGCGTTGTTGAGCAGCCAGGTGCCGTTCAACGGGTTGCCGCCGAAGGCCGGGTTGACCGGGGTGTACACCAGTTCCGTGGCCAGCGCCTGGCAACCGATGCCGGCGGCCAGCAGGCAGGCAGCGACGCGTTGCGTTGTGTACTTGCTCATAGCTCGTCCCTCTCCAGATCGGTGGTGTCCTGCAGCAGCCGTTGCAATTTGCGCTGGACAATCTGCTGCCTGACCAGGTCGGCGGCCTCTTTGGCCTCTTCGGTGAGTTGCGTGGTGTTGGGTGGCAGGAAGCGCCGGTACACCACTTCGCGTTCGAACTCCACGGTCACCAGGCTGCCCCAGCGGGCATCCGGGCGTTCGCGCACCACCAGGTTGAAGTCCAGGCGGCTGGTGGCGCGCAGGCGGTCGGCGAAGTAGTAGTAAAAGTCGTGGCCGATGTGCGAGATGGTGTTGTCGACGATGAAGCCCTTCATCTCGTCCTCTTCGTTAGCCCATGCCGGCGCCTGCAGCAGCGCCAGGCACAGGCCGACCATCAGCAGCGCGCGGCTCATGGCGCATCTCCCTGGCCGGCATGCTGACGGGCGCCGGCGGCGCTTTCGGCAAAGGCCTGCTCGGCGACGAACTGCCAGTCGCTGTAGTGCTCCAGCCCCTCGAAGGCACTCCACAGCGCATCGAAACCGCTGCGCTTGAGGGGCGTGGCCTGGGAGCGGCTGTACACCCCGGTGATGCGCCCGTCGACAGCACGCATCACACCCCAGTCCTCGCCCCCACCGACCGGGTCGGGGTAAAGCCTGCGAATGTGCCGCTGCGGTGCCGGGAAGCGATTGTCTTCGAGCAGATCGGCCAGCTCCTGCGGGTACTGGGCCAGCCCCGGTGAGGCGCGGTAGTAGCTGCGCAGCGCCTGGGCATACTGCCCGCCCACCCACAGCAACTGGCGCTCGCGTTCGCGCTGCGCGCTGGTGGCCCACAGGGTGCCGGTGGCGGCCAGGGCGATGCTGCTGACGGCAATCAGCAACAGCACGCCCAGGTAGGTGAAGCCGGCTTCACCATTCGGCATAGAGGCTGCCATCGCGCGCCCTCCCTGTGGCCCCGCTCTTGATATCCGCCACCCCGCCGGCCACCCCTTCGGGCGGCGGCACCAGCTGCCAGCTGTCGCGGCGTTCGCTGATCGGGTCCAGCGGGGTGTTGCGCAGGTAACGCTGCTCCACCAGTTGGTCGAGCGAGTCGGGGTAGTGCCCGGTGTCGCCGTAGTAGTGGTCCAGGGCCTCGCGCAGTACCGCCAGGCTCTGGCGCAGGGTGGCCTCGCGCGAGGCGTCGAGGCTGTTGAAGTAGCGCGGCATGGCGATGGTCATCAGGGTGGCGATGATCGCCATCACCACCAGCAGCTCGATCAGGGTGAAGCCTTTGCTCGGTTTCATCGGCGTCACCATTGCCCGTACGGGATGTTGTTGAGGCCTTTGCCGCGGGCCTTGGAGTACACATCGAAGACGTCCTGGCCTTCCCGGGGGTTGTCCGCGCTGCTGTCGTAGGCGCGCAGGCCCCAGGCGCCGTCGTCGTCGGCCTTGGCCGCCAGCAGCGGGTCGTGAGGGATGCGCCGCAGGAAGTAGAACTTGGCGCCCTTGGCACTGCGCACATCGCGCACGCCTTCCACCAGCACCTGCAGGTTCGGCGGGTAGCCGCTGCCGTCCAGGCGCTTCTCGATGTAGCCGGCGTCGAAGGCGCGCTTGTAGGCGTCGATGGCATCGCGGATCTGGTACAGCGCCTCGCGCAGTTGCTGCTCCTTGCCACGGCGCACCATGGTTTCGGCCAATGGCGCGGCCATGCTGGCGAGCAGCCCGAGCAGCGCCAGGGTCAGCACCACCTCGATCAGGCTGAAGCCCTGCTGACGGCGTTTCATGGCCGTGGCACCACGCGGGCCGGGACCACGGCCACCTGGCCCTGGGCGGCGGGTTCGGCGTCCGAGTCGGTCGGCAGCGCCTCGCTCGGCACCGGCAGCGCCATCTGGCGCACCTGCAGGCTGGACTCGGTGCCGGTGCCGAACTCCATGTCCGACGGGCTCTGGTAAGGCAGGTTGCGCACGATGCGCGGGGTGATCGCCAGCACCAGCTCGGACTTGCTCATGTCGTCCTTGTTGCTGCCGAACAGCCGGCCCAGGCCGGGGATGTCGCCAAGGCCCGGGATCTTGTTGCCGCTGGCGTTGTGGTCGTTGCGCACAAGGCCCGCCAGCACCTGGGTTTCGCCGTCGTGCAGGCGCAGGCTGGTCTGGGCGTTGCGGGTGTCGACCTGGACCGGGATGGTGCCCTGGCGGGTAGCCTCCAGCGGGGTCGCGTTGCTCACCTCCAGCGCCACCTTGATCGCCACCTCGTTGTTCAGGTGCACGGTGGGCTGCACTTCAAGCTTCAGGCCCACATCGAGGTAGGTGACGCTCTCGGTGATCACCGGCCCCTGAGTGGATGGCACCGAGGTGGCGCTGATGATCGGCACCCGCTGGCCGATGTGGATGCGCGCCTGTTCGCGGTTGCTGACGCGGATCACCGGGCTGGCCAGGGTGTTGATGTCCTTGTCCTGGGCGTTGATCTTGGCCTGCGGCGCCGGCGAGATGCTGATGCGGCTGGAGTCGATGCCCTTGAGCTGGTCGAGCACGCTCACCGGCTTGCCGTCGTTGCTCAGCACACCGAAGGTGTTGGGCCATTGCAGGCCAAGGTCGAGGATGCGCGAGGTGGCCACTTCCATCACCTCCACTTCCAGCACCACCTCGGGGTTGGACTGATCCTGCGACTGCAGCAGTTTTTCGGCCATGCGTATGGCATCCGAGGTGTCGCGCATGGTCAGGGTGTTGAGGCGCTCATCGACGAACACGTCGCGGGTCTTGAGCATGGTCTTGACCATGTTCAGCGCGGTGTTGGCATCGATGCTGGTGAGGTAGAAGGTGCGCATCACCAGTTCCTGGTAGTCCTTGGTCTTCTGCGGCGAGTCGGGGTAAAGCAGCAAGGTGTTGTCGTTGACGATCTTCTGGCGCAGCTGGTTCTGCTCCAGCAACAGGGCCACGGCATCCTCGATGCGCACGTCGCGCACGAAGATGGTCGCCTTCATGCCCGGGGGCAGGTCCTTGTCGAAGATGAAGTTGATCCCGGCCACCTGGGCCAGCACCTCGAAGATGGTCTTCAGGTTGGCGTCGCGAAACTCCAGGGTGACCGGGCGCTCCAGCTTGCTGCGCAGTTGCGGGTAAGGCGTGGCGGTGCGCGCCTGGACGTTCTCGATGTCGCTGCGCAGGGTCATGCCCTTCTGGTTCTGCGGGTCCAGGCGCAGCACTTCGCGCATGTAGCGCTCGGCGCCGAACAGGTCGCCCTGGCGCAGCGCGGCCTGGCCCAGAGCCACGCGCTCGTCGAGGGTGCGGATCAGCTCCAGCTGGCGGATGCCTTCCTGGGCGCGGCGGTTGTTCGGCTCGATGGTCAGCACCCGGCCGTAACCCATGCGGGCGCTGGCGAAGTCATGGCGGATGCGGTCGCTGTCGGCCTGGGTCAGCAGCGCCTCGACCGCCGCCTGGCGGCCATGGGCCAGGGCGATGTTCAGCTCGGTGTCGCGCGGGTCATCGCGCAGGGCCTCTTCCAGGCGGGCGATGCCGGCCTCGTACTGCCCCTCTTTCATCAGCTCGGCGCTGTCCTTGCGTACACCGCTTGAGCCACATCCAGCGATGGCCACGCACAGGGCCAGCAGCATGAACGGAGCAGGCTTGCACAACTTCGAAGGCTTCATGGTGCGCTCCCGACAGACAGGGTCTGTGGCTGGTGCAGTGGCAGGTAGACCAGGCTCAGCTCGGTGGCCGAGACCCGGTCGAGGCGGTAGGTGTCTTCGATCACGTCGCCCTGGCGCACGACGTAGAGCTTCTCGCCGTTCTGCAGGAACACCTGCAGGTCGTCGCGGTCACCCAGCCGGCCAACGAACTGGAACGGCAGCTCCGGGGCGGTGGGGGCAACCACCACGGGGGTGGCGACCACGGGTTGTTCGGTGACGGTGGCCAGGGTTTGCGGGGCGGTCCATTGCTGGGCCGGGAACAGATCTCTGGAAGCCTGTGCCGGCCCTTTCGCGGCTAAAGCCGCTCCCACAGGCTCCGCAGGCGCCGCCGATCCTGTGGGAGCGGGTTTACCCGCGAAGGGGGCCACCTCGTCTTCCTGGCCGAACCAATGTCCCGGCGCCCACGCCAGTGCCGCGCTCAACCCAAGAAACCCACCCCACATCACCGCACGCTGAATGTTCATCACGACCTCGACAGGTAAAGGGTCATGCGGACCCGGCCGTTGAGCTCACGGTCGCCGATACGCTTGCGTTGCAGCTCCAGGTCTTCCAGCACCACGGTCGGCAGCTGGGCCAGCAGCGCCTTGAGGAAGCCACGGATCTGCGGGTAGCTACCGCGTACCGGCAGGACGATCTGGTAGCGCGCCAGCTGGGTTTTCGGGTCCACACCCAGGGCGTATTCACCGCGTGCCAGGCTGATGCGTTCGGCGCTGGCCAGGTGGTACAGGCGCTCGATCAGCTCACTGGCCTGGGGCTGGCCGGGCAGTTGCTGGCGCAGGTCGTCGAGCACCTGCTGTTCGGGCTTGGCCTGCACTTTCAGCTCGCCGCGCTCCAGGCGTTTGACCTGGACGCTGGCGTCGGCCTCGCTGGCGCGCAGTTCGCGCACCTGCTGCCACTGAGGCAGCACACCTGCCAGCGCGACGCCCAGCGCCAGCACGGCCACCAGCACCGCCGCCAGGCCGACCCGGCCCAAGCGCAGCACCGCTTCGTGAAGGATCAGGCTAGGGACGCGCATGGCCGGTCTCCCAGGTGGCAGTGAGGTTGAAACGCACCGGGTGCTCAGCCTGCCCCGCCACCACTTCGTGGTTGAGCAACGACACGTCACTCAACTCGGCGCTGCGCTCCAGGCGCTGGTGGTACTGCAGCATGGCTTCAAGGTTGCGGGCCTCGGCGCTGATCCGCACCTGGCCCTTGCGGGCATCGGGGGTGAGGCTGAGCAGCGCCACGTCTTCCTGGGGCATGGCCTCGAGCATGGCGAACAGCTGCTGCCAGGGCCGTTGCAGTTGCTGCGAAACGCTGCGCATCTGCGCCAGGCGCTCGGCCTGCTCGCGGATCACCGCGCTGCTCTGCGGTGCGGCGGTGGCGGGGCGGCGGCCGAGCTTGAGCTCCAGTTGATGCACGCGGGCCTCCAGTTCGGCCTGTTCGCCCACCAGTTGCTGCTGGGCCAGTACCAGTACTGCCAGCACGGCGCCGGCCAGGGCCAGCAGCGACCAGGCCAGCGGGCCACTGTGGCGGGGTTGGAATTCCAGTTCGAGGCGGCGCATGTCAGGCCACC
Organism: Pseudomonas sichuanensis; assembly: GCF_003231305.1. Classification (GTDB taxonomy): domain Bacteria; phylum Pseudomonadota; class Gammaproteobacteria; order Pseudomonadales; family Pseudomonadaceae; genus Aquipseudomonas; species Aquipseudomonas sichuanensis. Next base: position 17,820 of record NZ_QKVM01000072.1, on the reverse strand, counting down.
GCCCGCCACATGGCGCACAGCGGGTCGGCCTCGCCGGCCACCGTGCACAGCTGCACCGCGGCGAGGGTCGAGGCCACCTGGCGCCCCGGCGCATGCAGGTACACCCGAGGGGGCTGCGCGCCATACAGTTCGCAGGTGCGCTCGATCAGCGCCTGCAAGGCCTGGTCGGTGTCGGCGCAGCCTTGCGCCAGCACCTGCTGCCAGGCGCCGTCGGCGGCCAGCAGCAGCACGCTGCGGCGCGGTTCGGCGAGGACGAACAGGAAGTCGCCCTGGGCCAGCTGCGCCGAGCAACGGTTGTAGGCGGCCATCAGGTACGGCTGCACCGAGCGCAAGCTCAGGCGGTAGTCCCGGCCGAGGTCCTGCAGGCCCTGCAGCAGCGCCTCGGGCAGTGCCGTGGCAATGCGCGCGGCACCGGCTGGCTCCGGCGACAGCACGATGCGCCAGTCATCCAGCACCTGGCCGTAGAGGTTCTCGAAGCACGCCCGGGCGTAGGCGTCCAGCTCGCGCGGGCTGCCGATGGCTGGGCTCCAGGGCACCAGGCAGAAGCGGCTGAAGCGGGCCGACAGCAACACCCGCAGCGGCGCACTGCGCACCTGGTGTTCGCCCAGCAGCTCGCCGAGGGCGTGCAGTGCGGCGGCCCAGGCCGGCTGCGCGGCGTCGCAGCTGAAGGCGCGGCTGCCCAGCCAAGGCTGTTGATTACCGTGCCAGCAACCCAGGCCGACACCTTCTGCGCCGAGCACGGCGCAATACCGATCAGCTGACGAATGTGACACGGTTGATCTCCTCGAGGGTGGTGCGGCCAGTGCGGACCAGGTCCAGGGCCGAAGCGCGCAACAGGCGCAGGCCGCGCTGGCAGGCCAGCTGCTTGATCTGCGAGAGCGGGCGGCGTTCGACGATCAGCTGGCGCAGGTCGTCGTCCAGGTGCAGCAGTTCAGCGATGGCGCTGCGCCCGCGAAAGCCACTGCCGCGGCACTGGCCGCAGCCCTGGGCGCGAACGAACTGCCAGCCGGCCACGCCTTCACGGCTCAGCCCGGAGGCGGCGAGCAATTCGTCGTCGGCCTCGCAGGGTACCGCGCAGTGGGTGCAGGCCAGGCGCACCAGACGCTGGGCCAGCACGGCGTTGAGCGCCGAGACGAAGCTGTAGGGGTCGACCTGCATCTGGCTGAAGCGGCCGATCACGTCGAACACGTTGTTGGCATGGATGGTGGTGAACACCAGGTGGCCGGTGAGCGCCGACTGCACGGCGATCTGCGCGGTGTCCGGGTCGCGGATCTCACCCACCAGGATCTTGTCCGGGTCGTGGCGCAGGATCGAGCGCAGGCCGCGGGCGAAGGTCAGGCCTTTCTTCTCGTTGACCGGGATCTGCAGCACCCCCGGCAGCTGATACTCGACCGGGTCCTCGATGGTGATGATTTTGTCCACGCCATGGTTGATCTCGCTGAGCATGGCGTACAGCGTGGTGGTCTTGCCGCTGCCGGTGGGGCCAGTGACCAGGATCATCCCGTAGGGCTCGGCGGCCAGCCGGCGCAGAGCGCGCAGGGTGTGCTCCTCGAAGCCCAGGGCCTGCAGCTGCACGCCGCTGACCTTGTCGGACAGGTCCTGCTTGTCGAGCACCCGCAGCACCGCATCCTCGCCAAAGATGCTCGGCATGATCGACACCCGGAAGTCGATCTGCCGTTCGCCGATGGCCACCTTGAAGCGGCCGTCCTGGGGCACGCGCTTCTCGCCGATGTCCAGCTCGGCCATCACCTTGATGCGCGAGATCACCTGCTCGGCGAAGGCATTGCCACTGGCCTTGCCGGCGCCGTTGAGCACGCCGTCGATGCGGTATTTGATGGTCAGGCCCTGGCCGGTCATGCCCAGGTGAATGTCGCTGGCGTGCTGCTTGAGGGCATCGTAGAGCGTCGAGTTGACCAGTTTGACCACCCGGCTCTGGTCCTCGCTGATGCTGGTCAGCGACAGCCGTTGCAGGGTGTCGGCCTCGCCGCCGACCTCTACCTCATGGTCGAGCGAGTCGACGGCGTGAAAGCTCTCTTCGTGGCGGGCGAGGAATGCGGCCAGGTCGGCGGCGTGCACCAGGTACAGCGGCGCGCCCTGCAGGCAGTCATCGATCCAGGCCAGGCGGGCACTGTCGAAGGGGTCGGCGAATACACCGATCAACTCACCCTGGTGTTCGACCAGGGCGAATTCGCGTTTCAGGCACTGGGCCAGGCTGACCCGCTGGAAGGCCGGGGTGCAGGCGAACAGCGCCTGGGTGCCCAACAGCGGGTAATGCAGGGTGGTGGCCAGGCGTTGGGTGAAGGTGGCGGGGGTATCGCCGGCCAGGCGCTCCAGGCAGGCCAGCAGGCGCTCTTCGCCGGACTGGGTGCGGGCCTGGGCCAGCAGCTCGCGAGGGTAAGCGCCCGTGGGAGCGGGCTTGCCCCGCGATTGCGCCAGCGAATCTGAATCGAATGCCTGGGACATGGCCTGCAACTCCGCTCAGGGGCGGCGCCGCAGGCGGGTGGGCCTTGGGCGCCGCTATTCCCCGGTCAGCAGTTGCTCGTCGTCAGATTCAGGGGGCCTGGCGCCATTACGTCGGCGGTCGGCCAGCACCCAGCTGCCATCGTACAACTGCAGGGGGAACGCATCGTTCCTGTTCTGGCGTCGTTCGACGAACCCCTCGGCGGGAGAATCCGTGGCCCTGCGCTGGCGCTCGATGCCCATCAGGTCGAAGATCGCGCGGGCCAGTTCCATCAGCGGGAACGGCTTGAACAGCACATGGCTCACACCCAGTTCGGCGGCCCGCTCACGCACCTCGACGGTGGGGTGGGCGGTGATCAACACGAAGTGGCATTGCCTGTGGCTGCGCACGGTCTCCAGAACCTGAAACCCCTCCATGTCGGGCAAGCGGTAATCCAGCACAATCACATCCGGCGCCAGCTTCTCGGCCTGTTCGATACCACTGGTACCGTCATGGGCGAGATGGACCTCCAGGCCTTGCGCCTGCAAATACGCCTGCAGGTTCTGCGCAAGGGTCTGTTCGTCATCGACTACCAATACTCTGTTCACCAAGGTCCACTCCCATGAACTGCCCGGTTTCCCGGTCTGCGAAGTGCGGCCTTGTAGAGGCTTGAGCAGGCTTCGTGCCAGGCATGAAGGGCTGTTGCGCGAATCTAATAAAGCATTGATTTTGCTGAATATCTTTTACGTAGTTGGGGCGTGCGTGCAGGCGCTTCCCCACAACCGGGGACGCTGATGGCACTTTGCCTTGCGGGGTTCCCCCACTAGTGGGGAATTGCCCGTCACGGCCTCAGTCGGGGCGCTCCACTGTAGCGGATTCGCGCAAACGTTGGCGCACCGATTGCCGCGCCTGGGCCTGCAATTGCGCGACGAGCGCGTCCCTGGCCAGGCGTTGGCCCTGTTCGGGTAAGACAGACGTATTATCACTTTGGTTCTGCATTCCTTGCAGCAAGTGCCGATTGGCCTGGTGGAAGGCCGCGACTTCGGCAGCGGTGGGTTCCTCGACCGCGGTCAGCTGGGCGAACGCCAGCTGGGCGGCCAGTTCATGTCGAGTGTAGTCAGCGAAGCCTGGGCGATCGAAGCCGGCCTCCTGCAGGCGCCGCTCGAACAGCGCCAGGCTGCCGAACGCCGCCTGCAACCCGGCAATGTGCGCGTCGACCTGCTGGTCGTCGATGACGATACCCAGGCGCCCCGCTTCCTGCCACAGCAGTTCTTTGTCGATCAGCTCGTCCAGCGCCTGCTCGCGCAGGCGCTGGTACAGGTTGGGGTTGCGAATGCTGGCCACCGCCCGGCCCTGGGCGACCAGGTATTCGCTGAAGTAACGCTCCAGGCGCAACACACCGATCTCCACGCCATTGACCCGCGCCGCCGGCGCATCGGCCTGGCTGGTCGAGGCCAGCAGCAACAGCAGCCACATCATCAGCACGCGCATGGCAACCTCCGTTCAAGGGGTGTCGGGTACGGCGCGGTACGCCGCCACTTCTTCGAAGCCTGGGCCCGGCAGGCTTACCGCCACCACGTGGGCACCGGCCAGGCCCTGGCGCCGCCCCGGGCCAAAACCCAATGCCGGGGTCAGGCCGGTGTTCACGTCATGCAGTTGCTCCAGGGCGTTGACCAGTTGCTCGCGGCTGGCATCACGGCCCACCTGCCTGAGCGCTTCGACCAGCAGCCGCCAGGCGCACAGCGTGTTGACCTGCAACGCGGCCTGACGCGCATCCAGGCCCTGGCGTTGCTGCATGCCAGCCAGGGCCGCGCGGCCCTCGGCGGTCCAGTCGCTGGGGACGAAGGGGTAGGCCAGCAACAGCCGTTGCGACCATTGCGCCGGCAGGCCCTGCAGGCTGCCGGCCACCTGGGCCGAGGCGGCCAGCAGATAGGGCTGGCGGCCTTGGGCCTGCAGCGCGGCGGCCAATTCGCGCAAGCCCTGGGCGCGGCCGAGGTAGAGGATGCCCTCGCCCGTCACCGCCCGGCCATCGAAGGTCTGTACCGGCGGGGGCTGCATGCCCAGCTGGCTCAGACGTTGATGCAGGGCTGCGGCGCCAGCGGCCTGATCGTCGCCGGCATACACCACCTGCAGCGCATCGGGCGCCAGGCCCAGGGCCTCGCGGGCATGCAGCGCCACACTGAGCAACTGCTCAGGCAGGCCGGGCAACGGGTCGAATACCTGCGCGCTGCCGCCATCGCGTGGCGTGGCACCGATCAGCGGCACGCCGGCCTGCGCCAACGCGCGGCTGTCGAGCCAGGGCGCCAGCGGTGCGATCAAGGCGAACACCCGCTCTTGCACCAGCAGTGTGTCCAGCGCCCTGGCAGTGCCGGCTGCGTCAAAGCCGGGGTCGGCCGTTATCAATTGCAGGCGCCGGCCATGCAGGCCGCCCTGCTGGTTCAACTGCGCGATGCCATCCTCCAGCACCGCCCGCACCACCCGCCCGGCCTCCGCCAGTGGCCCGCTCTGGGGCAACAGGGTGCCCAGGCGCAGCACGCCCTCCTCCACCCCCGGGTCGCGTTCATCGCCCAGGCGCTTGAGGTACGCGGTGAGGTTGCGCTGGTCGGCCAGGCTCAGCTCGAAGCGCGGCATGGCCGGGTCCAGGCGATTGCCGGCCGGGTCGATGCCGCTGCGGATCACCCGTGCCAGGCTGGCGTCGCTGTAGGCCGGGTAACGCCGGCTGTTGGTTTCGCGCTCGCCCTGCGCCAGGGCCAGGCGCTGCCAGTCCAGGCTGGGCGGGCGCACGCCGCCCTCGGCGCGGCCACGGCCATCGTTGCCGTGGCAACTAGCGCAGGGCAGCACGCTGGCCGGCACGCTGATGTCGCTGGCGCCGACCCGAGCCTGCAGCTGGGCGTCGCTGCTGGAGACGCCTTCGCGGTACAGGCGTTTGCCGGCTTGTTCGTGTGCGCTGAGGTCCAGGGCCAGGGCTGGGGTGCACAACAGCCACAGCAAGAGCCACAACGCCCCTGTAGGAGCGGCCTTGTGCCGCGATCGGGCGCGAAGCGGCCGCAATGACAGGCCATGGGGCATATCAGGCAGATTGGCGTCGCCCGATTTACGACCGCTGCGCGCCCGATCGCGGCACAAGGCCGCTCCTACAGGGTTAGGCAAGTACATGGTAGTTACCGCCCCGCCAGTGGTTGGGCCAGCAGCTGCATGCGCTGGGCGATGGCGGCGGGCGGTGCGTCGGGGCGAATCTTGCTCCAGCGCTTGCCGGCCACGTCACCGGCGATCAGCTGCGTGGAGTGCTGCTCGGGGCTGGGCAGGAACTGCCCCAGGCGCCCCAGCACCAGGTCGACGCTGGCCTTGTCACCGGTGAGAAACAGCCAGTTCGGCTCGTCCACCCCCTGCTTCTCGGCAAAGGCCTTGAGCACTTGCGGGGTGTCGTTGAGCGGGTCGCTGCTGACCGAAACGAAGGTCACCTGCCCCGCAAGCTCAGGCCCCATGGCCTCGCGTACTTCGCGCAGCTTGCGGGTGATCAGCGGGCAGGCGTCGTTGCAGTGGGTGAAGATCACGTTGAGCATCACCACCTTGTCCTTCAACACATCGCTGTAGAAGCGCAGCTCGCGGCCGTTCTGGTCCTTGAGCACGGTGTCGGTGAACCAGGTCTGCGCATCGCGGGTGCCGCCACCGCTCACCATGGCCTGCGGTGCCGGCTGCGGCGCCGGCGCTGGCGCATGGCCCTCGTGGGCGAACGCCACCGAAGCGAGGATCCACAGGCAGGCCCCCAGCACCACCCAGTCGAAGCCGCGCATGCTGGCGCGGCGTGTGCTCAGGCTGCTCATGGCTGCACCTCCTGGCCGGCGATTGCCGTGCTCTTGGCATGTACCCGCCGCGCGCTCAGGCGGTTGACCTCGGTGATCAGCACATTGGGGTCGGTGAAGCCGTAGAAGCGCGTCCAGTGCCCGCTGCGCCCGTCCCCCACCAGGATCAGCGGCGGGTGCTCACTGAGGTTGGCGCTGAAACTGCCCAGCCCCTTGAGCGTCTCGGTGATGGCGTATGGCGAGCCGGTCAGCCAGCTCCAGCCCGGGCCGCGCTGAAACGCCTTGGCGTAGTCGGCCAGGCGTTTGGCGTCGTCGCGCTGGGGGTCGACGCTGATCGACACCAGGCGGATCTCCTCGCCCACCCGCCCGCCCAACTGCTGCTGGACCTTGCCCATGATCGACGAGACCACCGGGCACACCGTGGTGCAGCTGGTGTAGATGAAGCCCATCACCACCAGGTGGTCGCCCACCAAATCCTTTTCCAGGCGCACCGGCATGCCGTTCTGGTCCAGCAGCGCGACATCGGCAAAGCGCACGCTGGCTTTTTCCTGGTGGGCGGCGGGCGGTGCCTGGGGCGCGCCGCCGTGATCATGGCCGGCGTGGGCCAGGGCCAGGTCGCTGGCCAGCAGCAGGCTCAGGGCAAACAGTTTTCCGGCATCGACAGGGTTCATCGCAGACTCCTGGGTTCCCCTTGGGAAGCGGTAGGCGCCGTGGCGGCCGGCAGCACGCGCAGGCTGGTGTAGTTGTCTTCGGCAAACTTGCGCCCCAGGCTGGGCGACTGCACATGCAGGTACCAGGCGCCGGCTTCGGCCAGCTCCAGCGAGGCCTGGTAGACGCCCTCGCCCACCTCGGTCAGCGGCAGGCTGCGCGGCAGCGACGACGGCGCGAGGAAGTAGCGCAGGCTCAGGTCACGCAGGCCAGGGCGCGGCTTGCCGTCCTCGCCGAGGATGCGCACCTGGGCCACGAACGGGCTGTTCTGCAGCAACGGCTGTTCGGTGCCGAGGAACTCGGCGTGCACCACCTTGCGCAAGCCGGCGTCCGGCAAGGCCGCCACCTCGGTGCTGAAGCAGTGGATGATCTGCGGCTGGTTGAGCAGGAAGGCCACATCGAAGGTGCCGGCCGCCGGCAGCTTGACCGTGGAGCCGTACACCCCCGGCGCCACCTCGCGCAGGCTGCGGTCGATGACGATGGCCGCGCGGGCCTGGTGGCCACGGTTGTTGTAGCCCGACATCGGCGCGTTCATGCCTTCGGCGTAGAAGTAGGTGGTGTTGTCCACCGGGTTGACCACGAACACCGAATTGTCGTCGCGCGACACGCTCACCCCTTGGGCCAGCGGCAGGTCGCCGGCCTGGCGCGGCGCGGCGGGACCGGCCTCGAAGCCCTGGACGATCGGCGTGCGGCCCTGGCCGAGGCTGGCCAGGTTGATCATGCTGACCTTCGGCGAAGCCAGGCCGCGCACGTAGGCATAGCCCTTGGTGAAGGTCAGCTGGTAGGGCTCGGCGGCCACCGGGATGCGGTGGATCAGCTGGTCGTTGCTGGCGTCGATCACCAGCGCCTGGTTCTCCAGGGTGTTGAGCACCACGCCAAAACGCCCGTCGCTGCTGAAGCGCATCGGCCCCAGCCCCGGTTCGGCCTGGACCGTGTGGCGCACATGGTGGCTGCGGGCGTCGATCACGCGCACCGTGCCCTCCTGGCCATCGACCACGTACACCGCCTGGGACAGCGCCGAGTAGGCCACCGACAGCGGGTGCGGGCCCACCTTGAGGGTTTGCACCAGGCGCATGGCGGCGGTATCGATCACGCTCAGGGTGCCGCCGTCGCGGTTGCTGACGAAGGCGTAGCGCGAGTCGGCGCTGAAGGCGATCTCGTGGTGGCCGGAGCCGGTGATGAAGGTCTTGAGCATGGTGCGGCTGGGCACGTCGATCACCGTCACCCCGCCCTTGCTCGGGTCGCTGCTGTTGTTGCCCACCCACAGCAGGCGCTGGTCCGGCTGCAGGGCCACGCGCAAGGGCTGTTCGCCGGCATCGAGGGTGGCCACGCGGCGGAAGGTTTCGGTGTCGATCAAGGCCACCTGGTTGCGTTCGGGCATGGACACGAACACCTGGCGGTCGTCGCGGGTGGCGACCCAGTCCATGGGCCGGCCCGGCAGGTCGATGCGCGCCAGGGTGCTGGTCACCCCGCCCACCGACACGGTCGGGTCGATCACCGTGAGGCTGGCGTCCTTGTTCAGCACCAGCAGGAAGTAGCTGTTGAGGTCCAGCAATGGCCGGGCGCCGATGCTGCTCTTGAGGAACAGCGCCACCCGCGCCTTGCAGCTGCTGTCGCGGTCGCCCACCGGCGCCGACTGCGCCGGGTCCAGCCAGGCCCCCGGGGCCATCCCCGACAGCGGTTGGCCGCTGGCCTGGTCGCTGACCTTGAAGCGGATACTGGCGAAGTCGCCTTCGCGCAACTGGGTACCCGCCAATGGCCGCGCCTCGAACTCCACTGTCACCCCGTCGCGGCTGAGGCTGTGCAGGGCTTGCGGGTCGGCGGGCTCCTGCAGCAGCTCGCGCGGGTCGCACCAGAGTTTTTCGTAGGCGACGCCCAGGCCGATCAGCGCCCAGCCCAGCACAAGCCCCATGTAGGCGGGGCGCAGTTTGCGGTTCATGGGCAGGTACCCTTGTCGACCAAGAGGCAGGCGTGCACGCACGGGGCTATGACAAAAAGCGGGATAACCATGCTGCACCTCCAGGGAAGACAAGGGTCTGCGGAGGCTGTAGCAAGCGCTATGCCAGGAATAATATTGTTATTTATCAGTTAGTTGGGATGACAACCCGAGAGGATTGGGGAGGTTCCCCCAAGGTGATTCCCCGAAGCCGGGGCCGGCGGTATGACGCCCAAGGGCCTGTCTTGAAATCGCATGATGGCCAACAGGTGCAGGGCGACAGATCTGCAGCGCCCTCAAGATCGAGCGCCGCCCGCGCGGCGCATCGCTGGCAAGCCAGCTCCCACATCTGTTTCGGGACAGTTATGCCTGTGACTACATCGCTGTACGCCTTGTTGGCCCGACTCGATTTCGAAGTGGGCGCTGAAGGCCCTGCGCCCGACTTGAGACATGCACCAAGGCGGGCAACGGTACTTCCACAGACATAACTGGCCCGAAACAGATGTGGGAGCTGGCTTGCCAGCGATGCGCCGCGCGGGCGGCGCTCGATTTCATAGGTGCTGCAAAAACACCGCCAGGCACCTGGTGGTCCTCACCCAATATCCCGCCATACACCTGACAGCCCTCACCCAATCCCCGCCATACCCCCAGCAAACCCACCCCAAAACAAAAAGGGCCGCCGCGATCCCCCGCGGCGGCCCTCCAACACCTCTCCCTCCTACTGCGCCGGTGCCGTCGCCGGCGGCGGCTCATTGGTCACCCGCAAGATCCCCCACAACCCCGACATGTTCCCGTACGCCGCATAGTCGCGGAACAGGTAATCCCCCGACACCGCATTCCCCCCCCCGGCGCTGGGCAGCATGAAGCTGAAGTGCGCCGCCGGCAGCACGCTCTCCTGCGCGCCGATATACATCGCCATGGGGTTGTAGCCGAAGCGCACCGAACCAATCCCCGGCAAGCCCATGGGGTAACCGTCGATATCGCTCTTCTCGGCCTGATAGTTGTGCAGCGGCCACAGGTGCCCATCGAGCTGGTAGGTGATACCGCGGCTGCCACCGCTGGGCATCAGCACGTGCTTGCGCATCGGCTGCCCAGGCTTGGCGTACAGCACCGGGGTCTGCGGGTCGCCGCCAACCAGGGCGTTGCTGTAGGCCATGTGCGCATTGGGCACGTCGGCGAAGCCCAGGCCATCGGCGTGGCCGAACGGCGCGTCCGGCGCCAGGCCGAAGCGCAACCACAGCGGCTCGGTCTTGTAGTTCATGGCCATGTTGCCGTTGTCCTTCGGATCGCCCGGCACGCCGTTGCCTTCGGTGGCGATGCCCTCCACCGGACGGCCATCGGCCCAGCGCATGTTCAGCGAGCGCTGCCACACCGTGACGAAGTCGCGGTAGTCGGGCTGGCCGCTGACCTTGACCGTGGCCTGGGCGCGGCTGGCCGCGTCCTCGGTCCAGGTGGCGGTCTGCGGCAGGATGCTCATGGCACCGACCAGGCCCTTCTGCGGCTGCTTGATGAAGTCCGCCGGGGCCAGGTTGAGGCCGCCGAACTCGATGGCGGTGGTGTTGATGTTGTCCACCGTGCGCCCCAGTTGCAGGGTGGGTTTGCCTTCGCGCTCCAGGTGCCCGGCGTAATACTGGTACACCCGGCTCGGGTAGGCGCCACTGTTGCCGGCCCGGGGCGGTACGGTCTGCACCGGGTTGGCGCCGACGTTGGCGCCGTCGGACTTGGTGATGTCGTAGGCCAGCAGTTGGGCGTGCAGGCCCACGTGGCTGGAGGGGCGCATCAGGTTGTTGTTGAAGGCGGTGGAGCCTTCACCGTCGAAGCGGTCGCGCTTGACCACGTTCTGCATCACGGCAGTGCTCGGCAGGTCGGGCATCACCAGCGGCAGGCGGTTCTCCAGGGTGATGCTGATGCAGTCGCCGGCGTTGGCCCGCAGCACCAAAGGCTCCACCGGCACCCCGGCCTTGAGCTTGCCGGTGCCTGGGTCGAGGTCGGCCTTGCGCACGTACAGCACCGCGGTCGGGTCGTGCAGCGGCGCGCTGTGGCCGCCGATGGTGAAGGGCTCGCCATCCTCAGGGTCGACCCCACTGACCAGCGGGATGCTGGTACGGCGGCTGTTGAATACCAGGGTGCCGCCGTTGGCCTTGAGCGCGCCGCCGACATGCTGGCCGATGCCGGCCGGGTCATTGATGCTCACGCCGTGACGGTTTTCGAGGATGTCGTTGGCCAGGGCCGCGACGATCTCGTAGCTGCGCTTGACCGTCGGCCGGGTCCCCACGCCGTTGGCGTTGGCCATGGTTTTCGGGCAGATGCCGTCGAAGTTGACGGTGTTGCGCATGGCCACCGGCTGCGGGTTGTTGGGCAGCGCGAACAGGTCGGCACGCTGGGCGGTGTAGTTGCGCATCACGCCCCAGATCCCGTTCCAGTAGCCTTCCAGGGCGGCGTCCATGGAGTACAGGTAATCGCCATTGGTGGCGGCGGAGCTGGAGATCATCGACACCGGCGCCATGAAGCCCATCTGCTCGGAGATGCCGATCATCTGCGACGACTTCCACCCGGAGTTGGAACTGTTGCCGAAGCCTGAGCCGTTCTGCAGCCACTTCACGCCGTGCAGGGTGACGTTGTGCTCCTCTTCATGGCCGCCGGCATGCAGGCGCAGGCGCACATTGTCGCCGCTGTAGGTGCGCAGCATCGGCGTGAACGGGTCGCCCGGCTCGCTGCCGGCCTTGTTGATGTGCGGCGGGAACTGCGTGGTGCCGCCGGTGGGGCCGACCGCCTGGGTGATCGCCGAGGGCGCCAGGTTCATCGCCGGGATGGCGCGGTCGGTGCGCGACTGCAGGGCGTAGGCCAGGTCGCCGCCGAGGCCGTCGGCCTGCATGCCGCGCTTGCCGTCCGGGCCGACCTTGTTCGGGTCGTACACGCGCAGGGCCAGGGGCTCGTTGCGGTAGTTGACGACGAACATGCCGGGGTCATCCACCGAGATCGCCTGCGGGCATGGCCGGCTTGGGCAACCGGGGTTCAACCCGCCACGGGACTCGACCACCGACTCCAGCAGGTTGGAGGCGGCCTGGCGCACCGGTGGGTTGATGGCGTAGCGGAAGCTGTCGGCGGTGGCCGGGTAGCTCTGGCCGTCGGGGATGCCGTTGGGGCCGGCGCCCACGTACACACCGGCCTCATAGGCATGCTGGAAGTCGCTGTATTCGAGGAAGAACTCGCGGTAGCTGTCGTTCTTGCCGTCGCCGTCGTGGTCGCCGGTCTGGATCACCGCCTGCCACGAGGTCGGCCCGCCGTCCTGGCGGGTCGCCGGGTTGTACAGCTGCTCGCCGGTTTCGGCGTGGTACCAGGTAGACCCCGCAGGCTCCGCCAGCACGGTCGCATACAGCCCAAGCTGCTGGTGGGTCGATGGGCCGAGGTGGTCGTGGGTGAAGATGGTGCCCAGGCCACGGTCGACGTTGTTCACGTTGATCAGAGGGTCGGCGAACCAGCGTTGCATGGCGGTGCGCGCACCGAGCCAGTCGGCCCGGCCGAAGCGGCCAAAGTACGGGTGCTGCTTGGCTTTCGGGCAGGCGGCGGTGCCTTCGCGGGCATCGCCCTCGGTGCAGCTGTTGAAGCTGCGGATGGCCTGCACGCGCTCGACCACGCTGCCGGGCGAGAGGATGCCGTCTTCGTAGTTCCAGCCGTTGGCCGAGCCGTCGGCGGCGGTCAGGTCCCACTTGGGCAGGTGGATGTGCTGGCCGATCACGTCGGTGGGGGTGCGCACCTGGTAGTCGTCCATTTCATAGAACGACGGGATCAGGTTGGTGTGCACGTACTGGGTGCAGTCGAAGGTGTTCATGCGCATCACCAGCGGCTCCGGCGGGCGCTGCTTGGTGATCACCGGCCAGGCGTCCTCCCACAGGGCGAGGATGCGCGCCTGCGGGAAGTGGTAGCCGACCTTGTTGTACACCGCGTCGAACTGGATGTTGGCGGCCTTGTAGATGCGCGGACGATCGGCGGTGAAGGCGGACGAGCCGCGGAAGCTCATGCCGGTCAGGGTCTCGCCACTGTTGAACTCGCCCACCCCGGACGACTGGGTCAGGCGCTTGCCACGGTCATCCATGCACGGCTCGTAGAACGGCGCGCCGGCGGTGGGCAAGGCGCCGTTGGTGCGGAACGCCTTGGCCACCGGCGCGCCGCCGGGGACCAGGGCGAAGCTTGGGTGTTCGGCCTTGGCATGGAACTGCATGGCCGCCTGTTCCACCTCGGTGCCCTCTTCGGGCAGGTAGATCGGCTTGGCCTTGTGCAGCACCTTGGAGAAGTCCAGCCGGGTGGTGGTGGTGACCGCCTCGCCACCGGCGGACACGCCGTCCAGGGCGTGGCGACCGAGGCCACCGTCCCAGCCATCGACCTGGTTGGCGTCGAGGTTGGCCCACAGCGCCTTGCCGCTGTCCTTGAGCTGGCGCGCCAGGGCCGGGTCGAGCATGTCCAGCGGCGGGGTTGGCGGGCGCTGGCCGACGCTGCTTTCCATGCCGCCGATCCAGAACGGATAGCCGGGGTTTTTCAGGCTGCCGTCGGCGTTGCGATTGCTTTCGCTGCGATCGACCAGGGCCAGGGAGCCCACGGCGCGAGGAGCGGCAGGCTGATTCGCATGATCGTCGTCGCCCTCCTCCTGATCATCGTCGTCATGCTGGGCCACCTGCGTCTCGCCGAGCTTGGGCACCACGGTGACCTTGCCCGGCATCGGCGCCATGGCCTTGCCCGGCAGCGGCACGATGGCCGGGATCGGCGTGCCGGCGATGATCTCGCCGTCGGGCAAGGCCCGCGCGCCATTGGCCGGCTTGCCGCTGCGCAGGGCGAACGGTGTGCTATGGAAGCCGTTCTCGCCCTCGCCGCTGACCTCGAGCCGGGTGCCGGGCTCGAACACATCGTGCACCCGCCACATGGCCCACATGCCCTGGGCGAAGTGCGGGTAGAAATGGCAGTGGTAGATGGCATCGCCCGCTACCCGGTTGCGGTTGCCCGAACCGCCGTTGGCGATTTCGTAGGTGTAGCCCACCCCCGGGCCGATACCCTGGGCGTCGATGTAGTCGGAGTTGTCGTCGTTGGGGTTGAACAGCCACTGGTGGCCGTGCAGGTGGAAGATGTGCTGCTCGTGGCCATTGTGGGTGTTGCGGAACTTGGTGAAGTCACCGATGTAGCTGTGGTGCACGTTGGCAGGCTCGGCCGGGTACAGGGCCATGGTGGCCTTGACCCCGGTGGCGCTGGCCGGCGGTACTTCGCCCGGGCGGATACGCTCCAGGCCGACGTTGGCCGGGATGTCCACCAGGGTACCGATATCGCCGACCGTATGGGCACTGAGGAAGAACTCCTCGTAGGCGCATGACAGGCAGTCGTGCATCGGCCCCACGCCGAGCCGGTTGGCCACCACCTCGGCGCCCATGCCGCCGGAGCCGTAGTTGATCATGAACGAGTCGCGGGTCGGCTCCAGCACATGGCCCATCACCGGGTCCGCCCAGTAGCCGGGGAAAGCCTGGGTGCCGGCCACTTCGTCGGCGAACTGCGCGGCGAAGTCGCGGAACGCTTCCAGGCGGTTGGGCAGCGCCGGGTTGCGCTTGCCGACGCTTTCCAGCGGGTAGGTGTTCTTGGGGAAGCTGCCGTCGGGGTTGGGGCCCATGACGATGGCGTCGGTCTCGCTGTTGAGGATCTCGTTGCCGTCGACCATGGCAATGATCGGCTTGCCGGCCTTGCCTTCGGCGATCCAGGGTTCCAGCTGCGGGTAGCGTGCTTCGTAGTTGATCACCGGCTGGCCGGTGGCGGTGCGGCCGGTGGTAGCCAGGCGCATTTCTTCTTCGGTGAGGGTGTTGCGGTAAGTACGCCCACCTTTGGGCACTACCGCCACCTGGCCAAACAGACCGTTGGCGACGTTGCCGGCACCGCCCTGGCCACCGAAGGTGGCGCCCTGGCTGGTGACGGCGAAGGCGCCTTCGCGCTCGGCGTACAGGGTGTAGCTGCGGGTGCCCCCGGGGGCGACCAGGAAGTTGCCATTGCGCCCGGTGTTGGCGGCGATGTCGGCGATGCTGGTGACCGCCTGCATGCCGTTGACCTGGAAGCCGACGTGGCGGTCGCTGACCTGCTCGTCGGCGATGAAGTGCTCGCCGCCTTCGGCTTGCGGCAACTCGACCTCTTCGCCCTCCTCGCCTTCGGGCTCCTCAGGTTCGATGCCGTGCTTGTTGGGGTTGGCCTGGTAGGCCAGCAGGTTGGTCAGGTTGACCGTCAGGCAGTCACCGGCGGCCACCCGCAGCACGATCGGCCGCGGGCGTTTGTCCGGGCGCAGGGTGACCTTGCCGGGGACGGCCGCGCCGCCTTTGCTCAGCGGCACCAAATGCTCGTCCACCACATCCTGGCGCAGGGCGAACAGCATGCCGTTGGCATTCTGCGCGCCGAGGCGGTTGTACATCAGTGGCTGGTCGAGGGCCACCACGTTGGCGGTCAGGGTGCGCTGGCATTGCACGGCCGCTTCGCCGCTTTCCTGCCAGCCCAGCAGGGCCAGTATCAAGGTGGTCAGGGCGGGGCCTTTGCGAGGGGTCGTCATGGGTCACCTCCGTGGGGCGCAAGGACTCTGCGAGGAGGTGAGCAAGGCTCATGCCAGTAAAATTCTCTTTTTATTTCAACAAGTTGAGATTGCCTATGGTCAGCAATCGGGGAAGATCACCCAATTTCAGCCCTTAATCGGGGGCGTCAGCGCTGCATGCAACGCTGATAGCGCTCGTCCACTCGGCCAGCGAACCAGGCCGTGGTCAATTTGCGGGTGATCTTCGGGCTTTTCAGCTCGATCCCCGGCAGCACCGCGCGCGGCAGGGGCTTGCCGGCCTTGGCTTCGGCCAGCCGGAATACGCCCTGGTACAGCTCGGTCTGTTCAAGCTCCAGGCTGCCCTCCTGCTCCAGCTGCGCACGGATCTGCGGGTTGCGCAGCCCGAGTGTCGGCCCCAGCTTGCGCGCCGCCTGCTCGGTCTTGCCGGGCAGGATCGCACCTGGGGCAATCAGGTCGCCGTCCAGTGCCAGGGTGGTCACGCTGGCGCGGCCCAACGCTGCCTGGAACGCCGCGTTGCGGCTGGCGTACCAGCCGGCGTTGAAGTCGGCGAAGCGGTACAGCGGGCGCTCGTAGTGGGTGGGGTAACCCAGCAGGTGGGCGATGCCGAAGTACATGCCGCCGCGCCTGCTGAACACTTCCTGGCGAATCGTGCCTTGATAGGCGTAGGGGTAGCCTTTGGCATGCTGCTCGGCAAAGTTGATGCTGACCTGCATCGGCCCACCGGTATGCACGGGGTTGAGGCCGTCGAGCAGGGTTCGCCCGAGGGGCAGGCGGCCGATCACTTCGTCATACAGGGCGCTGAGCTGTTTTTCGCTGCGCACGGCGAGCAGCCGCTGCTGGTAGGTCTTGCCGTTGCTGGAGGCTGTTTGCAGGGCGCCGTCGACCAGCAGCTTGGGGATATGCAGGCGCGCGGCGCGGCGGTCGATTTCCTCACGGGCGATACGGCCCAGGTTGGGCACCTGCGGGTCGGCGTTGAAGGTCGACTCCTGCTCGGTCACCGCCAGCACGGCGCACAGGTTGCCCTTGCTCGGCGCGATACCCTGGGCCTGGAACGCCACCTGGATGTCCTCGGCCCAGCCTTGGCGGTCCTTGACCTGCGCTGGTAGCAGGCGCAGCAGCTGGGCACGGACCTTGGCCGGGTCGCTTTCAGCGGCCTGCTCCGGGCGCCCGGCGCAGCCTTGGAGCAGTACCAGGAAGGCTGCGCTCATCAGTAGCAACCGTTTTGTCATCGGTCATGTTCTCCCGTTCTTTGCCTGGCAAGCATAGGTTCATTCCAAGCTCCCCAAAAACACCCGTCATCATGGCTAAACTTTTAAGTCAATAAAACCTCATTGACCTCTAAGCAGACCTCTGAATACGTTGAAGCCTGGCCAATTTCCACAACAAAAACCCCCATATTTATCCCCAAGCCTAGATTTGACTTCCGCGGCTTCGCGTCAGGATCTAGTAACTTTAATCCGCAACTTTCTGATATGAGAGGTCCGCCTGTAGCGCACAAGAACCAGGACAAAGCCCTGGTCTTGAAGCGTTTGACGGCTGAAAAATCGGGCTTGCGCCGTTGGGTCGTTGGTTATTCCGGGAGAGGAGCTTGTTCGGAATCCCCCTAAAAAACACAACCCCTACTACCCCCCCAGTAATACAACGCTATAGAAGCCAACCATAGAATCATATTCCCACCCATCACCAACAAAAACACTAGAGAGAAGCGCTTACTTTCAAACTGAAATATCCTCCTATAGATATCCATCATCCCAAAGAAAGAATTAAAATCCACACCTTTGCGCCTAGCATATTCAGCAGAAGAAAATACAAGCAACGCCCCACTAAACATGAACAAATAAAATGAAAACTCTCTAAAATAATATATATATTCACACATTAGAAACCCACTCACTGGAAGTTTATGGATGGATTCAGCGGGGACTTCACCTCATACCCCACCCCTGGCCCCAGACCCATATAAATATCTGGCCATGAAGATGTTTGGGTCACCTCTACGTTAAAGATACCAACACCAAAAGCAAACCCTAACGCAGCAGGTAGCGGCTTCGCGTCTTCAGCAGAGAACTTCAAACCGCAACTTGCACTCGCACGGTTCGCAACAGTCGATGTCTGGAAACCACCCCACTTCGACACACCGCTTTTCTCGTTCACAGCCACGCTTCCTGACAATCCAGCTCCAGCAGCAATAACAATTGACGCCTTACATTCGCCCGTTGCTACCGGCCTCGGCGGCGGCGCCATCGCACGAGCAACTGCCTCCGGCGACTCACCATTGTTCATCATGTGAGTGCCCAACGAAACACGCTCCTGCACGCCCGGCATGTTGGTAAATGGTGCATCCCACAGCCCCAATGGGTCCGCA
>NZ_QKVM01000071.1 GCF_003231305.1 Pseudomonas sichuanensis | reverse complement strand
GTTGCAGGTGTTGGCCGGGGCGCCGTTTTTGCACTGATTGGCGGCCTGGGACGCGGGCGCCTGCTCTTTCTGGGTTTCCAGCTTGCCTTCGGCCAGCTGGTGGCGAGCCTTGCTGGTGCCACCCGCCTTGACGTTGGCCACCACCTGTTGCGGGTTGCGTTGGCGCCACTGCTTGACGCTGCTGGCCAGGGTCAGGCGCAGGGCCTCGATGGAGCCGGGGCTGCCGGCGTCACCCAGCTTGAGGATCTCGCCGCGCACCAGCGGCGCCAGCAGGCGCAGGCGGGCGCTGTGGGCCAGCAGTTCGGTCTTGCCGGCGACGCTGAGCGCGGGGCTGACGTCGGCGCTGGTCATGCCCTTGCCGGCGCTCTTGTAGGCGTTGAAGGCAGCGGCCAGGTAGTTGCCGATGCTGGCTTGCGGGTCATGCAGCAGCAGGCTGCCCCCGCCACCGGCCGCCACGCTGGCGGGGGCTGTGCCTGCGGCCAGGGCGGCCAGGCCGCCGGCGATGTCGAGGATCAACTGCTCGCCGAGGGTGGCAGCCTCGGCCAGTGCGGCCTTGAGATTACCTGCGGCCTGGCCGACGAAGTCGTCGATGCTGCCGACGATATCGGCGTTGAGGTGGCCGACCATCAGCTCGATCAGCGCATCGCCCAGCACCTGCTTGCCCTCCTGACGCACGATGAACAGCATCGGGCGCAGGGCCATGCGAGCCGCCGCCGCGCTGGCGGGCGAGGTAACCAGGCCGATCAGGTTGATGCCGTAGGTGGCGCAGTCGATCGGGTCGGGCACCTTGTTGCGGCTGAGGATGGCGATATCGCCCAAGGCATCCACCAGGGCGATGATGTTGCCCGCCACGGCCACGTTGCCGGCCACGCCCTTGAGGCGTTCGAGGGTGACGAAGCTGGCGCTGGTGTTGCGCAGCCAGGTATCGAATACCACCGCGCCACGGCCAACGTCCTCGATCTGGACCTCGGCGAGTGGGGTGATCGCGACCTGAGGGGCACGGGCGTTTTCGTTTGTTGCGGCATTCTGTGCAGTCATGAGATCAGCTCGCCTGGCATCAGGTCAGTCAGGGTATTCAGGCTCGGTGCCTTGAAGTCGGGAAGTTTGGGCAGGGTCGGCAACTTGGGCAGGCTGGCCATGGCGCCCTGGACGGCGGCACCGGCCTTGCCGGCAGCGCCCAGTGCGCTGGAAGCGGCCGGCAGCGCCGAGCTGGCGGCAGAGGCCAGTTGCGGCAAGCCAGCCACGCCGCCCTTGAGCGCGGCTTGCACCTGCTGCGCGCTTTGCAGGGTGTTCTGCCCGGTCTTGAGCAGGCCCATGCCGGTCTTCGCCGCACTCATGCCACTGCTGGTCAGTTGCTTGGCCTTGTCCAGCATGCCGCCGCTGCCGTCGGGGGCGAGCTTGGCGTACATCGATTCGAGCAGCGACGGCGTGCCCTCTTCGGCCACGGGCAGCTTCGGCCAGGGCAGCCCCTTGGCGAAGCTGCCGATGCTCCAGGTATCGGCCGTGTCGAGGCCGAACTTGGCCATCGCCGGCCCCGGCGCCGCGCCGGAGACGGTGTTGAAACCCTGCCCGTCCAGCGCGCCCTTGAGCACCGTGCCCAGGGCATCGGTGACTTCGTAGTCGCCGGCCTTGATGCCTTTGGTATTGGCGTACAGGTTGAACAGTTCCAGCGCGCCCTTGCCGGGCTTGGGCGGTTCGGGGAAGGTGCCGGCCATGCTCGCCCCGCCGATATGGGCGAACTGCGCGGCGTGGGCGGTGTAGTTGGCGCTGGTGACGTGGGTGATGCCGCCGGCGTTGTAGGTCGTGCCGCTGCCGCCGCCTTGCACCACCAGCTCGGTCTTGGCCTTGAGGGTAATGCGGTCGGCGTTGGCGGTGATGTCGAGCTTGGCCAACAGGTTGATGTTGTCCTTCAGCGCACGGAAATCGATGTCGCCGGAGGCTGCCACCAGGCGTAGGCCGAGGCTCTGCACGAACAGGCGCATGCCCTGGCTGGCGCTGGCCAGCAGGCGCTTGCCGATGGCCAGGCTGGTGTGGCCGGTGCTGCTCAGGGCCAGGTGGCTACCGCTGGTGAGGTGGTTGGGGCCGGGGGTGGTCAGGGCGATGCCGGCGGGGCTCGACACCACCAGGTGCGGTTGGGTGAATTCGGCGAACTCGTTTTTGCTCAGGTCGCCCGGGCCGCTGCCGAGGATGCCTTGGTGCTGCTTGTGCAGGTCCTTGGCCACGGTGTCCTGGTCGCCCGGCTCCTGGGCCTGCATCTGCTTAGCCAGTTCCGCCAGGCTGTCCTGCTGGTCGCTGGCGGTGGCCAGGCGTTCGGCGGTTTCGGGCAGGTCCTTGTGGTGCTTGGCTTCGTTAGCGCGCGGTTCGGTGGTGAGCAGCAGGCCGCCGGCAGCGCGGATGGCGCCGTGGCGGTCGGTGCGCAGTTCGAAACCTTCACCACGCGGGGCGCCGCCTGTGGGGCGCGGGTGAGTGAGGTAACCGAGGTTCAGCGCACTGGCGCCGTGGTCGCTGCGCAGGGCGATGCTGATTTCGCTGGTGGTGTCGTCGATGCGCAGTTCGTTGCCGCGGCTGCCCTTGTATTCCTTGCTCTTGATCGTGGCCAAGGTCTTGAGGTCGGGCAGCTTGTAGTGCGGCATGTTCACGCCGTGGTACAGGCAGCCGGTCACCAGCGGCTGGTCGGGGTCGCCTTCGAGGAAACTGACCAATACCTCCATACCCACGCGCGGCAATTGCAGCCCGGCGATGCCCTGCCCGGCCCAACTACTGGCGACGCGCATCCACACGCTGGACTTGTCGTCGGCCTGACCTTCGCGATCCCAGAAGAACTGCACCTTGATGCGGCCGTATTCGTCGCAGTAGATCTCTTCGCCGGCCGGGCCGCTGACCACGGCGCGCTGATCACCCAGCACCTTGGGTTTCGGGTGCTTCAGTGGCGGGCGGTACGGTTGCTGCCACGGGGTAACCACGAAGAAGTTGCGGTAGCCCTGCTGGAAGCCATCGTACTTGGCGTCGACGTCGCTGGTGATGGCCTCTTCCAGTACCTGCGGCTGGCGGCCCTGGTGGTGCACGTCAGTGAGCAGCCACAGGTCGTTCCACTCGGCGTTGGGGTGGCTGCCCAAGGTCAGGAAGTGCCCGCTGGCGAGCAGGGGCTGGTCGCTGTCGCCGCTGGCCTGCTGGTAGTCGCTGCGGTGGCGTTCCAGGGCGCGGGTGGCCAGGTGCTTGCCACGTGGGCGGTCGAGGAAGCGGCCGGGGTAGTCATAGTCTTCCAGGGCCGGTTCGTCGAGGCTGTCGGCGGCGCCTTCGAGCTGGATCAGCGGTTTCTTGAAGTCGTAGTCGCGGCGGGTGACGCTGCTGGTGCGGGTCTCCAGGCGCAGGGCGAAGCGCTTGATCATCGGCGTGTCGGCGACCAGCCCGGAATCGTGCTGGAACTGCACCGGCGCCAGCTTGGGGAACACGGTCTGGTCATCGCCGAACACCAGTTGGTGGCCGTCGGCGCTGTGGCGGAAGTGGTAGTGGATCCCCTCCTCTTCGCACAGCCGCTGGATGAACCGCAGGTTGGACTCGTCGTACTGCACGCAGTACTCGCGGTCCGGGTACACAGCGCCGAGCTGGAACTGATAGGCGTTGGCGAGGATGCCGTGCTCTTCCAGCACCTGGGCAATGATCTTCGGCACGCTCATGTGCTGGAACATGCGCTGGTTGATGCGGTGGGCCAGGTACGCCAGTTGTGGGCGCAGGGTCACCTGGTAGCGGGTCAGGCGCTTGCCTGCCTCGCCTTGCGCGGCGCGGTAGATCAGGCCGTGCAGGCCCCGGCCGTCGTCGCCGAGCTGAAGGAACGCGGGCTTGTGCAGCAGGTTTTCCAGGTCCAGCGAAGGGCGCTCGCTGACCAGCTCCAGGTCAATGGTGTAGGGCTGGCTGATGGCTTCGTTGCCATCGAAGGCAAGCACTTGGAAGTCATGCTCCAACCCGTCGATGTGCAGGCTGAAATGGGTCTGGTTCGCGGCGGCAAACATCCTTGTCCCTCTCTGTGCGTGAATTCGTGTTAATGCGTCCGTGGCCTGGCGTCATCGCCGGAGCCTGGCCCAGAAGCCTTGCGCGGCGAAGGCGTCGCGCAGCTGCCCGGCATCGAC
Source organism: Pseudomonas sichuanensis (assembly GCF_003231305.1). GTDB lineage: Bacteria > Pseudomonadota > Gammaproteobacteria > Pseudomonadales > Pseudomonadaceae > Aquipseudomonas > Aquipseudomonas sichuanensis. The sequence goes on along the minus strand of NZ_QKVM01000071.1, from coordinate 21,043 downwards.
GCGGCGCTGCTCGGGGTCGAAGGCCAGGGCCCGGCGCAGCGCGGCCCAGGCCTTGCCTGGCATGCCGGGCGGGGCCTTGGCCGTCAGCTGCATGCCCTGGTCACGGGCCTTGAGCGACGGCACGCGCTCGAAGGGGTGGCGGCCGGTAATCAGCTCGTACAGCACGCACGCCACCGCATACAGGTCGCTGGCGGTACTCGGCGTGCCGCCCTCGAACAGTTCGGGGGCGGCGTAGGCCGGGGTCCAGGCTTCGAAGCGGCCATGGCTCAGGTGCGGCAGGCCGGCCAGCGGGCCGTCCAGGGCCAGGCCCAGGCCGAAATCGAACAGGCGCAGGCCGTCGTCGCCGAGCATCACGTTGCTGGGCTTGAGGTCGCCGTGCACCACGCCCTGGGCATGCACGCAGGCCAGGGCGTCGAGCAGCGGCACGGCGATCTCGCGCACTTGCGCCCAGGCCAGGCCCAGCGGCTGGTCACAGAGCAGGCGGTCCAGCGAGGTGCCGCGCATCAGCTCCATGGTGATGAAGCCGCGTTCGCTCTGCGGGTCGATGGCGAAGCCTTGCAGGCGCACCAGGTTGGGGTGGCGCAGGCGGCTGGTGAGGGCGAACTCGTTGAACAGCAGGGCGTTGGCGTCGGGCGCCGTGGCCAGCTGGTCGCTCATCAGCTTCACCGCCAGCAACGGCTGTGGGTCACCGAAGCCCTCCTGCAACAGGTCGCGGGCGCGGTACACCAGGCCCATGCCGCCGGCGCCGAGCAGGCGTTCCAGGCGGTAGCGCCCGGCGAGCACGTCGGGGATCGGCGCCAGCGCCCGCACGGCCGGGGCCGGCGCAGGTTGCGCGCGGCCCTTGCCGCGCCGCTTGCGCCGCGCCTTGCCGGTGCGGGCGGGCTCGGGCTCGCTGGCCTGGGTGAATGCAAAGTAAGTCGACTCGCTGCCCTGCTCAAGGGCGTCGAGCACGTCGAGCGCGTCGCCGCTGCCAAGGTTCATCGGTGGATCACCACTGCGGTCAGGTTGTCTTTCGCCGCGCCGCCCAGGGCGGTGTCGAACAGGCGTTGCAGGGCCTCGCCGGGCGAGGCCAGGTCCAGGGCGTGGCCCAGGCCGCCGCTCTCCAGGCCGTCGTAGAGGCCGTCGCTGCACAGCAGGAACACGTCGCCCGGCTGCGCGTCGAACTCCAGCACTTCCAGGGTGAGGCTGGCGCTGGCGCCGACGGCGCGGGTCAGGGCCCGGGCCGAGGGGTGCTCGCGGGCCTGCTCGGCGCTCATGCTTTGCTGGTCCATCAGCTGCTGTTGCAGCGAGTGGTCGCGGGTCAGCTGGTACAGGCGCTGGCCGCGCCACAGGTAGCAGCGGCTGTCGCCGGCCCACACGCAGGCACCGCGGCGGCCGTCGAGCAGCAGGGTCACCACGGTGCTGCCGATCACCCGCGCCTGGCCGGCGACGCTCACCGTCAGCTCCTGGCCCAGGCGCCGGTTGATCCAGTGCAGGCACTGGCGCACGGCGAGCACGCGCTCGTCGAAACTGCTGGCGGCCGGCAGATCGGCCAGGCTCTCGACGATCATCTGGCTGGCGATATCACCGGCCTCGTGGCCGCCCATGCCGTCGGCGACCGCCCACAGCCCGTGCTGCGGGCAGTCGAGAAAGGCGTCCTCGTTGCGCGCACGGACCTTGCCGGGGTCGGTGCGCGCCGCGCTGCGCCAGGGGCTGGCTGCGCGCATCACAGCTCCCCTGGCAGGCGGAAGCCGCGCAGCACGCTCAGGTCGAACGGGTTCGGCGTGCGCTGGCTGGTCAGCAGGTAGTTGGCGCGCATGCCGCCGACATTGGCCTTGAGCACCATGGTGTCGCGGCCCTTGAGGTACTCGGTCTGCATCAGGTCGAGCAGGCGGAACAGCGACCACGGGCCACCGTTCTTCTCCAGCGCCATGGGGCGGCCGTTGAGCTGCTCCAGGGTCAGGCTGGTGTTGCCGTCCTGGGCTTCGGTCGGCCACTTCAGGCTGGTGGAGACGATCGGGCCGTGGCGGTAGTCGATCACCGTGTCGCCGAAGCGGAACTCGGCGCGGCTCACCGCCGGGTCGAGGGTGTACGGCTCGAGCTTGAACTGCACCTGCGGCTCTTCGGGGTTCTGCGCGAAGAAGCTCTGGCGGATGGTCTGGGCGGCGCTCATCTGTTCGAGGTAGGCCTTGGTCATCGGCAAGCTCTGGCCGTCGAGGCTGCGCAGGCGGTAGGCGCCCGGCTCACCGCTGACGAACGGGCGCATGTAGGTGTCGAAGAAGCGGTCCGCCACGCCCTGGGCCTTGAAGAAGTCGCGGAAGTCGCTGATCGCCACATCGCTGGTGCCATGGGCGTTGAACGGGTAGCGCGACTCGATGGTGCGGCCGTAGTGGCTGTACAACTCGCTCTGATAGCGCTGGTTGAGGTAGGTGTAGGTGTCGTTGAGCACCATGCGCCAGATGTCGTCGGACAGCAGGTTGAACCAGCCGGCCACCGGGCGCGGCAGGCGCACGGTGCCGTTGCGCAGGCTGCTCAGGGCGTCACGCTGCCCCGACATGCGCGCCTTGGCCATCTGGTACGAGGCTTCTTCGGCCTGGTTGGAGCGGGCCAGGCCGGCCAGTTGCTGCTGCAGGTCGTTGAGCGCCTGCAGGGTCGGCGCCAGGTCGGGGCCCGGGCCGTTGTTGTCGTCGAGCAGCCGGTGCAGCGGCTCGAAGCGCCGTTGCAGGGCCATGCGCGCGGTGTCTGGCAGCGGCTTCTTGGCCAGGGCGTCGCGGGCCTTGTCGGCCACGGCACCGGCCACGGCCGCGCCACCCTTGCCGAGCTTCTTGGCCACGGCCTTGTTGGCGGCGGCTTCGGCGGCCGGGTTGCCTTCGTCGGTGGCTTCGGCCAGTACCGGGAAGCGGGTGTTCTCGCGCACCTCGGTGAGCAACAGCAGCAGCGGCGAGTTGGCGGCGGTCAGCGCCGACAGCTGATCGGCGCCTTCGCCGGCGTCGCTGAACGGGATCAGGCCGACCTGGTTGACCGCCTCGCCCCAGTAGTTGGCGTAGTCGCGGAAGTACAGCTGCTCCAGCTCCACCATCAGGCGGCGCATGTCCATGTCGCTGATGCCGCTGCCCTCGCCCAGCACCCAGTTGTCGCGCAGGATGTCGTTGACCAGGTTGGCGCCCTGCACCGAGAAGTACTGCTGGTAACCCTGGGAGGTGTAGAAGCCGGGGATTGGGTAGTCGATGCCGACGAACTGCGCGGCCTGCGGCCCGAGCTGCTGGCTGAGACGGTATTCGGGCAGGCTGCGGGCCTGCTCGCGCAGCACGCGGTACACCACGCTGGCCAGCGATTCGGCGCGCAGCACCTGGCGGGCCTGAGCCACCAGGGCGTCGTTGAGCGGGTAGGCGAACGATTGCTCGAGCAGGCGCCCGAAGTGGGTGTTCAGGCTGTCCTGGGCGGCCGTGTTGCCGTTGTAGCGCTGCGACCAGCCGGCCGCCACCCAGTCCTTGAGCCAGGCCTGGTCACGGCGCTCGGGCAGGCCGAGCATCAGGTAGGCGCGCAGGCTGTTGAGCAGGCGCTCGCGGTTTTTCAGGTTGCTGCGGATCTGCCCTTCGACCATCTGCGCCACCCGCGGCAGCAGCACGGTTTCCAGCTCGCGCTGGTAGGCCGGTTGCAGCACCTCGTTGGCCGGCACGCCCTGGTACAGGCCGCCGCGTTGCAGCAGCGAGACATCGCCGGGCACAGGGAACACGCGTGAGGCCTGCCAGGCGGTGTCCAGCGGCTTGAGCGCGGCCAGGGCGTCATCGCGGGCATCCAGGGCGAGGTGTTGGCGCTGCCATTGACGGCCCAGCTCACGCACCTGCTCCAGGCGCTCGTGGTTGCCGGAGAAACTGCCGGCCCACAGCACGCCGAACAGTGCCAGCGCGCCCAGGGCACCGAGGTAGACGGCACGCTGGCCCCAGTGGATGCGTCGGCGTTCGCGCTGGTCGAGGCCGGCCAGGTCGTACTCGGGGAAGATCACCCGGCTGAACAGTTGCAGGGTGAAGCGCGAGCGGCCCTGCACCGCGCCACGGCCGGGCTGGCCGGGGTGGAAGCCGTTGTCGCTGTCGACCTGCGGCGCCTGGTGCGGCGCGCTGGTCAGGTAGAAGCCGCGCAGTTGGCTGGCGCGCTGGTAGCGGTTGCCAGTGAAGGCAGCGTCGACGAACAGGCACAGCTGGTCGCCGATGCGCCCCAGCTGGTGCGGGAAGTCGAGGATGCGCGCGCGGCGCTGGGTGTTGCGCTCGTGGTGCATGCGCTGGGTGACCTGGTCGCCCAGGCGTTGCAGCAGGCCTTGGAATTCCTTGGCCAGCAGCTCGGTGTCGGCGCCGTTCTGGCCCTTGCCGAAGGTGATGCCGAACACTTGCTCGTTTTCTTCACGCGACTGCTGGTCGAAGAAGGCGTCGAAGCCTTGCAGGCGGTCGGTCTTGCTCAGCACCAGGTACACCGGCACTTCGACGTGCAGGCGCTGGCGCAGCTCCTGCAAGCGCGAGCGGACTTTCTGCGCCAGGTCGTTGACCGCCGCCTCGCCCCCCAACAGGGTGTCCAGTGGCACGGTGACCACCACGCCGTTGAGCGGGCGGTTGCGTCGGCGCAGGCGCAGCTGGTCGAGCAGCACGCGCCAGGCGCTGCCGTCGATCTCGCTGTCGGACTGGTTGAGGAAGCGCCCGGCGGTGTCCACCAGCACGGCCTGTTCGGCGAAGTAGAAATCGCAGAAATCGCCGCTGGACGGATCACGGGCGAGCTTGCGCTCCAGCGCGTTGATCGGGAACTCCAGGCCCGAATGGTCGATCAGGCTGGTCTTGCCCGCACCCTGGGGCCCGAGCACCAGGTACCAGGGCAGGTCGCGGCGCCAGCGTTCACTGCGCCCGCCATACAGGCTCGAATTTTTGAGGGTGGACAAGGCATGCTTGAAGCGGGCCTTGATCTCCCTGGCCTCCTCGTCCTTGCGCTCTTCGCGTTCCAGGCGCTCGCGGCCGTCCTCGCTCTCAAGCTCTTCCTGCTTGCGGTTGTTGGCGCGCCAGCTGGCGAACACCATCCACAGACCCCACACCAAAAACAGCACGCTGATGGTCAGCAAGCGCGCGGCAGCGTCTTCCCAGAACTTGTTGTCGGCCACGGCCAGCAACGGGCCGGCGAACCACACCAGCAGCGCCAGGGCCAGCACCAGCAGCAGGCTCCAGACCCAGGTCTTGGCGAGGAAGGCGCCTACTTTCTTGAAAAAATTCTTCATCACAGATCCTTGTGTCACTGCCGCGGTTGGGCCGCTGGCTGCTCGAGCGTCTGGAAGGGTTGCAGGACGGTCGCGCGCTGTTCGCCCAGTACCCAGGCGAAACCGGAATACATCACCACCAGGCACACCAGGGTGAACAACGCCACGCTCCACCACGGCACGATGCGCACCGGGCTGTTGCGTTGCTGGTCGAGCCCTTCCCAACGCGGTGACAGCTCGCGCGGCACGTCGCCGCGCAGCTGGCGGATCTGCCGGAACAGTGCGTCACGGATGCCCTCGAGCTCGGACATGCCGCGGTCGATGACCCGGTACTTGCCCTCGAAGCCCAGCGACAGGCACAGGTACATCAGTTCGAGCATCGCCAGGTGCTTGACCGGGTTCTTCGACATGCGGTCGAGCAGCGAGAAGAACTTCTCGCCGCCGAAGGTTTCGTTGTGGAAGGCGCTGAGCAGGCTCATCTGCGACCACTGGCTCTCGTTGCCCCAGGGGGTGGTGACCACCGCCTCGTCGACCACGGTGCACAGCAGGTAGCGGGCCACGGTGACCTGGCCGTTCTCCACGCCCTCGTAATGGATGCGCGCCTCGAAGGCGCGCACGCAGGCGCTCAGGCGCTCCTTGAGGTTGTTCAGGTCTTCGGCGGTGTCGCTGTGCTTGAGCCGCACCACTTCCGAGAGCAGCTCGCCGGCGGCGGCCACCAGCGGGTTGAGGCCGACGCTGAAGCTGCCGCTCGAGGGCAGGCGCGCCGAATAGACCATGCGCTGCTCCAGCGGCTCGGCCCGCGCCGAGCTGCCCAGGGCGGTCAGCGCCTGCCCTTGCGGTGCCGAGCCATCCTGGTTGAACAGGACGGTCTTGTCGTCCTGCGGGGTATCCATGTCCTTGCTCATGCTCAGTTCCTGATGGCCCAGAATTTCAGTTCGAGATCGGAGAACTCACTGGTGACGTGGAAGGCGAAGCCACCGGAACCGTCCATCTTCTTGCGATCTTCGGCGTCGAGTTCGACGATGAAATAGGTCTTGTTGGCGTGGAACGGGATCTGCCGCGGCGCCACCGGCAGCGGTTTGACCTTGAGCCCGGGCAGGTGCAGGTTGACCAGCTGGCGAATGCGCTCCACCGGGCCGACCTTGAGGTGCGACGGCAGGCGCTGGCGCAGCTCCTCGGACTCGCAGTTGGCGCTGGCGGCCAGCACGAACGAGGCGGTGGTGAGCAGGCCCGGGTCGTGCAGCGGCGACACCAGGATGCCGTACTGGCGCTGTTGCAGTTCCAGCTCGATGGCGTGCTGCTCGAGCACCATCGACAGTACCTGGCGGATCGATTCCATCAGCTTGCGGAAGCTCGCGCCCTGGTCGCTGTGCTGGTAGCGGGCGTCCAGGCGCGGGCGCTTGGTGTCGCTGGAGAAGGTCGACAGGTCGCCGAGCATGATCAAGAAGGTGCGGTACAACTCTTCGGGGTGCACCTGCTCCAGGCTCAGGTAGTGGCGCAGGAGCATTTCGGTGCGGTTGATCAGCTGCAGCATCATGAAGTCGCCGACCTCGGCGCCACCGACCTTGCCGTTGGAGCGGATGCGCTCGGCCAGGGTGTCGCCCCGCAGCGCCAGCATGCTGATGACCTCTTTGAGGCACGACAGCAGGTACACCGAGGCATGGGTGCGGATGTAGGTGGGCACGAAGTTCGGGTCGAGGCTGATGACGCCGTCGGGCGAGGTGTCGAGGATCTCGCAGACCTTGAGCTTGACGTAGGCCTGGTCGGTTTGCTGCTCGCCCAGCAGCAGGCGGAAGTCCGGGCGCGCGCAGTTGATCTGGCTGCTGTTGTCGTCGCCGGCGTTGGAGTCGGAAACCTCCACCTCGTAGGTGGTGTAGCGGGTCAGCACGTCGGACTGCTCGGGGCGGCGCGCCTCGATGTGGTTGCCGGTGACCAGCGGCAGGGCCATGAAGATCGGCGTGGCGCCGGTGTTCGGCGGCACGTCCAGGGCCAGCGGCTCGCTGCTGCCGTCGAGCTCGAACAGGCTGCCGTCAGGCAGGATGCCGGCGGCGCGGCTGATCACCAGCTTGCCCATGTTGAGGAACTGCAGGTCGATTTCCAGGTTGATGAAGCCGTAGGTGTAGGTGCCCAGCAGCTGGGTGCGGGTCTTCATCTGGCTGTCGTAGTAACGGTCGTTGTGCTGGAAATGCTGGGGACGCAGCAGCATCCCCTCCTGCCAGACTACCTTGTGCACGTTCATCGCTGATCACCCGCTTGCGCCACGGCCGGCACACCGTTGTGGATCCCGGCCTGGTCGAGGTAGAGGTTGGCGGTGACCCGCTCGCCGGCGCGAATGGCCTGCACCCGGCGCCACTGCGCCTGGTCGAGGTCGCGGTAGGCGGCCATGACGCCGACGAAGCGGCTGTCGGGGTCGATGCTGAGCTTCAGGCTCAGGGTTTCGCCGGGGCGCAGTTCGTGCTCCTCGGTGGCCACCATGTCCTGGGACAGGGCCTCTTTCGGGCGCTGGTAGAGGGTGAAGAAATCGGTGCTCTCGAAGGCCACCGGGTGCTTGAGCTCGTACAGGCGCACCACCACCGGCGACGGCCGGCCGTTGATGTCCAGGTTGAGCTGGTCGGTGGCGGTCAGGGTGAGGTCGAGCTTGGTCATGTGCGAGTACGGCGACAGGGCGCTGCAGCCGGCCAGCCAGGACAGGGTGGCCAGGGCCCACGTCGCCCTGAGCATCGTGCGGGTGATGCGAGTCATGGGGGTTATCCTTGCGGGTCGTGATTGAGCGAAGCGATCAGGCGGACCTGCTCTTCGTAAGTGCGGGCGAAGTCCTTGGTCAGCAGGCGCTCGCTCCAGTCTTCGTTGCCCACCAGGGCCTGGTGGTAGCGCACGTAGGCTTTCCAGCGGCTGCCGAACAGCCCGCGGCGGCCCTGACGCTCGAATTGCAGCGCCAGCTGCTCTGGGGCGAAGTGCTCCAGGGTGCTGCGCAGGGCCTGGCGGCTGGCGCCGAGCATGGCCACTTGGTGCGCCTGGAGGTCGCGGAAGGCCTGGGCCACTGCCTGCTCGGCAGACAGCTGGCCGCCACGGCGCGGCTTGAGCAGGTCGCCGAGCACCTGGTCGGCTTCCAGCGGCGCCTTGATCGGGTTGCGGCTGGCGCTTTGCGGGGTGGTCAGCGACAGGCGCAGTTCGTTCTTCAGCTCGCTGCGGGTGCGCAGGCTCTGTTGCAGCCCGGCGACGCTATGGCGCAACAGCCCGGCGGCCTGCACCGCGAGGTCTTCGCGGGCCTGCTCGTCGAGGTTGTCCAGATCGACGCCCAGGGCCGCGCCGAAGCGCTTCCAGAAGGCGTCGTCGCGGCGTTCGCGCGGGGCCGGCACAGCAGCAGGCTCCGGTGCCACCGCAGGGACCAGGGTCGGCACGATCAGGCTTTCCTGGTCGATCTGCGCGTAGTCGGCACGCTGGCGCGCCGGGGGCTCGGGCATGGCCAGGGCGGCCAGCTCGTCCATCGGTTGCAGGCGCGTTTCTTCGTGGTCCAGGGCGCTGATGGGGTCGAGTTCGAGGAAGGCGTCGTCGGGGATGATGGCGCCACCTGGCATGCCCAGGCCGACGTCGTAGCCGGCCTCGCTGTCGATCAGGCGCGCGCGCACCTCGATGTCACCCATGCGGTACACCGCGCCTTGCTCGATGCGGTGCAGCTCGCCCTTGCGCAGCTGGGCACCGCTGCTGGCCAGGCGGATGCCGTTGCTGCTGGTGTCGGTGAGGAAGAACGCGCCGTTCTGGTAGGTGACCTGGGCGTGATGGCTGGACAGGTGACGTTTGTCGTCCTCGATGCACCAGTGGCAATCCTTGGCCCGGCCGATCTCGCCACCGGCGCGGCCAAAGGTCTTGTTCGGCGAGTCGGTGCGGCCGTGCTGGCGTTTGTCGAGCAGTTCGAAAACCAGTTCCATGGTCAGGGCTCCTTGCGCTCAGTTGTCACGGTTGAGGGCCTGGGGATCTCCCAGGGGGCGGTAGCTGTCGTCATCGAACTTGTAGTTGCCTGTGCAACCGGCCAGGGCGAACGCGGTGACCAGGGCCAGCAAGCTGGCCCGGCAGTAACGGTGAAGCATGGGGGCGGCTCCATGTGCGGATGAGGCAGGCACCGTTACGGGTGCGCCTGGGGTAAAGGGAGTGTGTGTCGGGGTCATGCCGGTCAGCCCTCGCAATCGCCGATCTGGATGTTCAGGCGCCCCAGCCGGTACAGCAGGGTGCGCCGCGGCAGCCCGAGTTCGCGGGCGGCCAGGGTCTGGTTGCCGTCGTGCTTGCGCAGGCAGTCGAGCAGCAGGCTGCGCTCGACCTTCTCCAGGCGCTCGCGCAGGTTCAGCTCGTTGTCTTCGGGCGGCGGTTCGGCCAGGCTCAACGAGAAGTGGCCGACCTCCAGCGCGTCGCCTTCGCACAAGAGCACCGCGCGCTCCACCAGGCCCTTGAGCTCGCGCACATTGCCGGGGAAGGCGTAGCTTTCGAGGTGATCGAGGGCGGCCTGGGTCCAGCCCACCGGGCTGCGCTGCAGGAAGGCGCAGGCCTTGTCGCAGAAGTGCCGGGCCAGGGTGATGACATCGCCGACGCGCTGGCGCAGCGGCGGCAGCTCGATGGGGAACTGCGCCAGGCGGTAGTAGAGGTCTTCGCGGAACAGGCCGTCGGCGACCATCTGCGCCAGGTCGCGGTGGGTGGCGGCGATGATGCGCACGTCGATCTTGTGGGTGACGTTGGCGCCCAGCGGGCGGATCTCGCCCTCTTGCAGCACGCGCAGCAGCTTGGCCTGCAAGGCCAGGGGCATGTCGCCGATCTCGTCGAGCAGCAGGGTGCCGCCGTCGGCGGCATCGAACAGCCCCGGGCGGTCGCGGTCGGCGCCGGTGAAGGCGCCTTTGCGGTAGCCGAACAGTTCGCTCTCCAGCAGGCTCTCGGGGAAGGCTGCGCAGTTCTGTACCACCAGCGCGCCGGAGCGGCGCGGGCCGTAGTCGTGAATGGCGCGGGCCACCAGTTCCTTGCCGGTGCCGGTCTCGCCGCGCAGCAGCACGGTGTAGGGGCTGTGCAGGACCTTGCTGATCATCTGGCAGGTCTGGCGCATGGCCGGGCTCTGCCCGATCAGGCCATAGCTGCTGGCGGCCACCGGGGTGCGGACGGTCGCCTGGGGCTGTGGCCCGGGCTGGTGCAGGCGGCGCAACAGTTGCAGTTGGCCCATGGCGAAGCTGCCGAGCTGGCCGAGGGAGTCGGCGAACACTTCAAGCCCGCCGCGCACGCGGTTCACGCACAGCAGCACCCCGGCCACCCGCTGTTGCGCGGTCAGCAGGGGCACCGCCAGCAGTGCTTGCCAGGGCGTGGCCTGGCTGGGCAGGAAGCTGGTGTCGAACAGGCTGGCGGAAAGGTCGCTGATGTTCACCACGCGGTTCTGGCACAGGGCGAACTGCAACAGCTGCTCGCCGTTGTAGTCGGCCGGCAGGCTGGAGCAGTCACGCGCCAGCAGCCGCCCGTCGAGCCAGGCGGCTTCGAGCCCGAGCCGGGTGTGGGTCGGGTCGAGGAGGTAGACCTGCACCAGCGGGCAGCCGCTGAGCGTGGCCACGGCCGGCACCAGTGCCTGCAACAGGCCTTGCTCGTCAGTTGCCCGCGCCAGCTCGGTGAAGGTGCCCAGCAGCGCTTCGGCGTAGGCCAGCGGTTGTGGCAGGTGCGTGAACATCACCCCCACCTCAGGCGAACTCGCAGATCACGCCGGCATCCCCGTCGAGGGTGGCGTGCACGCGGCTGATCGCCTCGCCGCTGGCCATGGCGTCGAGCAGGCGGTCGGCGACCTTGGGCAGCACGTGGGTGTCGATCAGGTGGTCGATCAGGCGCGCGCCGGCTTCGCTCTGGCTGCAGCGCTCGGCCAGGTGGTCGACCAGCGCCTGGCAGTGGCTGAACGCCAGTTGCCGACGCTGCAAACGCTCGCCCAGGCGGCCCAGCTTGATCTCGATCAGCTCGCGCAGCACCGGGCCGCCCACCGGGTAGTACGGCACCACGCGCATGCGCGCCAGCAGCGCCGGCTTGAAGTGGCGGCTGAGCGCCGGGCGGATGTGCTGTTCGAGCAGCTCGGCGTCGGGGCGCTCGCCGTTTTCGCACAGGGCGCTGATCTGGTCGCTGGCCAGGTTGGAGGTCATCAGGATCAGCGTGTTGCGGAAGTCGATCTGGCGGCCTTCGCCGTCGTTGGCCACGCCCTTGTCGAAGATCTGATAGAACAGGTTGAGCACGTCCGGGTCGGCCTTCTCCACCTCGTCCAGCAGCACCACCGAATACGGCTTCTGGCGCACCGCCTCGGTGAGCATGCCGCCTTCGCCGTACCCGACGTAGCCGGGCGGCGCGCCGATCAGGCGCGAGACGGTGTGCTTCTCCTGGAACTCGGACATGTTGATGGTGGTGATGAAGCGGTCGCCGCCGTACAGCAGGTCGGCCAGCGCCAGCGCGGTCTCGGTCTTGCCGACGCCGCTGGGGCCGACCAGCAGGAACACGCCCACCGGTGCGTCGGGCTTGTTCAGGCCGGCGGCGGTGGCGCGCATGGAGCGGTTGAGCGCATGCACGGCCTGCTCTTGGCCACGGATGCGGGCGCGCAGGTCGTCGGCGAAGGTGATCACCTTGGCGTTGTGCTCGCGGGCCAGCTGGCTCAGCGGTACGCCGGTCCAGGCGCTGATCACCTCGGCCACCAGGCGCGGGCACACTTCGGCGCTGACCAGGCGCTCTTCGGCCTGGGCGTCGAGCAGGGCCTGATGGGTCTCGGCCAGGCGTTGTTGCAGCTGTTCGCGGCTTTCGCCTTCGACGACGGGCTCGCCCTCCTCCCCTTCGGCTGGCGCGGCCGGTGCGACGGCGGCGTTGGCCACCTGCTGGCGCAGCTCCAGTACCTGCTCGGCCAGCTCACGCTGACGGGCCCAACGGGCGGCCAGCTCGATCTCTTGGCCGTGGGCTTCGGCCAGGCGCTGCTCGAGGGCCGCGAATGCCTCGTGGTCGATGGCCAGGCCTGCCTCGGCGTCACGGCGCAGGGCGTTGCGCTGGCGCTCGCCCTCGGCCAGTTCGGCGCGCAGGCGCTCGAGGCTGTCGGGGGCGGCGGCCAGGCTGATGCGCACCCGGGCGCAGGCGGTGTCGAGCACGTCGACGGCCTTGTCGGGCAGTTGCCGGCCGGTCAGGTAGCGCGCCGACAGTTCGGCGGCGGCGACCACGGCGTCGTCGCGCAGGTAGATGCCGTGGCTCTTCTCGTACAGCTGGGCCAGGCCACGCAGGATGGTCACCGCCTCGCCCACGGTGGGCTCGAGCAGTTGCACCGGCTGGAAGCGGCGGGCCAGGGCCGGGTCTTTCTCGAAGTACTTCTTGTACTCGGCCCAGGTGGTGGCGGCGATGGTGCGCAGCTCGCCACGGGCCAGGGCCGGCTTGAGCAGGTTGGCGGCGTCGGAGCCACCGGCGTTACCGCCGGCGCCGATCAGGGTGTGGGCTTCGTCAATGAACAGGATCACCGGGCGCGGCGCGGCCTTGACCTCGTCGATCACACCCTTGAGGCGGCGTTCGAACTCACCTTTGACGCTGGCGCCAGCTTGCAACAGGCCCATGTCCAGCGCCAGCAGGTCGACCCCTTGCAGGGCCGGCGGCACTTCGCCGGCGACGATGCGCGCGGCCAGGCCTTCGACCACGGCGGTCTTGCCCACGCCGGCTTCGCCGACCACGATCGGGTTGTTCTTGCGCCGGCGGGCGAGGATATCGATCATCTGGCGGATCGACGCGTCGCGGCACAGTACCGGGTCGAGCTTGCCGTCACGGGCCTGCTGGGTGAGGTTGTGGGTGAAGCGCTGCAACATCGATTCGCCCTGGGGCGCGCCGGGGGCTTTGGGAGCGCCCGGTTGCTGGGCCAGGGCGTAGCCCTTGAGGCGTTCGATATCCAGGCCGCCGAGCAGCTTGTGGTAGCGGCTGCCGGCGTAGCGCAGCGGGTTGCGCAGCAGGCCGAGGATCAGCGCGGCCTGGTCGACCTGGCTCTGGCCCAGCTCAAGGTTGGAGACCAGCAACGCGTCCTGCAACCACTGCACCAGCTCCGGGGCAAACACCGGGTTGCGGGTGGCGCTGTGCTCGACATTGGGTTGCAGCGCGGCGCTGAACGCGCCGGCATCGATCGCGGCGTCCTGCAGCGCGCGCTGCAACAGGCTGTCGGGGCGCTCGAGCAGGCCCAGCAGCAGGTCCTCGATGAGGATCTTGCTGCCGCCACGGGCGACGCAGCGCTCGGCGGAACGCTCAAGGTCGCGGCGGCTGTCGGCGTCCAGGGCCTGGACGAGTTGTTGCAGGTCTACGTTGATCATGGCCATTGGTCCTTAATGAATTTTGCTTCCCAGGGTCACCACGCCATCGGCGCGCTCGCGACCCAGCCAACTGGTCCAGCCCAGGTGGCAGACGTTCTGTTCGCCGATGCGCAGCTCGCGGATCTCTTCACGGCGCAATTCCAGGCGGATGTCGTAGTCCAGCGGGTCGCGCAGGGTGAAGCGGGTCAGCGCGCACAGCGGCTGGTAGCCGAAACCGATCGGCAGGAATTCGTGAAAGCGCTGCCAGTCCAGCTGGGTGATGTGGATGCGGAACTTGCCGCTGCGGTCGCGCACGCGCTCGCCCAGCACGGCGTCCTCGCCCAGCAGGCTGTTGGCCAGCCCCAGGCGGTTGCACTGCTCTTCGAGGATGTCGACGCGCCGTTCCAGGCACTGCTCGATGACCAGGTCGGCGTGCTTGAAGTAGTAACGCAGCACGGCCTCGATCAGCGCCGCCGAGTGGGCGCGCAGGCTGAGCACGCCTAGGTACGGCAGCAGGCGTTTCCAGTTGAGTTCCTTGGCCTGGCGGATCTGGTCGCCGCCCAGGCCGATCAGGGCAAACAGGTGCGACGAGAAACCGTCCAGCGCGCCGCTCTCGAAGCTGGCGCGGTAGCGGTACTTGCGCCAGATCGGCAGCATCAGGCGGTGCAGGCGGTGGTGGAACAGGTCAAGGAACATCCGCGTGGGGTTGCCGTCCTCGTTGTCGCCCAGCGCCTGTTCGCCATAGAACGCCGGCAGCGGCGAACTGGAGCCAACCAGGCCGATCAGGTTGAAGCGCATGCGCGCGCGCAGTTGGCCGTGCTCGCGGAAGAACTCGATGCGGTCGATGTCGCTGCCGGGGAAACCAAGGCTGGGGTTGGCCTGGAACTCGACCAGGTCGTAGAGCTCTTCGTCTTCCAGGTACGGGTACGCCTCGCGCAGCTGTTCCATGACCAGCAGCACGGCCTGGAACAGCGAGTACTCGCGGATGCTCCGGCTGAGCCGGCTTACAGCAGCGGTTGCAGGCCCATGCGTGGTGTCCATTGGTACACCTCCCCCTGTGTGCTTTTCACCCGCAGCTCGTGGTACGAGTTGAGGCTGGCGTAGAGTGCGAAGAATTCATTGAGCACCGAGGCGAAGACGAACAGGTCGCCCTCGCCGATGTAGCCCTCCGGGTCGATCGTCAGCTCCGTGCGCAGGCCGCGCAGCGGCAGGCCCCGGTGCAGGCGGTCGACGTGCTGGTGGCGGATCGCCTTGAGCCCGCCGAGCAGGCGGCGGCTGACCTTTTCCGCGTGCTGGTCGTAGTAACGCGGCAGGTCGTAGGTTTCGAGGATCACCTTCAGTGCATCAACGTCGGCCAGCGACAGGTAGTTCAGCGACATGTTGCTGATCAGCTTCCACAGGAAATCGCGATTCAGCGGCGGCGCGTAGCTGGCGGTAACCGGGGTGATGTTGCGGAAGGTGAGGAACTCGGGGGTCTCTTCGCTGAGCATGCAGATGTCGCCGAGCTTCAGGCGCCGCGGCAGGTTCTGGTTGGTGCAGGTGAGTTCGATCGACAGCGTCTCGTGGGATTCGGCCTGGTGCACGCCGAAGCTCAGGTAGGTGTCGAGGCCGTCATGCAGCAGTGAGGAGCGCTGGCGGATGCTGTAGTGCGAGCGGTTCTCCGGCACGTCGAAGCTGGCGTCGTGCTCGAACGATTCGAACGGCACGTAGCTCTGGTAGCCCAGGCCGCCGGGGCTCCAGCCGGTCACGCCGTCGACCGAGAACACCCCGCAGTGCTCGGGGTCGAGCTCGGCCGGCAGCAGCAGGTATTCGTCCTGCTTGCCATCCAGACGGATAGGCAGGGCGTCGTGCTTGAACAGGTTGGCGATCGGCGTGCAGTACAGCTTGACGTTGTCCAGGGTCGGGCGCAGGCGCTGGGCCTCGCCCTGGCGGATGTCGAAACGCAGCTCGATGCCATGCACCTGCTTGAGGGTTTCCTCGGGCAGGCTCTGCAACACGTCCAGGCCAGTCACGTCGACGAACAGGAACTTGTCCTGGAAGGCGAAGTACTCCTGCAGGAAGCGGTAGCCGCGGAAGGTGTTCAGCGGGTAGGGAATCAGCGCCTCTTCCTCGGCGAAGCCTACCGGGTGCACCTTGGCCGCCGGTGCACGCAGCAGCAGCGGCTCGCCCTTGGCGTTGACCATTGGTTTGCCGTGGCTGTCCAGCGGCATCAGCTCGATGCCGGCCAGGCCGCGCAGCAGGCTCAGGTAGAGCATCTGGCTGATGTAGCGCTCGCCGGCCAGGTGCAGGCGCAGCTTGCTGAGCTTGACGTCGCCCAGGTTGCCGTCGCAGTTCATGTCCAGGCGCAGGCTGAGCAGCGCGCCCTGGCCATTGAGCGAGTAGTTCAGCGCGCTCAGGCGCAGGGGCAGGACTTCGGTGGGGTAGCAGGTGCGAAAGCGGCAACTCACGCCTTCGATCGGTCGGCCTTCCACCGGGGTGTCACGCTCGACCCGCAGCGCCGGGCCGGCCTGGCGCAAGGGGTCGAACTGCAAGATGCTGAAGGCGGGCAGCGGGCGCATGTAGTTCGGCCACAGCAGGTGCATCAGCGAGTGGGTCAGCTCGGGCAGTTCGTCGTCGAGCTTCTGCCGCAGGCGGCCGGTGAGGAAGGCAAAACCTTCAAGCAGGCGCTCGACGTCCGGGTCGCGCCCGGCCTGGCCGAGGTACGGCGCCAGCGCCGGGCTGCGTTCGGCAAAACGCCGCCCCAGCTGGCGCAGTGCCGTCAGCTCGCTTTGGTAGTAGTAATTGAAGGACATCCGTCGTTCCGCCTGAATTCAGCTCTCGGGTACCGCCAGTGGCCGGTACTGCGCATGCGCGGGGCCGGGCCACAGGGCCGACCGTTTGCCGTGCAAGGGTTGGGGAAAACTCAGGCTATGGGAGGCGCAACATCACTCGTCTCCTTGACTGACTCTGACTTGCCCGCTGCCATCCAGGCGCGCGGCAAAACTGACCTGGCGCTTGATTCCGTCCACCTCAAGCTGGCCTTCGATGCTGAAAGCCAGCTTGAGCTGATCGTGATCACGCGGGCGGGACACCACCCGGACATCGGACATGCGCGGTTCGTAGGCTTCGATGAAGTATTCGATGGCCCGGCGTGCCTGGCTGAGCGCGTCGTGCAGGCTCAGGCGCATGTCGTTGAGGTCGGGCAGCCCGTAGTCGGCGAGCGTCTGCACGCTGCCGGCCCGGGTGCTGAGCATCTTCGCAAGATGAGCGGCCACGGAAGCCATGGCGGCGTCTTCACGCCGCCAGCTGGCGCGCTGGTCGGCTTCGCCGCTCAGGCGTTCGAACAGGCTTCCGTAACCATTGCCCATCGTCGCTTACTCCTTGTCCAGCTTGCCGACCAGCGACAGGGTGAAGTCGGCGCCCATGTACTTGAAGTGCGGACGCACGTTCAGGCTGACGCGGTACCAGCCCGGCTCACCTTCCACGTCGCTGACGATCACCTGGGCGGCGCGCAGCGGACGACGGCCACGTACTTCGGCGCTCGGGTTCTCCTGGTCGGCCACGTACTGGCGGATCCACTTGTTCAGTTCCAGCTCCAGGTCGGTGCGTTCCTTCCAGGAACCCAGCTGCTCGCGCTGCAGGACCTTGATGTAGTGGGCCAGGCGGTTGACGATCATCATGTACGGCAGCTGGGTGCCCAGCTTGTAGTTCAGCTCGGCCGTCTTGCCTTCGGCGCTGATGCCGAAGAACTTCGGTTTCTGCGCCGAGTTGGCCGAGAAGAACGCCGCGTTGTCGCTGCCCTTGCGCATGGTCAGGGCGATAAAGCCCTCTTCGGCCAGCTCGTACTCGCGACGGTCGGACACCAGCACTTCGGTCGGGATCTTGGTCTCGATCTCGCCCATGCTCTCGAAGTGGTGCAGCGGCAGGTCTTCCACCGCGCCACCGCTCTGCGGGCCGATGATGTTCGGGCACCAGCGGAACTTGGCGAAGCTGTCGGTCAGCTTGGTGCCGAAGGCGTAGGCGGTGTTGCCCCACAGGTAGTGCTCGTGGCTGTTGGCCACGGTTTCCTTGTAGACGAACGACTTGACCGGGTTCTCTTCCGGGTCGTACGGGTTGCGCAGCAGGAAACGCGGCACGGTCAGGCCGATGTAGCGCGCGTCCTCGGACTCGCGGAAGCTCTGCCACTTGGTGAACTGCGGGCCTTCGAAGTGATCCTTCAGGTCCTTCAGGTCCGGCAGGCCGGTGAAGCTTTCGAGGCCGAAGAATTTCGGGCCGGCCGCGGCGATGAACGGCGCGTGGGACATGCAGGCGACGCTGGAGACGTACTGCATCAGTTTGACGTCGGGCGAGCTCGGCGACATGAAGTAGTTGGCGATGACCGCGCCGACCGGCTGGCCACCGAACTGGCCGTACTCAGCGGTGTAGATGTGCTTGTACAGGCCAGCCTGCATGACTTCCGGCGAGTCTTCGAAGTCGTCCAGCAGGTCCTGCTTGGAGACGTTGAGGATCTCGATCTTGATGTTTTCGCGGAAGTTGGTGCGGTCGACCAGCAACTGCAGGCCGCGCCAGGCGGACTCCATGGACTGGAAGTCCGGGTGGTGGAGAATCTCGTCCATCTGGCGGCTGAGTTTGGCATCGATCTCGGCGATCATGCGGTCGACCAGCGCTTTCTTGACCGGCTCGCCGTCATTCTGCGGCTTGAGCAGTTCTTCGATGAAGGCCGACACGCCGCGCTTGGCGATGTCGTAGGCTTCGTCGTCCGGGGTCAGACGGGTTTCGGCGATGATGCTGTCGAGAATGCTGAATTCGCTGTTCTCGGCGCTCTGTTGCTCTGCTGCGGTGCTCATGGCAATTAGGCTTCCTTGACTAGGGGGATCAGGCGTCCGGCTGAGCGTTCAGGCCCAGCTCGCCGAGCACGCGCTCGCGGGACTCGTTGTCGGCCAGCACACCCTCGATGGCCTTGCGGAAGGCCGGGGCGTTGCCCAGCGGGCCTTTCAGGGCAACCAGGGCTTCACGCAGCTCCATCAGCTTCTTCAGCTCAGGGACTTGCTCGACCAGGCTGGCCGGGTTGAAGTCCTTCATGGTGTTGACGCGCAGGCTCACCGCCAGCTCGTCGCCTTCGGCGCCTTCCTGCAGGCGGTTCGGCACGGCCAGAGTCATGCTCAGTTCCTGCTTGGCCAGCACTTCGTCGAAGTTCATCTTGTCGATGCTGATCGGCTTGCGGTCTTCGATCTTGCGATCGTCGGCACGCAGGGTGTAGTCACCGATCGCCAGCAGCTTCAATGGCAGTTCGATCTCTTCCTGAGCTCCGCCGGTGGCGGGTTTGAAGGTAACGTTGATGCGTTCCTTGGGGGCTACCGAGCCTTCTTTGGCCATTGGTTTTCTCCTTGAGGGTTATGGCCCTTGGGCCTATTCGAGTACGACTTCGAGATCGAGGTGGCACAGCCTGCGGTAGATCTCGTCCTTGCGTTCGCGCACCACATGGTTCTGCGGCAGCAGCTCGCAGCAGGTGTGCAACAGGTGCAATACCTGCAACGACAGGTCTGGCTCCCAGGCATCCAGGCCGGATTGGCGCAGTTGCTCGTCGAGGGCTTCCAGTTGGGTCTTGGCCAGTTCGTATTTCTTGGCCGTGTAGCAGAGGCGCGCCTGGCTCAACTGCCAGAAAAAGCGCTCGCGCCCGCCGTGGGCGCCCTGCATCTGCTGCTTGAGGTGTTGCACCGCGCTCTTGAGGCCGTCCTTGCGCAGGATCGGCAGGCTCGCCTCCAGGGCTTCGTCCCAGGGGGCCTGGCGCACGCCGGGCTCGGCCACTGGCTGGGCCGCGGCGGTTTGTAGGTGGGGGGTGACCTGGGCGGCGACCCAGGCGCGGGTCTCGGGGTCGGCGAACGGGGTGCCGTCGTGGAACTTGAGCTCGATGACGCTGGGCAGGCGTTGCAACAGCGAGGCGAAGTTCATCTCCACTTCGCGCATGCCGGCTTCGACGTTCAGGGCCTGGCAGCACTCCCACACCAGGCGCTGGCCATCGAACCAGAACGGTGCCTTGGCCACGCTGTTTTCCAGCTCCACCAGCAGGTCGGCGTAGTTGCCCTGCTCGAAACGATCCTTGTAGCTCTTGAGCTTGTCGGCGGGCAGGCCGCGCAGGGCGGTGACGTTCTCGGCGTTGCGCTCGGGCATCGCTTCGATGGGCAACCACAGCAGCGTGCGGTTCAGGCGCAGGGCGCGCAGGTCGGTGGCTTTCTGGCGCTGCCACCATACACACAGCTGCCGGCCCTGCTCCTGCTGGGCGCGCAGGGCCTTGTTGGCGTCCTTCTCGTTCTCCACCGGCTCGCCGGGGGTGAACAGTTGGGTGGCGGCCTGCTTGACCTGGGCGACGATGGCGCCGACGGCGCCGGGTTGTGGTTCGTTGTCGGCAGAGCGCTGGACCTGGCCTTTGAGCGCGCGGCAGATCGGCAACAACAGGGGCGCGTCATCCCCCAACCGGGCGGACAGTGCCGCCTCCAGGCCGCTCAACTGCTCGACCATCTGCTGGAACAGCGGCAACTGCTCCTTGATGGCGATGTCGGCACCCAGCGCCTGTTCGAGGCGCGGCACCAGCCAGCCGATGGCGGCGGAACGGGTACGGGGCTTGGCGGGGTGGACGTCGTCCCAATGCTGCTCGCACAGCTCGCGCAGCACACTGATGCCGGCCAGCAGGCCTGCGTAGGATTCACGCTGGAACAGGGCCCAGGTGAACCACGAGGCCACGCGCAGATCCTTGGACTGGTCGCGCAACAGCGCTTCGCTGTTCTCGAGGATTTTCAGCCAGTCCACCTGGCCGCTGGCGTGGATCGACTGGGCGCGGGTCAGCTCGTTTTCGAGGGCTTCGAACTCGGTGGAAAAACGCACGTCTTCACCGCCGAAAGAGCCGGGGGAGACAGCATGCTTGCCAAGTTCAAGATAGCGCGCGGCCAGCTTCGAAGAGTAGGACATCCATTTCTCACAGTTAGAACCTCACCATCGAGCCTGGAACTGACGTTCAGGATTTGTCGATCTGGAAGTTCTATTGATTCAGCCCACAATCCGGCGGGCAGTCGATCAAACGGCTGGATAGCCTAAAGCTATCAATAGCACATTGCAATCACTCAAATGGATAGCAAACGCAGGAATATCAGGCTTCTAGGGGTTTCCCTGATGGCCATCATATATACCCTGACCCACGCGGGAAAGTTGCCAGCTGATTGCGCGCAACAATACTCCGTTGTTTAACTTAATTTTCACACACATAAGCGACAACACATGTTAGAGCCATAACCCGATATCAATAGGAGGGCCGCAACAGTAATCAGTTATGCGCTCGAAACTCAATTACTTGAATGCAGTTGCAGAGTATTCCTACATCGAAAACCCCAACATCTTGCAACAAAAAACATGCACTCACGCCAACTGAAGTTCCGGACTCAACGCAGGTACTTCGCGCCACCAATAGCCTCAGCGATGGGTGCATAGCCAATCGGCGATGCCAGCGGCCATGGCCTCAATATGCCATCGCCCGGTGATTCCGTTACAGCCCGAGGCG
>NZ_QKVM01000070.1 GCF_003231305.1 Pseudomonas sichuanensis | reverse complement strand
TCGTTATCTATTTAGATCTTCCAGCTATCACCTTCATATCCAAATGGTAGAGATCAAAGTGCCATTAATCAGGAAGGCTTAAATACAGCTTCCTATACTCCAGCAGGAACAGTCTCCAGCCGCGCGTCGTGGGGACCAGAGAGCACTCGACGAAGAGGCCTGCAATGGAGTGGCTGGGACTGCAATTGTTCTCGGGATTACCGACGACCGGGCAGATCATCCTCGACTGCCGACACAACCCCTACCTGGTGCTGTTGGCCTTTGCCGTGGCCAGTGCCGCCTGTTTCGCCACCCTGGACATGGCCGAGCGGCAAAGCCATTGCGAGGACCGCCTGGCCCGCAGGCAATGGCGAATACTGGGCGCCTGTTGCCTGGCCGGTGGCATCTGGGCGATGCACTTCATCAGCATGCTGGCCTTCCAGGCACCGCTGGACATTCACTACGACGCGGCCCTGACCGGCCTGTCCCTGCTGATTGCACTGCTTGCCGCCTGGCTGGCGATGAACGGCCTCGACCGTGCGCAAATGCGCCCCCACCACTACCTGCAGACCGCGCTGTTCATCGGCATCGGCATCAGCACCATGCACTACGTCGGCATGGCCGCCCTGCAGACCAGCGCCCAGCAGCACTACCAGACCGCCCTGTTGCTGGCATCGATCGCCATCGCCGTGGCCACCAGCCTGGTCGCCCTGCTGATGGCCCGGTACTTCCGCCAGGGCAGTGGCACCTTGCACCTGCTGATGAAATACGGCGCCAGCCTGCTGATGGCCGGCGGCATTGTCGTGACCCACTTCACCGGCATGGCCGCCATGACCCTGGTGATCCCCAGCGAGACCGCCCTGCGCCTGCCCACCGGCGACAACAGCCTGCAACTGGCGCTGACCATCGCTTTCATCACCCTGCTGATCAGCGGCAGCAGCATCAGCGCAGCGCTGTCCGACAAGAAGCTGCAAAGCAAGGAGCACGACCTGCGCCGGGTGAACCTGCTGCTCAGCCAGCTCGACCAGGCCCGCGCATCACTGCAGCAGGCCGCGCACTATGATGCGCTGACCAACCTGGTCAACCGCCGTGGTTTCAACCAGGTGTTCGCCGAACGCCTGGCCGAGCATGCCGCCAGTGAAAGCATGCTCGCGGTGATGTTCCTCGACATCGACCACTTCAAGCGCATCAACGACAGCCTCGGCCATGCCGCCGGCGACGAACTGCTCAAGGTGATCGCCGGGCACATCAAGGCCGCGACCCGTGGCCACGACCTGGTGGCGCGCTTCGGCGGCGACGAATTCTGCATCGTCACCGCACTCAAGAACCGCGACGAGGCCCGTCACCTGGCGCAGCGCATCATGTTGCGCATGAAGGAGCCGATCGACCTGGCAGGCCGGCGCATGGTCATGACCACCAGCATCGGCATCAGCATTTTCCCCGACGATGGCCTGAGCACCGAGGAACTGCTGAAGAACGCCGACCTTGCGCTTTACCAGTCCAAAGGCTGCGGGCGCAACAGCCTGAATTTCTTCAGCAATGGCCTGAAGACCCGCGCCACCCTGGAGCTGCAACTGGAAGAGGAACTGCGCGTGGCACTGTTCGAAGAACGCGGGCTGTGCGTGCACTACCAGCCGATCTTCGACCTGCGCAGCGGCCGGGTGGCCAAGCTCGAAGCCCTGGTGCGCTGGCAGCACCCGCAACATGGCCTGCTCGGCCCCGACCGTTTCATCGGCATTGCCGAGGCCAACGGGCTGATCGCCGAGCTGGACCTGTGGGTGCTGCGCCGGGCCTGCGCAGACCTGGCCCTGCTCGGTCGCCAGGGCCATGACGAACTCAAGGTAACGGTGAACTGCTCGGCACTCACCCTCGGCCACGAAGAGCTCGCCACCGAGGTCGAACTGGCGCTGTTCCAGGCCGGCCTGGCCGCCCGTCAACTGGAGCTGGAGGTCACCGAAAATGCCCTGATGGGCGACATCCAGCACACCGTCAACCTGCTCAAGCGCATCCGCGCCCAGGGCGTGGCCCTGTCGATCGACGATTTCGGCACGGGTTATTCATCGCTGGCCTACCTCAAGCGCCTGCCGCTGGACGTGCTGAAGATCGATCGCTCGTTCGTTCAGGACGTACCGGGCAACCAGAAAGACCGCGAAATCGTCCAGGCGATCATCATGATGGCGCATACGCTGCACCTGGAGGTGGTGACCGAGGGCGTCGAGACGCCAGAGCAACGGGCATTCCTCGCCGCTCATGGCTGCGACTACCTGCAGGGCTACCTGCTCAGCCGCCCTGTCCCCCTGGCGGAGCTGCGCCCGGTGCTCGAACGGCTCGATCGCCAGGCCCGCGCACTCACCCCTTGCTGCGATACAGCTCTACCAGGGTCGCCGGATCTTTATGCAGATAGCCCTGGCTTCCATGCAAGCGCATCAATTGCGCGGCGAGGCCACTGAGCGGCGTCGCCGAGCCCTGCTCGCGGGAGAATCCAACGGCGGTATCCAGGTCCTTGAGCAGGGTGCGCACATGCCACTTGATCGGCTCGAAACGGCTCTCGGCCATTTGCGGTGCAAGGATCTGCAAGGGTTTCGAGTCAGCGAAGCCACCGGCCAGGGCCTCGGCGATCAGCCGCGCATCCACCCCTGACTGTTCGGCCAGTGCCACGACCTCGGCGATCACCAGCGCATTGCAGGCGACGATCATCTGGTTGCACGCCTTGGTCACCTGCCCTGCCCCCACCGCGCCCATGTGCGTCACCCGCTGGCCGAGGGTCAGCAACACCGGGCGAACGCGCTCCAGGTCATCCGCCTCGCCACCGACCATGATCGCCAGGGTGCCGGCCTCGGCGCCTGGCGTGCCGCCGGACACCGGTGCATCCAGCCAGGCCATGCCGCACAGGGCCGCCAGCTCCGCGGCCATCTCCCGCGTGGCAGTGGGTTCAAGGCTGGAGAAATCCACCAGCAACTGACCGCTGCGCCCACCCTTGGCGATGCCCTGCTCACCGAACACCACTTCGCGCACCACCGCAGTGTCGGCCAGGCACAACAGCACCACATCGGTGCCCTGGCACAGCTCGGCAGGGCTGGCGGCCAGGCGGGCACCCGCGGCCACCAGCTCGGCGCATTTGTCCGGGCTACGGTTCCACACCGTCAACGGATAGCCGGCCGCCAACAGACGACGACACATCGGCAGGCCCATCAGGCCGATCCCGGCAAAACCCAGCGAAGGCAACGCACTACTCATGAGCAACTCCAGACAGAAGATTAAAGAAGCGTGACGAACGGACGATGCAGTGCAGGTGCGATTCGCAAAAAACCATGTAGGGGCTAGGGAAATCCCCTATCGCACAAGAAAAAGACGCACTGATAAAGTCGCGATATTTCTCCGTGATAGCGTTATGACATGCTTCACCGGGAAGCCCACACTCCCAGGCAAACGGCGCACTATGACCTCTACGAACACTTCTGCCAATGCGGTCCCCGAGTCGACGCTCCTTCCCGCTCCGCTGACCGCAAGCGGTGCTCGAGACCTGCCGACGGCCCGCAGCACGCCGTCGCAACAGTACCTCTACTTCACCGAACAGGACATCCAGCGCATCCTCGACAACCTCGACGGCCTGCGCGACCTGGTGTTCCCGCGCAATCTGCACGTGGAAGACGAAGACCAACTGCGCCTGGAACAGCAGTTCCCGTCGGTGTGCCTGATCGGCCTGGGCCGTTGCGGCTCGAACATTGCGCTGGACGTGGCGGAGCTTGTGTACAACGCCCGCACCTTCTTCCTCAATGAATTCAACAACGAGGACCGCCTCAAGGGCGAAGGCGGTTACAGCCCCGCGCGCTGGATCCGCCAGAACCTGCGCCTGGTACAGAACAAGGGCGTGAAACCGGTATTCTTGGTCGAGCCGTTGGTGATGCTGGGCGATCTGGACAAGGACATCGCCGGGCGCATCCGCTTCTCGCGCAAGGGCGAGCGCGGCGGCTTCCTGCGCGACTACAGCAAGATGAAGATCATGGACCTGTCCGAGGTGCATGCCGGTGGCGCCGGTAACGCGCCGATCCTCGGCCAGTACCTGGCCAAGATCATCCTCAACAAGGATACCCAGCGCTTCTCCAGCGCCGACTGGAAGCTGATCCACTCGTACCTGATCGACTCCTGTGGCATCAAGGCCAACCAGTCGCGCCTGTATTTCTACATCTTCAGCGCCGGCGGTGGCACCGGCTCGGGCATGGCCTCGGAATTCGGCCTGGCCCAGCAGTACTCCTACATGAACAAGACCTTCGACACCAAGCCGGCCGACGAGAACGACGGCAAGAGCGGGCATTCGTTCGTCTTCGAGCCGATCTTCACCAGTGGCATCTGCGTGCTGCCCAACGCCTCCGACCACCGCAGCGAGATGTCCGAGGCCCTGCACATCAACGCCGGGCGCCTGCTGTGCAAATACCTCTCGGAAGAATGGGACTTCTCGTACAACTTCGATAACGAAGACAGCAGCGAAGCCAGCGTCATGGGCCGCATCCGCCCATGGAACGCGATGATGCTGATCTCCAACGACATCATGCGCTACGCCGAAGAAAGCGATGACGGCACGATCCAGAACATCGACGTCAACGCCATGGAGAAACACGCCAACCAGTACATCTCCCAGCAGATCTTCAACATCCTCACGGCGCAGGCGGTGACCACCGACTACGACCAGAACTACTTCCGCCGCGCCGGCATCGACATCGGCGAAACCATCCGCCTGGATGCCAACGACCTGTTCATGAGCCTGGCCGGCCCCGTGGCCATCGCCTACGCAGAATCGGTGGTGCCGGAAATCCCCCCGGCCGGGTCGGAAAAGTTCAAGGTATTCGAGCGCGAGCAGCCGCGGCTGGATATCGACGACCTGTTCTTCCGCTCCATCGACCTGCCGCACTTCAACAAGCAGACCCAGGCCATCGAAGGCATCAGCCTGCTGCCGATCGAGTCGAGCCGCTATCGCGCGGCGCTGGAGCAATACCAGGCCTCGGGCTATGACGCCGCGGCGCTGCACGACCTGCACTTCTTCAAGAACTGCTCGTCGGTGGTGTCGATCGTCTCTCTGCCCAAGGACTACAAGCTGTCGTACATGGACCTGAACCGGCTCAAGACCCACCTCAACAGCCTGTTCCCCAACACCACGCTCAAGCGCTACGCGCTGGTGATCGGTGCTTCGGCCAACCTGTCGCTGACCACCTTGATCGCCAAGAGCCCGTGCCTGTCGGACGACTTCCTGACCCTGATCGTGGCGTTCATCAAACGTTGCTTCGCGCGCAATCCGTACCGTTTCGACGACACCATGGACAACGCCATCCTCGAATTCATCACCAGCGAGCACTTCGACGAGGACCGCATCGACGACCTGCTCAACGAGTTCGAGAACCCGGCGAAGATCCTCGACACCAACTGGTACGCGATCAAGCCGATGTACGAGAAGAAGTACCGCGAACTGATCAACGACAAGAGCCGCTTCGTCTCGATCAACGACATCCGCCTGTCGCGCGAATGCGTGAAGAAGGCGGTGAAGTACCTGCGCGAGATCTACCGTCACCGCATCGGCAAGACCCGGGTGATTTCGTTGAACACCCATACCGGACGCGTGGACTACTGATTGCTCGCGGGACGCCCGCTTTCCATGGACCTGCAGAGTCTTTTTGCAGGCCCCTGTGGGAGCGGGTTTACCCGCGAACACCAGCGAAGCTGGTGCCAGACACCGCGTTACATGCTTCGCGGGTAAACCCGCTCCCACAGCGACCGCACATGCCTTGAATAGAGCACTGTTCGTGTGCGAGCTGGCAAAGCCTGCGAAGCAGCCCCATTTACGCATGCCGTAAACTGTTACCGCCCCGCCGAATCATCCCGCCACTGTTACTTACTTCCACCTTACGTGAGCGTCAATGCGCACCATCACGAGGCGTCTGTGCGATTTTGCGCACTAAAAAAGCGCGTGCTTATTCCGCTTTCTTTTCCTGGATCACGATGAACGGCGAAACGACCACTGCCCAGATCTCTGGATCGCGGGTTTGCAGGTCGAGCGCCTGCTCTGCCGAAACCGGCCCGACAGTGCCATCACTGCGCCACTTGGCGAAGATCTCGCTGCGATTCTCGGCCATTGCCTCGGCAACGACGATCAGGTCGAGGCTGGGGTCGACCCAAATCAGGTCACCCTTGGCCCAGAAACGTTGCAGGGCTTTCCACTCGATGGCAGCGGTCTCGCCGAGCAATTTGGCATAGAGGGTGCTTACTTGATCAGTCATGGGTTTACCTGCGCAAAAATCGGCCTAGAAAAAAGGCCGGCATTTTTGCAGAAAAACCCGGTTTCAAATACGTAATTTGGTCGATTCGGCGCGAACTTGTGGGGGCGGGCCGAGAGTGCAGGCAAAGTGATGGCGCTTTTCTGTATCTTTATGTCGATCAGGCGACACCCCCGGAAACAGACGCTTTTCGCCCGCTTTTCAAGCGCTCGGACAGCGCTCTACACTGTACCGGTACAGTTCCGGGACATGTTCCGGGGGAAGGTGGGGTTGCGGTCAGGCGTAGCCGGCCGCAAATCCCGCCCGGTCTGTAGGCCTGGCCTCCAGGACTATAAGAATTACAACAGAATGAGTGGAGCACTATGATCAAGATTTCCAAGCTGTTCGCCGCAATGGTTCTGGCCGGGGTTGCCAGCCATTCGTTTGCTGCCGATACCATCAAGATCGGTATCGCCGGCCCCAAGACCGGTCCGGTCACCCAATACGGCGACATGCAGTTCATCGGCGCCAAACAGGCCATCAAGGACATCAACGCCAAGGGCGGCGTCGATGGCAAGATGCTCGAAGCCAAGGAATACGACGACGCGTGCGACCCTAAACAGGCCGTTGCAGTCGCCAACAAAGTGGTCAACGACGGCGTCAAGTACGTGATCGGCCACCTGTGCTCCAGCTCCACCCAGCCTGCGTCCGACATCTACGAAGACGAAGGCGTGATCATGATCACCCCGGCCGCCACCTCGCCGGAAATCACCGCCCGTGGCTACAAGCTGATCTTCCGCACCATCGGTCTGGACAGCGCCCAGGGCCCGGCCGCCGGCAACTACATCGCCGACCACGTCAAACCGAAAGTGGTCGCGGTACTGCACGACAAGCAGCAGTACGGTGAAGGCATCGCCACCGCGGTCAAGCAGACCCTCGAGAAGAAAGGCACCAAGGTTGCCGTCTTCGAAGGCCTGAACGCCGGTGACAAGGACTTCTCCTCGATCATCCAGAAGCTCAAGCAGAACAACGTCGACTTCGTCTACTACGGCGGCTACCACCCAGAGCTGGGCCTGATCCTGCGCCAGGCACAGGAAAAGGGCCTGAAAGCCAAGTTCATGGGCCCGGAAGGCGTGGGTAACGACTCCATCTCGCAGATCGCCCAGAACGCCTCCGAAGGCCTGCTGGTGACCCTGCCGAAGTCCTTCGACCAGGACCCGGCGAACAAGGCCATCGTCGACGCCATCAAGGCTGACGGCAAAGACCCGAGCGGCCCGTTCGTGTTCCCGGCCTACTCGGCTGTGGAGCTGATCGCCGAAGGCATCAAGGCCGCCAAGTCCGAAGACACCGACAAGGTGGCTGCCGCCATCCACGCCGGCAAGTTCAAGACCCCGACCGGCGAGCTGTCCTACGACGAGAAAGGCGACCTGAAGGACTTCAAGTTCGTGGTCTACGAATGGCACTTCGGCAAGCCGAAGACCGAAGTCTCTCCTCAGTAACTGCGTGACTAATAGCTGACCGAGAAGCCCACTGTGCGAGCAGTGGGCTTTGTTTTACGAGGTTCTATGGGCCTGATTCCCGCGATCCGGGGGCCGGTCCACCTGAAAATCTTAAAACCGTCACCCGCGGTTTCCTGGCAGTGCCCGCAAAAGATCACGTGGCGAAGACCACGAGAACATGGGCCGGGGTCATCCCCCACCAGTGAAATGCAAATCAGGTTTTTAGGAGCGCTGTAATGCCTGAGATCTACCATTTCCTACAACAACTGGTTAACGGACTGACCATCGGCAGTACCTATGCCTTGATCGCCATCGGTTACACGATGGTGTACGGCATCATCGGCATGATCAACTTCGCCCACGGCGAGGTGTACATGATCGGTTCCTACGTGGCCTTCATCGCCCTTGCCGGGCTGGCCATGATGGGTATCCATTCGCTGCCGATCCTGATGACCGTGGCCTTCGTCGCCACCATCTGCGTCACCAGTGCCTACGGCTACAGCATCGAACGGGTCGCCTACCGGCCGCTGCGCAACAGCAACCGGCTGATCCCGCTGATCTCCGCCATCGGCATGTCGATCTTCCTGCAGAACACCGTGTTGCTGTCCCAGGACTCCAAGGACAAATCCATCCCCAACCTGATCCCCGGGAGCCTCTCCTTCGGGCCAGGCGGCGCGGAAGAAGTCCTGATCAGCTACATGCAGATCCTGGTGTTCGTGGTCACCCTGGTGGCCATGACCTGCCTGACCCTGTTCATCTCCCGTTCCCGCCTGGGCCGCGCCTGCCGCGCCTGCGCCGAGGACATCAAGATGGCCAACCTGCTGGGTATCAACACCAACAACATCATCGCCCTGACCTTCGTCATCGGTGCCGCGCTGGCGGCGGTGGCGGCCGTGCTGCTGAGCATGCAGTACGGGGTGATCAACCCCAACGCCGGTTTCCTGGTGGGCCTGAAGGCCTTCACCGCGGCGGTACTGGGCGGCATCGGCAGCATTCCGGGCGCCATGCTCGGCGGGCTGGTGCTGGGCGTGGCCGAAGCGTTCGGCGCCGACATCTTCGGCGACCAGTACAAGGACGTGGTGGCATTCGGTCTTTTGGTTCTTGTCCTGCTGTTCCGGCCGACCGGCATCCTGGGCCGCCCGGAGGTTGAAAAAGTATGAACAGAAATCTCAAACAGGCGTTCTTCAGCGCCTTGCTGGTCTGGGCCGTGGCCTTCCCGGTACTGGGCCTGAAACTGAGCATCGATGGCATCAGCCTGATCGTTCACAGCCAGGGCTCGTTCACCATCAGCATCATTGCCGCGTGCTCGGTGCTGATGTTCCTGCGCGTGCTGTTCGACAAGCAGTGGAGTGCGGTCATGGGCCGCCGCTCGGACCGCAAGCTGGTACCGCCTTCGGTGAGCAACTTCCTCACCCTGCCGAAGACCCAACGCTGGATCATCATGGGGCTGATCGTGGCGGCGCTGATCTGGCCGTTCTTCGGCTCGCGCGGCGCGGTCGACATCGCCACCCTGATCCTGATCTACGTGTTGCTGGGCCTGGGCCTGAACATCGTGGTCGGCCTGGCGGGCCTGCTCGACCTGGGTTATGTCGGCTTCTACGCCGTCGGCGCCTACAGCTACGCGATGCTCTCGCACTACCTGGGCTGGAGCTTCTGGGTGTGCCTGCCGATCGCCGGCCTGATGGCCGCCACCTTCGGCTTCCTGCTCGGTTTCCCGGTGCTGCGCCTGCGCGGCGACTACCTGGCGATCGTCACGCTGGGCTTCGGCGAGATCATTCGCCTGTTCCTGCGTAACCTCACCGACTGGACCGGCGGCCCCAACGGCATCAGCAACATCCCCAAGCCCGAGTTCTTCGGCCTGACCTTCGAACGCAAGGCCGCCGAAGGGATGCAGACCTTCCACGAGTTCTTCGGGCTGGAATACAACTCGATCAACAAGGTCATCTTCCTCTACCTGGTCGCCCTGCTGCTGGCCCTGCTGGCGCTGTTCGTCATCAACCGCCTGCTGCGCATGCCGATCGGCCGTGCCTGGGAAGCGCTGCGTGAAGACGAAATCGCCTGCCGCGCGCTGGGCCTGAACCCCACCGTGATCAAGCTCTCGGCATTCACCCTGGGTGCCTGCTTCGCCGGTTTCGCCGGCAGCTTCTTCGCCGCCCGCCAAGGGCTGGTGACACCGGAGTCGTTCACCTTCATCGAGTCGGCGATCATCCTCGCCATCGTCGTGCTGGGCGGCATGGGTTCGCAGTTGGGCGTGATTCTCGCGGCCATCGTGATGATCCTGCTGCCGGAGATGATGCGTGAGTTCAGCGAATACCGGATGCTGATGTTCGGTGCGCTGATGGTGTTGATGATGATCTGGCGTCCGCAGGGCCTGCTGCCCATGCAACGTCCTCACCTGGAGCTGCCTCGATGAGCCGCGAAATTCTGCAAGTCAGCGGCCTGAGCATGCGCTTCGGCGGCTTGTTGGCGGTCAACGGCGTAGGCCTGACCGTCAAGGAGAAACAGGTGGTGGCTTTGATCGGCCCGAACGGCGCCGGCAAGACCACCGTTTTCAACTGCCTGACCGGTTTCTACAAACCCAGCGGCGGCAGCATCCTGCTCGACGGCCAGCCCATCCAGGGCCTGGCCGGCCATCAGATCGCCCGCAAGGGCGTGGTGCGGACCTTCCAGAACGTACGCCTGTTCAAGGAAATGACCGCGCTGGAGAACCTGCTGATCGCCCAGCACCGTCACCTCAACACCAACTTCTTCGCTGGCCTGTTCAAGACCCCGAGCTTCCGCCGCAGCGAAAAAGAGGCCATGGAGCGCGCGCAGTACTGGCTGGAAAAGGTCAATCTGACCGAGTTCGCCAACCGTACCGCCGGCACCCTCGCCTATGGCCAGCAACGGCGCCTGGAAATCGCCCGCTGCATGATGACCCAGCCACGGATCATCATGCTCGACGAACCGGCCGCCGGCCTGAACCCCAAGGAAACCGAAGACCTCAAGGCGCTCATCAGCTACCTGCGTGAATCCCACAACGTGACCGTGCTGCTGATCGAGCACGACATGAAACTGGTGATGAGCATCTCCGACCACATCGTGGTCATCAACCAGGGCACGCCCCTGGCCGATGGCACGCCGGAAGAGATTCGCGGCAACCCTGATGTGATCAAGGCCTACCTGGGGGAGGCGTAAATGCTGAAGTTCGAGAACGTTTCCACCTTCTACGGCAAGATCCAGGCGCTGCACAGCGTCAACGTAGAGATCAACCAGGGCGAAATCGTCACCCTGATCGGTGCCAATGGCGCCGGCAAGTCGACGTTGCTGATGACCCTCTGCGGTTCGCCACAGGCGAGCAGCGGCAGCATCAAGTACCTGGGCGAAGAGCTGGTCGGCCAACCGTCCTCGCACATCATGCGCAAGAGCATCGCGGTGGTGCCGGAAGGCCGCCGCGTGTTCTCGCGCCTGACCGTCGAGGAAAACCTGGCCATGGGCGGTTTCTTCACCGACAAGGGCGACTACCAGGAGCAGTTGGACAAGGTCCTGCAGCTGTTCCCGCGCCTGAAGGAGCGTTATATCCAGCGCGGCGGCACCATGTCCGGTGGCGAACAGCAGATGCTGGCCATCGGCCGTGCGCTGATGAGTAAGCCTAAGCTGTTGCTGCTCGACGAGCCTTCGCTGGGCCTGGCGCCGATCATCATCCAGCAGATCTTCGACATCATCGAACAGCTGCGCCGCGATGGCGTGACGGTGTTCCTGGTGGAGCAGAACGCCAACCAGGCGCTGAAGATCGCCGACCGAGCCTATGTGCTGGAGAACGGCAAGGTGGTGATGCAGGGTACCGGTGAAGCGCTGCTGACCGATCCGAAGGTGCGTGACGCGTACCTCGGGGGTTGAATGATCAAAGGGCCTTCGGGCCCTTTTTTCTTTTGTCTGTGTCGGCCTCATCGCGGGGCAAGCCCGCTCCCACGCTGCCCATTCAATAGCGTGGGAGCGGGCTTGCCCCGCGATGAGGCCCTTGTGATCCCCGCCCACCCTGAGTAACGTGGCCAGCTCTTTTGCACAGTTCCCCGGAGCCCGCCCGATGCGCCTCACCCCTCCCCTGTTGCTCGCTGCCCTGCTGCCGCTGTTCGCCGGTTGCCAGGTACTGGCCGAAAAACCGGTCGACCCGAACCTCGGCACCACGCGCATGCAGGGCGAACTCAGCGCCGGGGGCGGCCACCTGCTGTTCAAACCCTGC
This sequence comes from Pseudomonas sichuanensis, assembly GCF_003231305.1. Taxonomy (GTDB): domain Bacteria; phylum Pseudomonadota; class Gammaproteobacteria; order Pseudomonadales; family Pseudomonadaceae; genus Aquipseudomonas; species Aquipseudomonas sichuanensis. Next base: position 13,233 of record NZ_QKVM01000070.1, on the reverse strand, counting down.
AACGAAGCCCGCCAGTTCGTCATCAATGACGCTGGCAGCACCGCGATCCTGCAGGAAGCCGCCAACCTGGCCAAAGACTCCAAGGACAAACTGTTCAGCGACCTGCGCGGCCGCCTGACTGGCAGCAAGCAGGCCGGCAGCGACGGCCAGATCGACGTCACCCGCCTGTACCGCCTGGAACCCACCGCCCACGGTTGCGAAGACCCCAACTTCAAGCAGTTGACCCTGCGCGCCGGCGGCCACGAGCCGGACTGGGACATCAAGGCCAGCGGCAAAGGCATGGTGCTCAACCGCGTCGGTCAGGAACCGCTGCCGCTGCCGTTCCTCGAAGAAGAGCTGCCCGGCGGCGGCCTGAGCCTGTCCAGCGAAGCCAACGGCCAGCGTGTCGAGCTGTGGGTCGCACCGCAGCGCTGCGTCGACGTTGCCACCGGTGCGATCCGCCACCTCAAGGCCGAACTGCGCATCGACGGCAAGACCCTGAAGGGCTGCGCTTACTACGGCGGTGCCCGCGACCTCTGATCGCCGGGTGCTTTTATCCTGCCAGTCGGGGCGGCGAACAGCTTATACTTGGCGGTTTGTGTAAAGCCGCCGGCCGCCCATGGCCGGGATACTGGACCCTGCCATGCTACGAATCACCGAACTCAAGCTGCCCCTGGACCACTCCGACGACGAGCTGCGCGCAGCCATCGTCCAGCGCCTGGGCATCACGGATGAGCAACTGCTCGGTTTCACCCTGTTCAAGCGCAGCTACGATGCGCGCAAGAAGAACAGCGAGCTGCTGTTCATCTACACCATCGACCTCGAAGCCAGCAACGAAGACGAGCTGCTGCGGGTGTTCGCCGACGATCCGAAAATCAGCATCGCCCCGGACGTCAGCTACAAGTTCGTCGGCCATGCCACACCGGCAGTGCAGGAGCGCCCGGTGGTGGTCGGCTTCGGCCCGTGCGGCATCTTCGCCGGCCTCTTGCTGGCACAGATGGGCTTCAAGCCGATCGTCCTCGAGCGCGGCAAGGAAGTACGCCAGCGCACCAAGGACACCTGGGGCCTGTGGCGCAAGAGCGTGCTCAACCCCGAGTCCAACGTGCAGTTCGGTGAAGGCGGCGCCGGGACCTTCTCCGACGGCAAGTTGTACAGCCAGATCAAGGACCCGCAGCACCATGGCCGCAAGGTGCTGGAAGAGTTCGTCAAGGCCGGCGCGCCAGACGAAATCCTCTACATCAACAAGCCGCACATCGGTACTTTCCGCCTGACCAGCATGGTCGAGAAAATGCGCGAAGAGATCATCAGCCTGGGCGGCGAAGTGCGCTTCGAGCAGAAGGTCACCGACCTGCTGGTCGATGGCGAGCAACTGACCGGCGTGGTCCTGCAGAACGGCGAACAGCTGCTGTCGCGCCATGTGGTCCTGGCCCTGGGCCACAGCGCCCGCGACACTTTCCGCATGCTTCACGCCAAGGGCGTGTTCATGGAGGCCAAGCCGTTCTCGGTCGGTTTCCGCATCGAACACCCACAGTCGCTGATCGACAAGGCGCGCCTGGGCAAGTATGCCGGCCATCCGAAGCTGGGTGCTGCCGACTACAAGCTGGTGTACCACGCCAAGAACGGTCGCTCGGTCTACAGCTTCTGCATGTGCCCGGGCGGCACCGTGGTCGCCGCTACCAGCGAGCCGGGCCGCGTGGTCACCAACGGCATGAGCCAGTACTCGCGCAACGAGCGCAACGCCAACTCGGGCCTGGTCGTCGGCATCGACCCGGAGCGCGATTACCCGGGCAGCCCACTGGCCGGCATCGAACTCCAGGAGCGCCTGGAGTCCCACGCCTACGTGATGGGCGGCAGCAACTACCAGGCACCGGCGCAGTTGGTAGGCGACTTCGTGGCCGGCCGCGCGTCCACGGCGCTGGGCAGCGTCGAGCCTTCGTACAAGCCGGGCGTCACCCTCTGTGACCTGGCGGCCAGCCTGCCGGCCTTCGCCATCGAGGCCATCCGCGAGGCACTGCCGGCCTTCGAGCGCCAGATCAAGGGCTACAGCCTGCATGACGCCGTGCTGACCGGGATCGAAACGCGCACCTCCTCGCCGTTGCGCATCACCCGTGACGACAGCTTCCAGAGCCTGAACCTCAAGGGCCTGTTCCCGGCGGGTGAAGGCGCAGGCTACGCCGGTGGCATCCTGTCCGCCGGTGTCGACGGCATCCGCATCGCCGAAGCCGTAGCACGGGACATGCTGGGCCTGAACGACTGACCGCTCGGCAGGCCTGTGTCGCCTTGACGGCATAGGCCTGCGGTCACTCCCGGATTTTTCCGCCCTTCCCCTGAGAATTACCTTCCTGCCCTTCTGCGCATTGCCGTCTAGGCTTGCCCAGTCAAACTCGCAACACCTTATAACAAAAACGAATATAGTTTTTGTTTTAAAGCATATCCCCACACGCTAGGGTGTACGCCCGTTTCAATCCAGCTATTTGGAGAGCCCTCACCCGTGCGTAGCCTCTTCGCTCGTTTCTTCCAATTGGAAGCCGCCAGCGGCCTGCTGCTGATCGCCGCCGCCGTGCTGGCCCTGATCATCAACAATTCGCCGCTTTCCTATCTGTACAACGGCCTGCTCGAAGTACCGGTCGCCGTCCAGGTCGGCGCCCTCGAGATCGCCAAGCCACTGCTGCTGTGGATCAACGACGGCCTGATGGCGCTGTTCTTCCTGCTCATCGGCCTGGAGGTCAAGCGCGAGGTGGTCGACGGCCACCTGTCCAAGCCTTCGCAGGTGATCCTGCCCGCCACTGCCGCCATCGGCGGCATGGTGGTGCCGGCGCTGATCTACTGGTTCATCAACCGCGACAACCCGGCCGCCGTGGCCGGTTGGGCGATCCCTACCGCCACCGACATTGCCTTCGCACTTGGCGTGCTCGCGTTGCTGGGCAAGCGTGTGCCGGTGTCGCTGAAGCTGTTCCTGATGACCCTGGCGATCATCGACGACCTGGGCGCGATCATCGTCATCGCCCTGTTCTATTCCGGCACCCTGTCCAGCCTGTCGCTGATGCTGGCCGGCGCCTGCCTGATCGCCTTGCTCGCCATGAACCGCCTGGGGGTGATCAGGCTGGGCCCTTACCTGGTGATCGGCCTGATTCTCTGGGTCTGCGTGCTCAAGAGCGGTGTCCATGCCACGCTTGCTGGTGTGGCCCTGGCCCTGTGCATCCCGCTGCGTACCAGGCACGCCGAGACCTCGCCGTTGCTGAGCCTGGAACACGCGCTGCACCCCTGGGTCGCCTACGCCATCCTGCCGCTGTTCGCCTTTGCCAACGCCGGCGTTTCGCTGGCCGGTGTCACCCTGGAAAGCTTCACTCACCCGGTCCCCATGGGCATCACGCTCGGCCTGCTGGCCGGCAAGACGGTCGGGGTGTTCGGCCTGACCTGGCTTGCCGTCAAGCTGCGCCTGGCCGCACTGCCGGCCGAGGCCAACTGGGGGCAGGTGCTCGGGGTGGCGATCCTCTGCGGCATCGGCTTCACCATGAGCCTGTTCGTCGGCTCCCTGGCCTTCGTACCGGGTAGCAGCGACTATGCGGGCATGGACCGCATGGGCATCCTCACCGGCTCGTTCTTCGCCGCCGTGATCGGGTACCTGATCACGGCCATGGCAAGCCGCAAAGCCGCTGCCCGCTGAATCCGGCAGGCAAAAAGAAACCCCGACCGGCAAAGCCGTGTCGGGGTTTCTTTTGTCTTGCGATCAGTGAGTGACGCGGCTGGTGCCATCGACAGTCATGATGCGCACACGCTCGCCAACGCGGAAGATTTCGTTCTGCTGCACCTGCTGCACATAGGCACGCATGCTGCCATCGTCTTCACGCACGGTGATCTCGACGCCCTGGGTGCGGGTCAGGCCTTCTTCGGCGGCGGAACCGGCCAGGCCACCGGCCACGGCACCGATCACAGCGGCAACGATGCTGCCACGGCCACCGCCAACCGCGCTGCCGGCAACACCACCGACAATGGCGCCGGCACCACCACCGATTGGCGTCTTGGTGCCTTCGATCTTCACGGGACGCAGCGATTCGATGGTGCCCATGCGCACGGTCTGCACGCGGCGGGCCTCATCACGGGAGTAGCTGTCACCGGTCAGCGACGACTGGCAGCCGCCCAGCAACAACGCCATGGTGGTGAAGCTCGCCACCAGCAAAACGGATTTACGCATGAGGACAATCTCCAAAAGTTTCAGGTGCTCATTAGACGCCTCGCCTTGACAGGTGTCACGGCGCAAACGTTATAAATTTGTTCCCATTCAGCTCAGGTACAGCCACCCTCGGCTGTGCAAGGGGCACTCGGGTTGGACCAAGGATAGCCATGGATTACTTCATCGTCGTGGTGACGACTGTCGCCGGCCTGTACTTCCACGGCTGGCTGTATGTGCGCATGAGGCGTTGGATGGACCGGGACCTGGCCATGTCACTGGCAGGCGAAGACCCGGCGAAGCGGGCATTCATGCTCCAGTTGCTGGAGCGGGCGCGGGCAGAAAAGGTCAAACGCAAAGCGCTGGCGGCCTGGCTGGAGCGCGAGGCCGCCGCGTTCAAGGGTTAAGGCGCCAGGCGCTCACGCTGCCACTGGCCATCCACCAGCCGATAGTTCAGGCGATCATGCAGCCGGCTGGCGCGGCCCTGCCAGAACTCGATGCGCTCCGGCAGCAAGCGATAGCCACCCCAGTGCTCGGGGCAATGGGGTTGCGCATCGGAGAAGCGCGCCTCGGTGGCCTTGACCAGCCCCTCCAGTTCCTCGCGATCAGCGATCACCCGGCTCTGCGGCGACGCCCAGGCACCCAGGCGGCTGCCCAGCGGGCGCACCTGGTAGTAATCGTCCGACTCCTTGGCCGTGACCTTTTCCACCCGCCCCTCGATCCGCACCTGACGCTCCAGCGCCGGCCAGAAGAAGGTCATGGCCGCAAACGGCCTGGCCGCGATGTGCTGGCCCTTGGCGCTTTCGTAGTTGGTGAAGAAGGTGAAACCCTGTGCATCGAGGGCCTTGAGCAACAGCACCCGGCAATGCGGGCGACCGTCGGCATCGACAGTGGCCAGGGTCATGGCGTTGGCTTCCACCGGCAGTTGCTCGGTTTTCACCGCATCGGCGAACCATTGGTGGAACAGCGCGAACGGCTCACCCGGCGCCTGGGCTTCGGCCAGGCCATCACGGGTGTAGTCGCGGCGCATATCGGCCAGGGATTGGGTCATGGCTGCGTTTCCTTGACGATCAGTTGGTCTTCGCAGGGCTGTTGGCGGCGACTTTCTTGTCGGTGCTGGCCTTCTTCGCGGCAGGTTTGGCCGGAGCGGCTTTCTTTTTCGCAGCCGCAGTGGCCTTGGCCGGAGCCTTGGCTTTGGCAGCTGGTTTTTTCGCTGCAGGCTTGGCGGCCGGTTTGGCGGCTGCGGCCTTGGCTGCCGGTGCCTTGGTGTCCTGCACCGCAACCATCGGCGCTGCGGCTGGCGCAGGCGCTGCCTGCTGGTACTTGGCCAGCAGGGCGACCATGGTGTCCTTAGGGGTCAGCAGCAATTCGACACGGCGGTTCAGGGCACGGCCCGGGGCGCTGTCGTTGGCGGCGCGCGGCATGACCGAGCCCATGCCCTTGAGCATCAGGCGATCACGTTGCAGGCCGCTGAGACGGAAAATCGCCGACACCGAAGCGGCACGCTCGAGGCTCAGCTTCTGGGTGGCGGCGGTGGCGCCACTGCTGTCGCCATGGCCGAGGATGAGGATGGCGGTCTTGCTGTCGGCTTCGATGGCCTTGGCCACCTGGGTGATCGGGCTCAGGGTCACCGGCAGCAGCATGTTCGGGCGATCCGGGTTATACGAGCCGTCGACCGGAATGGTCACCGCCAGCAGGTCTTCACGGCGCTCCAGCTCGAACTTGCTGCCCTTGATGGCTTCGCGCACCTTGGGTTCGTACTGGTCGAGCCAGGCCTGGGTGGCCTTCTGGTCGATCTTTGGCACGGCCGCCGCTTGCGTGGTTTTCTCGTCGCCACCGAATGGCCACCACCAGCGGCTGCCGCTCTCGGACTTTGCGTCGGCCTTGGCGACGTTTTCGGTCACGGCCGCTTTCACTTCCTTGTCGGCGACTTTATCCGAACCGAAGGGCCACCAGCTCAAGCCGCCGTCTTTCGAACTGTCCTGCGAATGGCTGGCGCAGCCAGTCATGGTCAGGCACAGGGCGAGTGCTAAGGTTTTATGTGAAGACATCAGCGATACACCATGAAATTGAAAGAAATTCTACCCACACCTTTCAGGCGTTGGCACTGAGGATAGTCAAAGGGCCGGGGCAATACCCGCGCCACCCGATCAAAGGCAGCCGGCAAGCACACGTACCAGTTTTTGCGCGCGCGGGTCCATCAGCACGTACGGGCCCAGCGTATTGGTGACGAAGCCGAAGGCCACGTCGTGTTCGGGGTCGGCAAAGCCGACCGAGCCACCTGCCCCCGGATGCCCGAATGCCCGGGCGCCGAGGCCGAAGGTGGCGTTGGCCACCTGGGGCTGGTCAAGCATGCAGCCCAGGCCAAAGCGGGTCTGGGTCAGCAGGGTGCGGTCCTGGCCGAGGCTGTGTTCGCGGGTCAGCTCGTCGAGCAGTTCGGATTCCAGCAGGCTGCCATCGAGCAGGCCGGCGTAGAACCCGGCCAGGCTGCGTGCGTTGCCGTGGCCATTGGCCGCCGGTTGCTGCATGCGTCGCCATTCCGGTTTGTTGGTGCTGGTGAGGATCGCCGGCGGGTTGGTGAAGGCGCGGGTCGACAGTGCTTCGGGTTCGCGCATGGTCACTTGCAGCAGGCGCTGGGCCGCAGCATCGCCTGGGTTGCCCTTGCCACGGGCGATGTGCGCCACGCGGTGGAATTCTTCGTCCGCCAGGCCCACATGGAAATCCAGGCCCAGCGGCCTGGCGGTGCGCGCGACTATCGACTCGCCCGGCCCACGGCCATCGGCGCGGCGGATCAGCTCACCGATCAGCCAGCCATAGGTGATCGCGGCATAACCATGCTCGGTGCCTGGGGTCCACCAGGGTGCCTCGGCGGCCAGCGCGTCGACCATCGCCTGCCAGTCGTACAGTGCCTCGGCCGGCAACAGTTCACGAATGGCCGGCAAGCCGGCGCGGTGGCTGAGCAACTGGCGCAGGGTGACCTGCTCCTTGCCGGCCTGTGCGAATTCCGGCCAGTAGCGTGCAACCGGTGCATCCAGTGCCAGCTTGCCCTCGCCCACCAGTTGCAGGGCGGTGACGGCAGTGAAGGTCTTGGTGCAGGAAAACAGGTTGGCAATGGTATCGCTGTGCCAGGCCTCGCGGGCGTCCTTGTCGGCACTGCCGGCCCACAGGTCGACCACGGTCTCGCCGCCGACCTGGATGCACAACGCCGCACCACGCTCCTGGGGATCCTCGAACAACGCGGCGAAGGCTTCACGCACCGCCTCGAACTTCAGCTCATAGTGGCCCTGAATCTGCACCCGCCTGTTCTCCGTACGACCTTGCTGAAAAAGGCGTGCATTGTTTCAGTAGTTGGCCCTTTTGCCTACTGAATGTGGCCGGGTGGTCGCAAGGAAAAACTGATATTCGAGGCGCGCAAGGCGGTCACTGCGCGGGTTTGTCGAGGGCCTTGCGCAACTGACCAACGGCTTGCAGGTTGCTGCGGCGCACCGCCTCGACAAAGCCCGGATAGGCCACATCGGTGATGGCCACCAGCCCCAGATGGCCGTTTTCGCCATCGAGCAGTCGCCCGCTGGCCGGTTGGTCGAGGTACTGGAACCAATGGGCGCCGACGATCATCGGCTGGGCCAGGGCCGCCTTGAGGAAATTGCCGTAGGCCGGGCCACGGTCTTCCTCGCGGGCCACCTCCAGCGGGCCGGGCCAGAACGGGCCACGGTCGCGGGAGCCGAACTGGAACTCCGAAACCAGCACCGGCTTGTCCAGCTCGGCCAGCCTGGCGAAGTCATAACCGTCTTCGGGCTTGAGGGTGTAGAAGTTGAAGCTGAGCACATCGCAGAACTCGGCGCAGGCCTTGACCGCTTCCGGCGTGCTCACGGCGAAGCGGCCACCCAGCAGCAGGTGATTGGGGGCATGCCATTTCAGCGAATCCGAGATGGTCTTGAAGTAGGTCTGGGCGAACACCTGCTGGAAGTACTGGTAGTCGCGCTCGATTTCCGGATGTGCAGGGTCAGGCAGCGGTGCCTCGAAGCCGGGGTCTTCCATCAGTTCCCAGGCGCTCAACTCGATACCCCAGGCTTTCGACAGCCCTTCCTGGTTGCGGTACTTGTCGCGCAGCTGCTTTAGGAACGCGCGCTTGGCCGGTACATCGGTGGTCAGGCGCAGCGTGCCGTAGGCCAACCCGTATCGGGCCCTTGGGTCGTCACCGGGTGCGGCCCAGGCCAGTTCGTTGTCGGCGAAGTAGCCGATCAGCCACGGGTCGTCGCGGTGGTCACGGGCGGCGATGGCCACGGCGCGCTCGGTGGCCATGGCGAAACGCGGGTCGAACGGGTCAGGCATGCGCCCCCACCAGTCCATGCCGGTGCTGATGCTGGCGTAATCGCCGACGATCGACAGCGGCAGCGTGTACGGCATGCGCTTGGCCTGGGCAAAGCCTGGGTCGCTCCAGTTGCCCAGGGTATTGAAGCCCCAGGCTTGCAGGCGATCGAGGGTGTGCGCCTGCCAGCGCGGCATGTCCAGGGCCAGGGGCGGGCAGGCCGGTTCGGGCGACGCCGGGCAGGGTTTGCCGTAGGTGCGCTGCAGGTTGGCCGCATAGAAATCGAACCAGCGCCCCTGCTTGAACTGGCGCCCCTGGGACGAGGTGTTGCCATCGTCGTTGTTGCCTTCGCCATAGAACGCCGCCAGTGCCTCGCCATCAGCCGGCAGTGCCTTGAACATGCTTTCGCGGCCGGCAATGTAAGTGCGCCCGCCATCGGCGGCGACGGCATTGACGCCCAGGGAATAGAACGGGTGCCCGTCGGGCGTCACCAGGTACCAACGCCCGTCGCGTTTTTCGGTACGGAAGAAGCCCTTGGCCTCGAAGGCAGGCCCCGCCAGCAGGCCGCCATAGGTGTCCAGGCCGAGCTTGTCGCGCTCGCCCAGCCAGCTTTTCAGTTGCCCCTGCTCGCGGCTGTCGGCAGCCTTGAGCTGGTCGTCGCTGACGATCTTTTCCAGCCAACGCCCACGGGTGGACTGGCCATAGCCGTCGATCAGCTCGCTGTAGGCGGCTTTGAACGCCTGGTCGTCGTCCTGCAGGCCGACCTTCTCGATCAACAGGCTCTGCGCCACTTTGGGGCCGGGGATACTCAGGCTGACCGAGGTGACTTGCTTGAGGTCCACCTCCCCTGCACTGCTGGTCAGCAGCAGGCGCTGGCCTTCATGGGCCCATGGCATCGGCGGGCCGGCACGCATGCCCTGGCTGAGCGGCGAGCTGGCCTTGAGGGGAATCATCACCGTCTGCGCCGGCCCTGCCGGCAAGTCGATGCGGCTGGTGAGGGTGCGCCCATCGCTGCTCTGCACCACCACGTCGACGGTCAGCGCCCAGTCCATGCCGCTTTGCAGGCGCAGTGTCAGGGCCTGCCCGGCCGACCAGTCCCAGGCGCCACTGGGCGGTGCCAGGCGCAAGGTCGGTTGCGCCACCGGATTGAACACCACCCGCCGCAACACCTCGCCTTCGGCGGTCTGCTCCGCGTTGTACTGCGGCATCGCAGCGTCCTGGGTGGTCACGTTGACCACTGCGGCGGGGCGCACGAAGCTGAACAGTGTCTGTTGCCCGGCCAGCAACGGCGCACTGAACAACAGGGAGAACATCACAGGCAGGGTACGGCGGATCATAGGGCGGTGGCTCTCCTTCCGAGCCCGTCGTGGGCTCGCGATCGAGTATGGACAACAAGGAACGCGTCTTGCTCCGGCGGTCAACCGATCTCCCGTCGGAATGGCGGCAGCGCATTGAGAATAGCCTTGCCGTAGCGCTGGGTGACCAGGCGCCGGTCAAGCAAGGTGATGACGCCGCGGTCCTGTTCGGTACGCAGCAGCCGGCCGCAGGCCTGGATCAGCTTCAGCGAAGCGTCAGGCACGGCGATTTCCATGAACGGGTTGCCGCCGCGGGCCTCGATCCATTCGGACAATGCGGCCTCGACAGGGTCATCCGGCACCGAGAACGGGATCTTGGCGATGACCACGTGCTCGCAGTAAGCGCCCGGCAGGTCGACACCCTCGGCGAAACTGGCCAGGCCGAACAACACGCTGTGCTGGCCATCGTCGACCCGCGCCTTGTGCTTGTTCAGGGTTTCCTGCTTGGACAGGTTGCCCTGGATAAGCACCAGCTTGCGCCAGTCGCGGTCCAAGCCATCGAATACGTCCTGCATCTGTTTACGCGACGAGAACAGCACCAGCGCGCCCCGTGCACCTTCGACGATGTTCGGCAGTTCACGGATGATCGATGCAGTGTGTGCCGTGGCATCGCGCGGGTCGGCGCCCAGGTCGGGCACCCGCAACAGCCCGGCATCGCCATGCACGAACGGGCTGGGCACCACGCACTGCACTGCGTCGCGCGGCAGCCCTGAGCGCATGCGAAAGCGATCGAACTTGCCCAGCGCGGTCAAGGTCGCCGAAGTCACCAGGGCGCCATGGGCGACGTTCCACAGGCTTTTACGCAGCATCTCGGCGGCGAGAATCGGGCTGGCGTTGACCTCGATATCGAACAGCGCGCCACTTTCGGCCAGGGTCAACCAACGCGCCATGGGCGGGTTGTCTTCCGGGTCTTCGGCGGTGAACGCGGTCCACAACTCCCAGTTGCCCTGGGCACGGGTCACCAGGCTGCCGAACAGCGGGTACCACTCTTCGGCCTGGTGGCTGGCGATGCCGATGTTGTTCTCGCCGTCCATGCCTTCCTTGAGCAGGTCGGCCAGGCGGGTGAACAGGTCGGTAAGGCGGGCGAAGCCTTTTTTCAGCTCGATGCCGACTTCGCGGATCTGCTCGGGCACCACGCCGCCTTCGAAGCGGTAGCGCGGGCGGTCGCGGCCTTCCATGTCTTCACCGGTACGGAAGTCGGCAACCTGCTCGCACAGGGTGAACATGAACTGCTGCTGGGTGCGCACCTCGCGGGCCAGCTCCGGCACCTGCTCGATGTAGCGCCCCAGGTCGCCCGGCAACGGGTGCTGGGCCAGCAGCTTGGTGAGGTTCTTGGCCGTCTGCTCCAGCCAATCGGCGGTGGAGCGCAGGCGCGAATAGTGGGCGAAGTGGCCGATGGCCTTGTCTGGCAGGTGATGGCCTTCGTCGAACACGTACATGGTGTCGCGCGGGTCGGGCAGTACGGCGCCACCGCCCAGCGCGAGGTCGGCGAGGACCATGTCATGGTTGGTGACGATCACATCGACCTTGCCCATGCCTTCGCGGGCCTTGTAGAACACGCACTGCTGGAAGTTCGGGCAATGGCGGCCGGTGCACTGGCTGTGGTCGGTGGTCAGGCGTGCCCAGTCCTGGTCCTCGACGGCTTCCGACCAGCTGTCGCGATCACCGTCCCAACGGTTGCCGGCGAGCTTCTCGATCATGCTGTTGAACAGCTTCTGGCTGCGCTCGTCGACTTCGATGTGGAAACCTTCCTCCTCGAACAGCTGGGCGGTGGCCGACTGGGCGTGGCCTTCCTGCAGCAGGATGTCGAGTTTGGACAGGCACAGGTAGCGGCCACGGCCTTTGGCCAGGGCAAAGCTGAAGTTCAGCCCACTGTTGCGCATCAGGTCGGGCAGGTCCTTGAGCACGATCTGTTCCTGCAGCGCCACGGTCGCGGTGGCGATCACCAGGCGCTTGCCGGCGGCCTTCGCGGCCGGGATCGCGGCAAGGGCGTAGGCGACGGTCTTGCCGGTACCGGTACCCGCCTCGACCGCCACCACGGCGGGCTCGCCGGCACGGCGGCCTTCGTCGTCGCAGGCGATGTCGCCGAGCACCTTGGCCACTTCGGCGATCATCAGGCGCTGGCCATAGCGTGGCTTGAGGCTTTTGGCTTCGAGGAAACGCGAGTAGGCGCCCTGGATGGTGGCTTTGAGTTCGTTGCTGATCATGGTCTGCAGGCGCCCGGAGGGCTGGATATATTTTCAGTGTTTCGCATGGGCCGGCTATCATACCCCGCTATTGCCCTTTGTGCCGCATGGAGATCCGGATGCTCGCCTTTGCCCTGCCCTACACCCTGCATGTCCTCGCCGCCCTGGTCTGGGTCGGCGGCATGTTCTTCGCCTGGCTGATCCTGCGCCCGGCCACGGTTGCAGCCCTGGAGGGGCCGGCGCGGCTGCGCTTGTGGGTGGAAGTTTTCCAGCGGTTCTTCAGATGGGTCTGGCTGGCGGTGGCGATCCTGGCGATCAGCGGGGTGGGCATGATTCACCTGCGCTTTGCCGGGTTCGAGACCGCGCCGCGGTACGTTCAGGTGATGATCGGTGGCGGGATCGTGATGTTTGCGTTGTTCATGCGGATCCAGTCGTTGCTGCTGCCTGAATTGCGCACCGCGGTGCAGGCTGAGGACTGGGCGGCGGGGGCTGGGGTTCTGGGGCGGATTCGGCGGATGGTGGGGGTCAATCTGGCGATCGGGCTGGCGGTGGTTGCGGTGGCGAGTTCGCGGGTTTTGACCTGAGTTCGGTTTTGGCCTTGGCAATCTTAGCCTTTGTTTTGATAGATGTATGCGCATTCAGCGGCGATGGCGACTTTTAGTCACCTTTCCGCCCTTACGGCGGGTTACTTTGGTCTTGGCCAAAGTAACCAAAACCGCCCGCTCCCATCATACGGCCCCTGCGCTGCGCTCCGGGGTCCCCTCGCTCCGGTGCCTTACGGGCCCGCGCGGCCTACGACTTGCTGCGCAAGTCTACATCTCGCGCCTTCGGCTGCGCCGAAGGGTGCTGCGCACCAGGGCCCTCCAGTCACCTCCACTCGGCCTCCTGAAGTCGCAATTTGTGTTGCCTGGACTATTGCGCGCTTAGAAGCAAAAGCAAAAACAGATCAAGAGCAGATCAAGAGCAGATCAAGAGCAGATCAAGAGCAGATCAAGAGCAGATCAAGAGCAGATCAAGAGCAGATCAAGAGCAGATCAAGAGCAGTGATACGGCTATCTATATTTGGCTGTTGTTTATGTGTTGTTTATTCGGGCCCTATCGCCGGCAAGCCGGCTCCCACAGGTACAGCGCGAGTCTGAAAGTTTCGCTCTAACTTGTGGGAGCTGGCTTGCCAGCGATTACAATCCTGAGTTCCCATCCAATCCAACTAGCGACAGCTAACGCCAGCCCAGA
>NZ_QKVM01000007.1 GCF_003231305.1 Pseudomonas sichuanensis | reverse complement strand
TGGCTGGTTGAGCATGGGTTCGAGCGGCAGGCGGGGGTTTTCGCTGACCAGTTCGATATCGAAGTTGAAAAGCGTGCTGATGGCGTCGTCGCCTTTGAACGCCAGTACCTGAAGATCGTGCTGAACCGCCGGCACGTGGAAGCGCAGGCGATCTGTGAGTGTCGAGTCGAACATCCGTTGTCCCTTGTCAGGTCAGTCTGGCAAGGGCTTGCACAGCGTCGCCCCCGCCAGGGGAAAAGCTGCCAAGCTAGCGGGGCCTGCCAACGAAATATGCAGGATCAGTCCGAAAGCTCGTAGGACGATTCCCGACAAGACGTGGGGCATATCCAGACAGCGAGACACGCAAGAGGCCAGCATCGATCTTGATCACCTCTGGCTTTAGGGCACAATCCCACTACCCACCTCGAGCCCCTGCCATGACCGTTCGCCCTACCCTCGCCACCGACCTCCCCCTGCTGCCCGCCATCGAGCGCTCCGCCGCCCAGGCGTTCAGGCAGTACCCGGCACTGGCCTGGCTGGCCGACAGCGAGGTCATGGATGAAGCAGCGCATGCCGAATTTTTCCTGGCGGGCACCAGCTGGGTGGCGGTGGATGCACAGGACCGGCCATTGGGTTTCCTGTGTGCCAACCGTTTCGATGCGGTGCTGCACATCGATGAGCTGTCGGTCCGCCAGGACGCCCAAGGCCAAGGCCTTGGCCGGCAGCTGCTGGATCGGGCGGTGGCAGCGGCGCGCCAGCTCGGGCTACAGGCGGTGACGCTGACCACCTTTGGCGAAGTGCCGTGGAATGGGCCGTTCTACCAGCGCTATGGGTTCGAACGGCTGGGGGATGCGGCGCTGGATCAGCGCCTCAAAACGCTATTGGCAGGCGAACGGGCGCATGGGCTTGAAGATCGTTGTGCCATGCGGCTAGCCGTTTAGCCGCTCAGGGCTGCACGCCGACCTCCACGCTGCCTGCCAGGCAAAACCTGTCCTTGCCCTGGTGCTTGGCCTGATACAGCGCCGCATCCGCCGCAGCCATCAGGTTTTCTGGTGTCACCGCCTCCAGGCTGGGCGCCCCCACGGCGATGCCGGCGCTGACCGACACCTGCCCCAGCGGGCTGCCAGCGTGTTCGATGGCCTGGCGGCGCAGCAGTTGCAGGACTTCCTGGACGATCTGGCTGGCGCCCTGGGCATCGGTATCGGGCAGCAACAGGGTGAACTCCTCGCCGCCATAGCGCACCGCCAGGTCGCCCGGGCGCTTGAGCACTTGCTTCAACAGCCCGCCGAAACGGCGCAGGCACTCATCGCCGGCCAGGTGCCCATAGCGGTCGTTGTAGGCTTTGAAATAGTCGAGGTCGAGCATCACCAGCGCCACTGCGTAGCCCTGCCGGCGCGCCCGACGCAGCTCCGGCTCCAGCACCGCGTCCAGCCGCCGACGGTTGCCCAGCCCGGTCAGGCTGTCGGTCAGGGCCAGCGCCTTGAGCGTCTGGTGTGCCTGGTGCAACGCCCGCTCGATGACGATGCGTTCGCGTAACTGGCGCAGCACCACCCAGCCAAAGCCCGCCACCCCGACCAACAGCAAGACCAGCACCACCAGCGACTTGAGCATGTCGTGGCGCCACGGCGCGATGATCGACTCGCGTGACAACCCCGCCTCCACCACCAGCGGGTAGCTCGACAAGGCGCGAAAGCCATACAAGCGTGGCGTGCCATCGACCACCGCCACCGCCTCGGCCACGCCCTCGCTGGCATAGGGCAGGTATTTGCGGAAGATATCGCTGCCCGCCAGGCTGCGGCCGATCACCTGCTCGACGAATGGCCGGCGCACGAGGATGGTGCCGTCGCGCTTGGCCAACACCAGGGCGCCGCGCTCGTCGATCTTGAAGTCGCCGTAGTAGCGCACGAACCAATCGACCTTGATGGTGCCCAGCAACACCCCGGCAAAGCGCCCGTCAGGGTAGTCCAGGCGGCGCGAGATGGGGATGATCAGGTCGCCCGTGGTACGGCTGCGCACCACCGCGCCGATCCGTACCTGGCGGTCGGCGTGGGTGCGGTGGTAGATGAAATAGTCGCGGTCGGCGTTGTTGGCATTGGCCGGCACCACGTCCTGGTCAGTGACCACCCAGCTGCCGTCCGGCGCGTAGACGAACAACCCGTGCAGTTGCGGCATGATCTGCGCCTGTTGCTTGAGCAGCGCATGCAGGCGGGGCCGGTCGATGTGCTCGAAGCCATCGCCCTCCAGGCGCTCGGCCAGCGCCGCGGTAATGGCGTCGACCTGGCGGATGGCGTCCTCGGCGTGCTGGGCGGTGGCCCGGGCCAGGTTGGTCACCGCGTTCTCGGCGTTGAAAAAGGCCTGGCGGTAATCGCGCCAGATCCGCCAGCCCTCGATCAGCACGAAGGCCAGCATCACCACGGCCATGAAACCCAGCACCAGGCGGAACAACGCCACGGCACGGCCCTCGCCGGTCACGGCGAACACGCCATCCTCAGTCTGCTTCCTGGCTGCGCACATCTGGATCCCTTGTCATCCAACCCCCGACGGCAATCACTATAGCTTGCCAGGGTCAGCTATCGGGGGCGACAGGGCCGCCAGGCCAGGTTTCAGCACCCGTGCGCCGTGGCCGACTCGCGTATGCGCTTCTTGTCGATCTTGCCCACGCCAGTCCTGGGGATCTGGTCGACAATGCGCACTATCCGCGGGATCGCCCACTTGTTCAGCGTGCCGTTGTCGACAAAGCGCTGCAGGTGCCGCGCCAGGGCCGGCTGATCCAGCTGCGCGCCCGCGGTACAGACCACCAGCGCCAGCGGCTGCTCGCCCCAATGCGGGTCGGGCACGCCAACCACCGCCACCGACGCGACAGCCGAGTGCTGGCTGATCAGGCTTTCCAGCGCCACCGAGCTGATCCATTCGCCGCCGGTCTTGATCACATCCTTCATGCGATCGCGGATCTTCACCACGCCATGGGCGTCGATACAGGCCAGATCGCCCGTGTGCAGCCAGCCGCCGGCCCACAGCGCAGCGCCCTGCTCCGGCGCGTCGAGGTAACCCTGGGTCAGCCAGGGCGCGCGCACCACCACTTCGCCCACGCTCTGGCCGTCATGCGGCAACGGCTGCCCCTGGTCGTCGATGATGCGCAGGTCGACCAGCGCGATCGGCACCCCAGCCTCGATGCGCAAGGGCAGCTGGGCCTCCATGGGCAGCGCCAGGTCATCGCTGCTCAGGCAGGTCACGGCCAGCAACGGGCAGCTTTCCGACATGCCGTAGCCAGCATGCACGCGGATGCCGCGCTCGCTGGCCCGGCGCGCCAGGCCCTGGGTGAGCGCGCTGCCGCCCAGCAGCATCTTCCAGCCGCTGAGGTCGATGTGCCGGGCCTGCTCGCAGTCGAGCATCATCTGCAGCAGGGTCGGCACACAGTGGGAGAACGTCACCCCTTCGTCGCGGTACAGGCGCAGCAACTGGTTGGCTTCGTAGCGCCCGGGGTACACCTGCTTGATCCCCAGCGCAGTGGCCACATAAGGCACGCCCCAGGCATGCACGTGGAACATCGGCGTGATCGGCATGTACACATCGCCCGTGCGCAGCAGCGGCTCGCCGCCACAGGCGGCCAGGGTGCCCAGTTCGCTCAGGGTGTGCAGCACCAGTTGCCGGTGGGTGAAGTACACCCCTTTGGGGTCGCCGGTGGTGCCGGTGGTGTAGAACAGCGTGGCCACCGAGTTTTCGTCGAAGTCGGGGAAGTCGAAGTGCGCTTCGACCCCGGCCAGCAGGCGTTCATATTCGTCTTCGCTGGAGGGCCCGGCGTCTGTCAGGCGGATACAACGCTCGACCGTCGGCAGCTCGCCGCGCAGTTGTTCCAGCAGTGGCAGGAAGTCGTCGTGCACCAGCACCAGGCGGTCCTCGGCATGGTTCATGGTGTAGCGGATCTGCTCGGCGGACAGGCGCACGTTCACCGTGTGCAGCACGGCGCCAAGCATCGGCACGGCGAAGTAGCATTCCAGCGCGCGGTGGCTGTCCCAGTCGAGCAGCGCCACGCTGTCGCCTGGGCGTACCCCGGCCTGGGTCAGCACGTTGGCCAGGCGCTGGATACGCTCGAGCAGCGTGCTGTAGCTGTAGCGCAACTTGTCGGCATAGACGATCTGCTGGCTGGGCTGGTAGCGCACGCCGGACAGCAGCAGGCGCTTGATCAGCAGCGGGTAGCCATAGGCCTCGGCGGCCGGGGCGATGATACTGGTGGTGGTCATGGCCGGCTCCTTCACAGCTGCTCGGCGCCGAGCAGGTACAGGCTGTCGCTGCCGCCCTTCACGCACAGGCCCAGGGAGTGGATACGCGGCAACAGGCGGGCAAAGTAGAAGCGCGCCGTGGCGACTTTGGCCTGGTGCAACGGCGTCTGCCCATTCAGCGCCGCATCGGCCATGCGCGCCCACAGGTAGGCGTACAGGGTGTAGCCGAACACGTGCAGGTACTCCACCGCCGCCGCGCCGAGCTCGCGGGCGTCAGCCTGGCCACGGTCGAGCACCCAGGCGGTCAGCTCATCCAGGTGGTCGATGGCGGCCAGCAATGGCACGGCGAACTCGCCCCGCGAAGGCGCCAGGCCCTGGACGAAAGCACGCATGTCAGTGGCCAGCAGCGCATAGCTGCGGCCGCCGTCGGCGAACATCTTGCGGCCCATCAGGTCCAGGGCCTGGATGCCGTTGGTGCCTTCGTAGATCTGGGTGATGCGACAGTCGCGGATCAACTGCTCCTGGCCCCATTCGCGGATATAGCCGTGCCCGCCGAACACCTGCTGCCCGTGCAAGGTGGTTTCCAGCCCCATGTCGGTGAGGAAGGCCTTGGCCACCGGGGTCAGCAGCGCCACCCGGGCTTCGGCCTGGCTGCGTGTGCTGGCGCATTCGCTGTATTTGGCTTCATCGAGCAACTGCGCGACGAAGGTCGAGAATGCCCGCCCGCCTTCGTTGAGTGCCTTCATGGTCAGCAGCATGCGGCGCACGTCGGCGTGAACGATGATCGGGTCGGCGCCCTGCCCCGCTGCCTGTGGCCCCGTGGCCGCACGGCCCTGAGGCCGCTCGCGGGCATACTCGATGGCGTTCTGCCAGGAGCGCTCGCCCAGCGCCAGGCCCTGGATGCCGACGCCCAGGCGCTCGTAGTTCATCATGGTGAACATCGCCGCCAGGCCTTTGTTCGCCTCGCCCACCAGGTAGCCCTCGGCGCCGTCGAAGTTCATCACGCAGGTGGCTGAGGCCTTGATCCCCATCTTGTGTTCGATGGAACCACAGCTCACCGCGTTGGCCGCGCCCAGCGTGCCGTCGGCCTCCACCCGCAACTTGGGCACCAGGAACAGCGAAATGCCCTTGGCGCCGGCAGGCGCATCCGGCAGGCGGGCCAGCACCAGGTGAATGATGTTCTCGGTCAGGTCCTGCTCGCCGCCGGTGATGAAGATCTTGGTGCCGGTGACCCGATAGCAGCCCTCCCCGTCGGGCTCGGCGCGGGTGCGGATCAGGCCCAGGTCGGTACCGGCGTGGGGCTCGGTCAGGCACATCGAGCCACTCCAGCGCCCCTCGTACATCGGTGGCAGGTAGCGCGCCTTGAGCGCCTCGCTGGCATGGTTGAGCAGCGCCATGCAGGCCCCGGCGGTGAGCATCGGGTACAGGCCGAACGACAGGTTGGCGGCATTGAGCATCTCCTCGATCTGCGCCGCGATCACTTTGGGCATGCCCATGCCGCCATATGCCGGCGCGCCGGCCACGCCCACCCAACCGTCGTTGGCAAAGGTGCGCCAGGCCTGGGTGAAGCCGTCCGGGCTGATCACCCGGCCGGCCTGCCAGCGGCAGCCCTGTTCGTCGCCACTGCGGTTGAGCGGCGCCACCACCTCGGCAATCAGCTTGCCGGCCAGCTCGAGCACTGCACGGGCAGTGTCGGCATCGACCTGCTCGGCCAGCGCCGGGGTGCGGGCCCACCAGGCGGGGATGGCGAACACTTCGTTGAACAAGAAATCCATGTCGCGCAGCGGCGGAAGGTAATCAGACATGCGATGAACACTCGACAGGTGGGTTGTGGTGTTTGACGTTGGCGCCCACGGTGGGGCTGGTAGTGCCTGCCGGGGCCTTGACCCCCGGCAACAGGAAATGCGACAGCGCCGGGATCAGCACCAGCGCGCCGAGCATGTTCCACAGGAACATGAAGGTCAGCAGCAGGCCCATGTCGGCCTGGAACTTGATCGGCGACCAGGCCCAGCCGACCACGCCGGCGGCCAGGGTGACGCCGACCAGCCCGACCACCCGGCCGGTGAAGGCCACGGCATGCCCATAGGCGTCGGCCAGCGACTGCCCCGCGCGCTGGCAGTGCAGTTGCACGCTGAGCAGGTACAGCGCGTAATCCACGCCGATGCCCACGCCCAGGGCGATGACGGGCAAGGTGGCGACCTTGACGCCGATGCCCAGCGCCACCATAAGCGCCTCGCACAGCACCGAGGTGAGCATCAGCGGCAACACCGCCACCAGGGTGGCGCGCCAGCTGCGGAAGGTGATCAGGCAGAACACCGCAACCGCCAGGTACACCAGCGCCAGCATGCTGCGGTTGGCCTGGCGCACCACGCTGTTGGTGGCGGCTTCGATGCCGGCACTGCCGGCGGCCAGCAGGAACTGGCGCTCCTCGCTGCCGTTGGCCTGGGCGAACTGCTCGGCCAACGCCACCACCGCGTCCAGGGTGTCGGCCTTGTGGTCCTTGAGGTAGGCGATCACCGGCATCAGCGAACAATCGTTGTTGAACAGCTCCGGGGCGTTGACCGAGGCTTGCTGGGCGGCGTAGTTGAGCACGTCCTGGTTGCGCTGCAGGCTGGCGAGCTTGGGGTTGCCCTCGTAGGTGCCGGCGGTGATCTGGCGCACCGCGTTGACCAGCGACACGGTGGTCTGCACTCCCGGCTGTTGCTGCAGGGCCCAGGCCAGGCGGTCGGCCAGGGCCAGGGTCTGGTAGCGCAGACAGCCCTCGGGGGCGGTCTTGAGCATCACCGCGAAGGTGTCGCTGGACAGGGCGTAGTGCCCGGTGATGTAAGCGTTGTCGCGGTTGTAGCGCGAGTCGGCGCGCAGCTCCGGGGCGCCACTGTCGAGGTCGCCGATCTTCAACTGCAGGCTCATCCACAGGCCACCGGCGCCCAGCAACGCCGCGCTCACCAGCGCAGCCGTAGCCCAACGGCGCTCGGTGAAGCGCTCGAGCAGGTGCCACAGCCGGCCAAAGCCACGCTGGGCAGCGGCCCGCGAGTCGATGTGCAAGGCTCGCTCGGCGGCCTGGCGGCTGACACCGACATACGAGAGCGCCACCGGCATCAGCAGCAACGAAGTGAAGATCAGCACCGCCACGCCGATGCTGGCGGTAACTGCCAGGTCCTGGATCACCGGGATATCGATGAGCATCAACACGCCGAAGCCCACCGCATCGGCCAGCAGCGCCGTGACCCCGGCGATGAACAGCCGGCGAAAGGTGTAGCGCGCGGCCACCAGGCGATGGGTGCCGCGGCCGATGTCCTGGAGGATGCCATTCATCTTCTGCGCGGCGTGGGACACACCGATGGCGAAGATCAGGAACGGCACCAGGATCGAGTACGGGTCGATGGCGTACCCCAGCCAGGCGACAATACCCAGCTGCCACACCACCGCGGTCAGCGAGCACAGCACCACCAGCAAGGTACTGCGCAGGCAACGGGTGTACAGGTAGATGATCGCAAGGCTTACCAGCACGGCCAGGGCGAAGAACAGCATCACCTGATGCAGGCCGTCGATCAGGTCGCCCATCAGCTTGGCGAAGCCGATCACATGCAGGCGGTACAGGCCGCCGGCCTCATGCTCCGCGCGCAGCTGCTCGAGGCGCTGGGAGAACGCGTGGTAGTCGATGCCCTTGCCGGTGGCCGAGTCCTGGTCGAGCAGCGGCACGATCAGCATGCTCGACTTGAAGTCGTGCGCCACCAGGCTGCCAACGATGCCGGCGCGCTCGATGTTCTGGCGCAACTGGTCGATGTCCGCCGGCCGGCCCTGATAGCCGTCGGGCATCACCGGGCCGCCTTGGAAGCCCTGCTCGGTGACCTCGGTCCAGCGTACCGCTGGGCTCCACAGCGATTTCATCCAGGCGCGGTCGACGCCCTGGCCGAGGAACAGCTGGTCGTTGACCTGGCGCAGGGCCTGCAGATAACCCGGGTCGAAGATGTCGCCGTTATGGTTTTCCACCACCACCCGCAGCGAATTGCCCAGGCCGCGCAGCGAGTCGCGGTTGTCCAGGTAGTTCTGGATGAACGGGTGGCTGCGCGGGATCATCTTTTCGAAGCTGGGCCGCAGTTCCAGGCGGGTCAGGGCCAGATAGCCGAGCAGCAGCGTGGCCAGGAGCATGCATGCCACGAACGGCAGGCGATGATTGAACACCAGCCGTTCGAGCAGGTTGCCGGAACGGGCATCGAAATCGCCGGGGTCGCGGATCACCGGCAGGGTGTCTTGTCGGGGCGTGGCCATCAGGTTGTTCTCTTGTCAGGGGGACGGCGGTTGATCGAGGGTCAGGCGGCGTACGCCACGTTCGCCCACCAGCACCAGCGTGTGCTCGCTGCCGAAGGCCATGCCGATCACGGGGGTGCGGGGGGCCTGCGTGACCGGCACAAACCCTTGCCCGTCGACACCTGCGAGCAGCAGCTCGCCGGCCTGGCTGGCGAGCCAGAAGCGCCCTGCCCCGTCCAGGCTGGCGGCGGTGATGCTGCCGTTGGCCTGTACAGGCAGAGGCCGCCAATGCGCGCCGCCGTCGCTGCTGCGATACACATGCCCGCGCAAGCCATAGGCCAGCAGCACACCCGGTTTGCCCAGGACACCGAACAAGGTGCCGTCGTAGGGCACCGGCACACGCTTGAAGCGCTGGCCGTCACTGTCCAGCTTGAGCAGCAGGCCCTGCTCGCCCGTGATGTACAGCGCACCGTCCACCGCTTGCACGCGGGTCAGGTGCAGGCCTTGCGGGTTGTCGCTGCGCTCGAGCCAGGGCTGCCAGTGCTCACCCCCGTCGTCGGTGTGCAGCAGCAGGTTGAACACCCCCACCGCGTAGCCGTGCCAGGCATCGCTGAACCACACGTCCAGCAGCGGCTTGTCGGCGCCTTCGGCCTTGAGCCGTTCTCCCTCGGCCACCTGCGCCGGCCAGCGCTGATCCTCGGGCTCGGCCAAGGCCTTGGCCTGGTACCAGGCGAGTACTTGTTCGCCCAGCACGCGACCGTCCAATTGCTTGTGCCAGTGCGCCCCGCCGTCGCGGCTGTGCAGCACCACGCCATCGTTGCCCACCGCCCAGCCGAGCAGCGGCGTGGCAAAGGTCACGGCATTGAGGTCGGCGCTCACCGGCACCTGGGCCTGCTGCCAGTGCTGGCCTTGATCGTCCGAATACAGGATGTGCCCGCGCACGCCCACCGCCACCAGGCGCGTGCCCGCCAGCGCCACCGCGCGCAGCGGGTTGGCCGGCGCCAGGGCGCTGGGCTGCGCCGGCAGGTCGAGCACATCGATGTAGGGCGGGGCGCCAAGGGCCGCGTGGAAGGCAGCGCACAGCCCCAGCAGTGCGCAGCAGCGCTTGAACGGTGGCATCAGCGAATGCCAGCGCCGGCCAGCGCTTCGGGCGACCACTGGGTCTTGCTCAGCGGCGCGGTATAGCGCAAGCCACCGTAGGCGCCGACCACCCCGTTGAGGTTGTAGGTGCCGCCCATCAGGTCGTAGATCATGAACGGCGTGGCGTCCGGGGTGGGCTGGTCGTAGCTCTGGGTGAGGAAGGCGAACGAGCCGCGGTACAGCTGGCCACGGGCGTCGTACTGGTCGGAAGCCAGGGCGATCCAGCTGTCCTCGTCAAGGTAGAAGCTGCGTGTGTGGTAGATGTGCCGCGCGCCGTCCTTGAGCTTGCCCTGCACAACCCAGACGCGGTGCTTCTCCCAGCGCACGAATTGCGGCGCCAGGTGGTTGGGGATGGTCAGCTGTTTTACGTCGGTGTGGTAGGTCAGCGCGTAGGTGTTGTACGGCACGTACATTTCCTGCTTGCCCACCAGCGTCCAGTCATAGCGATCCAGGGCGCCATTGAAGACGAACACGTCGTCATAGGTGCCGGAGCCCGAGGTGCCGGGGTTGGGCGTGTCATAGGCCAGGTTCGGTGCCAGCTTCACCCGCCGCTGGCCGGGCAGGTACTGCCAGGCGTTGCGCGGCTGGGCCAGCGGGTTGGCGGCGTCGCGCAGCATCATCGCTTCGCCGGCGCGGCGCGCGGGTGCGGTGTACACCAGCTTCATCTGGTAGTAGGTGTCCTTGGCACCGATCGGCTTGGCCATGTCTTCGTAGATCGGGTAGCTGATGTTGGCCTGGCCGGTGGTGGACAGGCTCGCCTTGCCAGCGGCGTCGACGTTCCACGAGTCGTACTTGGCGCTCAGGCTCACGCCCTGATAGCGCAGCAGGAAGTTCCACATGGCTTCGGCGCCGCTCTGCGGGATCGGGAACGGGATGCCCGGCAGCACGTTGCTGACCGCCGTGCCGCCCTCCTCGCTGCGTGCGCCCACGGCGTTCTTGCGGGTGTTGTCGAGCACCGCCTGGGGCAACGCGACACTGCGGTGGGTCGGGTATACATCGACGTGGAAACTGGGGTAGCGCTTGAGCAGCTCCAGGGTGGTGGCGGTCAGCTGGCCCTGGTATTGGCCGGCGTTCTTGGCATCGATCACCAGCAGCGGCTTCTCTTCGGCGAACGGGTCCGGGCGCATGCTTGCACCGGCCTGGTAACTGGCGGGCGCTGTGGTCAGGCCGCCCTGGTAGGCGGGGATCGAGCCGTCGGCGTTGCCCGCCTTTTCGGCGCCGACCAGGGTCAGCGTGGCGCCCAGGCGCGCGGCCTGTTCGGCAGGGACCGCCGCCTGGGCGGAGTTCAGGGCAGCCAGCGACAGGCACGTGGCCAACAGCGTGTTCACGTAGGTCATGATTGTTGTTTTCCTGTGGTGTCTGTGGAGTGGTTCAGAACGTGGTCTTGAGCGTGAGGTACAGCGCGCCGCGGTCCTCGGTGGTGGCGCCACCGCCGGAGAACGAGGCATAGCCGCCGCCGTAGCAGGTGTAGTCCTGCTCGCCGTCCAGGGCGTTTGGGGTGCTGCCGTCGGCCTGGCCGTCGCGGCAGGCCTGGCTTTTGCCAAAGCTGTCGACGTACTTGAGGTCGACGAAGTACTGGTTGTAGAACGCCGCGCTCAGGCCCAGGGCATAGGTGCCGGTGTCCTCGGCGCCGCCCCCTTGCACGGGCGATACGCCGTCGATGCCGAGGTTGAGCGACAGCGGCAGGCTCAGGTCCATGCCCGGCAGCACCTGGTACCAGGTGGGGCTGAAGTTGACGGCGATGCCCCAGTTGTCACGGGTGGGTTTGTCAATGCCGCGGTAGCTGGCGTTGCCCTTGTACAGCGCGGCGTTGTGGCCATCGAGCTTGAGCAGGTTGCTGTAGAACAGCTCGCCCAGCAGCGTGGCCGAGTCGAACAGCGGCGTGGCGCCGAAACTCATCAAGCCGTTGACGGTCCAGTGCAGGGTCTGCCCGGTGGCGCTCAGGCTGTCGCCATCGCGGGGCACGTCGTAGATCACCCCGCTGGCCGGGCTGCGCGCGGGCAGCAGGCCGAAGCCACCGCCCAGACCGGCCACGCCGGGGGCACTGACGATTGCCGGGATGCTCGCCAGGGGCATGTGGTGGCGGATGTTCAGGTCGCTGCCGACACTGATGCCGCCCACATCCTTGGACAGGCTCAGGCCATACACGTCGATGTCGTCGGCATAGGCGAACTGGTAGGTGGCGGTTTGCAGTGAGCGGTACAGGTTGGCGATCGGGCCGGCCGCGCCGCTGACCCGCAGGCCACGGGTATCGAGCCAGGCCTGGGGCATGATTTCCGAAGTGTTGCGGTAGTAGAAGCCGAGGGTGCCACCCAGCCATTCGGGCGACCACTTGGCCATCACCCCCCAGTCGCCACGCTTGTCGGGGGTCAGGTCGTGGCCACGGCGCAGGGTGGTCAGCGCACCGCGCACCGGGATCAGCCCAGGCGTGCCGGTATGCCCGAGCAGCAGGCTCTGGCCGCCCTGGTCCAGCAGGTCCGAGCCGCCGTAGTAGGTGCCGGCCTCCGGCAGCCGCGCGGCGTCCCAGTCGAGGAAGTACTGGGCGCCGAGGGTGAGCTCGGGGTTGACCAGCAACGAGGCCGACAGCTGGTTGCGCGGCACGAACAGTTCCTTGGCTTCGGTGCCGGGCGAGGCGGCGAGCTTGGCCAGGTCCAGGCCGGACTGACCGTAGCTCAGCGAATGCACCGGGTTGAGCAGGGTTTCGCCCCAGAACAGGTTGTGCTGGCCCAGCTTGCCACTGAGTTCGGACGACTCGCCCACCGCGGTGCGCATGAACACGAAGGCATCGAGGATCTCGCCCGAGGGGCCGGTGTAATAGCGCTGGGCGTAATGGCTCAGGTGTGCAGAGCCCAGGGGCGTGCCGGTGCCGGGCAAACCGCCGATACCAGGATTGATGCCGGACTGCCCGCCGTTGCCATTGATGTAGGGGTTACTGGCGGAACCTGTGTTCTCGTAGGCCTTGTCGTACCAACTGGCGGCGCTGACGCGAAAGCCCATGCGCTGTTGGTACACCACATCCAGCTCGGTCAGCAGGTCGACCCGGTTGCTGATGGTGGTACCGGCCTTGCGAAAGTTGTAGTCGCCGTCGTTGTTGTTGGGCGTGGCCAGCAGGCGCGGGTCGGCGCTTTCGGTGCGCACGCCGTAGTTGTACTTGACCGTGTTGTCCAGGCGCACGGCCCAGTCTTCATGGCCGGTATCGATTTCGGCAGCCGGTAACGAGGTGGCGCCGAGCAGGCTGAAGGTACAGGCCAGCAGGCGCTGGCAACGCAGCATTGGCATCGCGGTGACTCCACGTGTTGTTATTGTTCTTTCGCGGGGCTTGGCTGAGCAGCCGGGTCAGCGGTCCAGTTGCCGCACCAGGGCTTCGGCCTGCGGCCAGGGCCCGTAGCCCGCGGCGGGGTTGAGGTGGCCCACCGCACCCAGTTCGAGCAGCTGGCTGCCCCAGCCTTCGGCCAGGGCGGCGACCGCTGCGGGGCTGGCCAGGTGATCGTTGCTGCTGGCGGCGACGATGCTGGGGAACGGCAGCGGCTGCAGCGGCAACGGGCTCCAGCCGTTGGCGCGCAGGCTGTCGGGGCTTGGGTAGGCGGCCGGCCAGCGGGCCTGAAGGTCCGGTGGCGCCGCCAGCAGTGCGCCCTTGATCGGCCGGGCGTAGCGCGCAGCCCAGTGGGCGACCATGAGTACGCCGGCGCTGTGGGCCACCAACAGCACCTCACCTTCGATCTGCTCCAGCTCGCGCTGGATGGCCTCGACCCGGGCGTCGCAGCTCAACGCATCGGCCTGTAGCGGCGGCACCGTGCGGGCCTTGGCCAGGCGGTCGTGGAGCAAGGTCTGCCAGTGTTCGGCAACATGCTCGCGCAGGCCGGGGACGATCAGGACCGTTGCGTGGGTGTGCAGTTTTTCCACGTCGCTACCTCTGCGCTGGCAGGTGCGCTCGCCAGGGTTCGAGCGCTTCTGGTCCCACAGTAATCAGCGCCCTCGACAGGCGCTTTACTTTGCACGTCAGCGACTTTTCATTTGGTGACAGGGCTTTCGCCCCCTCGAGCTGCAAACCCGTAATCCCTGGATGAACCCGAAATAACGGGCCAGGTGCCGGCTTCTCTTCTGGCGACACACGCGCTATAACAAGCCACCCGCCAGCGCTGCGGGTCACCTGATGACAAGCGTGGAAAACAACAACAATGCCCACACAAGTGCGTGCCGCCAGCCTGACCAATTACCTTGAAGTGTCCCGCCACCTGGGGCTCAATCCCCATGCCCTGCTGGCCCAGGTCGGGCTCAGTGCCGGCCTGCTGGATGATCCCAACCGGCGTATCGCCGCCACGGCCGTGATCGAGCTGCTGGAAGCCTCGGCCAAGGCCTGCGGCTGCGAGACCTTCGGCTTGCGCATGGCCGAACTGCGCCAGCTGTCGGATTTCGGCGAGATCAGCCTGCTGCTCAGCCACCAGCGCACCCTGCGCGATGCCCTGCAAGTGATCGTGCAGTACCGCCACTTGCTCAACGATGCCCTGGCCATCCATGTCGAGGAGGCCGGCAAGAGTGTGATCATTCGTGAAGAGGTGGTGACCGAGCGCAGCCATGGCAGCCGCCAGGCGGTGGAGCTGGCCATCGGCGTGATGTTGCGCTTGTGCGCCGCGCTGCTGGGTGCCCACTGGCGGCCGATCAGTGCCAACTTCACCCACGCGGCGCCCGCCGACCTGGCCATTCACCGGCGCATCTTCGGCTGCAAGCTGGAGTTCGGCAGCGAGTTCAACGGCATCGTCTGCCAGGCGACCGACCTCGACAGCACCACCCCGCAGGCCAACGAAGCCATGGCACGCCTGGCGCGGCGCTACCTCGATACCCTGCAAGGCGGCGACCGGCCTTCGCTGGAGCTGGAAATGCGCAAGACCATCTACCTGCTGCTGCCCATGGGCCGCGCCACGCTAGAACAGGTGGCGCAGAGCCAGGGCATGAACGTGCGTACCCTGCAACGGCGGCTGGTGGAGGCCGGCGTGACCTTCAGCGAGTTGGTCAACGGCGTGCGCCGCGACCTGGTGATCCGTTACCTGGAGAACCCCGCCTATTCACTGGGGCGGATCGCCGACATGCTCGGCTATTCGATGCCCAGTTCGTTCACCCGCTGGTTCATCGCCCAGTACGGCATGCCGCCAGCGAGCTGGCGTGCGCGGCAGGGGGCGATTGCATCGGTCCTGTAGGTGGCCGCAGCTCCCACAGGGTCCGTGCATTCCCCCGATTGCACAGTACCTGTGGGAGCGGGTTTACCCGCGAAGACGACACCTCGGTGCCTGGCACGGGCTACGCCCGTGTTCGCGGGGCAAGCCCGCTCCCACAGGGATCGCGCCAGCTGTAGGAGCGGCCTCACAACCCCCAGCGCATCAACCCCAGTACCAGCAGTACCAGGAACGCCGTCTCCCCCATCATCAACAGGATCGGCTTGAGCCCTACGCTGGCCAGGGCCTTGAGCTGGGTCTTCATGCCCAGCGCACTGATCGCCACCACCAGGCACCCGCGCGACAGCTCGTTGACCCCGCCCTGCACCGCAGGCGCCACCCAGCCGGTACTGTTGAGACACGCCAGCAACACGAAGCCAACGGCGAACCAGGGCAACAGCGGCGGCCGTTGGCCTGCGTCGCCAAGGCCCTGGCGGCGGGTGATCATCGCCGCGCAGACGATCACCGGCAGTAGCATGGCCACGCGCATCAGCTTGACCACGGTGGCGATATCGCCGGTCTCGGTGGACAGGCTGTAGCCGGCGCCCACCACCTGGGCCACGTCGTGGATGGTGGCACCGAGGAAGACCCCGGCCTGCCCCGGCGACAGCTGCAGCCACTGGGCGAGCATCGGGTAGCTGATCATCGCCAGGGTCGACAACGCCGACACGCCGATCACGGTGAACAGCGTGGCGTGCTCCTTGTGCTTGTGCGCCGGCAACGCCGCCGCCAGGGCCAGGGCCGCCGAGGCGCCGCAGATGGCCGTGGCGCCGCCGGTAAGCAGGCCGAACAGCCGCGAAAAGCCCAGCGCCCGCGCCGCCAGCACCGACACCAGGATGGTCACCACCACCAAGGTCACCACCAGCACCACCGGCTTCCAGCCCAGGCTGGCGATCTGGCCCAGGGTGATGCGCATGCCGAGCAATGCCACGCCCAGGCGCAGCACCGTGCGCGCGGTGAATTCGATACCGGCCTTGCAGCGCCCGTCGCTGGCCAGGAAGTTCAGGGCCATGCCCAGCAACAGGGCAAACAGCATCACGGGGGCCTGGTAGTGCTCGCTGAGAAAACTCGCCGCGCCAGCGACGATCAGGCTGACCAGGATGCCCGGGGCCAGTTCACGGGTACGGTGGTTGACGCTGCTGATGACGGCGACGGTCATTGGCCTGCTTCCTCTTGGCTGAACACGATGTACACCTGCCCTTCGTGATATTCGACCGGGTAGCGGGCGACCTTGAGCGCGGTGGATTGCAGCAGGTAACCGCTGGCCAGGTCGAAGCGCAGGCCGTGGGCACAGCACTGGATAACCCGCCCCTCCAGGCGCCCGGCGCACAGCGAGGCGCCCTGGTGCGGGCAACTGTCGTCGATGGCGTAGAAGGTGCCGTCGACATTGAACAGCGCCAGGCTTTTGCCCGCGCATTCGACCAGGACGCGGCCGCCCTGCTCCGGCAGCTTGCCGGCAGGCACCGGATAACGCCCGTTCATGCGGGTACCGCCTGTGCCAGTGCGACCTTCATCGCCGCGTAAAGCACCTCGGCGGGTTGCGCACCGCTGACCGGTCGTTGCCGGTTGATCACAAAGCTCGGCACCACGCTGCCGACGCGCGACTCATCGGCGCACAATGCGGCGCCGTCATCGCGCAGGCAGTCCGCCACCAGCGCTTGCGGCACCCCACACGCCTGGGCGATCTCGAGCAAGGTGGAGCGATCGCCCAGATCGCGACCCTCCTGGAAATAGGCCTGGAACAGGCGCAGGCGCAAGACCTCGGCTGGCCCGGCACCTGCGACGAGCTGCACCCGCTGCAGCAGGCGATGGGCATTGGCGGTGTTGGGCATGCGCCGAATGCGCGTGAAATCCAGCGGCTCACCAACGGCCAGCGCCGCCTCGATGACGTGGGCCTGGCGTTGGCGTACCGCCTCGTCGCTGCCCAGGCGCTGGCGATAGAAGGTGTCGAAAGGCACGCCCTCGGCCGGTAACCCCGGCAACAACTGCACGCCCTGCCAGCGTACCGTCACGCTCACCGCGGGGCGCTCCCTGGCAAGGCGTTCAAGGGCGCGCTGCAACTGGCGCTGGCCGATCAGGCACCAGGGGCAGATAAAGTCAAAGGTCACATCAATACACAACCGAGGGTTCACGACGTCGACTCCTGGGCCCGCTGCAAGCGGGCCATGTCTGTGTGGTAGTGGCGCTTGCCGATGACGAACACCAGCGCTGCGCCGAGGCTGATCAGCGGCACCAGCTGCAAGGCGCCGTGCAGGCCGATCAGGTCGGACAGCCGGCCAGTGAGCAACGGCCCGGTGGCCAGGCCCAGCAGGTTGTTGGCCAGGGTCAGGGTGGCGAAGGCCGTGCCGTGCACCGAGGCATGGGTCAGGTTGGCGACCATGGCGCTGGACGGGCCGCTGGTGCCGGCGGCGACCATCATCCCCAGGCCGATCAAAACCAGTTGGGCAGTGCCGGTCGGCATGGCGAATGCCAGTGACAGCAGCAGGCAACTGCCCAGGCAGTAGCCGATCGCCAGGCTGATCTTGCGGTCCTGGCGCCGGCGCCCGAGGCGGTCGCACAGCATGGCGCAGAGGATCATGCCGACGCCGCTGCACAGCACGATGACCGCGCTGACCACACCGGCCTGGTCGGTACCCATGGCGTAGTAGCGGGTCAGGTAGCTGGGCATCCAGACGATCACCGTGCCGCCGACGAACAGTTGCAGACCGCTGCCGACATAGGCGGCGATCACCGAACGGCTGCCATACAGGCTGTGCAGTGCGCGCACGGGCTTGGCGGTGGGGCCGCTGGCCGCTGGCGTGACCCGGGCCTCCTTGACGATCAGCGGGTACAGCAGCGCCAGCAACAGCCCGAACAGCGCCATGCCGGCGAACGCCCAGCGCCAGCCGAGGTGCTCGGCCAGCACGCCGCCCAGGGCCATGCCCAGCACCGAGCCGAACATGCCACCGGCCATGAACGCACCGGCCAGGGTAGCGCGCATCTCGCGCGGGAACACCGCCACCACCACGGCGATACCGACACTGCCGTAGGCCGCCTCGCCGACCCCAACCAGAAAGCGTGCGACGAACATCTGCGGGTAGTCCTGTGCCAGCGCGCAGCCCAGGGTGGCCA
Source organism: Pseudomonas sichuanensis (assembly GCF_003231305.1). Taxonomy (GTDB): domain Bacteria; phylum Pseudomonadota; class Gammaproteobacteria; order Pseudomonadales; family Pseudomonadaceae; genus Aquipseudomonas; species Aquipseudomonas sichuanensis. Next base: position 136,101 of record NZ_QKVM01000007.1, on the reverse strand, counting down.
GGCTCCAGAGCACGGCCATCAGCACCAGGCTGCGCACCCGGCCGAAACGGTCGGCCAACAGCGACAGCGGAAAGGTCAGCAGGCCGACCATCAGCGCGACGATGCCGCTGAGCAGGCCGAGCTGGCTGTCGCTCAGGGCCCATTCGGCCTTGAGCAGGGGGAATACGGCGTTGAGCACCTGGCGCGACATGTAGTCGGAAATCAGCAGGCCGAAGGTCAGGGCGAAAACGATCCAGGCGTAACGCCGGGGGATGCTCAGCGAGGGGTCGATGCCTGAGTCTGTGGTACTGGCGAGATAGGTGGCCATGCTGCCTCCTGGGGGTGTTGTTCTTGTTTTGAGAAAACGCCAATAGGGTTGCTGCTGGTACCGGCCTCATTGCCGGCATGCCTGCGCCCACAGGGTACAGTCCTGCACTTGTGGGAGCCGGCTTGCCGGCGATGAGGCCAGTCGCCATTCAGGCGCGTTGCGGCACGCCTTTGTGCCCCGGCTGACGGTTGGGCGCCATACCGTTGGCCTTGAGGGTGTCCTCGATGCTGGTGTACTGCTCGCCGATCCGGTAGATGGCCCGGGCCTGTTTGCCGGTGGCGATCTCACGGCCCAGCTCATGGGCCACGCGCACGGTCTGCTGGATCTGCTGTACCGAGGTGAAGCGCTTGCCGTGCTGGTCGATGATGGTGTCTTCGTTGCCGCAGCGTGGGTGCAGGCCCATGGCCAGGGCCATGGTGTTGAACGGCAGGACGTTCTTGAGCAGCGATTCGGCGGTCAGGGTGCAGCCGTCCGGCGCGCGGTGGATGAAGTTGAAGAAGTTGAACGGGTTGGGGCCGTCAAAGCCGCCGCCGATGCCGATCCAGGTCAGGTTCAAAGGGCCCATGTAATCGCCGCGGCGCACGATACGCTCGAGTGTTTCCAGGGCATGCATGCCGGTCAGCTGGAAGTGCGGCTGGATCTGGCTGGCCTGCAGCCGGCGCAGGTGCTCGCGCACCCAGGCGGGCCCGGCCGGCACGGTCATTTCGCTGTAGGCGGCCTGGATGCCCGGGTTGGCCAGCGAGGTGCCTTCCAGGTACTCCGGGTACAGCAGCTCCATGATGTTCATCTGGGTGGTGTTGATGGCCACCGTGACCTGGTCCGGGCGTGGGGTCAGCTCGGCGAGCATGTGCCGGGTGTCGTCGGACAGCCACTTGGCGGCCTCGCCCTCGCCTTCGGGGGCGAACGAAATCGAGCCGCCGACCTGGATGATCATCTCCGGCACCGCTTCGCGCACGCCGGCGATCAGCTCGTTGAACTTGCTCAGGCGCTTGGAGCCTTTGCCGTCCAGCTCACGCACGTGCAGGTGCAGCACAGTGGCACCCGCCTCGTAGCAGTCCACGGCCTTCTGCACCTGCTCGTCCATGGTCAGCGGAATGTCTTCGGGGAAATCCTCGGGCATCCATTCCGGGCCATAGGGGGCCACGGTGATTACCACCTTTTCCATGTTTTCCGGGTGCAACGAATCGTCGAAGAATTGCATGTGCGGTCCTCAGTGTTTTTATTGTGTTCGGCTGCTGCAGGGGCTCAGAAGGTCGGCTCGCCCTTGATCGCGGCGCGTTCCATCTTGCGGTGGCACGCCGGGTAGTCCATCACCGCGTAATGCTGGGTGCTGCGGTTGTCCCAGATGGCGATGCTGCCCGCCGACCAACGCCAGCGAACCTGATACTCGGGCAGGTAGGCCTGGCTGATCAGGTAGCGCAACAGCTCGCCGGCGCCGGGGTTGGCGTCCTGGCCGAAGCGCACCCGTTGCGGGGTGTGGTAGTTGCTGAAGTGGGTGGTGAAGGCGTTGACGAACAGCACCTGCTCGCCGGTTTCCGGATGGATGCGCACCACCGGATGCTCGGCGTCGGGGTACTGGGCCTTGAGCGCCAGGCGCTTGTCCAGCGGCATGGCCGCGCCGAAGCTGGCTTCGATGCTGTGGCGTGCGCGCAGGCCCTCGATCCTGGCTTTTACGTCTGCCGGCAATTGCTGGTAGGCCAGCACCATGTTTGCCCACATGGTGTCGCCCCCCACCGGCGGGCATTCCACGCAGCGCAGCACGCACCCCATGGGCGGTGCTTCGCGCCAGGTGGCGTCGGTGTGCCAGGCGTTCTCGTAGCGGTCCAGCGGCTGGTCGGGGCGTTTGTAGATCTGCACCAGGCCTGGGTGGTCCGGGTCGCTGCCGGCCACCGGGTGGTCCTCCAGGTCGCCGAAGCGACGGGCGAAGGCCACGTGTTCGCTGCGGCTGATGGCCTGGTTGCGCAGGAACAGCACCCGATGGCGCAGCAGCAGTTCGCGCAACTGCGCGAACAGCCCGTCGTCGTGGATCGCATCGGCCAGCTGGACGCCGCTGACTTCGGCGCCGAGGGCGCAGGTCAGTTGTTCGATGTGCATGCTGCGGCCCTCTTCAGATGACGAAGATCGACGAACCGGTGGTCCTGCGTGCTTCCAGGTCGCGGTGGGCCTGGACGGCATCCTGCAGGGCATAGTGCTGGTTGATCTCGATGCGGATGCGGCCGCTGGCGACATGCGCGAACAGCTCGTCGGCCAGTTCGGCTTTCTCCGCCGGGTCGGCAATGAAATCGGCCAGGGCCGGGCGCGTCAGCTGCAGCGAGCCCTTCATGGCCAGCAACTGCGGGTCGAAGGGTGGGATGGTGCCGGAGGCGGTGCCCACGCAAACCATCAGGCCACGGCGCTTGAGCGAATCGAGAGACGCGTTGAAGGTGGTCTTGCCGACACTGTCGAACACCACGTTCACCCCTGCCCCGTCGGTCAGCTCACGCACGCGCAGGGCCACGTCCTCGACGCTGTAGTCGATGGTGTGGTTGCAGCCATGGGCGCGGGCAAGTTCCGCCTTGGCCGCGGTGGACACCGTGCCGATCACGTTCAGCCCCAACAGCTGCGCCCATTGCGAGACGATCATGCCGACGCCGCCGGCGGCCGCGTGCAGCAACACCGTGTCACCGGGCTTGAAGGCATACAGCCTGCGCATCAGGTAGGCCGAGGTGAGGCCGCGCATGGTCATCGCCGCCGCGGTTTCGAAGGCAATGGTTTCCGGTAGCTTGATCAACGCATCGGCAGCGATGAGCCGTTCGGTGCTGTAGGCGCCCAAGGTGTTGAGAAAGCCGGTGTAGGTCACCCGGTCGCCTTCGGCCACCTGGGTCACGCCCTCGCCCACTGCCTGCACCACGCCCGCCGCTTCAACACCGATGCCGTTGGGCAGCGCGATCGGGTAGGTGCCGTTGCGAAAATAGGTGTCGGCGTAGTTCAGGCCCACCGCCACATGGCGCAGGCGCACCTGGCCAGGGCCGGGATCGCCGACCTCGGCGTCCTCGAAGCGCAATACTTCGGGGCCACCGGTTTGATGAAAACGTACGACTTTGGCCATGCCTGTCACTCCAATCAAAGGGCTGGACGCATTGCGTCAGGGTTGACTGGACTGTATGCCGTGGCCAAAGCGGTCGCTTCACATCCGGCGACAGGCACTTTTCATTTGATGACAGGCTGGGCCGGTTCAGGTCCCCGGGCGTGCCAGTTCGGCGCGCAGCTGGGCCAGTTGCTGGTCGCGCTCGTTGCATTGGCGGCGCAGCTCTTCACTGGCACCCTGGGCCTGGGCGAGGATCGCGCGCAAGCCCTGCACCTGGGCATCGCGTTGCTCCAGCTGGCCGTCGAGCAGTGTGCATTGCGCAACCGCCTGGCGCTGCTCGGCAAGCAGGCGTTCGTTGTCGCGGTGCAGGCGGGTCAGCTCTTCCTGACGGGCGATGCCACCTTGCTGCAGGGTCTGCAACTGGCCCTGCAGCTGCCGCACCTGGGTGTCGACTCGCCGCTGCTGGTCTTCAAGCGAGCGGATTTGCGCGTCCTTGTCGGCCAGGCGCAACTGCAGCTCACCGTGTGCTTGATCAAGGCTGGCGCTGCGCAACAGTTCCGCCTGCAGGCTGGCCTGGGTGGCGGCCAGTTTTTCCGACGCAGCCTGCAACGCGCTGGCCTGAACCTGGTGCTGCTGATGGGCAGCGGCCAATGCGCGCTGGCTCAGTTGCAGTTGCAGCTGTAACTGTGCGCACTGTTCGTTGTGCTGCGCCTCGGCCGCGTCAATGCGCGCCTGCCCTTCTTTTTGCAGTTGCGCCGTCAGTTGCGTGACCAGCCGCTTCAGCGGCTCGCTCAAGCCAGTGCTGTCAGCCAGCCCGGCGTGCTGCTGCTCAAGGGACTTGAGGTGCCGGTGAATGGTGGTTTTAGAGCCGGTATTGCCGAGTTCGATACGTATTGCGTCGATGGTGGGATGTTCGCCCCTGGCGATCAGCGATTGCTGAGCCTGCTGAACTTGCGCTGCGCTGATGCCGGCCCGGGCCATGCTGCCTCCGATGTTTCGTAGCGTGGTACGTATTACGTAATTGGCGTGAATTCTGCACCCGCGCAGGGTTCATTACAAGACGGAAGGTCATGGGCAAACGCCGATTGCTCCTACAGTTGTTCGACGGCCTGACAACTCAGGCTGCCTGCGCAGGCTCATCACAGAGGAGAAGCGATCATGGGCTTCGTCACGACGAAAGATGGCGTGGAAATCTTCTACAAAGACTGGGGGCCACGGGACGCCAAGGCCATTCACTTCCACCACGGCTGGCCGCTCAGCGCCGACGACTGGGATGCCCAGCTGCTCTATTTCCTGGCACGCGGCTACCGGGTGATTGCCCATGACCGCCGAGGCCACGGCCGCTCGAGCCAGGTGTGGGATGGCCACGACATGGATCACTACGCCGACGACGTGGCCGCCGTGGTCAACCACCTGGGCAGCCAGGGCGCCGTGCATGTCGGGCATTCCACCGGCGGTGGCGAAGTGGTCCGCTACCTCACCCGCCATCCGCAGGACAAGGTGCCCAAGGCCGTGCTGATCAGCGCCGTGCCACCGCTGATGGTGCAGACCGAGAGCAACCCCGGTGGCCTGCCGAAATCGGTGTTCGATGGTTTCCAGGCCCAGGTCGCGGCCAATCGCGCGCAGTTCTTCCACGACGTGCCCGCCGGGCCGTTCTACGGCTACAACCGGCCCGGGGCGAAAGCGGACGAAGGGGTGGTCCTGAACTGGTGGCGCCAGGGCATGATGGGCAGCGCCAAGGCGCACCACGATGGCATCGTCGCCTTCTCCCAGACCGACTTCAGCGAAGACCTCAAGCGCATCGACATCCCGGTCCTGGTGATGCACGGCGATGACGACCAGATCGTGCCTTACGAAAATGCCGGAGTGCGCTCGGCCGAGTTGCTGCGCAACGGCACGCTCAAGCTCTACAAGGGCTACCCCCACGGCATGCCGACCACTCATGCCGAGACCATCAACGCCGATCTGCTGGCGTTCGTGCGCAGCTGAACAGGTGCCTTCGTCAACCAGCCGATGGCATGGCGAAGGCACGCACCAGCGCCTCGATCACCACCCGCACCCGCGCGGTATGGCGCAAGTCCTGATGGGTGACCAACCACACCTCATAGGGCTTGCGTCGCGCACGGGCCGGCCACAGCCGGCGCAGGCCGTCGCGCTCGCCGAGCTCGATGGGGATTTCACCGATGCCCAGGCCGCTGGCGATTGCCCGGCGCAACATCAGGTTCGAGCCGACCGCCAACGCCACCCTCGCCTCACCTATCGGCTCATCCACCAAGGTCGGTGACGGGTTGCCGCGCCAATACGGCTCGTAGACCACCAGTTCATGCCCGGTGAAACCCTCGCCCTCGCGCGGCTCGCCACGGCGCTGCACATAGCTGTCGCTGGCGAACAGGCCCAGCGACCAGCTGGCCAGTTTGCGCAGGACCAGGTCCGGGTTGTCGGGGCGCAGGTTGCGGATGGCGATATCGGTCTCGCGCTGGGACAGGTTGACCAGCGCCGAGCCGCTGGCAAGGATCACCCGGATCTGCGGATGGCTCTGCTGCAATTGCGCCAGTGCCGGCAAGACAAAGTCGCAGGCCAGCGAATCGGTGGTCGATATCCGTACCTCCCCGGCCAACTCGTTGTCGGTGCCCTGCAGCCGTGCGGCCAATTCCAGCGCCGCGCGCTCCATCTGCTGCGCCAGTTCCGCCGCCAGCTCGCCGCTGGCGGTCAACTGGTAACCCGCGGGCGTACGCAGGAACAAGGTCGAGCCCAGGTCGGCCTCCAGCGCCGCCACCCGCCGCCCCACCGTGGCCTGATCGACCCGCAGCACCCGCGCCGCCCGGCGCAAGGTGCGTTCGCGGCTCAGTGCCAGCAGCATGCGTGCGTCATCCCAATTCATCAGCGCGTTCCTCGAAGAAAATCTGCAACGGTGCGCCGCAAAAACGCCGCGCGACCGCCGGGTGGTTGTTACCTACCCTGTGCGGCACGTTGTTCAGAATGACAGAGGTCACCATGCGTCACATCCTTCCCCGCCACATGACTGCCATCGAGATCACCCAGCCCGGCGGCCCGCAGGTCCTGCAGCCGACCACCCGCGACACGCCCCGGCCCGGCCCCCGCGAAGTGCTGATCGAGGTCCACGCCGCCGGCGTCAACGGCCCTGACCTGCTGCAACGCAAGGGCCTGTACGACCCGCCCGCCGGTGCCTCGGACATCCCCGGCCTGGAAATCGCAGGCAAGGTGGTGGCACTGGGCGAACAAGTCAGTCACTTCGCCCTTGGCGATGCCGTGCTCGCCCTGGTAACCGGTGGCGGCTATGCCGAGTACGCAGTGGCCGATGAGCGCACCACCGCGCACCTGCCCCAGGGGTTGAGCATGATCGAAGCGGCGGCGCTGCCGGAAACCTTCATGACCGTGTGGGTCAACCTGTTCCAGCGCGGCGGTTTCAAGGCCGGCGACAGCATCCTGATCCACGGCGGCGCCTCGGGCATCGGCACCACCGCCACACAACTGGCCAGGGCCTTTGGCGCAACGCAGATCTTCACCACGGTCAAGGATGCCGCGCAGCAGGCCGCCAGCCTTGAACTGGGCGCCGACGTGGCCATCGACTACACCCGTGAAGACTTCGTCGAGCAGGTGATGCTGCACACCGAGGGCAAGGGCGTGGATGTGATCGTCGATATCATTGCCGGCGACTACGTGGCGCGCAACTTTCAGGCCGCCGCCATGGACGGGCGCATCGTGCAGATCGGCGTGATCAAGGGGCCGGCCAGCGAGGTGAACCTGTTCCCCATGCTGACCAAGCGCCTGACCCATATCGGCTCGACCCTGCGCGCGCGCAGTGCCGACGACAAGGCGGCGATCCTCGCCGAGCTGCAGGCGCAGGTCTGGCACCACGTGCACAGTGGCGCGGTCAAGCCGCTGATCCATGCCACCCTGCCGCTGGCGGCGGCCAGCCAGGCCCACGCATTGATGGAGTCGGGCCGGCATATCGGCAAGGTGGTGTTGAGCGTGGCGCACGAGGGCTGAGCCGCCCAGGGCGCCACTGTATTGGCACGCGTGCCGATCACCCGCCGTTGGCGGCCTTGAGCAGCGCCGCGGCGGCCAGCTTGCCCAGCGCATTGCCCGCCAGTGGGCTGTCGCCGGTGAGCAGCTTGCGGTCCTGGTGAACGGCGCCGGAAATGCCGTCGTTGATGATTTCGACGCCACAGGCCTTGAGCCGTTCGCCGAACTTCCAGGTCAGGTGGCCAGGCATGTAGCCGATGTCCGGGGTCTTGGCATCCAGGTCATCGGGGAAGGCGCACATCTTGTAGCCCTTGTAGAGGTGCCCGGCGGCCAGCAACGCGGCCGGGCCGTGGCACAGGCTGATGACGAACTTGTCGTTATCGGCGGCCCATTGCAGCACCTGCCCGACTTCCTTGCTGTGCGGCAGGCCGATCAGCGCGCCATGGCCACCGGGGATGAAGACACCGATGTAGTCGGCCAGCGAGCCTTCGAGCACCTCGGCCAGCTTGCGTGGCTGCTTGAACGCCTTGCGGTAGCGCTCGAACAGGCCCAGCACCTCTTGGTCTTCACCGGGCATGGCCCAGTATTCGAACTTGACCGGGTTGCCCGACAGGGTCGCCACGTCGAAGGCGAAGCCGGCCTTGTCCAGGTGGTACATGGGCAGCAGGGTTTCCACCGGGTGGTTGCCGGTGGAGAACAGCGTGCCGTTGTCGGTGAGCAGGTAGCGCTCATCGGCGCCGATCAGCAGGATTTTCCAGCGCCCGCCTTTATAGGGGGCCGGGTAGTCGGCGCCGCTGAGGTCGGACTTGCTCGAGGTGAACTGGCTGAGGGAATACGGCGAGGGGAAGAAGGCGTTGTCTTCGGCCGGGTCTGGTTGTGGGCGTTTGTCGTCAGGTGAGGTAGTCATTGCTGTGCTCCTGTGCCTGGGGTGGGTTACTGGATCCCTGCTAGGAGGCCACCGCAAAGGTGGCGTCGGTGAACGATGCTGCTTAACAGCCATCGCGGGACAAGCCCGCTCCCACGCCACGCACCGTGGGAGCGGGCTTGCCCCGCGATGGGTCTTGAACGACCCGAAGCAGTCTAGTCGAGCGCGGCAGGTGTATCGACGTCGCGCAACACCCCACTGTCGTCCACGCCCAACACCCTCACGCGATCACGGTGCCGTTGCAGCACCGAGCGCGCCCCTTCATCACCGCACAACTCGGCCAGCTCATGCCAATAATCGCGGCCGAACAGCACCGGATGGCCGTTCTGGCCCTGGTAGCGCGGCACCACGATAGCTGCCGGATCCGCCGCCTCGACCAGGCGACAGTAGGTTTGCGGCAAGATCCAGGGCATGTCCCCCAGCACGATGGCCACCGCCTGGGCATCGCAGTCACTCAACGAGGCAGCACCGGCCGCCAGGCTGTGCCCCATGCCCAACCCCGCATCGGGGCTAGGGACGATGCAACAAGCGTCAGGCAACCCCAGCAGGTCGGCACTCTCACCGTCGCGCAGCACCACCCGAACCTCGTCGAACACCGCCAGGGCCCGCTCGACGCTGTGCTGCAACAAGCTGCGGCCATCACCGAGCACGGCGCGGCGTTTGTCTGCGCCGAAGCGCGAGCCCTGCCCCGCCGCCAGTACCAGCGCGACGACCGTCACAGTGCCTCGCGGCCAATGCCGCTGCGGGTACGCAGGATATCGGCGAGCACCGCCAGGGCGATTTCCGCCGGGGTCTTGCTGCCCAGGTTGAGGCCGATGGGCGCGTGGATGCGGGCCATCTCGGCATCGCCGAGCCCGCCGATGCGGCGCAGGCGTTCACGGCGTTTTTCCGAGGTGGCGCGTGAACCCATCACGCCTATATAGAAAGCTTCGGTCTGTACGGCTTCGAGCATGGCCAGGTCGTCGATCTTCGGGTCGTGGGTGAGCGCCACCACCGCCGTGTCACGGTGGCAGCCACCGTTGGCGATGAACAGCGAAGGCAGTTCCCGGCGGATTTCTATCCCGTCGAGCACCACGTTGTCCATCACCTCGTCACGCGGATCACACAGCACCACTTCAAAGCCCAGGCCCTTGCCGAACTCGGCGCAGAAGTGCGCGACGCTCGAGTACCCCGCCAGCAGCAGGCGCTGGGCGGCGCCAACGCGAAGGCGCACGCTGGCTTCGCTCTGTTCCACCCGCGGCCCTTGGCTTTGATCGTCGTGCAGTTGGCGCGTACCGGTGCGCAGGTTCACCTCGCGCAACAACCGGCGCCGACCCAGCAGCGCCGACTCCAGTTGCGCCAGGTGAGCCTGGGTGTCGCAATCCCCCGGCAGGTGCTCGACCAGCACATCGAGGATGCCGCCACAGGGCAGGCGGATGTTCGACCGCGTGTCGCTGCCGTCGCCATAGCGCACAACGGCAACGGCATCGACGAATTCACCGGCGGCGACGCGCTCGAGGAAGTCCTCCTCGACGCAACCGCCGGACAGCGACCCCACCCAGTGCCCGCCCTCGCTCACGGCCAGCAGCGAGCCCGGCGCACGAGGCGCCGAGCCATAGGTGCAGAGCACGGTGCACAGCCATACGCGCAAGCCGTCACGCGACCACTGCGCCGCCTGTTGCACCACCTGCAGGTCGAGATGCTGCACGTCAGTCCGCCTTCAGCTGGGCCAGCTGTTGGGTGGTCAGGTCGCCCGGCAAACCGCCCCAGGCTTCACGCAGGTAGTTGACCATGTCGGTCAGCTGCTGGTCGTCGAGCTTGTCGGCGAAGCCCGGCATCGGCTGCATGCGCTCGAAGCCGGTGAACTGCTGTTCGCGGATACCGTCGACGATGGCCTTGACCAGGTTGCGCGAGTCGGCCTGGCGCAACACGGTGTTGCCCTGCATGGCCACGGCGATGTGCGGCTTGCCCTCGCCATCGACGCCGTGACAGCCGGCGCAGACGTTGAGGTACTGCTGGCGCCCGCGCTTGGCGCTTTCGCCCAGGGTTTCATGGGCCACCGCCTGCACCACTTTGGCCGCTGGCGGCTGGTCGCCCAGCAGGTAGGTGGCCATGGCCGACAGGTCGCTGTCTTCCAGGTGCTGGGTGCTGTGGTGCACCACCGGGTACATCTCGTTGAACATGCTGCCCTGGGCGCTCATGCCGTGCTTGAGGAAGGTGGCGAGGTCAGCCTGGTTCCAGCCGCGCTCGGCCAGGTCCTTGGCCAGCAGGCTCGGCGCCAGGTAGCCCAGCAGCAGGCCGCCGGTCAGGCGCTTGTCCTGCTGCAGCGCGCCGATCGGGTTGCGCGGGGTATGGCATTCGCCGCAGTGGCCGAGCACCTCGACCATGTACTGGCCGCGTTTCCAGGCTTCGCTGTTGCCCTTGCCCTCTTCCAGCTGCACGCTTTTGCCATAGAGCATGTTCCAGCCCATCAGGCCGGTGCGCACGTTGAACGGGAAGCTCAGGCTGGTTTCCGGCGCCGGGCGATTGATCGGTGCCACGGTCATCAGGTAAGCGTGGATGGCGTCCGAGTCCTCACGCTTGACCAGGTGGTACGAGGTGTAGGGCATGGCCGGGTACAAGTTGGCGCCATCCTTGCGCTTGCCCTCGGTCAGCGCGGCGAAGAATTCGTCGGTGCTGTAGTTGCCGATGCCGTACTGCTTGTCCGGGGTGATGTTGGTGCCGTAGATGGTACCGAACGGCGAATGGATCGGCAGGCCGCCGGCATAGGGCGCGCCGCCTTCGGCCGTGTGGCAGGCCATGCAGTCGGCCGCGCGGGCGAGGTATTCGCCGCGCTTGACCAGTTGCTCGTCCGCCGCCTGCGCGCCGCACGCCAGCACCAGGCCGACAGCCAGGGCCAGGCCATTGAAAACACGGGTCATGCTCAGCCCTCCTTGACCAGGCCGAGGTCGCCCAGCACATCGCGGGTCGCCTCGTAGTAGCGCACGTAGCCGGTGCAGCGGCACACATGGTGGCCGAGGCTGGCTTCGATGGCGTCTTCCAGCTCGCTCTTTTTCAGCGGCTTGCGCTGGGCCTTCTCCACCAGCACGGTGGCGGCGTTGACGAAGCCCGGGGCGCAATAGCTGCACTGGAAGGCGAAGCGGTCGACGAACTTCTGCTGGATCGGGTTCAGCTCGGTGAGGTTGCCGGCCTCGTCGCGCTTGGCGTGGCCTTCGATGGTGCGCACCTTCTTGCCCTCGAAGTAATGCGCGCCGGTGATGCAGGTGCGCACTTCCTCGCTGGTGCCGTCGGGGTTGTCGACGATCACCACGCAGGCATGGCAGATGCCCTGACCGCAGCCCAGGCGCGAGCCTGTGAGGTTCTGGTATTCGTGCAGGTAGTCGAGCATCGCCAGGTCATCGGGGACCACTTCGGTGACGACAGGTTGACCGTTGAGGGTCAGTTGCAGCTTGCGGTCAGCCATTGAGGGCCTCCTTGACGCGGGCGGGAGTGATGGGCAGGTCGCGGACACGCTTGCCGATGGCATGGGCCACGGCGTTGCCGATGGCGCCGACCACCGGGATCATCACCACTTCGGCGATGCCCTTGGACGGGTCGGTGGGCGACAACGGCGGCAGGATCTCCGAGGTCTGCTTCCAGACCGCCACATGCTTGGCCATCGGCAGGCGGTAGCGGTTGAAGTTCCAGTCGCCCTCACCCGGGCCACCCTCGTACAACGGCATTTCTTCCAGCAAGGCGTGGCCGATGCCCATGGCAATGCCGCCTTCGAGCTGGCCCTTGACCAACTCGGGCACCAGCACCCGGCCGCACTCGACCCAGCTGTGGTGGTTGAGCACGCTCACCTCGCCACTGCCCTTGTTGACCTTCACTTCGACGATGGTCGCCACCGGGCTGTAGTAGGTGACCATGGCGTTGTTCAGTTGGGTGGCCGGGTACGCGGCGTTCTGCCGGTCGAGCAGGTGGAAGCCGGCGCTGTTCATCTGCGCCTTCTTGGCGTTCACCGCGCCGTCGCCGTACTTGACCGCCAGGGCATCGAGCGGCAGGCGCTCGCGCACGCCGTCGATGACGAAGTCGGCCTCGGCCCAGCTCCAACGGTTGAAGCCGTGCACGCTGACGCCGGTGACCAGGCCCATTTCATGGGCCTTCTTGGCCAGCGTGGCGAACGGAATCGGTGCCAGGCCGTTGCCGGTCAGCTCACCGTTGACCCACACCGCGTTCTCGCGGCGCACCACCAGCGGGTTGGCCTGGCCGCCATAAGGGCCCTGGCGCCACAGGGCCATGGCCGCCGGCCACAGGCCGTGGTTGAACAGCACGCGGGCCGCTTCGCGGGTGGCGTGGCTGAAGTAGAACGCCGAGTTGGTCGCCGACGACGGCGAAGCCAGCTTGCCGACCCAACGCGGGTTGCGCAGCGCAGTGTCCTGCTCGGCCTGGTTGATCAGGTAGGGGTTGCCGCTGGTGCTCAGTTGCAGCTCTGGCCATTCGGTCTGGGCGGTCTGCACCTGGTCGGCAACGCGGCCGAGGAAGTCACTGACCACCAGGGCCTGCGAGGTCGACATGCCGGTGCCCAGCTCGGTACCGATATGGCGCAGGGTGATCTGGCCGTCGGCCGTGAACTCCACCGCCGCCATCGGCGCTTCGGAGCCAGTGCCAAAGTCTTTCTGGGTGATGGCAAAGCCCACGCCATACCAGTTGTCATGGTCCTTGGCGTCCATGACTCGCTTGCGCTCATGGCGGTTTTTCCACCATTCATGGGCGCTGGCCTTGTCGAGGATCTCATGCAGGCGCAGGGCGCCGGCCGGGACCGCACCCTGGGTGTTCTTCATGCCCGACTTGAGCGCGTTCTTGCGCCGCAGTTCGATGGCATCGACACCCAGGCGGTCGGCAATCTCATCGACCATCATCTCGGTAGCGGCCATGCTCTGCAGGGTGCCGTAGCCGCGCATGGAGCCGGCCTCCACGCCACGGGAGTGGTAGGCGGTGACGGACAGGTCGTTCTGCGGCATGTAGTAGATAGACTGCGCCGCGGTGGCACCCACTGCCGCCACCGACGGGCTGTAGTTGATGCGCCCGCCGCCGTCGACACTCATGTCGGCGCGGAAGATCTTGAAGCTCAGGTCGTTCTTGTCCACCGCCAGTTGGTAGCGGATATCGAACGGGTGGCGCTTGATGCCGCTCTGGAACTGCTCGTAGCGGTCGTTGGCCAGGCGGATCGGCACGCCCGCGCCGTACAAGGCAGCGACGGCGGCGTAGAACACGAAGATGTTGTTGTCCTTGGAGCCGTAGCCCACGGTGTAGCCGGGGTGCATGTTCAGGTTCTTCAGGCCGAAGCGCGACGGCTTGATCATGTGCACGCATTCCTGCGCCACTTCGAACGGGCACTGGGTGGCCACGACGAAATGCAGGGTGCCGGTGGCCGGGTCATACCAGCCGTTGCCGTTGTCCGGCTCCAGCGCCGCCGGCTCGATCGACGGGGTCTTGTAGCGCTCGTCGAACAGCAGCCAGTTTTCCGGCGGCTGCTTGAGCTGCTCATCGATACGCTGGGCGTAGAACATTCCCTGCTCGGTGAGGTTGCCGTGCTGCTTGGGCTCGGCGGTCCACACCGGTTTGCGGGCGAGGATGCTGGGGAACAGCATGGTGTTCTTCAGGCTCGAGTATTCGTCCTCGTCGAACGGCGTGTTGCCGCCCACGCGCACGAAGCGGAAGCTGCCGTAGGGGTCGCGCTGGTACAGCGGGGCCTGGGCGCCGTAGCGGATGGCCTGGTCGTTGAACTGCAGCTTGAGCTTGGCTTTGCGGAAGCGTTCGAAGTCGTTCCAGATCAGGATCGCCACCGGGTGGCCGATGAACATCGGCACCTGGCCGGGCGGCAGCAGCGGGTCCGGCGAGTGGGCTTCGGGCCAGGCGATACCGTCCTTTTTCAGGTCGTCGGCGGTGACGATGCGGTCCGGCTGCAGCTCGGCGCCCAGCAGCGACAGGTCGTAGCCTGCGTAGATGCGGTCGGCCTTGGTGGCCTTGAGCAGCATGGCATGGCCCTGCTGCTGCGGCCAACCAGGCATGTCCTTGGCGCGGATGTCACGGGCGAACACCTTGTTGCCGCACACCTTGGATAGCGCGTCGTTGCGGAAGCGCGCCTTGCCGTCGTGGTTCATCCACTTTTGCGGCGAGGTGGTGACGCGGTCTTCCATCAGGGCGGCGAAGGCCTGGCTGCCAAGCGGCGCCATGGTCACGCCGACACCGGCGATCAGCCCGCCTTGCAGGAACGAACGCCGGGAAATTTCACGGTTGGACATGGTTGATCCTCTGGGCAGTCAGGCGCTGCCCATGCTTTGTTCTGGTGCTTGTGAAGCGCGAAGGGCGCGCACGATCACAAAAATTGACTATCAAGTCAAGATACAACTCTTGTTACATCGATTGAAGTCAAGCAGACAACTTGTCGCGGCACGCCCAGGGTCCGCGGTTTGTGTGTGTAGGAGCGGCCCCGTGGTTGCCATAAGGCAATGTGCCACCAGTCATTACCCTGTCATCTTTCTGTCGTATTTTTCAGCGCTCACCCAGGGCAGGGGAAAACCAGCAGTGATCCGCCGTTCTCTCTCATCCGCAGGGCTGTTGCCGCTGCTGCTGTTGATGCTGTGCGCCGTCACCCTGACCTTCCTATGGGGGCTGCACATCAACCAGAAGGCCGCCACGCGCCAGGATGCGCTGTCGGCAAAAGCTGCCGAACACCTTAATCTGGCAAGCATCGTCGGCGAAAACCTGCGCCAGCTGGTGGACCGCGCCCAGGCCGTGGGCCGCGTCACCCAGGACGACATGAAGCGCCTGCGCCAGGGCAACCTGAGCCTGGCCCGGCTGCTGGCCGAAGACCCGGTGTTCAAGCGCATGAGCCTGTACGACCGCCATGGCCGGCTGCTCTCCTCCAGCCATGCCGACGAGCCCGAGCAACTGCCCGACGCCTGGCTCGATCAGCTCAAGCGCCATGTCGGGCAGTACGGCTTCAAGGCCTTCCTGCCCCGCGCCCTGCCGGCGGGCAACAGTACCCTGCCCAACTGGCGCCTGCCGTTCCTGCTGCCGCTGACCGACCTCCCGGGCCGCGAGATCGACAACATCCTCGTGGTGCAACTGGACATCGGCTACCTGGCGGTGCTGTTCCAGCACATCGACCTGGGCCGCAGCGGCCTGGTGCGCCTGCTGCAGGACGACGGCCAGGAGCGCCTACGCATCGACAGCAGTGGCGTGGTGGTCGCCGGCCAGACCCTGGTACCCGGGCTGCCGGGCAGCGGCGAAGACGCCGGCCAGCTCACCCAGTACAGCCTCGACGGCGCCTTCCAGAGCCTGTACCGGCGCATGCCCGAGCGCGGTTTCAGCGTGATGGTCAGCCAGCGCCAGGACGAAATCCTCGCCCCCGCCAGCCGCACCACCAATCGCCAGTTCTGGCTGAACCTGAGCATGACCCTGCTGATCCTCACCAGCCTGGCCTGGGGCCTGCGCCTGCTGCACAAGCGCCAGGAGGCCTTCGCCGAGCTCGAGTACGCGCAGCAGGTCAACCAGCAACTGATCGGCCGCCTCGAAGACGAGCACCGGCGCAGCAGCCATGCCGCCGCCACCGACCACTTGAGCGGCCTGCACAATCGCCGCCAGTTCGTCGAGGTGGCCGCCCAGGCGCTCACCCGCCAGCGCGGCAAACGCCGCTTGCTGGCCATCCTGTTCATCGACATGGACCGCTTCAAGTCGATCAACGACTCCCTCGGGCACAAGATCGGCGACCTGCTGCTGCAGGCCGTGGCCGGGCGTATCCAGCGCCTGCTGGAGCCGGGCGACGAGGCCTCGCGCTTTGGCGGTGACGAGTTCGTGGTGCTGCTGGCCGGCGAGCGCAGCGAGGAGCAGATCGACGGCTGGGTGCGCGCCCTGGTGGAGAAACTCTCGGCCACCTACGCCCTCGACGGCCAGGAAGTCAACACCAGCCCCAGCGTGGGCGTGAGCATCTGCCCCCGCGACGGCCAGGACATCGACGCGCTGATCCGCTGCGCCGACGCCGCCATGTACTCGGCCAAGCAGGCCGGGCGTGCCCAGTACCGCTTCTTCGACCCGTCGCTGAACCTCTCCGACATCCAGGCGTTCAACCTCGAACAGGCCTTTGGCAGCGCCCTCTGCGAGCGTCAGTTCGTCCTTCACTTTCAGCCGCAGATCCGCCTCGACACCTTGCAGGTACTGGGCTACGAAGCGCTGGTGCGCTGGGACCACCCGCAGTTCGGCCTGCTCTACCCCGACCGTTTCATCGGCCTGGCCGAGCGCAGCGGGTTCATCGTCGAACTGGGCTGGGAGGTCCTGCGCCTGGCCTGCGAGGAGCTGGCACGCTGGGCTGTGCGCGATCAGACCGCGCACCTGGCGGTCAATGTGTCGGCGCTGCAACTGCGCCAGGGCGATTTCAGCGCCCGGCTGTTGGCCGAACTCGATTACTACGGCATCGCCCCCCAGCGCCTGGAGCTGGAGATCACCGAAACCACCGTGCTCGAGCCCCAGGGCACCGCGGTGGAGCACCTGCACCGCCTGCGCGCCGCCGGCATCGGCATCAGCCTGGACGATTTCGGCCGCGGCTATGCAGGGTTTGCCCATCTGCAGGCGCTGCCGCTGTCCAGGCTGAAGATCGACCGCTCGCTGATCGCGCCGCTGTGCAACAGCTACGACGACAGCCCGATCGTGTCTTCGACCATCATCCTGGCCAAACGCCTGGGCCTGGAGGTGGTGGCCGAAGGCGTCGAGACCCGCGAACAGCTGGTGTGCCTGAAGCTCGCCGGCTGCGACATCGCCCAGGGCTACCATTTCAGCCGGCCGCTGTCGCCGGCCCAGTTGCACGAATACCCCCCCTTCATCGGCAACGAGGACAAGGCATGCGTGTACTGAAACCCCTCGGCGCCCTGGCGCTGGCGCAGTTGCTGGCGGGGCCCGCGCTGGCCAACTGCACACCCCACGGCCTGCGCCTGGCGGTGATCCCAATCAAGGACGTCGAAGCCATGACCCGCGAGCACCAGCCCCTGGTCGAGCGCTTGAGCAAGGCCGCCGGCGTGCCGGTGGAGCTGGTGATCAGTGCCTCCTACGAAAGCGTGGTGGATGCCATCGTCTCCGGCGGCGCCGACATCGCCCGGCTGGGCCCGGCCTCCTACATCCTCGCCCGCCAGCGTGACCGGCGCATCGAGCCGTTCGCCACCTACACCCTCGCCGCTGGCACCTACACCCCGGCAGGCAACCATTACCAGGCCCTGCTGCTGACCCGCGCCGACGGCCCGACCAGCCTCAACGCCGTGCGCGGCACGCGGGTTGCGCTGAGTGACCCGGCCAGCACGTCGGGCAGCCTGGTGCCCAGCGTCGAGTTCGCCGCTCTGGTCAGCACCCCACTGCCGCGTTACTTCGCCGCGCTGGTGTACGCCGGCAACCATGACAAGGCGCTCGATGCGCTGCTCGAAGGGCGGGTCGATGCCGCCTTTGTCGCCAGCGAGCGGGCCGACGCCTACCTGGCCAGCCACGCCCTCGACCCGGCAAAGCTGCGCGTGCTGTGGCGCTCGGCGCCAATCCGCTACGACCCCTACGTGTTCAGTGCCAGCCTGTGCCCGGCGCTGAAGCAGCGCTTGCGCCAGGCGATGCTCGATGACCCCAAGGCACTGGCCGGGTTCGTGGCGTCCCAGGACGCCACCGGGCTGGTGCCGGTGGGGCACAAGGATTACGCGGGGCTTGAGCGAATGATGGCGCCGACACTGCATCCTTAAGCCTTTGCCAAGCATTGGGGAGTGCTACGCCGGGGTATCGGGAGCCCCTTTCCCCAATCATCTCGGTATCGTGCGCGCCATCGAAAACACCTTACGATGGCATCCCCAATGAAACTCTTCGAACCTCTCAAACTCGGCCCTCTGACCCTGCCCAACCGGGTCTTCATGGCCCCCCTCACCCGCCTGCGCAGCCTGGAGCCGGGCGACGTGCCGACCGCAATGATGGCCGAGTACTACGGCCAGCGGGCCAGCGCCGGGCTGATCATCAGCGAAGCCACGCAGATCTCGTTCCAGGCCAAGGGCTATTCCGGCTCGCCCGGCATCCACACCGCCGAACAGATCGCCGGCTGGCGCCAGGTCAACGACGCCATCCACCAACGCGGCGGGCACAGCGCGGTGCAGGTGTGGCACACCGGGCGCGTGTCGCACACCTCGTTGCAACCGGGTGGCGAAGCGCCGGTGGCGCCTTCTGCCTTGCCGGCCAATGCGCGCACCACGCTGCGCGACGAGAACGGCCAGCTCACCCGTGTCGACACCTCGACCCCACGCGCCTTGAGCGAAGCCGAGATCGCCGGCATCGTCGCCGACTTCGGCCAGGCGGCGGCCAACGCCCGCGAAGCCGGCTTCGATTTCATCGAGCTGCATGCGGCTCACGGCTACCTGCTGCACCAATTCCTGACCCCCAGCGCCAACACCCGCGACGACCGTTACGGCGGTAGCGTTGAAAACCGTGCGCGTATCGTGCTCGAAGCGGTCGATGCCGCGATTGCCCAGTGGAGCGCCGAGCGCGTGGGTGTCCGCATCTTCCCGCTGGGCGGTTTCAATGGCATCGACAACGGTGAAGACCAGGAGGCCGCCGGCCTGTACCTGATCGGCGAACTGGCCAAGCGCAACCTGGCCTACCTGCACCTGTCCGAACCGGACTGGGCCGGCGGCAAGCCGCTGCGTGACGCGTTCCGCGAGGCGATCCGCGCTGCGTATCCTGGGGTGATCGTCGCCGCAGGCGCCTACACCGCCGATAAGGCCGAAGACCTGCTGGCGCATGGCTTGATCGATGCGGTGGCCTTTGGCCGGGCGTTCATTGCCAACCCGGATTTGGTCGAACGGCTGCAGCAGCAGGCGCCGCTGAACGAACATCGGGCGCAGTTCGACTATGCCAACGGGGCTGAGGGGTATACGGATTACCCGTTCCTGCGCCAGGCATAGCCTGTTCGGGCCCTATCGCGGGGCAAGCCCGCTCCCACGAAGTTCGGGGCAATCCAAACATTGTGGGAGCGGGCTTGCCCCGCGATGCGGCCAACCAGATTTCCGGCTGGATCGCCGGCCTCAGCCTCAGGCCAAAGATGCCAGCGCGCTGGCCGCCAGGGCATGCGAGCGCTGCCGCGCCAGCGGATCATGCATACGGCAATCGATCATCAGTTCATCCGCCCCGGTCTGCTCGATCAGCGAGCGCAACCCTTCCCTCACCCGCTGCAGCCCACCGGCGATGGTGCAGGCCATCACCTGCTCCAGCACGGCCCGCTCATGGCCAGGCAGGCTTTCGACATACCCTTCCTGAGGTTTGGGCAATAGCCCGTAACGGCCCACATGCAGGTCGAGCATCCACTGGCGGTGCGAGCTGGCCAGGTAGTCGGCTTCGGCATCGCTGCCGGCGGCGAAGATGTTCACCCCCACCATCACATAGGGCCTGGCCAGCTGCGCCGAGGGTTTGAAGTGGGCGCGGTAATGGGCGACGGCCTGCAGCAGGTAGCGCGGCGCGAAGTGCGAGGCGAAGGCATAGGGCAAGCCGAGCCTGGCGGCAAGGTCGGCGCCGAACAGGCTGGAGCCGAGGATCCAGATCGGCACGTCATGCTGCCCGGGCACGCCGCGCACCGGGCGCTGGCAGTTGTCGGCGAGGTAGTCGCGCAGCTCGCCGATATCGTTTTCAAAGTCACGTTCGGGTGCCGCGCCGCGCAAGGCGCGTACGGTCGGGCCGGAGGTACCGGGGGCGCGGCCCAGGCCCAGGTCGATGCGCCCGGGGTGCAGGGTATCGAGGGTGCCGAACTGCTCGGCCACCACCAGCGGTGCGTGGTTGGGCAGCATGATGCCGCCGGCGCCGACGCGGATCTGCCGGGTGGCGTTGGCGACTTCGTTGATCACCAGCGAAGTGGCGGCAGAACCGATGCCGGGCATGTCGTGGTGTTCGGCGATCCAGTAGCGGCGGTAGCCGTGCTGTTCGACGTGGCGGGCAAGCTGGCGGGTTTCTTCGATCGCGTCGGCGTAGGTCTTGCCTTCGCCGATCATGACCAGGTCCAGTACGGACAGGGCTGTCATGGGGGCTCCTGAGGTAGTTTGCGTGACAGCAGAGTGTCCGGGGTGGGTGCGGGGAGATAAACCTGAGTGTCGGCGCGGGACTGGGGCCTTGAATTCCCCAAAAGACTACGCGGTTGCCGTGTAGGAGCGGCCTCGTGCCGCGAAAGGGCTGCGCAGCAGCCCCGACAATATTGAGGTGAATCTACGATCCTGGGGGCGCTTCGCACCCCTTTCGCGACACAAGGCCGCTCCTACAGGGCTTCCCAGGGCACGCCGGCCTGCCAGCTTTCGACCAGCAGATCGATGAACCCGCGCACCCTTGGCGACAGGTGCCGCTTGCTGGGGTAGACGATGCGGATCGGGTCGGCCGGCGGGCGATAGTCGTGCAGCACTTCGACCAGCGTCCCGGCACGCAGGTCATCGCCGGTGATGTAGGTCGGCAGGTGAATCAGCCCGAACCCTGCTCGCGCGCCATCGAGCATCGCCTCGGAGCTGTCGATGTTCAGCCGCCCCGGTTCCTCGCACAGGTGCAGCCCGGCATCGGTACGAAAACGCCACGGGCTGGACTTTTCACCGGCCAGGAAGGCGATCTTGTCATGCCCGTACAAATCGGCCGGCACCTGTGGCGTGCCGTGGCGCTGCAGGTAGTCGGGCGCGGCACAGGTGACGAACTGCTGCCAGGCCACGGTACGGGTCAGCAGTTGCGAATCCTCTTTCGGCGCGCCGATGCGCACCGCCACGTCGACACCCTCCTCGACCAGGTCGACGAAGCGGTCGGTGAAGCGGATATCGGCGCGCAGCTCGGGCCACAGCTTGAGGTAGCGGTCGAGGATCGGCAGTACATGGCGCTGGCCGAACGACAACGGCGCAGTGAGGCGCAAGGTGCCGGTGGGCTGGCCCCGGCGCTGGGCCATGGTCGACTCGACTTCATCGAGGTCGTCGAGGATCTGCCGCCAGCGCTCGAACGCCACCAGCCCCTCGTCGGTCAGGCTCAGCTTGCGCGTGGTGCGGTTGAGCAACCTCACCGCCATGCGTGCTTCCAGCCGGGCGATGCTCTTGCCCACCGCCGAGCGGGTCAGGCCCAGGCCGGCGGCGGCAGCGGTGAAACTGCCGGCCTTCACGGCGCTGACGAAGGCGGCGATATCGCCGAAGCGGTTGGGTTCCATGCTGTATTCCCGAACAAGACAAGCCAGCTAGATGGGTGCGCAACCGCAGATTGCAAGGCCGCCGCCGTCAGCGCCCGGCCTCGGCGGCATGCCCCACGGACTGGCTGGCCCAGGCTGCCAGCGGCAAGGGTGGCTGCTGGTCGAGGATACGCCGCCAGATCAGGCTCAGCCTGGCGCCATCGAACAGCGAAGCCGCACCGCCACCGATCCAGCCCCTGGGCTGAATCACCTGCCATTGGCCGGCAGCGTCACGCTGGGCCATCTGGAAGCGGAAACTGTAGTTGCCCGGCACGCCCATGCGCAGGTCGGTGACCACCAGCGCATCGCCGACCACGTCGTAACGCAGCCAGTCGCCGGTGAACCAGCGCAGGCGCTCGTGCAGCGCCACCCCGGCCAGCACCTTGCCGGCCTCAAGGTTCAGTGATTGGCGCAGCATCTCGGGCGGCTCGCGGTCGAACAGGCTGCTGACGCCCTCGTAGTAATCGCCATCCGGGGTTTTCGCCAGCATCCGCCAGACCAGGCTGTTGAAAGCCATTGGCACCGCGCGCACCTCGCTTGCGACGATACCCTGCTGCGCCAGCGCCTGGCTGAAACGCTGCTCGGCGGCCATGCGCCCGGCCAGGCCAAAACCCAGGTAAACCGTGCTGAACGCCAGCGCCAGGCACAGCACGCCGACCGCCCTGCCCTGCAGGCCCTTGAACGCTGCGTACAGCACCCCCAGCAGCAACGGCACGGTGTACACCGGGTCGATGATGAACACCGCAGCCCAGCTTTGCGGCGTCGGCTGCAAGGGCCAGAGCAACTGGGTGCCATACACCGTGAACGCATCGAGGATCGGGTGGGTGACCAGCACCAGCCAGAACGCCAGGAACAACCGCGGCCAGCGGTAGCCCTTGTGCGGCCAGTAGCGCTGACCCAGCCAGGCGAGCGTCCAGGCCATCAACAGCGCAAGCCCGGTAAGGACGAACAACGAATGGGAAAAGCCTCGGTGGAAGGTCATCTGCGACACCGGGTCGGCATAGCGGATCAGCACGTCGAGGTCCGGCAAGGTGGCCAGGGCGGCGCCGTAAAACAGTGAACGGCGACCTTGAATACGGCCCAGCACAGCGCCTTGCAGGGCGGCGCCGAGTACGGCTTGCGTCAGTGAATCCAATGCACATCTCCATGAAAACGCGGCGCAGCACTCAGTCTGCGGGTAACAGTTGCAAGCCCAGATACAGGCTGAGCATCCCTTCCAGGCGCAGTGGATCGACTTCGCCCAGTTCGGCGATGCGTTCAAGCCGGTAGCGCAGGCTGTTGCGGTGAATCCCCAAGGCATCGGCGCAGGCCTGACTCTGCCCGTCATGGGCGCACCAGGCGCGCAGCGTGACCAGCAGCTGGCCGCTGGCATCCTTGGCGCGCACGCGCAGCAAGGGTTCGAGCAGCTCGTCCAGGGCATCGTCGTTGCGGTGGCGCCAGAGCAGCGCCGGCAGGCGGTAGCGGGCCAGCGACAGCAGGCGCTCGGCTGGCAGCACTTCGCGCCCGTAGGCCAGCAGGTCGCGCACCCGCCGGTAGCCGCGGCGCAGCTGCTCCAGGCTTTGCGCCGGGCTGCCCAGGGCCAGGCGTTCGACCACCCAGCCATGGCGTTGCAGGCGCTCCAGCATGCGCGGCTCGTCCAACGCCACGTTGGCCGGGCGGCACCACAGCAGCGATTGGCGGGCGGGGCTGACGCACCAGCTGTCGGGGTAGCGGCTCATCAGCCAGGCCGACAAGGCTTCGGCCGGCGGCCCTGCCTGCAGTTCGAACAGGCAGGGAGTGCGTGGCAGATTGGGTTTGAGCCCGAGCTGCTGGGCCTCATCGACCAGCCGGGGTGATTCGCCGCTGCCGCCGAGCAGCAGGGCCAGCAGGTCGTCGCAACGCTGGCGGCGCCATTGCTGCTCCACCTGCAAATGACGCTGGGCCAGGAGCATTTCGGCGGTCATGCGCACCAGCTCGCCGTAGGTGCGCAGTTGCTGCGGATCGCCGGTCAGGCCGAGCACGCCGATCAGCCGGTCATCGAGCATCAGCGGCAGGTTGACCCCGGGCTGCACACCCTTCAGGCACTTCGCGGCGTCCACGTCGAGCTCGACGATCCGCCCGTTGGCCAGCACCAGCTGGGCACCTTCGTGGCGAGTGTTGATGCGCTCCGGCTCGCCGCTGCCGAGGATCAGCCCCTGGCTGTCCATCACGTTGACGTTGCACGGCAGGATGGCCATCGCCCGGTCGACGATGTCCTGGGCCAGGTCGTGGTCCAGTTCGAACATGAGCAGGTCCTTAGGGTTGGTCGGCGGCACAGCAGGCTGTGGCTGGGGCTGTGCAAAAGCACAAAGACAGTGGCGCTACACTCCCCGAGACTCGTCAGGGCGAGCGCCGAAACAGGCGACGCGGTGACAACCATAACAAAAGAGAACCCGATCATGGCACACAGCCCCGCCTCTGACCAAGGCAACGACGTCACCCGCAACGCGCTGTACCGGCGCATCACCCTGCGGCTGATTCCGTTCATTTTCATCTGCTACCTGTTCAACTACCTGGACCGCGTCAACGTCGGCTTCGCCAAGCTGCAGATGCTCGACGCGCTCAAATTCAGCGAAACCGTGTACGGCCTTGGCGCCGGTATCTTCTTCATCGGCTACGTGCTGTGCGGCCTGCCCAGCAACCTGGCGCTCAACCGCTTCGGCCCGCGGCGCTGGATCGCGCTGATGATGATCGCCTGGGGCAGCCTGAGTACCTGCCTGCTGTTCGTCACCACCCCCACCGAGTTCTATGCCTTGCGCCTGCTCACCGGCGCCGCCGAGGCGGGCTTCTTCCCCGGCGTGGTGCTGTACCTTTCGCGCTGGTTCCCGGCAGCGCGCCGGGGCCGGATCATGGCCCTGTTCATGTCGGCGATCCCGGTGTCCGGCCTGCTGGGCGGGCCGTTCTCCGGCTGGATCCTGCAGCACTTCGCGGCGGGCCAGGGTGGCCTGGCCGGTTGGCAGTGGATGTTCCTGATCCAGGGCCTGCCGACCGTCGCACTGGGTGCGCTGGCCATCGTGCTGCTTAGCGACGGCTACCAGAAAGCCCCTTGGCTGAGCCCGACGGAACGCCAACTGATCGCGGCAGACCTGGCGGCCGATGCTGCGAACAAGCCGGCCACCACCGGTGACGGCGTGCTCGCCGTGCTGACCAACCCGTTGATCTGGATCTTCGGCTTCGTCTACTTCTGCATCCAGAGCGGCGTGTATGCCATCAACTTCTGGCTGCCGTCGATCATCAAGAACATGGGCTTCGACAACCCGCTGCTGATCGGCTGGCTGAGCGCCATTCCGTACCTACTGGCCGGGGTGTTCATGATTCTGGTGGGCCGCTCGGCGGACCTGCGCAACGAGCGGCGCTGGCATTTGGTCGTGCCGATGCTGATGGGCGCCCTGGGCTTGCTGATTGCGGTCAACTTCGCCGGCCAGCCGACCATTGCCATCCTCGGCCTGTCGATCGCCACCATGGGTGCGCTCACCGGCCTGCCGATGTTCTGGCCGATGCCGACCGCACTGCTCAGTGCCGGTACCGCCGTGGCGGGGTTGGCGGTGATCAACTCGGTCGGGCAGATGGCGGGCTTCCTCAGCCCATACCTGGTCGGGTTCATCAAGGACCAGACCGGCTCGACCGATGCGGCGCTGTATGCGCTGGCAGGGTTGATCGTACTGGGTAGCGTGGTGGCACTGCGGGTGTCGCGTTCGGGCAATCCCGCGTTCGCCCGCGCGCGCTAGCAAAACCGATCGCGGGGCAAGCCCGCTCCCACGCTCCAGGGCTCTAAGTTTCCTGGAATCCAGGAATCCAGGAATCCAGGAATCCAGCGTGGGAGCGGGCTTGCCCCGCGATGCTTTCAATGCCGGGCCTGCGCCTTCCACCCTGCTTCATGCAAGGCAGTCAGCAGTGTGTCGCCATCGAGCCCCGGCACCACCGCCCCGCCCTTGCCGACCATCGCCCTTCCTGCCAGCAGCGCATTGACAATCGCCTCCTCCACCGCCTCCGCCGCCGCCATGAACAACGCCGAGATATGGTCGTTGTTGAGCATGCGCACGTCTGTGCACTGGGCCAGGTCCTTGCGCCCGTAGTCGGCCGGCGGCAGGCCCTGATTACCGGTGGAGAACGCCAGGAAGATATCACCGCTGGAGTCCTCGGTACCGCCACCGGTGCGGGCAATCCCGATGGACGCCCGTTGCGCCAGGCGCTGGCACTGGTGCGGCAACAGCGGCGCATCGGTGGCGATCACCACGACGATCGAGCCCATGCCCGGCGTACCCTGCTCACGTTCGGCGAAAGGCGACGGCAGGTGCCCGAGCTGGCGCCCCACCGGGTAGCCATCGATGCGCAGCTCCTGACGCTGGCCGTGGTTGGCCTGCACCAGCGCCCCGACCGTCCAGCCGCCCTGCTGTGCCGGCAACTGCCGCGAAGCGGTGCCGATACCGCCCTTGAACTCGTGGCAGATCATCCCGGTGCCGCCGCCCACGGGGCCTTCGGTTACCGCGCCGGGTGCGGCATTGTCCAGCGCCTGACGCACCTGCAAGGGGGTCACGTGCTGGCCCCAGATATCGTTGAGCAGCCCGTCGTAGGTTTCCATCACCACCGGCATGCACCAGTACACGGCGTCATCCGCCAGGCGTTCGCGCTCGGCAGCGATAAGCGCATCGCGCACCACGCCGACGCTGTGGGTGTTGGTGATGGCGATCGGCGTGGTCAACAGGCCTGCCTCGCGAATCCACTCAAGGCCGGTGGCATCGCCATTGCCGTTGAGCACATGGCAGCCGGCGAAACAGGGCGCCAGGCGCGCGGCACCGGGGCGCGGCTCGATCACGGTCACCCCGGTGCGGATCGGCGCCGGGCGTTGTTCATCGAGCAGGGTGCTGTGGCCAACCCGCACGCCCGGCACATCGGTAATGGCATTGAATGGGCCCGGGGTGCCGTGGCCGAGGGTAATGCCCAATTGACGCGCACGCATGTCTACTCCTTGGATGCTCACAATTTCTGGAAGGTCGGGCTGAGCCGGCCGTGGGTGCTGTAGAGGATGACCGACACCGCCAACAGCCCGAGGATGATCAGCAGGTCGCGCAGCGAGGCCTGTTGCAGCAGGGTCACCAGCAGCCAGCCGGCGCCGCTCACGGCCAGCAGCGCCGGCAACGGCCACAGCGGCATGCGGTACGGGTGTTCGCGGTCGCGGCGCAGTACCCGGCTGCACAGGGCGCAGGCGGCCACTACCAGGTAGATCAGCAGCAGCAACAGCACGGTGAACGAGGTCAGCTCTTCGAGGCTGCCGGTCAAGCTCAGCAAGGCCGAGGGGATGGCCAGGAACAGCGTGGCCAGCCACGGCGATTCCCAGCGCGGGTGGATCACGGTGAAGGCGCGGTTGAGGGCCGGTGTCCAGATGGCATCGCGGCCGCTGCTGTACACCACCCGGCCAACCTGGATGACGATGGCGACGATGGCGTTGAACACCGACAGGAAGATCCCGGCGCTGACCAGCCGTGCAAGGGTTTCGTTGCCATGGGCGGTGAGCAGGTAGCCGATCGGGTCGCCGCTGGCCAGCATCGCCTCGAGCGACGGCGCACCGATCAGCAGGGCGGCCAGCGGGATGACTTCGATGGCCACCACCACGACCAGCGACCACAGTACCGCCCGGTGCACGGTGCGCCCGCCGTCCTTCATGTCTTCGGCCAGCAGCACCGCGCCGCCGTAGCCGTTGAAGGCGAACAACGCCATGCCTACCGCGCCCAGCACCAGCGCCCAGGGGGCAGCCACCAGGGCCCCCTGCTCCAGCACCTGCGGCTGCAGCAGGCTGGCCGCCGGTTGGCTGGCATTGCCCAAGCCCAGCGCGACGATCACCAGCAAGGCGGCCACCTCGCAGATCAGGAACAGCCCGGTAATCCAGGCATTGAGGCGGATATTGAGAATGCCCAGGGCATAGCTGGCAACCACGATCACCAGGGCCACGCTCTGGGTATCGAAGCCTGTGCCCAGAGCGTTGTTGAGGTAAGTGGCGGCGCCGGCCGCCAACACCGGCGGGATGAACAGCATCGAGGCCAGCACGGTGAGGAAGGTGGCATAGCCTGCCAACCCGCCGAACACCCGTTTGGCGTACACGTACTCACCGCCGGCGGTGCTGTGGGCGCGGCCCAGCTCGGCGTAGCACCAGGCGAACATCAGGGCCAGCAGCGCCGCCATGAGAAAAGACAGGAACGCGCCGCTGCCGGCCTGCTGGATGGCGAACGGGGCGATGACGAACACGGAACTGGCTGGGGTGACCGCCGAAACGGTGATGGCGACCACATCGGGCATACCCAGGCGCTGCTTGAGTGCGCTCGCGGGCACTTCGCTGGAGCTCATGGCGTTTTTCCTCTGATTGTTATTGGTTATGAGGGCAAAACCGGGGTCGTGCGGCCGCTGGACCTGGCCGAACTCTATGCTTGCGGGTGGTGGACGCCAATTACCCTATGGGGGTACGCCCCTTGACGACGTAGGGAAAGATCACCTGATACTGTGGGACATTCATCGCGGGGCAAGTCGCATCGGCGCACCGCCGCTCCCACAGAGGCCCCACGTGGGAGCGGGCTTGCCCCGCGATAGGTCTACATTGCGAATGCCTGGGGGATCATGCACAACCTGTTCACCGAAGCCAGCGCCCACGCGGGCCTGGCCCGCACCGTCGAGCAGCTCGGCCAGCCGCGCTTCTGGCGCCAGTTGATGCTGCTGTTGCAGCACTGGGTGCCGTTCGACAATGCCCTGGCGATGTTCTACCCCCGCGCCGGCCTGCCGCGGGCGCTGGAGATCTTCGACGCCCGCGGCGAGGGCAACCCTGAGGCCATGGCCCTGTACCTGAGCGGGCTGTACCAGCTCGACCCCTTCTACCAGGCCTGCCAGGAAGGCATCGGCGATGGCCTGCACCGCCTGGAAGAAGTGGCGCCGGACCAGTTCCGCCAGAGCGAGTACTACCTCACCTACTTCCACGACCATGTGCTGGAAGACGAAATGCAGTTCATCGTGCAACTGGGCGACAGCGGCGCCCTGTCGCTGTCGCTGGGCAGCCGCCAGCGCTTCGCGGCGGCGCAGCATGGCCTGCTGGTGATGGTCTGCCCGTGGGTGCTGGCGCTGCTCGGCCAGCACTGGCAACAGCAAGGCCAGCGCCCGGCCCCGGCGATGGCCAGCCAGGTGCGCGACGCCATGAGCCTGTTCGGCGCCAAGGTGCTGTCGGAGCGCGAGCTGGAGATCGCCCGGCTGGTGTTGCGCGGGTATTCGTCGAAAGCCATGGCCGAACGGCTGGCGATCTCGCCGGAGACGGTCAAGGTGCATCGGCGGCACCTGTACGCCAAGCTGGATATTTCCTCGCAGTCGGAGTTGTTTTCGTTGTTCCTGCAATCGTTGGGGCATGATCCGCAGGATCCTTGAGAGGCAACGGGTTAAAGTGAAACCACCTCGGCCAGAAGGCGCGCACCCAAGGTAAAAATGCAGCCTAACCCTGCAGATTTGCCAATTGTGCAAGGCAAATTCGCATGACAGGATCCTGCGACCCGCCCGCGCATTCCAGGCTTCACTTGGAAAATCAATAACAAAGCAGGGAGAACGCGATGACCGCGCACGCTCACACCTCGGCAACGGATCATGTACTGGCCGAGGTCCGTAACCATATCGGCCACCTCACCCTCAACCGCCCCGCCGGCCTCAATGCCCTTACCCTCGACATGGTTCGCAGCCTGCAAAAACACCTGCATCGCTGGGCCCAGGACGCCGACGTGCAGGCCGTGGTGCTGCGCGGCGAAGGGCCGAAGGGCTTCTGCGCCGGTGGCGATATCCGCTCGCTGCATGACAGCTACAAGGCCAGCCAGCGCCTGCACCTGGACTTCTTCGAAGAGGAATACGCCCTCGACCTGTGCATCCACCGTTACCGCAAGCCGGTCATGGTGCTGATGGACGGCTTCACCCTGGGCGGTGGCATGGGCCTGGCCCAGGGCTGCGACCTGCGTATCGTCACCGAGCGCAGCCGCCTGGGGATGCCCGAGGTGGGCATCGGTTACTTCCCCGATGTCGGCGGCAGCTATTTCCTGCCGCGGGTGCCCGGCGAGCTGGGTATCTACCTGGGCGTCAGCGGCACCCAGATAAAGGCCGCCGACGCCTTGTACTGCGGCCTCGCCGACTGGTACCTGGACAGCGACAAACTGGCCGCCCTGGATGAGGGCCTCGACCGCCTGGCATTCGGCGACCACCCGCTCAAGGACCTGCAAGGCCTGCTCGCGCGGCTTGGCACCCAGACCCTGGGCGATGCGCCGCTGGCCAAGCTGCGCCCGGTGATCGATCACTACTTCGCCCTGCCCGACCTGCCCAGCATCATCGAGCAACTGCGCGCGGTGAGCATCGGCGACTGCCATCAATGGGCGCTGGACACCGCCGACCTGCTGCAGACCCGCTCGCCGCTGGCCATGGCCGTGACCCTTGAGCTGTTGCGCCGTGGCCGCCACCTGGCGCTGGAAGACTGCTTCGCCATGGAGCTGCACATCGACCGCCAGTGGTTCGACCACGGCGACATCATCGAGGGCGTGCGCGCCCTGATCATCGACAAGGACAAGCAACCGCGCTGGAACCCGCCGACCCTGGCGGCGCTCAATGCCCAGCGGGTCGACCAATTCTTCGAAGGCCTGTAAGGCCGGGAGTACGCAGATGCAAGACCTGGAACTGAGCGAAGAACAGATCATGATCCGCGACATGGCGCGGGATTTCGCCCGTGGCGAGATCGCGCCCCACGCCCAGGCCTGGGAAAAGGCCGGCTGGATCGATGACGAGGTGGTGCGCAAGATGGGCGAACTGGGCCTGCTCGGCATGGTCGCGCCGGAACAGTTCGGCGGCAGCTACACCGACTACGTCGCCTATGCCCTGGCGGTGGAGGAAATCTCGGCCGGTGACGGCGCCATCGGGGCGCTGATGAGCATTCACAACTCGGTGGGCTGCGGCCCGCTGCTGGCCTACGGCAACCCTGAGCAACAACAGGCCTGGCTGCCGAAGCTGGCCAGCGGTGAAGTGATCGGCTGTTTCTGCCTGACCGAACCCCAGGCGGGCTCCGAAGCCCACAACCTGCGCACTCGCGCCGAGCTGATCGATGGCCAGTGGGTGATCAACGGTGCCAAGCAGTTCGTCAGCAACGCCCGCCGCGCCAAGCTGGCCATCGTGTTCGCGGTGACCGACCCGGACCTGGGCAAGAAAGGCCTGTCGGCGTTCCTGGTGCCCACCGACAACCCGGGGTTCAAGGTCGACCGCAGCGAACACAAGATGGGTATCCGCGCCTCCGATACCTGCGCGGTCACCCTGGACAACTGCCGTATCCCTGCCGCCAACCTGCTGGGTGAGCGTGGCAAGGGGCTGGCGATCGCCCTGTCCAACCTCGAAGGCGGGCGCATCGGCATCGCCGCCCAGGCCCTGGGCATCGCCCGTGCGGCGTTCGAGGCGGCGCTGCTGTATTCGCGTGACCGCATCCAGTTCGGCAAGCCAATCAACGAGCACCAGAGCATCGCCAACCTACTGGCCGACATGCAGGTGCAGATCAACGCTGCGCGCTTGCTGATCCTGCATGCCGCGCGGTTGCGCACGGCCGGCAAGCCGTGTTTGTCGGAGGCCTCCCAGGCCAAGTTGTTCGCCTCGGAAATGGCTGAGCGGGTGTGCTCGATGGCGATCCAGGTGCATGGTGGGTACGGCTACCTGGAAGACTACCCGGTGGAGAAGTACTACCGCGATGCGCGGATTACCCAGATCTACGAAGGGTCGAGCGAGATCCAGCGCATGCTGATTGCGCGGGAGTTGAAGCATTACGCCCTTTGAATGCGCTGCGCGCCCCCTGTAGGAGCGGCCTTGTGCCGCGAAAGGGCTGCGCAGCAGCCCCAGATATCAGCGTCGCCTCAACAATCGCCGGGGCTGCTGCGCAGCCCTTTCGCGGCACAAGGCCGCTCCTACAGGGGCGCGCAAAGTCTTCCAACAGCTAAACTCATTGGGCAACGCCCGCACCGCAACGCACGGCAAGGGCCATACAGATCAGGCATGAACGGGGGGCTGCCACACGTGGAGGTGTGCGATGAGCCAGTTCAAGCGTTTGTTCGTCATGCTCGGCCCGCAGATGCGCTACAGCCCTGCCCTGCAACGGGCCGCAGCACTGGCGGAGTCCAGCGGGGCCCTGCTGGACATCAATGTATTCGTCGACGACGTCGATACCTTCGGGCTGATGAGCGATGGCCGCGAGCGCGAGCGGCTGCTCGCCGATAACCGGCAATGGCTGGCGGACGCGAAGGAGCAACTGTCCGACAACGGGCTGGATGTGTCGACCGAACTGCTGCTGACCCGCGACCCGCTGGGCAGTGCCGTCGAACAGATCGAGCGCCTGGGCTGCGACCTGCTGGTCAAGGACGTGCAGCACGAACCGGTGCTCAAGCGCCTGCTGGTCACCCCACTGGACTGGCAACTGCTCAAGGACAGCCCGGTGGCCGTGCACCTGGTCAGCGATGTCCGCCTGCCCCTGCCCCGCCAGATCGCCGCAGCGGTCGACCTCAACCTGCACGGTGCCGGCGAGCACCTGGACGACCAGGTGTTCCGCAGCGCCCATGCCCTGGCCCTGCAGTGCAACGCCGAGCTGCACCTGCTGCACGTGTGCGACGCGGCAAAAACCCATATCGCCGACTTCGGCGCCGGCACCGTGACCATGCCCGGCTTCGAAGGCAGCGTGCGCGCCGCCCAGCGCGCGGCGTTCAACCGCCTGGGCGATCACTATGAGATTGCCCTGGAGCGCAGGCACTTCCTCGAAGGGCCGGCGATCAAGGCGATCGCCCAGTACGTCAGCCACAGCCGCATCGACGTGATCGTCATGGGCACTCACCGGCATGATGCGCTGCACACCTTTCTCGGCGGGACGACGTCGCACGTGTTGGAGCACCCGCTGTGCAACGTGCTGGCGATCAAGGCGGTGCGCTGACCGCGCCCGCCTGGGCGAGGCCGGTTGGCTAACCCTGCAGTGGCTCAGAAGCCCTTGCTGTAGAACAGCGAGTACGACTCGATGCCGTCGTTGGGCTGCTTGATGCCGGCATTGGAGTAATGCATGGCGCGGATGCCGATCTTCTGATCGGCCGGCAGTTTCAGGCCAAAGCCGATGCGGTCTTCGAAGTTGACCGAAGAACCCAGACGCTGGTCGCCGACCTCGGTCTTGGAGAACGCCGCCAGGCCGATGCCGGCCTCGATGAACGGGGTATAGGTGAAGCCGCTGAACTCATAGACGAACACCGGGCTCAATGACAGCGAGTGGGCGCCGCTGTAGTCGCCACCTTCCCAGTATGTGTAGGCCGCATCCCAATAACCCGTCAGGTGGCCCGCACTGCTTTCCAGCCAACGCTTGTCCCAGTCGAACGACGCACCGAGACGGTAGGTCATGTCGCCCTGGCTGGTGGCGCCGATTGCACCGGACAGCTGTGCGGCCTGGGCCAGGTTGGCGCCGGCGAACGCCAGCACGAATGCGGCCAGGGAACTGGCAAGACGGGTATTCATCTATGACTACTCCTGAGGGTCTTCACGAACAGGCCCGGCCTGGCGTGCGCAGGCCTGCGGCAAATGGGGGCTTGGGCCCCTCGTTATGCACCCATGAGCTGGTGCATCCAACCAGGTCACAAGTGGTAATAGTTTTCTCGATTATTATCTGATCACGCCACAAGTTGAAAGTACTTTGCCACTACTGGCCAACGCCTTGTTCAGTCGTAGACCGATTCTTCATGCTCACCCAGCAAGCGCCGCTGGCGCGCCGTCGCCGCGGCGAGCACCTCGGGGTTGAAACGCCAGGTGAGATAGGGCGAGAACTTCTGCGCCACCATGCGTCGGCCGTAATGCACCTGCAGCATGTCGCGCACCCGCTCGGCACTGCGATTGGCGCCGCCGCTGTGCCAGGCATCGCTGCGCATCACCAGCGCGTCGCCCGCCTGGCACAGCACCGGGCGCAGGCCCTGCCCTTGCCAGCTGTCCTCTCCCGCTCGAGGTGCGCGACCGGCGCGATGGCTGCCGGGGATGACAAGGGTTGGCCCCACGTCCAGGTCGATATCGCACAGGTACAGCTGTGCGGTGAGTATCTGGGCGGGCAGGCTCAAGCGACCGCGCAGCTCGGTCGGCAGTGCCATGGGCAGATGGTCCAGGTGCAGGCCCATGCCCGGATAGCCCGGGTGGCTGCGCCAGGCGGTCTGGCCGATGACGTGGCAGTCGCTGCCCAGCACTGTTTCGGCCAGTTCGATCAAAGGTGGCAGGTCGAGAAACGGCAACCACAGCGGGTCGCGGTTGAACACACACTTGTAGTGTTCGAGCAGGCCCTGGTAGTCCCAATGCAACGGTTGCAGGCCGTCGATGGCACCGCGCAGCAACGCAATGCGTGCTGGGTCGAGCACGCTGGGTATCAGGGCGAAGCCCTGCTCGTGGAGGGACTCAAGCGGGTTCATCGGTGTCCCTCCACAAGCCCGGGGCACATTTGTACTCCTTATCGCTCAGCGCCAGTTCAGGTCCACCCGTGCCGGCGTCTTGCCGTCGACATTGACCTGCTGCTGCACGCTCTGGCCCTCGGCGTTACCCGTCACCCGGTAGTGCCCCGGAGGCAGTTGCACGAAGATCAGTGGCCCGACGTCCTGCAAGGCCAGCACCGACTTGCCTTGGGCAGACTGGATGTCCAGCGCAGCGCCGCTCTGGAACTTGCCTTCGGCACCGGTGGACAGGGTGATGTGCAGGTCGTAGCCAGGGGTGCGGCGCAAGGCGTTGGCCTCATCCTGGCCAATGCCGCCCTGCAGGTAGCGGATGCCGTTCTGCTCCTGCGGCTGCAGTTGCACGGCTTGTGGGTCGATGGGGGCGTTGAGGTCGGCGGCGGCGGCCAAGGTCCAGGGCATGGCCAGGGTTACCAGCAGTGCCGCGCAAAGCCCGTAGTGATGAGTACGCATGGTGCATTCCTCCCTTGGAGGGATGGTCTACACAGTTTTGATGCCTGGCTGCAGCGCGCGTTCGCGGGGTTTCGGACCGTTAGTCAGCGCATGGGGCTGTTGCGCAGCCCATCGCCGGCAAGGCCAGCCTCTTCAAGAAGACAGTTGTTCCCACCTGATCGCGCCGAACTCAAGATGTGCAAGCTGCCTGTGGGAGCGGCGGTTCGCCGCTGCGATTTACCCGCGAAGATGACACCTCGTTGTCTGGCACGGGCTATGCCCGTGTTCGCGGGTGAACCCGCTCCCACAGGAATCACGCCAGGTATTTAACGTGTAAGCCGCGCACTCAACCCGCCAGCGACTCGGCCCGGCGCTCCTCGAGTAATTTGATGAACATGCTCAGGCTGCGCGACACCGTGCCTCGGCGCCACACCAGCCAGGTCTTGAGGTAGCGAAAGTCCTCGGCCATCGGCCAGGCGCTGACCGTGCTGCAACCGGGCATGTTGTCGAGCATGCTGCGCGGCATCATCGCCAGGCCCGCGCCTGCGCTGACGCAGGCGAGCATGCCGTGGTAGGACTCCATTTCGTGGATCTTGCCCGGCACGGCCTGGTCGTGAACGAACCAACTCTCGAAATGATGGCGGTACGAGCAATTGGCGCGAAACGCGTAGATGCTCGCACCATTGACGTCGCGGGCGCGGGTGACCGGGGCATGGTGCAGCGGTGCGATGACCATCATCTCCTCCTCGAACACCGGCATGCCTTCGAGCGTGGGGTGCAGCACCGGGCCATCGACGAAAGCGGCCACCAGGCGCCCGGACAGCACGCCTTCGAGCATGGTCCCCGACGGGCCGGTGGACAGGTCGAGGTCCACCTTGGGATAGCGCTGGTTGTAGGCCGCCAGCAACGCCGGGATGCGCACCGCCGCGGTACTTTCCAGCGAGCCCAGGGCGAAGGTGCCTTGCGGGTCCTCCCCCGCCACGGTCAACCGCGCTTCGTGCACCAGGTCGAGGATGCGCCGGGTGTATTCGAGGAAGTTCCAGCCGGCCGGCGACAGGCGCAGGCGGCTCTTCTCGCGGATGAACAGCTCGACGCCGAGGTCTTCTTCGAGCTGCTTGATACGGGTGGTCAGGTTCGACGGCACCCGGTGGATGTGCTGGGCGGCAGCGCTGATGCTGCCGTGCTCGGCCACTGCCTTGAAGATCTCCAGTTGCACCAGGTCCACAGTCATTCTCCAAACGTGAATGTTTCGCTCATTATTATTCAGTTTTCATTAAAGCGCGCCACCACTAGTCTGGGCTCACCCCTTCAAAACAATGAGAGTCCTGCCATGAGCGAGATCAGCAGCCTGACCCACGCCATCTCCGTCGACCCCTACACCGGCGAGCAGATCGGCCACTATGCCTTCGACACCGACGCCGCACTGGAAGCGGCGCTGCAACGCGCCAAGGTTGGCTACAACCAGTGGCGCAAGGTGTCGCTGGGTCAGCGCAGCGAATACCTGATCGCCCTGGCCAACGCCCTGCAGGCCAACGCCGAAGCTTTCGCCCAGATGATCGCCCGCGAGATCGGCAAGCCGATCGCTCAGGCCCGTGGCGAAGTCGCCAAGTGCGTCGGCCTGTGCCAGTGGTACGCCGAACACGGCCCGGCGATGCTCGCCGCCGAGCCCACGCAGATCGAGAAAGCCCGTATCGAATACCGCCCGCTGGGCCCGATCCTCGCCGTGATGCCGTGGAACTTCCCGGTCTGGCAGGTACTGCGTGGCGCCGTGCCCGCCCTGCTGGCCGGCAACACCTACGTGCTCAAGCACGCCCCCAACGTGATGGGCAGCGCCTACCTGCTGGCCGACCTGTTCAAGCGCGCCGGCCTGCCTGAGGGCGTGTTCGAAGTGCTCAACGTCACCCCTGAGGGTGTTACCCGCGCCATCAACGACCCGCGCATCGCCGCCATCACCCTCACCGGCAGCGTGCGCGCCGGCATGGCCATCGGTGCACAGGCCGGTGCCGCGCTGAAGAAGTGCGTGCTGGAGCTGGGCGGCTCGGACCCGTTCATCGTGCTGGCAGACGCCGACCTGGACGCCGCCGTAAAAGCCGCCGTGATCGGTCGCTACCAGAACACCGGCCAGGTCTGCGCCGCGGCCAAGCGCCTGATCGTCGAAGAAAGCATCGTCGAGGCGTTCACCGCCAAGTTCGTCGAGGCTACCCGTGCGCTCAAGGTAGGCAACCCACTCCAGGACGACACCTATATCGGCCCAATGGCCCGTTATGACCTGCGCGACGAACTCGACGGCCAAGTGCAGGCCACGCTGGCTGAAGGCGCCACCCTGCTGCTGGGCGGCCACAAGGTCGAAGGCGCGGCCAACTTCTACGCACCGACCGTGTTCGCCAACGTCACCCCGGACATGACCGCGTTCAAGCAGGAGCTGTTCGGCCCGGTAGCGGCAATCATCACAGCCCGTGACGCCGACCATGCGGTGGAACTGGCCAACGACAGCGACTTCGGCCTGGCCGCGACCATCTACACCGCCGACTACGCCCTGGCCGAGCGCATGACCAGCGCGCTGGACACCGGTGGCGTATTCATCAACGGCTATTGCGCCTCCGACCCCCGTGTGGCCTTCGGCGGCGTGAAAAAGAGCGGCTTCGGGCGCGAGCTGTCGCACTTTGGTGTGCGTGAGTTCACCAATGCCCAGACCGTGTGGCTGGATCGCAACTGATCTGACCGCGCTGTTCGCCGGCAAGGCTGGCTCCTGTGGGAGCCGGCCTTGCCGGCGAATACCTTCTGGGCTGCAAAATCGCCCGATCCTGTACCTTGAATCACCCTGCATCAGGTGAATAATCGATGACCTCCCGACCACCTCGGAGGTAACCGATGAGCATGCATATCCCCACCCGCCGCTTGACCATCCCCGACCTGGCCGCCATGAAAGGCCGGCAGAAAATCGTCGCCCTCACCGCCTACAGCGCCCCCATCGCCCGTTTGATCGACCCGCTGGTGGACTTCATCCTGGTCGG
Organism: Pseudomonas sichuanensis; assembly: GCF_003231305.1. GTDB lineage: Bacteria > Pseudomonadota > Gammaproteobacteria > Pseudomonadales > Pseudomonadaceae > Aquipseudomonas > Aquipseudomonas sichuanensis. Next base: position 98,647 of record NZ_QKVM01000007.1, on the reverse strand, counting down.
CGATTCGACCGCCATGGTCGCCTACGGCCGACGCTCCACCCTGGCCATGCGCCTGGACGAGACCATCAGCCACACCCGCGCAGTGATGGACTGCACCGAGCACGCCTGCGTGATCGCCGACATGCCTTTCGGCAGTTACCAAGCCTCACCCGAGCAGGCTTTTCACAACTGCGCCCAGGTACTGGCCGAAACCGGTTGCGCCGCTGTGAAGCTGGAAAGCAATCGGGCACTGGCCGGTACCGTGGCGTTTCTGGTGGAGCGCGGCATCCCGGTGATGGCCCACGTAGGGCTGATGCCGCAGTTCGTCAACGTGATGGGCGGCTACAAGGCCCAGGGGCTGACGGAAGCCAGCGCCGAGGCGATTGCCGAGGACGCCCGCGCCAACCTGGCGGCGGGTGCCTTCAGCCTGCTGCTGGAGGGCGTGGCCGAGCCGCTGGCGCGGCGGATCAGTGAACACAGTACGCAACCTTGTATCGGTATTGGCGCCTCCCCGGCCTGCGACGGCCAGATCCTCGTGACCGAGGACCTGCTGGGCCTGGGCGGGCCTCGCAAGCCGCGCTTCGTCAAGCAGTACGCCGACCTGGCCGCGGTGATCCGGTTGGCTTGCGCGCGCTACGCCAACGAAGTGCGCCAGGGCGAATTCCCGGAGCTTGCTCACTGCTATGGCGACTGAGGCGCCTGACGAACCGCCTGGGCCAGGCGCACCAAGGCACCTTCGATGTCTTGACGCCAGTCGACGGTAACGCTCAGGCGCAGGTGGTCGCGCCAATGGCCAGCCTGGCTGAACAGCGAGCCGGGCGCGATGACAATGCCCTCGCCAAGCAGTTTCTCGCAGACCACGTCCATGTCCACCGAGCGCGTGGCGCGCAACCAGAATGTGGCTCCGGCCTGGGGCATGGCGCCTTGCAGGCAGTCATCGGCATGCTGCTTCAATAGCGCGGCCATCCGCGCCGCGCTGGCGGCGAGTTGTCGACCCAGCAACGTCCGTTGTCGGTCGATGCGCGCGGAGCCGTACAGCCCGGCGATGGCCCGCTGGCGATAGGTTGGCAGGCGAAAGCCACGGGCGAAGAACGCTTCGGCCAGGGGCGCCGTCGCGCTGCGGCATAACAGGTAGGCGAATGGGGCCTCGGCGCCGATGCATTTGTCGAAGCTGGCGAACACCAGCACCCGCTGCGGGTCGGCGTGTTCCCGGTACGCCGGAAGGTCGGCGCACAAGCCTCCGTAGCTGTCGTTCTCGAACAGCCACACCCGATGCCGGGCCAGCAAGTCGCACAGGCGTCGTTTGTCGGCTGCCGGCATCGCGTTGCCCTGCGGGGTGTTGACCCGGGATGACAACACAGCCACGCGCACGGGCGTGGTCTCCAGCATCCGGGCCACGGCATCGAGGTCCATCCGGCCCTCCCGGTCCAGCGGCGCCTCGAAGACCTGCAGGCCCGCCGCACGCAGCCGGCGCAGTATCAACCAGGAACACGGCGACTCGACCAGCGCCACAGAACCTGCGGGGATCAACGTTTGGAGGGCGAGATCGAACACGCTGCGCAGGTCCGGGCCGATGAACACCTGGTCGGCCTGCCACGGTTCGCATGAGGCCTGGCTGTAATCGTGCGCCAGCGCCGCCCGCAGCTGCGGTTCGCCCAGCGGCTGGAAAGGCGGCAGTTCAGCCGCAGGTGTGCGGCGCAGCAGCTCGCGTTCGAGCAACAGCAACGGGCCATCGAGGGCGCCCAGCATGGCCGGGGCATCGCTGCTCAAGGCCAGCATGCCCGGCTGCCGGGCGCTGGCGAAGACCCGATCGAGCAGGTTGGCCGTGGCCGGCAGCGGTACAGTGGGCGCCTGGACGACGCTGAAGTAGCCGACCTTGGGCCGCGCCTGGATGCGTCCTTGGGACTCGAGCAGGGCGAAGCCTTGCTTGCAACTGGACAACGACACCTGCAACTGCCGGGCGACCTCGCGCAGCGAGGGAAGCCGGTGCGCCTGCCCCGGCGCTCGCGCGTCGAGCCAGTGGCTGAGGTAGCGGTGGACTTTCTGGTAGGTGAAACGGGGATGCTGTTCGGTATCCATACCTGACCTGAACGAGGGCTGCGGTGGGCACCCTAGCAGTTATTTACCCTGGTGGCAGATCATCTGGCTGCGGCACAGGCCAATAATCACACCCCTGTGGGAGCGGCTTTAGCCGCGAAGCGAGCGGCGCGGTGGATGGCACCGGCTCTGCCAGTGTTCGCGGGTAAACCCGCTCCCACAGGTACTGTGCAATCCTGGGGAATGCACGAACCCTGTGGGAGCGGCTTTAGCCGCTAAGCAGACGACACCGTGCATGGCACCGGCTTCGCCGGTGTTCGCGGCTCCAGGCACTAGGCGCCGCGCGCGCGCTTTAGCGTTTCGCTCGGCAACTCGCGAAACAACTGTCGGTAGCTTTCGGAAAACCGCCCCAGGTGCCAGAACGACCAGCGCATGGCCACCTCGGCCACGGTCGCATCCCCCGCCAACAGATCCCGCCGTGCCCCGTTGAGCCTGCGCAGGCGCAACCAGTGCGCCGGCGGCAGGTTGGTAAAGCCCTTGAACGCCTGCTGCAACTGACGCACGGAAACCCCGGCGACCTTGGCCAACTGCACCAGGTTGAGGGTCTCGTCGGGGCAATCGGCCGCCCATTCGCTGACCCGGCGCATGATCGCCCGTTCCTCGTCGCGCCGCCCCAGGGCATCGCCTTGCAGACGCTGCCCGGCGTTGTCGAGAATGAACAGGCAGTCCTCCAGCAACTGCTCCGCCAGCGCCCTGCCCTCCAGCGGGCAATCGGCCTGGCCCAGGCGGGTCAGCGTGGCGCTGAGCCAATTGCCGAACAGAGCGTTTTGCTGGCAACTCAGCGGCACCATGAACAACCCGCGCAAGCGCTCCACATCCAACCCGTGGCTGGCCAGGAACGGCTGCTCGAACACCACCGCCACCTCCTGGTAGTTCTCCGGGGTGATCCAGATGTTGCGGCTGTCTTCGTTCAGCAGGTACAGGCTGTTTTCGCTGCGGTCGAAACAGAACGCCAGGGCACCGCTGGGGGCCCGGAAGAACTGTTCGACCCGGGTGTTCAGGCGCTCCTCGTAAACCTCCACGCCCTCAAGCCCCAGCCAGCGCAGCTGGCCGTTGAAATGCCCGGGGGACATCTGCCGGTACTGCTGCTGCCAGCCGGGGGTGACGCGGGTCTGTTCGGTCACATCGGTGGTGTGGAAATCCTGAACCTGCAAGGCGATTGGCGTTGTCACGCGCTGTCCTAGTTGCACTCTTTTGGTGCATTCATTGACGGAGAAAGTGGATAGATCAGCCCAGGGGGCTGCGCCCAAGATAGTCCTCAGCGTCACCTGTGGGAAGTGCCCTACGCGATGAACGCCATGCTTCCCACCACAACTACCCAACCAAGAGGTTTGTATGAACGCCCCCTTCGATCAGCTGTCCACCTGGCTGAAAGAACACCGGATCACCGAAGTCGAATGCGTGATCAGCGACCTGACCGGCATCGCCCGCGGCAAGATCGCCCCCACCGCCAAGTTCCTCCACGAGCGCGGCATGCGCCTGCCCGAGAGCGTGCTGCTGCAGACCGTGACCGGCGACTACGTCGACGATGACATCTACTACAGCCTGCTCGACGCCGCCGACATCGACATGGTCTGCCGCCCCGACCCCACCGCGGTGTACCAGATCCCGTGGGCCATCGAACCTACCGCGATCGTGATCCACGACACCTTCGACAAGCAGGGCAAGCCCATCGAGCTGTCGCCGCGCAACGTGCTGAAAAAGGTGCTCAAGCTCTACGCCGATAAGGGCTGGCAGCCAATCGTCGCGCCAGAGATGGAGTTCTACCTCACGCAACGCTGTGAAGACCCGGACCTGCCACTGCAAGTGCCGCTGGGCCGCTCGGGCCGCGCCGAAAGTGGCCGGCAGTCGTTCTCCATCGACGCCGCCAACGAATTCGACCCGCTGTTCGAGGACGTCTACGACTGGTGCGAACTGCAAGGCCTGGACCTGGACACGCTGATCCACGAAGACGGCCCGGCGCAGATGGAGATCAACTTCCGCCATGGCGACGCACTGGACCTGGCCGACCAGATCACCGTGTTCAAACGCACCATGCGCGAAGCGGCGCTCAAGCACAACGTCACCGCCACCTTCATGGCCAAACCGATCACCGACGAGCCGGGCAGCGCCATGCACCTGCACCAGAGCGTGGTCGACATCGCCACCGGCAAGCCGATCTTCGCCAACGAAGACGGCAGCATGAGCGAGCTGTTCCTGCACCATATCGGCGGCCTGCAGAAGTACATCCCCAAGCTGCTGCCGATGTTCGCGCCCAACGTCAACTCGTTCCGCCGTTTCCTGCCCGACACCTCGGCGCCGGTGAACGTCGAGTGGGGTGAAGAAAACCGTACCGCCGGCCTGCGCGTACCCACCTCAAGCCCCGAGGCGATGCGCGTGGAAAACCGTCTGCCGGGTGCCGATGCCAACCCGTACCTGGCCATCGCCGCGAGCCTGCTGTGCGGCTATATCGGCATGGTCGAGAAGCTCGAGCCGAGTGCACCGGTGCAGGGCCGCGCTTACGAACGACGCAACCTGCGCCTGCCGATCACCATCGAGGACGCGTTGCAGCACATGGAAGATTGTGAAGTGGTGCAGCAGTACCTGGGCCAGCAGTTCGTCCAGGGCTACGTGGCGGTCAAGCGCGCCGAGCACGAGAACTTCAAGCGGGTGATCAGTTCGTGGGAACGTGAGTTCCTGTTGCTCAGCGTCTGATCAATCACACAGCTTGTGGGAGCGGGCTTGCCCCGCGACGAGGCCATCAGCCCAATCGCGGGGCAAGCCCGCTCCCACGATGCCCCAACACTGAACCATCGTTAATACCACGACCAAGAACAAGACCAACGAGGTGTCGACATGCGTCATCCGCAAGCCCTGATTCCCGCAACCTTCGCCCTGTTGTTCGGCGCTGCCGTCCAGGCCCAGCCGACGGTGAGCGTGTACAACTGGACCGATTACATCGGTGATACCACCCTGGCGGACTTTCAGGCCAGCAGCGGGATCAAGGTGGTCTATGACGTGTTCGACTCCAACGAAACCCTGGAAGGCAAGCTGCTGGCCGGACGCACCGGCTACGACGTGGTCGTGCCGTCCAACCATTTCCTCGCCCGCCAGGCCCAGGCCGGCGCGTTCCTGCCGCTGGACCGCAGCAAGCTGCCGAACTGGCAGCACCTGGACCCGGAACTGCTCAAGCAGCTTGAGCAGAACGACCCGGGCAACCAGTACGCCGTGCCTTACCTGTGGGGCACCAACGGCATTGGCTACAACGTCGATAAAGTGAAGGCGGTGCTGGGCATCGACAGGATCGATTCCTGGGCAGTGCTGTTCGAGCCAGAGAACCTGAAGAAGCTCAAGCAGTGCGGCGTGGCGTTCATGGATTCGCCCGACGAACTGTTCCCGGCCATCCTCAACTACATGGGCATGAACCCACGCAGCGAGAAGGCCGACGACTATAAAAAGGCCGAGGCACGCCTGCTGGAGCTGCGCCCGTACATCACCTACTTCCACTCCTCCAAGTACGTTTCCGACCTGGCCAACGGCGATGTCTGCGTGGCCTTCGGCTACTCCGGCGATGTGTTCCAGGCCGCTCACCGTGCCGAGGAGGCCGGCAACGGCGTCAAGGTCGCCTACAGCATCCCCAAGGAAGGCAGCAACCTGTGGTTCGACCTGCTGGCGATCCCCAAGGATGCCAAGAACCCCGAACAAGCCCTGGCGTTCATCAACTACCTGCTCGACCCCAAGGTGATCGCCAAGGTCAGCGCCACGGTCGGCTATGCCAACGCCAACCCGGATGCCAAGGCCGACATGGACCCGGCACTGGTGAACAACCCCGAGATCTACCCGCCCCAGGAGGTGCTGGACAAGCTGTATGTTTCCACCATGCCGAGCCCGCCGATCCTGCGGCAGATGACCCGCTCCTGGAGCAAGATCAAGTCCAACCGCTGAGTCGAGCACACCCATGCCTCACATGACTGAACACACTGCCTCCTACTACGCCGCCACGGCGCGCAAGGCAGCGCCCTACCCGGTTCTCGACCAGGACCTGCAAGCCGACGTGTGCGTGGTCGGCGGCGGCCTGACCGGGGTCAACGCTGCCCTGGAACTGGCCGAACGCGGCCTTACGGTGATCTTGCTGGAGGCCCGGCGCATCGGCTGGGGCGCCAGCGGGCGCAACGGCGGCCAGCTGATCCGCGGCATCGGCCATGACGTTTCGGGCTTTGCCCGGCACGTCGGCCAGGACGGCGTGCGCTACCTCAAGCAGGCCGGCATCGACTCGGTGGCGCTGGTGGCGCGGCGCATCGAGCAGTACGACATCGACTGCGACCTGCGCTGGGGCTTCTGCGAGCTGGCCAACACCCCGGCGCAGTTCGCCGCCTTCGAAGACGAGCAGCGCGAACTTGCCGACCTCGGCTACCGCCACGAAACCCGGCTGATCGGCGCCGATCGCATGCATGAAATCGTCGCCAGCGACCAATATGCCGGTGGCCTGGTGGACATGGGCTCGGGCCACCTGCACCCGCTCGACCTGGTCCAGGGCGAAGCACGCGCCGCCCATGGCCTGGGCGTGAAGATCTTCGAGCAGAGCCCGGTGCTGCGCATCGAGCATGGCAACACCGTGACCCTGCACACTGCGCGCGGCAAGGTCCGCGCCCAGAGCCTGGTGCTGGGCTGCAACGCCCACCTCGACGAACTGGAACCGCGCCTGAGCGGCAAAGTGTTGCCTGCCGGCAGCTATGTAGTGGCCAGCGAGCCGCTGCCCGAACGCGTTGCCCGGGCGCTGATCCCGCAGAACATGGCGCTGTGCGACCAAAAAGTCGGCCTGGACTATTACCGCCTCACTGCCGACAACCGGCTGCTGTTCGGCGGCGCCTGCCACTACTCCGGGCGCGACCCGAAGGACATCGGCGCCTACATGCGACCCAAGGTGCTCAAGGTGTTCCCGCAGTTGGCCGATGTGCGCCTGGACTACCAATGGGGCGGCATGATCGGTATCACCGCCAACCGCTTCCCGCAGGTCGGCCGGCTCAGCCAGCACCCCAATGTGTTCTATGCCCAGGGCTATTCCGGGCATGGCTTGAACACTACCCACTGGACGGCGAAACTGCTGGCCGAGGCCATCGCCACCCAGGCCAGTTACGGGTTCGACGTGTTCAGCTCAGTGCCCCACCTGACCTTCCCCGGCGGCAAGGCATTGCGCTCGCCGCTGCTGGCACTGGGGATGTTGTGGTACCGACTGCGTGAGGCGTTGGGCTGACGGGCTTTGCTCAAAGGATGGCCTGCAGGCCTTTGTCAGCGATGACATTGAGCAGTTTCAACGCAGGCCCCGCCGGACGTGTTTCGCCCTGCTCCCACTTGCGCACCGTGGAAGTGCTGGTATGTAGGTGCAGGGCGAACACCGGCTGGCTGAAATTGAGGGTTTCACGCAGTTGCTTGATGTCCTGGGCAGTGAACGCCCGCACGGGCGCCGGGCAGATCGCTTCGAAATCGCGCAGCGTGACTTTGCCGACCGCGCCCGCCCGCTCCAGGGCACTCAGGTCATCACGCAATGATTCAATGAGTTTGCTGGTCACAGTGGACCTCCATCAAGACACCGCAGCCCAGAGCTTTGGTCAACGCCTGCGGTGATAAATCCAGGAATACCTTGCCGGCAAACTGCAACGCCTTCTGCTCGCTGGGCGTGACATTCACCAGGTCGTTCTTTTTAAATCCATGCAGAAACACGTAGCGGCTGCCGATGCGGGCTGACAGCAGCGTGCGATAGCTGCCGCGCTTTCCGGCACCGCGACCGGCGATGCGCTTCTTGAACAGCAGCCCGCCTAGGCTGGTATCCACCAGCCCGCATTGCATTTCCTCGACAGCCTTGCACAGCACGCAATCCGGGAGGTTCTCGCTGAGTTGCCAGCGGGTGAACTCCCTTCTTTTATAGACTTCCATGTCCAACGCTCCAAACCATACCCGTAAAGGGCACACCTTTCCAGCTTCCGGATTGAATGAAAAGTCGGCTGCTTCGGGGGTGGACGTGCGAAACGGCAATGAGAATCGAACGGGATGCTGGCCTTCCGCCAAGCACCTGCTAGCGTTGTTCTGGCCAATTCACTCATGGACACCGCCATCATGATGCAACTGCCTCGCACCACCCTGTTGTGCGCAGCCCTGCTTGCTTTGGTTGCCTGCTCCAGCAACCGCGTCGACCCCAAGGATTACTCCGGCTTTCTCAAGGACTACAGCCGCCTGAAACCGGCCGAAAGCGTCTCTGGCGCGCCGGTGATGCGCTGGGTCGACCCGAACCTGAAAGCCAGCCAGTACACCAAGGTGTTCATCGAGCCGAGCCAGTTCTATCCAAAACCACAACCGACCGACGTGATCTCGGCGCAGACCCTGCAGGAGATCACCCGCTACTTCAACGAAGCCATGCGTCGCGAGCTGGGCAGTGTGCTGACGCTGGTCAAGGAGCCTGGGCCGAACACCATCGTGGTGCGCCCGGCGATCACCGCCGTGGCCACCAGCAACCAAGGCCTCAAGCCCTACGAAGTCATCCCCATCGCGCTGGTGGCAGCAGCGGTCAACACCGCCGCTGGTGGGCGTGACCAGGACGTGGACATCGCGGTAGAGGCGGCCTTCCTCGATGGCGCCAGCCAGAAAGTGCTGGCCCAGGTGGTGCGCAAAGGCAGCGGCAAGGAGCTGGAAAACGACACGCAGAAACTCACCCTGGCCGACGTCAAGCCGGTACTCGATGGCTGGGCCAGCGACATGCGTCGCAGCTTTGTGGCGCTGCAGCACAAGACCAAGTAGCCCACTGCCGTCGCCAGATGCAACAAGGCCGCTGTCCCTGCCGGACAGCGGCCTTGTTGCATCTGGCGACGAAAGATCAGGCGACGAAGGTGTAGACGATCGCCGACAGCGTGATCAAACCAATCAACACGACGAACACATTCGACAGTTTGCCCGAGTACTGACGCAGCGCCGGCACCTTGTGCACCGCGTACATCGGCATCAGGAACAGCAGGCAGGCGATCACCGGGCCACCCAGGCCTTCGATCAGGCCAAGGATGCTCGGGTTGAGTGTGGCCACCGCCCAGCAGGTCACCACCATGAACAACGCCGTGGCACGCTCAAGGCGTTTGGCCGGCCAGACTTTGCCACGCCCACGCAGGCTCTTGACGATCATGCCCTGGAAGCCTTCGCTGGCGCCGATGTAATGGCCCAGGAACGATTTGGTGATCGCCACCAGCGCGATCAGCGGCGCAACGAAGGCGATCACCGGGGTCTGGAAGTGGTTGGCCAGGTACGACAGGATCGAGATGTTCTGCGCCTTGGCCTCGGCCAGATTCTCCGGGCTCAGGGCCAGCACGCAGCTGAAGCAGAAGAACATCACCGTCAGCACCATCATCACGTGGGCAGTGGCCAGGGTGCGGCCGCTCTTGCGGTCGGCGTCAGCGCCGTAGCGATGTTTCTGGTCGACGGCAAAGGCCGAGATGATCGGTGAGTGGTTGAACGAAAACACCATCACCGGGATCGCCAACCACAAGGTGAGCATCAGGTTCGAGGCACTGAGCCCCTCATTGGCCTGGGCGAAGAACGCGCCGTTCCAGTTGGGGATCAGGCTCAGCGCCAGCAACAGCAGCGAAGCGACGAAGGGGTAGACCAGCAGGCTCATGGCCTTGACGATGAGCTGCTGACCGCAGCGCACGATGATCATCAGGCCGCAGATCAGCAGCAGCGCCAGCAGTGCGCGGGGCGGCGCGTTCAGGTGCAGCTGGTGTTCGAAGAAGCTGGTGAGGGTGTTGGTCAGCGCCACGCTGTACACCAGCAGGATCGGGAAGATGGCGAAGAAATACAGCAGGGTGATCAGCTTGCCGGCACCAACGCCGAAGTGCTCTTCCACCACCTCGGTGATGTCTTCGCTGCCGCCCTTGCGCCCGGACAGCACGAAGCGGGTCAGTGCGCGGTGGGCGAAGAAGGTCATGGGGAACGCCAGCAACGCCAGGATCAGCAGCGGCCAGAAGCCGCCGACGCCAGCGTTGATCGGCAGGAACAGGGTGCCGGCACCGATGGCGGTGCCATACAGGCCCAGGGCCCAGGTGGTGTCGTGGCGGTTCCAGGTGGTCGAGCCCGAGGCCGTAGCCGGGGCAGCCGAATCCGCACGAAGGGTCGTGGTGCTTTGTACATCAGTCATGGGTATCGCCTTGTAGTTGTTTTTGTCGCAGGTACAGCGGGTGTTGCAGTGTGGGAGCCGGCTTGCCGGCCTCATGGGTTGCATGGCTTCTGTAGGAGCGGCCTTGTGTCGCGCGGGGTGGCACGGGCTTCGCCCGTGTTCGCGGGGCAAGCCCGCTCCCACAGGGATCGCGCTAGCTTTAGCAGTTGAGCAAGGCAGTTGCTCCTACAGCGGTCAAGTGCATGCCTGGCGTTCCGTCAGCACTCGACGAACGCCACGGCCAGGCCGCCGCGCGAGGTTTCCTTGTAGTTGGCGTGCATGTCGGCACCGGTATCGCGCATGGTGCGGATCACCTGGTCGAGGGAAATGAAATGCTCGCCGTCGCCGCGCAAGGCCATCTGCACGGCATTGATCGCCTTGACCGCGGCAATGGCGTTGCGCTCGATGCACGGTACCTGGACCAGGCCACCGACCGGGTCGCAGGTCAGCCCGAGGTTATGTTCCAGGGCAATCTCGGCGGCATTTTCCAGCTGGGGCGGCGTGGCGCCCAACACTTCGGCCAGCCCAGCGGCAGCCATCGAACAGGCCGAACCGACCTCGCCCTGGCAGCCCACTTCGGCGCCGGAAATCGAGGCGTTCTTCTTGCACAGGATGCCCACCGCTGCCGCCGCCAGCAGGAAGGTGACCACGTCGTCGTCGCAGGCGCCGGGGTTGAATTTCATGTAGTAGTGCAGCACCGCCGGGATGATCCCGGCCGCGCCGTTGGTGGGCGCGGTGACCATGCGTCCGCCGGCGGCGTTCTCTTCGTTGACCGCCAAGGCGAACAGGTTGACCCACTCCATGGCGCTGAGGGTCGAACCGATCACGTTGGGCTTGCCCAGCTCCTGCAGGCTGCGGTGCAGGCGCGCGGCGCGGCGCTTGACCTTGAGCCCGCCGGGCAGGATGCCTTCGTTGCGCAGGCCGTTGACCACGCACTCGCGCATGGCGGCCCAGATGTTCAGCAGGCCTTCGCGTATCTCGCTTTCCGAGCGCCAGGCGCGCTCGTTGGCCAGCATCAGCTGGCTGACACTCAGCCCATGCTGCTTGCACAGTGCCAGCAGTTCCTCTGCACTGGAAAACTCGTAGGGCAGCTCGACCTCGGCGCTGCCAGCCTGGGGTGCGTCGATTTCGCTTTGCTCGACGATGAAGCCGCCACCCACCGAATAGTAGGTCTGGCTGAACTGGCTGCCCTGGGCGTCGAAGCTTTCCAAGGTCATGGCGTTGGGGTGGTAAGCCAGGCTCTCGTCGAGCAGGCGCATGTCACGGCTGTACTGGAACTCGATCGGATGGCTGGCATCGAGCATCAGGCACTGCTCCTGCATCAACTGGTCGATGCGTGGCTCGATGCTGTGCGGGTCGATGCGGTCCGGCCACTGGCCCATCAGGCCCAACAGGCAGGCACGGTCGGTGGCATGGCCAACCCCGGTGGCCGACAGCGAGCCGTACAGACGGACCTCGACCCGGCTCACCTGGGCCAGCAGGCCGCGCTCGCGCAGTGCCAGGGCGAAGGTTGCCGCGGCGCGCATGGGGCCGACGGTGTGGGAGCTCGATGGGCCGATGCCAATCTTGAAAAGGTCGAAAACACTGATAGCCATGCTAATGCCTGACCGTGGCAGCCGTACAACGCGCACCACGGATCTCCGGAAAAATTGAACGGTATTACAAAGTTGGGCGATACTGACGCGCTCAGGTCGGCATGACCAACGAAACTTCCTACACAAGCCTTTAGCAGGACTAAACGATGAAGGGGCCACTCAACGGCCAGGTATACGTCTGGCTGCATGTGTTTGCCTGCGCGGCGCGGCACCTGTCATTCACCCGCTGTGCAGAAGAGCTGCACATCACCCCCGGCGCAGTCAGCCAGCAGATGCGCCAACTGGAAGAGCGCCTGGGCTATCGCCTGTTCCTGCGCCGCGCCCGCGGCGTCGAGCTGTCGGCCGAGGGGCAGCGCCTGGCACAGACCGTGGCCGAGGCCTACGGCAGCATCGAGGCCGAGCTGTTGCGCCTGGATGCCGGCGAGATCCGGGGCACCTTGCGCCTGCGCTCGATCCCGTCGTTCCTGGCCAAATGGCTGACGCCGCGCCTGCCGCGCTTCCAGCAGCGCTACCCCGACATCGAGCTGCGCCTGGTGGCCGAGGACAGCAACCAGGCCCTGCACCCGGATGACTTCGACCTGGCCATCGACCTCAACGACGGCAGCTACCCAGGCATGCTGTCCACCCCATTGCTGGATGAACAGATCTTCCCGGTCTGCTCCCCTGCTCTGCTGCGCGGCCGCCCGCCGCTGCACGGGCCGACGGACCTTGTGCACTATCCGCTGCTGCACGACATCACCGCCTGGCGCGGCAGCTCGGAATATGCCGAATGGGAGTTTTACCTGGACGGTATCGGCGCCGGCGGGCTGGACGTGCGCCGTGGCCATACCTTCAACCGCAACCACCTGACCATCGAGGCGGCGATTGCCGGTGTCGGCGTGGCCATCGCCCGACGCACCCTGCTCAACGATGAACTTGAGCGCGGGGCGCTGATCGTGCCGTTCGGCGTACCGATCGCCAACCACAAGCGCTACGTGCTGCACTACCCGCCCGGCGGGCTGACCCAGCCCGGCGCCCGGGCAGTGCATGACTGGCTGGTGGAGGAGGCGCAGGGATTCAGGGCGTTGCACCCGTTGTCACTGCCTGGTGTGTAGGGCCACTCGGTGTATCCAACCTGGCGTTACGCACTGTTACTTCGCCGCCGCCCTTGTAACTTAAGCCCCTGCCCCTCCCGCGCCTAGAGTGTGCCCCTCGGCCTGCGCGCCGCGCCGTGCCGAGGATCAACCCACACAGGAGGTGTAACCATGCATTTCGTAATCGTCGAGAAGAACCAGGCCAGCGCGCCATCCGCAGAGGACCTCAAGAAAGCGATGATCCTGAGCAACGGCACGCCGGGCGAAGTCACAGGCGACAACAGCGCTCGTAAACTGACATTCACCGGCGAGATCAGCCACACGACCTACGAAAACAAGCTCATCGAAGTGGCCAAGGGCAAGCGCACCAGTTGGAACTTCACCTGGGCCGACGCCAACGTTAAGAGCACGGCCTAAGCCTTGCTTGCGTACTTGCACGAGTAACAAGGGCCGCATTGCGGCCCTTGTTCATTTGAATGGGCGGCATAACAGCCGCTGCCTTGTAACACCGTGATACTTCGCCGGCCCTCCTGCTCCGCCTAAAGTGGCCTGGTCGACACGCCGGCACAGGCCGGAATTCGGCAACCATCACTCAACAAGGACAGAGGGACACCATGAGCAATTCGAATGCCGCAAGCAAACAACAGCTCGCCGTCGCCCAACAGCGCCAGGAACAGGTGCAACAAGCGGTCAAGGCCCTGCTTGGCCGAACCCAGCCCCTGGAGCAAAGCCACTACGCCAATCTGTTCCGCACCATCACCGATGCCGTTACCAAATCGGTGAACATCCAGATTGCCGCCGATGACCTGCGTACTCTCAAGGACGGGAAGTACAAGCTGTGCTTCGCCAAGAAGGTCGGAGACGCTGCGTACAACGTGGTCTGGCAGTCCTACGACAAGTACCTGATGAACAACACTTTCAGCTGGACGCCCCAGTACCAGCTGTTTGGCACCAACACCTTCCAGGACAATGTCACGGTGACCACGGCCACCAATATCGTCACCATCGGCCTCGGGCAACAATCGATCCTCGACGATGCAGGCATACTCGGGGCGCCTTCCACCGGTGGACCGGAAACGGCGGTCACCTTGATCAACAAGTACGGTTCGATCCATCCGGGCGTCAACCAGCTGTCCACCGGCATCGACGGCAAGCAGGTGAGCACGCCGATCTACGTGGCCACCAGTGCGGTCGTACAGGGCAGCACCAGCCTCACGCCGAAGGAAAGCATCCTGGTGTGGTTCCAACAGGACGTGCAGACCAGCACCATGTTCAGCAGCTCACGCTCCAATGCCCAGGAGATCGACCTGACCTTCGCCAACAGCGCCACCTACATGTACTCCGACCAGAAGTGGATCATCCCTTCCTGAGCCTTGGCCGCCGGGGTTCGCCCCGGCGGTATCACCCTGCGTGCCGGACGAACTGACCGATCACGCAGTGGCAGATGGCCTCGGCCAGCTCCTGCTCGGTGGCGATCAGCAATGGTCCGCCTCGGTCGAAGCGGGCCGACCAGAGCAGGCTGCCAGCACCCACGTCCAGCAGACGCACCGCCACCCGCACACGGTTGGCTTCGGCCCGCACACTGCCCTCAAGCAGGTAGGCATGCTCATGGGTGAGTTCGCCTGGCGTCGGTGCCCCCCGTGGTAAGCGCACGCGCACCGAGGCACGCTCGAAACCATGGAACAGCAAGTCGCACAACTCCTCGCCCAACCCCCGCGCGAACGCCCCACCCAGGTTGGTCAGGCAACTGAACGGCCGCACGCACAGTACCGCCGGCCGACCATCGGCCAACGGCGCGCCCCACCGTTCGCAGCACAGCCGATAACCACCGGCAGGCACGCTCAGGCGCAACGGCTCATGAGCCCCATGCGTGGCGTAATAGTCCGCAAGCTTGCGCCGCAGGCGACCGATCTGCACCCGTACCACCGGGTCGTCGCCCGTGCAGTACACCGCAGGATCCCGGCGAAACACCGCGATGCCGATATCGTATTCGCTGGGGATGCCCTCGCCGCCCTGCTGGCTGCGCTGGGCGAGGTAACTGAGCAGGCTGCCCAGGCGCCGCGACTTGACGAACAGCGGGCTGGCCAGCAACCCTTCGACCGCCCCCTGGAGTTCATTGCCACTTTTCGACGGCTCACGGGCCATTGCTGGCACGCGAACCATGCTCGTTCGCTTGATGACCATCGACCTGCGTCTCCTTGCAGGACACCGCCGGTCCGCGCTGCGGATCGACAGTGGCTGGGTCTTTCATCCTTGAAGGGGCGACCAGGCCGATGCAGGCAGGTCGCCATCACCGGGCAAGTGTAGTGCTGCGTGCCGGGATGTGTGACCGGCCGTCGGCCCGCCGGTCAGCCCGACAGTGCTCAGTAGGCGTGTTTGCCGGTGAAGGCATTGAGCGTACGCACCAGAATCACGAAGTCGAGCCACAGCGACCAGTTGTTGATGTACTCGATATCGGAATTGACGCGCTGGACCATCTGCGCGATGTCCTTGGTTTCGCCCCTGAAGCCACGTACCTGGGCCAGGCCAGTCATGCCGGGCTTGATGTTGTGGCGGGCAAAGTAGTCGACGATGTCCTGGGAGTACTGCGTGTCGTGCTGCAGCGCATGGGGGCGCGGGCCCACCAGCGACATCTCCCCGGTCAGCACGTTGAACAGCTGGGGCAGCTCGTCCAGGCTGGTACGACGGATGAAGGCGCCCACCCGGGTCAAGCGCGGGTCGTTCTTCTGGGCCTGCTGGAGCACGCCGGCCTCGGGCTGGTGCACATGCATGCTCCTGAATTTCCAGATACGGAACGATTCGCCGGTCCAGCCCATGCGCTCCTGGCGGAAGAACACCGGCCCAGGGCTATCGAGCTTGATGACCAAGGCGACAACCAGCAGTATTGGCGAGATGAACAGCAGGATCAGCGCCGCCAGCACCCGGTCCTCGACGTTCTTGAGGAACAGGCTCATGCCGGTCAAAGGTGTCTCGGACAAGGTCAGTACCGGAATACCGGCGATTTCGCGAACGCTGTGGTTGATCAGGCGCAGCGAGAAAATATCCGGCACCCAGTTCACGGCAATGCATTTTTCCAGCAGCTTCAAGTAGATATCGTTGATCACTTCGGAGCCGCCGAGCGGCGTTACCAGGTACACCGTACGTATGGCGTGCTGCGCGACGATCTCGTCGAGCGCGCGAATATGCCCAAGCACGGGCGGCCCCTCCTGCCCCTCGGCCCGCTGCGCGGCGTCAGCTTCGTCGAACAACACACAACCCACCACCCGCTCGCCGAACCAGGGGTTGTTGCTGATTTTGCGGTAAAGGAAATCGGCCAATTCACCGTTGCCGATGATCAGCGCGTTTTCCATGCGGTAGGCATGGGCCATGAAGCGCTTCTGCACTTCGCGCACGGCGATGTGCAGGAACAGCTGGACGAAATAGCCGATGACGAACAGCTCCCCGACCAGCAGCCGCGAATACGATTCGCTCTGTTTGGTAAGGAACGCCATCACCACCAGGAAGCAGAACGTCGCCGACCAGGCCTTGAACAGCCTGAAGGCCTTGACCGTCAAGCCGACGTTGGTGCGGTAGATGGCGTAGTGGTCGTAGATGACTGCCAGCGCGCCGATCAGCAACAGCAGCATGATCACGTAGTCGGAGGTGATATAGCCAAACTGTTCGTAGATCAGGTACCAGGCGACACCTGTCACCGCAATACCGTCAAGACCCGCCTGCACAGCGTTGCTGACGTTGCTTCTGCGCTGGAGTACGGGACGACTGCTTCTGGGTTCCAAAACCATTGTCAGGCCTCATCAATGTGAGCGATCAATGTGAGCGTGGCGAACACTCTTCCATCAGGCTGAACACGATTCAAAATCAACGGTTGCAATTGCCCCGGCCACCCTGGACAGCGGCATGGCCACTGGCGATAGCGGTCTCACCCCGGCAAGCCTGCCGGGGGTTGTATTTCACTGCAGTGATTGAGGTGCCACGGATGGCGTGAACACGAGCGCGCATTATCGATCCCTGCATGCGGCAAGACCCCCTGATTCAAGCGCTCGCTTGAGCGTTGAGCCACCAAGATGGCGTTCACTCAGGGGCTGATGCGGCATTTCGCCTGTTTATTGTTTTTTCTGTATTGCGGCGACTGATATCACTGTAGCAGTACTGCGCCATCGCTGCGGCGCGCGCCGCCATTGAGACGGGTCAGGGCTCACTGCCCGGCACACTGGAACCGGCTGAACCACGCATCTTGCTGCAGGCCAGGGTGCGCAACACGAACAGCGGGTTACCCAGTACATAGCGGCCAAACAAGCGCCTGGGTTCCTTCAACAAGCGGTACAGCCACTCCATGCCCAGCCGTCGTACCCAGGCTGGGGCCCGCTCCACCCCTCCCCCCAGAAAGTCCAGGATCGCCCCGCCGCACACGATCAGGCATGGCCCGGTAACGGCCACCAGCCGGGCTGCAACCAGCTCCTGCCTGGGCATGCCCATGCCCAGCACGATCAGCTCGGGTTGCAGTTCACGGGCCAGCCGCAGATAGGTCTCCACGTCGGCGAAGCCATCGTGCACCGACACCGGCCGCACCCCGAAGCGGGCTTCGCAGTGCTGCGCGGCCTGGGCCAGGGCAGGCTCCCGGGTGCCCCACAGGGCAACCCGCCGGCCTTTGCAGGCCGCCAGCACACGGGGAATGAAATCGGTGCCGTTCATGTTCAACCCTGGCGCAAGGCCCAGACGGCGGTACAGCAGCCCCATGCCCGAACCGTCTCGCAGCAACACGTCGGCGGCCACCAGCGCCTTGTAGAATTCACCATTTCCCGCCATCAGGTTCATGGCGTGGGCATTGACGAAGCCCAGCACGGTGGGTGCTTGCGGTGCCGACAAGGTGTCGAGCAGCCGTTGCTCATCAGCCGCGTCAGCCACTACCTGCAGTTTGTCGACGACAGTGGCCCAGCGCCGTTGCCATGCACGATCCTTCATCAGCTGTCATCCCGTTTCGAACGTACCCATTCCACCTGGCGTCGCACCAGAAACCCCAGGTACAACGGGATCTTCATAGCCGCGTAACAAGGCGCATACAACAACACCGAAAAGGGCATCTGCTCGCGGCAGAAGCGCAGCCAGGCCAGTAGTACCGCGCTACCCAGCAGGACCATGGCCAGCGTGGCCAGCAATGCCGGCAACAACATGCCCAACAGCGCATACGCCAACCAGGTAATGCCCAGCAATGCCATCAATGTCAGCACCAGCAGGGCCAGCGGCGGTACCAGCAGATCCATGGCCATGGCCAGCAGACGCCCGTTGCGTCGAGTCAACGCGCTCAGCAGGAGCCGAGGGGCGTCAGCAAGCAAAACGCCGAGGTGGCCGTGTTCCCAGCGAGTGCGCTGTATTGCCAGGCCTTCGTCACTGCTCGGGAACTGGCTGTAGACCTGCGCCTGTGGGCAGAACAGCGGTGGTTTGCCGTTGCGACACAGGTCCAGCCCCATCTTCAGGTCTTCGACGAGGTGGCCGTGGGCCAGGTCGATCAGTGCAAGGTCGCGCCACTGCAACGCCATGCCCGAGCCCATCAGTTGGCAAGGCAGGCCCAACCACGCCCACCCGCGCGGGCGCACCAGGTTCTTCACCCGCCAGGCAAACTCGGCGATCTGTACCTTCAGCCCGGCACCTGCTGGCGCATGCATCAGGTAGAGGGCTTGCACGGGACGCGCAGTCTCGCTGCAGCAACGCGTCAACCGCTCGATAGCGCCCGCGTCCGCCAGGCAGTCGGCATCGATGATGATCAGCACCTGCGGTGGGTCGTCCGCCAGGTAGCGCACACCGAAATCCAGTGCGTAGCCCTTGCCCCGCAGTCGGTCATCCTGGCGTTCGACCACTTGCGCGCCCGCCTGCCGGGCAAGCGTGGCGGTGTCATCGCTGCAGTTGTCGGCCACCACCAGCAGGCGGTCACCTGCGGCCAGTTGCGGGGTGATGCTGGCGAGGGTGGCACGAATGACCGAGGCCTCGTCGTGCGCCGGCACCAGCACCGCTACCCGTGCCCGCTTGCCTGTGGCCATGGGCAGCGGCCGGGCGGGCAGGCAGCCCAGCAACACCTGGACGAACAGGACCAGTACCGGTAACAGGATCAGCAGCGCCGCGGCGCCCAACAGCCAGCTCAGTAGGATGATCATGCGGATGCCTTGAAGTAGCTGGCCAGCCGGGCCGCTTCGGTATCGATGTCATGGCGTTGCAGCACGCGCTGGTACGCCGCCTCCCCCATGCGCTGCAGCACGTGCGCAGGTTGCGCCAGGCAATCGGCCATGGCCGTGGCCAGTTCCTCCACGGCCCCCGCCGGGAACAGCCAGCCGTTCTCGCCTGGCGTTACCAGCTCGGGGATACCCGCCACATAGGTGGTCAGCACCGGGCGACGCAGGGCCATGGCCTCCATGATCACCACCGGCAAGCCCTCGGCGAAGCTTGGCAACACCAGCGCGCGGGCGGCGAGGATCTCCTCGCGTACCTGTGCGCTGCTGATCCAGCCGGTAATACGCACCTGCGCCTGCAGGCCGTGCCGGGCGATCAGGGCTTCCAGTTGCTCGCGCATTTCGCCGTCCCCAGCCAGCACCAACTCGAATTCCAGCGCCTGCGCCGCCAGCAGCCGAGCGGCCTCAAGCAACAGCAATTGGCCTTTCTGCTCGCACAACCGGCCAACACACACCAGCCGCGGCACGCTGGGCGCAGCCACGGCGGGCACATCATGGAAGCTGCGCTCCAGGCCACAGTGCACCACCTTGACCTTGTCCCAGTGCTCGTGGGCCACCCAGCGGAACAGCTGGCTACGCCCGTAGGAACTGACCGCCGCGACGAATGCGGCGCGCCGCACCTTCTCGCCCACATGCAGGAACTGCGGTTTGTCGAACTCCTCGGGGCCATGCACGGTAAAGCTGTAGGCCGGCCCGCCCAAGGCGCGGGCCAGCATCACCACCTCGGTCGAGTTGGTGCCGAAATGCGCATGCACATGCACCGCGCCCGACGCCTGCAGCCACTGCAGCACACGGCATGCCTCAGCCAGGTAGATCAAGTGGTAGGGCCATGCCCGGTCAGCTCGCCGGCCGAGGCGCAGGGCCAGCCACAGGCTTGCGAAAAAGCGCCTGGGCTGCTGGCGCAACACCTGAAGCGCCGGCTTCAGCAGCGCGTTCACGCCGCCTTGCAGTACGTACTGTGTCTTGCCCTGCTCTTGCACATCCTCGTCGTCCTGCAGTTCGGCATCCCAGCCACGCAAGGCAATGCGCTGAATCTCGAAACCCTGGCGCTCCAACGCGAGGATTTCACGGCGAATGAAACTGTGGCTGACCTTGGGGTACTGATTGATGAAATAAGCAATGCGCATAGGAATTCGAGTCCAAACCCGCGTGATGAATGAGCTGGGCCGCCCAGGCGGCATCCGGCCCCCTACTTCAGGCTTTTCATGGCTGACGGCGCAGGGTCTGCCGTTGCAATGCCCTCGATGACGTCCGCATAGATGCCCTGGAGCTCCAGAGCCTGGTCGCTGCACAGCGTGATGCTGCCCTTGAAAGCGTTGTGCAGGTGCGCAAAGCGCTCCGGGTGCTCGAGCGCATCGGCCAATGCCTGGCGCAGATACCTTGGGTCGGAGCTCAATGGGATGATGGTGCCGTTGACCCCGTCGACGATGTCCTCGACCGTGCCCCCCGCGTCGGTGCTGATCACCCAGACGTCGCGCACCAGCGCTTCGCGCACGGCAAGGCCGAAGGTCTCTTTCCACTGAGTCGGGAACAGCAACACGTCGATGCAGGAAAAGAACGCGTCGATGTCGTCCTGGGTGTAGCCGGGGATGATGCTGACGGTGCCCGGGATCTTCACGCTGTGCCGGTTGAACGAGCGAAAACCCAGGTGCAGCAGGTTGTCGACCACCTTCAATTCGTAGTCCGAGCGGGGTAGCCCGGCAAACGCCTGGGTAATCAGATTGATGCCCTTGATCGCGGTGTTGCCACCGACGAAACCGAAGCGCAGCAATGCCCCCGGCTGCTTGTGGTAGCCAGCACCGGGGGCGAGGATGCCGTTGCGGTTGATGCGAATCTTCGCCGCATCGAAACCATTGGCCACGTACAGGTCGCGGGCGAAGCGGCTTGGCGCCAGCAGCAGGCTGGCCTTGCGCAGGGTGGCGGCCAGGGCCTGCTGACGGTAGGCGTTCAGCGGCGCATCCTCGACACAGGCGGCACACACTTCGGCGCGAATACGCGTTTGCCCGCAATATTGCCCGTGGCCGTTGATCATGAACTGGCGCCCGCAGATCCACCACGCGTCATGCAAGGTCACCACGAACGGTATGCCCGCCCGCGCACAGCTTTCGGCCAGCAGTGCGCCCAGGCCCTGGATCGAATGCAGGTGCACAAGGTCCGGGGCGACGCGCTCGAGCACGGCGTCGAACAGCGGCAGGGTTGCGCGGTTTTCGAAGTCCTCAAGGGCCGAGCGCTGGTCTGGCAGGCCGATGCCAAGCACCGCAGCCTGCTGCGCCTGGTACCTGAACAGGCTGTAGGGGGCCGTGTCACTCGGCGGTAGCGATGTGAACACGAACTGCTGCCAGGGCGAAGTGGCCGCCAGCAACCGCGCCATCTGCTCGGCGACAACCGTGGCGCCACCGAAACTCCTGGGGGCGAAGAAGATGTTCGCCGACAGCACCCTGCGTGGGCGAACGCCAGATAGGGCTGGGAAGACCTGCCCCAACTGCTGGCTGCACTCGACCACCGTGACTTGCCGGGCCCCCGCCTCCTGCATCGCCGCAGCCAGTGCTGCATTCGACGCGATCGCGCACTCGCACGCCAGTAGTGCCTGTCGGTGCAGGGCCACGGCCGCCATCAGCTTACCCACGTCTGTGTCGCTCAATCCGTTCAGGTCGTTGCCCTGGCGATACGCCTGCGGGTCGAAGATCAGCTCGTCTGTATCCCAGCAAGAGGTGACCTTGAGGCGGCTGGCTTCTTCGAGCAGCCTCGACAACTGCGCACAGTAAGGCAGGCGGTGCAGGATGACTGCAGCGCAGGTTTGCAGAGCATTCAGGCAGGCTTGTGGATTGCCCCAGTCCACCATCGTGCAGGTATAGCCAAGCTCGGCCAGCATTTGCCGCAGTTGCGCAGGGCGGCCATCGAGCGCTTGTGCCGGGTCGCTCTCGCAAATCAACACGACGTGCCCGGGGAACAGCGTGCTGGCCGCCACGCCCGGGGCATCCAGGGGCAGCTCGTGACGCTGCTCGGCGGGTGGTTTCCAAAGCAGCGCCGGGCCATGGCGCAACAGCTCTCGCCACGCCTTTCTCAGGGTCGGATACAGTCCGGCCTTGCGTATATACGCCATGAAACGCTGATCCGCCCGGGGTTCGCGCAGGGCCTGACGGAACAATTGCACAATCTTTGCCAACCGCGAATGCGTGGCTGTCGGCGCACTGGCCTCCTGCAGCACAAGGGCATAGCCCAGCCGTTGCCGATGTGCCTGCAGTTTCCCCGCACTGGCCGCCAGTGCCGCTTCGAGTTGCGCGAACAACGCCTCGAGCATGGCCTGGCGCCTGCGGTACATGGCGCGTTTCTTCGGTGCGATATCCTCTGCCGCACGTTGCGCCGCCGCCAGCGGGAGGCTGAAGAAGTCTTCGCGCTCGCTGGGCACTGCGCCATGCTCCAGCCAGATAGCGTCGTAGTTGGCGGCCAGGTCCTGGGACTTTTCGGCGCCAAAGTAGGGGTGGCGATGGTGCCGGTAGGCGTCGCCCACCGCATATAGGCCGTCAGCCCCGACCGCCCTGGCCACGCATTTGAGCGCCTCGAGCAGCAGGCTGCGCGGGCGCAGCCCTTCGAAGTCCTTGGTCAGGTCGCGGTAGATGGCCAGCGAGCGTTCGCTGTCGATGCCCTTGTGGATCCCCTGCACCGCGCCGATGAACAGGCACAGGCCTGCCGCCGTGCGCTGCAGGGTGAAGGCCAGTGACGCCACGCGCAGGTCGCCCTGGAACAGGTTCAGCACCAATTCGCCTTCGCGCTTGAACCAGATCGGCCGGTCCAGCACCAGGGTGCAGTCGGCAGAAATGCCTGACAGGTCGCACAGGGTCCGCCGCTCGTCCCGGCCCAGCAGCAACAGGGTCGGGAACTGCGCCGTCACCACCTGGTAGTGCGAAGCCACGGCGTCGAGGCGTTCACGCACCGACCAGCATTTGCTGATATAGGGCCACTGCACCATGCCGATGCAATCGACACCGAGCCTGTCGAAGCCTTCCTTGCCCAGCGCAGCTTCCATGTGCCGCAGGAACGGCCGCAGGTCCGTCCACTGGGTGATGATCAGCACCAGCAATTTGCACTTGTTGTTCAACGCCCGCAATGAATAGCCGGGTTGCAAAGTGAGCACACTCTTGAGTAACGATCTGAACGCCATGGGCCTCTCACTTGTACTCGATCAACACCGTCTTGCCGGCAGTAAGCCGGTTCAACAGAAACCGCACCTGCCCGACCATCTCCGGGAATTTTCCCAGCACCAGGAACACCGCCTGCAGCCAGTTCTCGCGAACCGAGCGGCCACCACGGCGCGCCAGGCGCACGGCCTGCAGCGGGTAGGCCAGCAACAGCAGCAACCCCCAGCCCCCCAGCAATGCACACGCAGCCACGATCGCCAGCGGTATGCCCAGCCCCCAGAGCCAGGCACGACGCGACTCACGCTGCCAATGCCGCTCAGGAGGCGCGCCATGCAGGAAGGTGCCCTCGGCGAACGCGTAGCCTGCGCGCAGGCTGCGCCGCCACCACTGGCTGAAACGGGTCATGGCGGCATCGTGCAAGGTCATTTCGGCGGGCAGGCGCCAGATCTTCCAGCCGCGGCCCCGCAGGCGAATACAGAGCTCGGGCTCTTCCCCAGCGATCAGCCCCGCACGAAAACCGCCCACGGCCCTGAACGCCTCGGCACGCATCAACGCATCCCCCCCACAGGCCCGGGCCTCGCCCACCGGGGTGTCCCATTCCAGGTCACACAGCAGGTTGTAGACCGAATGCTGCGGGAAGCGCTCGCGGCGCCGACCGCACGCCACCGCGACTTCCGGCCGTGCATCGAGAAATTCGCACGCCTGCTGCAGCCAGCCGTCCATGACTTCGCAATCACCATCGACGAACTGCACGTAGCGTAGTGTCGGCAACAAAGATTGCAGGCAGGCGAAGCCTTCGTTACGGGCCCGTGCGGCGGTAAAGGGCCGGGTCATGTCCAGCGCCAGCACCTCGACGCCCAGGCCTTGGGCCAAGGCCTGGGAGCCATCGGTCGAGCCCGAGTCGACATACACCACCTGCTGTGCGCAACCGGCCAGTGACGTCAGGCAGCGCTGCAAGCGCTGGCCCTCGTTGCGGCCGATCACCACAACGCCAATCCCTGTCAGCATGGCGCCCTCCTGCCGGCGCTGGGCAGTGTTGCCTGCCTCATGAACACGGCATCGCTTCGGCGGGCTTGCGCGCCTTGACGGTCGCAGGCACCCCCACCGCCAGGCAGTCGTCCGGCACGTCCACCAGCACCACGGCGTTGGAGCCGATCACTACGTTGTTGCCAATGCGGATGTTGCCCAGCACCTTGGCGCCGGCGCCGATATCGACGTTGTTGCCGAACACCGGCGCGGTCGGTTCGCTGACATTCTTCAACCCCACCACCACGCCGTTGCGGATCCGGCAATCATCGCCGAAACGCGCATAGCCGCTGATGATGATGCCGCCGAAGTGATCGATGACGAAGTTCCGGCCGATCTGCACCTCACAGGGCAGCTCGACGCCGGTCAGTATCTGCACCCACTTGAACAGCACTTTGTAGACCAGCGACAGCGGCTTGCGCAGCAACGCCGGGCGCACCCCGTAACGCCAGCGCCCGAAGCGATAGACCAGCAACACCCAGAAGCCCTGGGCGCCCCAGTCACCGCCATGGGCCCGCAGATCGGCACGAATATTCTCGAACATGGCGTCACCTACCGTGTGGGTTGGCTTGCAAAACGGGTGTCGAACAACAGCGCCCAGGTGGCCCGGCAATGCCGCCAGCAAGCCGTGATGGCTGCCCGCCCCCGCCCTTTGAGCAAGGCCTTCAGGGCCAGCACCAGATCGCCGAGGGTCACCAGCGCCATATGCAGGGTCAACCCTGCCAGCCCATGATGCTTGCGGAAATACAGCAGTTCGCTTTCGATCTGGTAGGCCGAGATCTGGCGGCTGGCCGCCTCAAGTTCAGCGACCGACTTGGAGCTTTCGCCGCCGATGTGCACCACCGTGGTGTGGGGATAGAACACCACCTTCCAGCCGGCCTGTTTGACCCGTTTGCAGTGGTCGACTTCCTCGTAGTAAAGGAAGTAGCGCGGGTCGAACAGGCCCACCTGGTCGAGCACCTCGCGCCGCACCAGGTAGAAGCAGCCGGGCAACCAGTCGCACTCGCGCACCGAGCCGTGGTCCCAGTTCATCTCGTCGACCATCTTCAGCCCCGGGAAGAAGCGCCCGAGCCCGGTGCGTGCCACGAACACGTTCAAGGGGGTCGGGAAGTAGCGACAACTGGGTTGCAGGTCGCCGTCGCGCCCCTCCAGCCGCACGCCCAGCACCCCGCATTCCGGGTGCGCGTCCATGTACTCGAGGGTCTTGTCCAGGGTGTCCCTGGCGACGAACGCATCGGTATTGAGCAGCAACGCGTACTTGCCGTTCAGGTGCGCCAGCAGCTGGTTGTTGGCCCGGCCGAAACCGACGTTCTTCTGGTTGCTGACCAATACGGCCTCAGGGCAGACCTTGGCCAGACGCTCTACCGAATCGTCGACCGAGGCGTTGTCCACCACCAGGTAACTCGCCAGCTTGTCGCCGTCAGCCTGGCGCAGGGCGTCGAACATCGGCTGGAGCAAGCCGGCGGTATTGAAATTGACCACCATCACATCGACAGGTTTGCTAGCCATTGCTGCCATCCCCAAAGAAGTACTGACCTCGCGCAGCGGCCAGGGTCGGCTCCAATGCCGGGTCATAGGCACCCTGGCGCTGCTTGACCAGCTCTATCCAGGGGTAGGCGGCGCAGCGTTCCTCGACGCGTTGGATCAACGCCTCGGTGGTGCAGATGAATTTCGCCGGATTGCCACCGACCACGGTACCGGGTGGCACATCCTTGGTGACCACGGCCCCGGCGGCAACCACCGAGTCCGGGCCGATGGTCACGCGCGGCATCACGATTGCACCGTGGCCGATGAAACAGTTGTCACGGATGTCGATGAATCCGACCGAATCGAGTTGTTTGCCGTAACAGATCTCGATCAGCGCAACCACGCCGTCGTGGCCGATCAGCGTGCAGTCCGATAACCCGACGTTACTGCCAAGGCGCACCAGGCGTGGGTCGGTGACGTTGCACCCGGGGTTGATATGAACGTTGCTGCCCACGGAATAGAACTTGCCCCAGCGGGTCAGGTAAGCGCCCCAGTCGCGGGCATTCGGATTGCAGAACTTCTTGTAGGTCCCGCCGGCGCGCCCGGTCGAGTTGGCGTAGTTGGCCAATGCTTTGCGTATCCATCCATACATGCTGCTAGCCTCGCAAATGAAGCGATCCTGGACTGTCCCTGAGGCGAATGCGGTCTCGTTCTTGTTGATGCTGACCGCCCCGCGCTCACTCCCATACCTACCCTGCTGTTGCCCTGACACTGCGCCGGTTGCTCAGGTGAGCGCACCGCGCGCCGATTTCAACCTTTGATCGAGGTGATCCGCCAACCGCAGGGCGAACTGCAACAGCGGCATGGTCGGGTTGGAGGCGCCTCCGGTGGCGAAGATGCTGCTGCCGGCGACATAAAGATTGTCGGTGCCGAATACCTTGCAGTCGCGGTCGACCACGCCGTACTGCGCCGAGGCGGCCATCCGCGTGGTGCCCATATGGTGCGCGTGAGGCTCCAACTTCAGCGGTATCGCGGCGTCGTAGACGTACTCGTTCAGCCTGACGAAGCCAAGGCCTGTGTCGACGAACTGTTTGGCCAGCTCGCTGCCGATGCACTGGATGGTGTGGCGGTCGTATGCGCTAAGCACCCAGTTGACGTTGGCCTTGGACACGCCCAGTTCATCCTTCTCCTCGAGCAGCGAGAGCCGGCTCAGCGCGTTGGGATACTGTTCGATCATGGTGCTGAGCACCCCTTCGCCCGGGCAGCTGAAGTTGGCGATGAAGTTGACCTTGTGGGCAAGGTTCATCTCGCACAGCAGATTTTCCAGGAAGTGCTTGACCTCGGCGGTCCGGCCGAAGGTGCGCACTTCATCGAGCACCGTGGCGGAGACATTGCCCTTGCCGGCCTTGTATTCGCTGACGAAGGCATCGCTGGTGTAGTACTGGCGCGGCTCGCCAGTCTGGCCGTCCTCAAGGATGAAGGTGCCCATCTCGACGTTGAGGTGCTCCATCAGGCAGCGCCCCACCAGCCCATCCTGGGTGACCACCCCGGCCTTGCGCAGGGACGCGCTGTTGAGCAGTTGCCGGGCGTTCTCCAGGGCCCCCGTCGCCAGGATGAAGTGCCTGGCCACCAACCGCTGGCGCTGCAGGTCATAGTCGGACACCACCGCTGCAGCCAGGCGCCCTGTGGTCTGGTCGAACTCCAGGTCGACGCAGTTGCAGTTGATGAAGACATCCAGCCCGGCGGTATCGTTGAGCGCTGCGGCGTATTTCTGCGCAAAGCGCGTCGGCGGGCTGAGCAGGAACTTGTCCGGCTCGAAGTCACCGCCCTTGAGCCCAGCGTTCTCTGCCTTGAATTGTCCGCCCTGCGGCAGGTCGACGATCTCCATGGCCGCTGCCAGGTAGGGTTCCACTTCGGCATAGGCGATGGGCCAGCCGGGGAGCTCGCCTTGGGGCGGGACCGCGAAATCGGAAGGCGTGAACGGACGGCAACGGCCTGCCCAGTGATTGGATGTGCCGCCAAGGTAGCGCAGGCGTGTTTCATGGGGGTACAGCTCGAGGCCGGTCGAGGTGCACTGGTACAGTGCCTGCGAACGCGGCGAGTAGTCGTGCCCGCCTCCCTCGGCCAGTACCACTTTCCAGCCGGCCTGCGCCAGGCGCAGTGCCAGCGTGATACCCGCGGGCCCGGCACCGATGATGCAGACGTCATAATCCTCGCGCAGGGTCTTCTGCGCCTGGTAGTCGCGGATCATGCCTGCCCGTCCCTGAAATAGCTCGAAGGCAGGACCCAGCCGTTGATGACCACGAACCCGCCCGGGGCACTGCTGCCGACAGGATCAGCGGGAAGGGTGACAGGCCCTTCGGCCACCGTCTTGCCGAACGCCACAGCGCCGATACCCAGTACGGCACAGTTACGCAGGAACACCCTGCGCCCCGACAGCTGCGTAAAGAACAGAAGCTTGCCCATGATCCCCAGCCCCCACCATTGTTGTGCCAAAACCAGGTAAACCGCTGTCGCCGACGCCTGGGCACCGCGCGTTATTGCAAGGGGTTCAAAGCCAGTTGAAGAAACGCGTTGCCAACTCACCGAACAGCGCACCGACGGCGATCATCGGCAACACCATGAGCTCGCGCCTGATACTGAAGATACCGAGCTTGCGATTGACATACACAATCAGCACCAAGGTCGGGAACGTGTGCAGGGCAACCCCCCAGATTGCCCATTGCACGCCACCGATGGCCAGCAACAACGGCAACCCCAGCCACAGCGCAACGAGGCGGATGATGTTGTCCATGGCCTGGTACTTGGTCAGCCCTTGGGCGATCCAGATTTGATGCGCCAGGGTGTAGCGCAGCGTAAAGAACGACAGCGACAGAATGCTGAGCATAGTGCCTGCGGCGACATAGCGCTCGTCGTACATCCAGCCGATCAGCAGTGGGCTGGCGGTGATGAATACGCCACAGGTGAACAGCATGGCCAGGTCCACCAGCAGCCTGAAACGGTAATACAGCGCCCTGAGCCGTTCATGGTCACCGGCCCTGGCGGCCTCGCTGAACGCTGGCAGCGCCACCGTGCCGACCAGTTTCAACAAGCCGGTCTGCAGCGAACCGAGAATCAGCACGGCGATCGAATACACCCCAAGCTCCGCAGCGCTCATGCTGGCGCCGAACCACATGCGGTCGCCGTACATGGCCAGCACGCCAACGATAGAGGACAACAGGATCCAGCGGCCGAACACCACCAGTTCGTTCAGTGCGCTGCGATCCCATTGCAGGCGGTTTTTCGGGCCCTGGAACACCAGGTGGCCCAGCAGCGTGCCGGTCAGGGCGCCCGCCAGGCCGGCAATCACCAGCGACCAGATGGAACGGGTGAAGTAACCGATCACCAGCATGACGACCAACCCGACGACCTGCGATGCCAGTTCCACCAGGACCACGCGCTTCTGCTGGAAAGTGCGCACCGCCACATCTATGTTGGTTGACTGGAAACCGTAGATCACCGCCGAAACACCGGTCACCGCCAGCACCAGTGGCAGCTCGGGCGCAGCATAGGTGGAGTCTGCCGGCCACAGGTTGCCCAACTGGGCGAACCAGGCCGCCAGGGCCAGCAGCAAGGTCAGCGCGAAGAGCACGAAACCACGGACGATCTGCACGCTCCAGGCCGTATTGAGAAACAGCGGGTCGTCGCCACGGTGGCTCTGGATGATGTTCTGCCGCAGGCCCACATCGGAGAGCAAGTGAAGGAGTACCGAAACGGTGGTGGCGATGACCATCACCCCGAACATTTCCGGTAGCAGCAAACGGGCCATGATCAGGTTGCCGCCCAGGCGCATCACCTGCGACGCAATCAACGACACCAGGTTCCATGCCCCGGCCCCTAGTGCACGCTTGCGAAGACTCACCGATGCAGACACTTCAACAGACGGCATGGCTTCAATCCCTGACTGGATGTCTAAGAAGTCACTATAGTTTCAATTAGCCATGATGCTAGCCGTCCTCCACCAGCGGATAGGTGCCGTTGCCAATGCCTGAACATTTTCGTGCGCTGATCGTCATTCTGTTCCTCGCCACCGTGGTGTTCGTGCTTGCACGCGGCCCCGCCAGCGACCTGATTCCCGAGCGCGATTTCAAGCGGCGACGCAACCTGTGGTTCGCCCTGACGCTGCTGGCCTTCGTCTCGTACAGCTTCTGGGTATACGCCGGGGCTGCGGCGGTCATCATGTACCTGGCGGGACGGCGCGAGCGCAACATCATGGCGCTGTTCTTCATGCTGCTGTTCGTGATGCCCCCTGCCACGGTGCCGATACCCGGCTTCGGGGTGATCAACTACCTGTTCGACCTGAACCACGTCCGCCTGCTGACCCTGTGCGTGTTGCTGCCCGCAGCCCTGGCCTTGCGCAGGCAGGCCGACACACCTGGTTTCGGGCGTCTCTGGCCCGATCGCCTGCTGGCCGCCAGCATTGTTTTGATAGGCGCGCTGTACCTGCGCGAAACCACCCTCACCGACACCCTGCGCCAGGCGCTGTACCTGTATATCGATGTGTTCCTGCCGTACTACGTGGCCAGCCGTGCCCTGCGCCAGGTCAGCGACTTCAAGGACGCCATGCTGGCCTTCGTGCTGGCCGGCTTTGTCCTGGCGCTGATCGGCGTGGCCGAGTTCGTCCGCCATTGGCTGCTGTACAACGCCCTGCTCGAGGCCATGGGTGTGCAGTGGAGCATGGCCAGCTACCTGAGCCGCGGCGGCTCGCTGCGCGCCAGCGTCACCACCGGCCAGGCCATCGCCCTGGGCTATGTGATCAGCGTTGCGATCGGCCTGTTCCTGTTCGTCCAGGGCTATGTGCGCAGCCCCTTGCAACGTGCCATGGGCGCGCTGTTGCTGGCGGCCGGGCTGGTCGCGCCACTGTCGCGCGGCCCATGGATCGGCGCGGCGATCATCGTCGCCGTGTTCATCGCCACCGGCAAGGGCGCGGTCAAGCGCCTCAGCCTGCTGGCCGTCGCCGGCGTGCTGGCCATCCCGCTGCTGACCGTGGTGCCGGGGGGCGAGAAGGTGCTCGACATGCTGCCGTTCATCGGCAACCTGGAAAAAGAGAACATCACCTACCGCGAGCGCCTGCTCGACAACTCGTGGATCGTCATCCAGCGCAACCCGCTGTTCGGCTCGTTCGATTTTCGTAACACCCCGGAAATGCAGTCGATGATCCAGGGCGACGGCATCATCGACATCGTCAACACCTACCTCAACCTTGCGCTGAGGGTTGGCCTGGTGGGCCTGGGGCTGTTCGTGGCGTTCTTCCTCTGCGTGCTGCGGGGGGTGCGCAAGGCCATGCTGGCATTCCCGAACAAGGATGACGAACAACGCCAACTGGGGCGGGCGCTGCTGGCCACCCTGGTGGGCATCCTGGTGATCATCTTCACCGTCAGCAGCATCACGGTGATCCCCGTGGTGTACTGGTCCGTTGCCGGGTTGAGCGTGGCCTACATGCAGATGGTCCGCAGGCTTCGTGCAGCCCAGCCCGCAACCATTGCCCAACGTGGCCTCCAACCCAGGTAACGACAATGAAGTCATCTGCACTGCGCCCGTTCCTGCGGGTTTCGCTCCTTGCTGGCCTGATGATTCTGCCGTGTGCAGCACAGGCTGCGGCCTGGACCGTCAAGGTAGAGGAACAGAACGGCTTGCCGACCGTGACCCGCGGCGGAGGGCCGGCGATGGTCGCCAAGTTCGATTTCTGGGGCGCTGACTGGGACTGGACCGGTTTCTACGCCGCGCTCAAGGTCAACGCACCCTACCGCTACACCCTGTTGG
This sequence comes from Pseudomonas sichuanensis, assembly GCF_003231305.1. Taxonomy (GTDB): domain Bacteria; phylum Pseudomonadota; class Gammaproteobacteria; order Pseudomonadales; family Pseudomonadaceae; genus Aquipseudomonas; species Aquipseudomonas sichuanensis. Next base: position 67,075 of record NZ_QKVM01000007.1, on the reverse strand, counting down.
GCAAGAACAAAGACCTGGACTTTGACCTCAAGGCGGACATCAGCAGGCCCGGCGAACGCACCCTGGCCTGGAACTTCGACCTGGATGCCCATAGCCGCAAGACCAAGGTGATGGGTGGCGGCATGGTCTTCCAGTTCGACCCGGCACTGGTCGCCGGGGAGATGGGCGCCCCGCAACTGTTACCCGGCAATCGCGGCTGGTCATGGGGCAATGATGCGCAGGGGCGCCGCCTGGAGATGCGCTTCGAGCCGGCGTTGGCCAAGGTGTACTTCGAACGCGGCAATCCCAGCGAAGTTCGGGCGTTCTTCTATAGCGAGGCAATCGAGCCCGGTCGCCAGCAGGTCAAGGCGCAACTGCAGGTGAGTGGCGACATCGCCATCGGCCCGACGCCCACCGAACGTTTCGGCTTGGCCGACCCTGCCAGCTGGCCCGATGACCAGCTCGACTGGCGCAAGTCACCGGTCGACCTGTCGTTTCTCAACGCGCCGGAAATACCGGCGGGCAAACGTGGCTTCGTCAAGGCTGCAGGCGAGCAGTTGCAGTTTGCCGATGGTTCCCCGGCACGCTTCTGGGGCACCAACCTGACGGCCTACGCCTTGTTCGGCACCCCGGACGAGGAGATCAAGGTGCAGGCCAAGCGCCTCTCGGCCCTGGGCTTCAACCTGGTGCGCCTGCATCATCACGACTCGCCCTGGGTCAGCCCGAACGTCTTCGGCGACATGACCACCCTGCGCGACACGCGCCGGCTCAATGCCGAGTCGCTGCGCAAGCTCGACCTGTGGATCAAGAGCCTGAAGGACGAAGGGATCTATGTGTGGCTGGACCTGCACGTGGAGCGCCCGGTCACCCCGGCAGATGACATCTATGGCTTCGATGAACTGCCCAAGACCCACGGCGCCGCAGGGCTCAAGGGCTACGCCTATGTCAACGTCACCCTGCAGCAGGCCATGAAAGCCTTCGCCGAGCAGTACCTGACCCATGTCAACCGGTATACCGGCCTGGCCTACAAGGACGACCCGGCGGTCGCCGCAGTACTGATCACCAACGAGAACGACATCACCCAGCACTTTGGCAATGCCCTGTTGAAAGACAAGAACGTGCCCAGGCACTACAAGCTGTTCGAGGACGAGGCCAAGGCCTTCGCCCAGCGCCAACACCTGAATGTCGACGAAATCCAGATGACCTGGCTGCCCGGCCCATCGAAGCTGTTCCTCAACGACCTGGAACACCGCTTCGACATCGACATGATCCAGCACCTACGCGGGCTCGGCGTAAAGGTGCCGATCGTCACCACCAGCACCTGGGGGGGCAATGGCCTGAGCGCGCTGCCGGCGCTGACCACGGGTGATGTGATCGACGCCCACAGCTATGGTGGCGGCGGGCAACTGGAGCGCAACCCGTTGACCAGCGACGGCATGCTCGACTGGCTCGCGGCGGCCCAGGTAGTCGGCAAGCCCATGACGGTTACCGAGTGGAACGCCGAGCCCTTCCCCACCCCCGACCGCCACTCACTGCCGCTGTACATCGCCGGCACCGCCAGCCACCAAGGCTGGGACGGGCTGATGCAGTACGCCTACAGCCAGCAGAAATTCATCGAAGGTTGGCGCACCGCCGACAACTGGCACGCCTACAACGACCCGGCAATGCTCGCCACCCTCCCCGCCGCTGCCCTGCTCTACCGCCGCGGGGATGTGCGCAAGGCCACCACCCGCTATGTGTTCGCGCCCACGCCCGAGACCCTCTACAACCGTGCTATCAGCCCAAACAGCTCGGCCCTGCTGCGCACGGCCTGGGAGAAAGGCCGGCTGCAGATCGCCATGCCTGCCACACCCCAGCTGCCGTGGTTGCAACCAAGCGTGATCCCGGCTGATGCGAAAGTGCTGCACGACCCAGACCAGTCGCTGTTGCTCGCCAGCGCCAGCGAGTCCACCAGTGATACCGGCGAGCTCAAGCGTAACTGGCAAACAGGGCTGTACACCATCGACACCGCCCTGAGCCAGGTCGCCACCGGCTGGCTGGGAGGCCAGTCGATCCAACTGAGCAACATCCAGGTCCAGTTGCAGACCCCCTATGCCAGCGTCGCGGTGCAAAGCCTCGATGCCAAGCCATTGAGCCAGTCGCAGGCGTTGCTGATCTCGCTGGGCACCCGCGCGGTGCCCCGCGAGGATGACAAGACACCCTTCCATGTCGAGCCCCTCGCCGGCACGCTCAGCGTCAAGGCATTGCCAGGTTTGAAACTGTTCGCGCGCAATGCCGAAGGGGAAGAAGCGCAGGTGCCTGCGACCTACGAGAATGGGCGCTACAACATCCGCTTCGATGGCCAGCACATGTCCAATTGGCTGTTCCTCAAATAGCCATCTAGAGTCTGCAAAGGCCTGTTGCGGCAGCCGGCGCGCCCGGTTGCCGTGAAGGGACGTCCGTACGGGCAGCAGCTTCCAGGAGGTTTGCATGAAGTTCTTGGTTGTCGGTGGTGCAGGCTACATCGGTTCACACATGGTCAAGCATTTGCTGGCCGAGGGGCATGAGGTGGTGGTGGCTGACCTTGCCCCCACACGGCCCAAGATCAAATGGGTGGAACTCGACATTGCCGATGCACCTGCACTGGATGCCCTGTTCGCCGAATACAGCTTCGATGCGGTGTTCCATTTCGCCTCGTTCATCCAGGTGGGCGAGTCGGTCACAGAGCCTGGCAGGTACTATCAGAACAATGTGGCGGCGACCCTGGTGCTGTTGCAGGCCATGGTTCGCGCCGGGGTAAGGCGGCTGATCTTCTCTTCCACCGCCGCCGTTTATGGCGACCCGCAGTATGTCCCGATCGACGAGCAACACCCCAAGGCACCGATCAACCCCTATGGCTGCAGCAAATGGATGGTTGAACAGGTTCTCCAGGACTTCGACCGCGCCTATGGGTTGCGCTCGGTGTGCCTGCGTTACTTCAATGCCGCCGGGGCGGACCCCGAGGGTGAATGCGGCGAGCGCCACGAGCCGGAAACCCACCTGATCCCACTAATCCTGCAAGCGGCCTCGGGGCGTCGCCCCGCCATCACCGTGTTCGGCCGCGACTACGACACCCCGGACGGCACCTGCATTCGCGACTATATCCACGTGGCCGACCTGGCCTCGGCCCATGCGCTGGCAGTGGATTATCTGATAGCCGGTGGCGCCAGCACCGCGTTCAACCTGGGCAACGGCCTCGGCTTCTCCGTGCAGCATGTGATCGACACCGTGCGCGATGTGACGGGGCGTGAGGTCCGCGTCGAAGACGCGCCACGCCGCGCCGGCGACCCGCCGCGGCTGGTGGCCGATGCCGGCAAGGCCAGGCAGCTGCTCGGCTGGCAACCGGTCTATGGCTCGCTTGAGGCAATCGTGCGTCACGCCTGGAACTGGGAAAAAAAATACCCCTGGGATTGACCCCAGGGGTACGCCTCACAGCTCACAACTGTGCTCAGTAATAGTCGCGGGTCTCGGGCTCGGCCTTGTTCAACACGGCGCCGATCATGTTGGCGGTGGCCAGGTGATACAGGCAGTCTTCGATATCCTTCTTGCTGTTCACGCCATTGGCGACCACCAGCAGCACACAGTCGATCTTGGGCAGCACGGTGATCGCGTCATCCGAGCTGAGCAAAGGCGGCAGATCGAAGATGCAGATACGCGATTCGTAGCGATCGCGCAGATCGTTGATCAGGTTGCCCACCTTGGCCGAAGACAACATCTCGGTGGACATCGGGATCGGTTCTCGAGTCGGCAGCACCACGAAACGTGGCAACGTCGGGTTGACCAGCACCTCCTCAAGCCCCGCCTTGTCGGCCAGCAGGTCATTGAGCGCCCGGTCCATCGGCAGGCCAAGGGTACTGCCGACCCGTGGCCGGCGCAGGTCGAAATCGACCAGCAGTGCGGTCTTGTTGGTGTGGTGGGCAATGCTCATGGCCAGGTTGATCGCCAGCACCGTCTTGCCCGCTGCGGGCGTCGGCGAGGTGATCGCCAGGGTGCGCCAGCCGTTCTCTTCCATGGTCTGCAGCACCTGGGTGCGCAGCAGATCGAACGCCCAGTTCATGTTCGAGTTCTTGTTGTAGGCCACGATCCGGTGGCGCTCAAGGTGCTCCGCGCGCAGCGGCACCACCTTGGTTTGCACATAGTCGAACGGGCCAAGCACGTCGGTTCGCTGAACCAGCGGTGCCGGCAGTTTTTCGGTAGGTGGAACCTGATGAAGGCCTTTGCCGATTGCTGGCGTATTCCTGTCCATTGCTGCGCTCCCTAGCCAAACCGCGCCATAGTTTTAAACAGTAGTAGATCCAGCGGCATATAGAAGAGATGCACAAGCAGCAGCAGGACCAACGCCATCACCAACGCGCCAATGATCCCCCACGCTCGCCATTTCTTGCGTCGCGCCTGCTCAGCCTGGGTGGAGATGAATGGCACGGCTACCAGCACGCGCCGGCCGAGCACGCTCTCCAGGGCGCCGACACCACGCACCCGCTGATTGAGCAACTCAAGCAGCATTACCAGCGCCCCGCCACCGGCAGGTGCGAGCACCAGGCCCAGTGCGACGATTTTCTTGCGGTTGGGTTTTACCGGTTTCTCCGGCATCAGCGGTGGCTCCAGCAGCACGAAGCGCTCGGCCTTGTTTTCCTGCTCCAGGCTTTCGGTGATCTTCGCCCCCATTTCCTTGGCGCGGATCTCTTCGTACTTCTTGCGTGCGTTGTCATGGTCACGCATCAGGGTGACCAGGCCGCGCTCGACTTGCGGGGCTTGGAGGATTTCCGCTTCGTACCCTTCGATCTTGCTGCTCAGCTGGCGTTTCTGCTCGGCCAGCGAGGCAATCCGGTCCTGGGCCGCCACCAGCTTGGCCCGGGCCCGAGCTACGTCGAGGCTCACGCCCGAGGCGGCGTTGGCTTTGCTGCCGCTGGCCTGCAGCGCGTCGATCTTGCGCTTGACCGCCAGCACATCCGGGTGCGCTGGCGTGTAGCGGGTCAGCAGCCGAGCGTACTCTGCCTTGAGGCTGGGCAGGTCCTGCATCTGGTCGGGTGCACTCGAACGTGCGCCATCGGTCTTGGTCGCAACCCCTGCATTCGCCGCCGACAGCTCCAGCTCCATGTAGCGAAGCTCCTCCTGGGCACTCTTGTAGTCGCGATCGACTTCACGGAACTCCAGCTCCGAGCGGGACAGCATGCTCATGCGCAAGGCCTGGTTCTCGGGCAAGGCATTGGCATTGGCCTGTTTGAAATCGGCGAGCTGGTTCTCCAGGGTGGCCAGCTCGGCGCCGAGCTTGTTGGCTTCCTGGGTGAGGAACTCGGTGGTTTCACTGGCCCGCTCGGTGCGTTGCTTCATGTTCTCGTTGAGGAACAAGGTGACCAGTTCGGTGGCAACTTCCTTGGCCACTTCCGGGCGCTTGTGCTCGAACGAGACGTTGAACGCCACCGTGGTCTCGCCGCGGCCCTTGACGAAGGTGCTGAGGGTAGTGACAAGGATCGCGTTGCGCATCTGGTCGATCTTGTCCGACTCGCTGAGCTGGTGGCCCTTGTCGTTGAACAAGCCGTACTTGTCCATGATCTGCAGCAGGTTCTCGCGGGTCATCACGCGCTGGCGAATGACCTCGATGCGCTCATCGGCAAAGCTGTTGTTGTTCGCCGAAACCAGCTCTGGCGAGATCTGCTGCGACTCCACCAGGATGGTGCCGGTCGACTGAAAGGTGGGCGGCACCGTCAGGGCAATCCCGACCGTCACCGCCAGGATGACGATCATGCTCAACCCCAGCAGCAGGGCCCGGTCCTTGATGATGGCGAGGTAATCTTTGACGGACATCTCGTATTCAGTCTTCATGGCGGGCCCACGCTGAAAGTCAAAGGTCTGGGAGTCTGTAGGTCAGGGTCAATCCAATGATCGTAGCGACTGCATCCGGCACGTGGTCCTGCTGACGTTCCTTGTACATCATCGACAGGCGCAAGTCCCAGAACGGCGAGAATTCATGGCTGGCCCAGGCGCTGTAGGTCTGCAGGGTGTTCGGCGTCTGGCCCTTGCTGTCCTGCCAGGACGCTTCAAGGCCCACACGGTTGGTCTCGCTCACGGCATAGCTCCACAGCCCGCGCACCATGTCGAGCTCGGCGAAACCGCCCTCGGCGCTGGCGACGGTACTGCGTTCGGCGCTGAAGCTGGCATCGGCACGCTCACCGTTGTAGTTGAGCGCCACCCCGCCCTCGCCACGGCGCCCGCCACCGGATCCGGAGACCTGGTTGACGCCAGCGTGCACAGTGCCTTCAAGCCGATCGGTCAGCTGGTACTTCACGCCGACTGTCGGGGTATAGCTGTTGGTGGCCCGCGCCGTGTCGGTCTGCTCGGGTTCATAGCGGCGCACCAACAGGCCGGTGAACACATCGGTGCGGGCGTTCCAGGCGTAAGTCAGGGTAGTGGCGTTGGCATACTCGTCGTAGCCCGTCAGCGTGGTGATGTCGTAACGGGCGTGGGAGTAGGTGGTCTGGTTGTCCAGGGTGGTGCGTTCGGTGAGGGCGTGGGTCCAGTTACCCGTCAGCAGGGTCATCTTCTGGGTGCCGTCGGTGGTCACCACACCGGTGTCCAGAACGCTGCCGGACAATGTCGAACTTTCGACATACTGCGCCTTGAGCCCGAAGCGCCCCTTGTCGGTATCGCGTTGCCAGCCGAGGCTGACGTCGGGGTCTTCACGGTTGCCCATCACATTGGTGTCGGAGGAGCGCAGCACATGCACGCCGAGCCCCAGGTTCACCTGGTCGCGGCCGTAGGTACCGACAAGGTTGTAAGTGGGCTCGATGAGTGTGCGCATAACACCCTTCTCGTCAGACGTCAGCAACAGCGGGTTGCTGTCGTACTCGACGGTCGTGGGTACCACGACCGAAGACTGCCAGTTGGCGGCCTGTACCAGGCCGGAAAACGGCATCATCATGATTGCCGTTGCAACGCTTGTTGTTCGAATAATTGGCACTATGCGGTCTTAATATTGAGTAGACAGATCAGGGAACGACCAGAGTGTCGCCCGCCTGGAGTTGGAAGTTGGTGGACAGGTCACGCCCGGAAACCAGATCCTTGTAACGCACCGGCAGAACCTTTTGTGTCGCGCCCGTACCGCGAATGACCTTGATGGCGCTTTCGTCAGCGAATTTGTCCAGGCCGCCCGACATGCTCAACGCCTGCAACACGGCGGTGGGGCCTGCCATAGGCACCGGGCCGGGCTTGATCACCTTGCCCTGCACATAGACGAGGTTGCCGGCGGTACCGGTCACCACGACGCTGACATTAGGCTCGGCGAGGTACGCCTTCAACCCGGCGCTGATCTTTTGCGCGGCGGCGGTCGGGTCGAGCCCGGCCACATTGACCCGCCCCGCCAGCGGGAAGGTGATGCTGCCGTCAGGCAGGACAGTGGTTTCCTGGCGCAGGGTTTCTTCCTGCCAGACCGAGATCATCACCCGGTCGCCAGGGCTCAGCAGATAGGGGGTAGCGGATGGGTCATCAGCACGGCCGGCACCGGACCACAGCATCAGCACGCACAGCACAGCAGACATTAGACGTACCATGGGGTCCCTCCGGCCTGATGGCCTGCAAAGAGCACTGATTGAGAACAACGCACTACATCTCGCTCTGGTCGCGGCGAAAACCGCCGCCGCGATGGCCCCGATCATCCTGGAAGCCAGTACCGTCTTGCGCCTGATCGCTGACACCTGAGCGTCAAGCTCGCCGGCTACTGGAATATAGCAATGGTAGGAAAATTGACAAGCTTCTGTAGGATGCCAGGGCCGCCAACAACACATTTCACCTGTCAATTTACTGGCTTATTACCAAAAAGCATTGCAACTTTTAACGCAGCCTTTAATGGCTTACACAACTCATTGACGCACTTCAAATTTTACTTCTGTTGGCAACAGCTACAAAACCGATCACCGCAAAAACGAACAGCCAACCCGCCGTCGCCAAAGGAATAACGCTGGCATGGCTCATATAGGAATCGGCTGCCCGTGCGGCGCCGCTCAACAGGACCAACAGAAAAATCGATTTAATGAAGAGTGTCGAGCGCATAATCCCCTCCTGCACAAGAGGATGAACGTTATTGTTGGGGAACAAAGACTGTATCGCTGTTGAATTTGAGCTTATGGGCACAGTGACACTACGTCAACGATCCGACACCATAATAAATCTCAATCGAAGACCTCTGTTCACGTCAATTTCTCGCCAAATGAAACATGCAGGGATTTGACATCGACACGGCCCGGCCGAATGGCTGCGAAAGGTGTTTATCTTCGGCTATTTTCGGATTACCACAAGAGTGCTTGAAGTATCCATCAAGCACTTGAAGCGACCAGGCAGCGGCTCAGGTGTTTCACCGATGAGAAGCCAAATGCTAATGCTTCAGCTTACAGTCAAAACACCAACGCCTCGCCTCCATGGCCACCGGGGCCACGCTCACAATGGCATCAAGTCCAACGTGCGCTCCACTTCTGCCACATCAATCCGAAAGCCATCACCCTCCGGCACCCCGACCACAAAGCCGAAATGCTGGTGATCGCGATCGGTCAGGTACTTGTAGTAACTGACAAACCGGTTCGGCGGCTGCAAGGTCAGCACGCTGCCACCTGGCTGCAGCACGTTGACGCCATGCACCAGCTGGCTGCCCTCGACGCCGATCACCACCTGCGCCCCCGCGCAGGCAGCGACGATACTCGGCACATCGGCCCGGAGCGGGTCGATGATGCGAAAGCCTCGGGTCTTGGCCAGGTGTTCGGCGACCGCGATTTCATTGCGCAACAAGCGCAAGTCGCCATCGCCGCCACGCAGGATGAACACCCCCGGGTGGGGCGCTGCATCAACATGCGCCAGCAGTTTCTGGCCCATCGCGCGGTAGCGGGCATGCCGGCTGCGGTTGTTGCAGTGGTCGTCGAACAAAACCAGTTCGCGGAAAAACGCACTGTGCAGGCGCAGCGGTCGCATATCCAGCCAATCTTCATAGGCCGGGGCCTGGGTGAACAGCGGGAATCGCGCCGACGGCGCGGTGGTCACCGGCACCCCCTCGTCACAGGCCAGGGCATAAGTGACGCAGTCTTCCATCAGCCAGGTACCAAACCACGAGTTGCCGTTCTGCGTGCAATAAACGGCGCCACGCTCGATCTCATGGTCCACGCTGATCCGTGGGAAGGTGCTGGGTTTTCGCGATAACCAATGGCTGGCATTGCCCTTGTAGAGCGCGCCGTCGATCAGCCAGGCGTCCTTGATCAGATAGCCACGGGTTGCGCCCTGCTCGATGCACTCCCCGCCCTCCATGGTCCGTGCGGGGTGGACATAAGGGTAGAAACGCTTGCCTTCCCAGCCGGTCACTCGCTCCAGCTGGCCTGGGAGATAAAAGGCCGCTGGCGAAACCGTGGATTCGCCGGGCGCAATGTCCCAGCTTTTGTCCGCAATACTTTTAAGGTCGATGTCCGGTTTGCGCCCAAGGCGCTTTCTGGCCATGTTCTTGTAAGCAGCCAGCGTCCAGGTGTTATGTCGGGTGGGCGGTGCGCTGAAATTCGAAATACCACTTCCCATGATGTCCCCCCTGCTTGAGCACAGCGTCACTGGTTTGGCGCAACATCCGCTGGAAGTACCGGACGTCAGCTGGACACGACCCGTTCCATGGTCGGCGGAGTCTGCACGCTGGCGTAACGGCCGCGCAGGTTTTCCAGAAACTGCTCACCCGCGCCTTTTGCGCCATACAGGTAGATCTTGTGCAGGCCGCCGAACACCATTTCATGGTACCGACTGGCCACTTCCTCATCGCTTGGCCCGTCGGGCACACCCAAGTGCAGCGTCAGCTTGTTGCCCTCAACGGCAAACAAAGGTGTGTCCCAGAGAAACTGGGCAACGCCCGCCTTGGGCAGCCGGACAAACATGTACGCGTGGTTGTTCAAGCCATCGATATCCCCACCGCGCCGTCGTTTCCATTTCAGCAGCCCGTCATCTGGCCGCGCCACGCACAGGCCGATGTCGTAATAGTCGTAGCCCTGCTCCAGGGCCCACTCGAGGGCCATGAAGGTGGTGATCGAGTTGACCTCGCGCAGGCGCTTCGCGTCCGCGAACACCGCTTCGCAATAACCGAAGCGCAGGGTGCTCCAGTAACGTTTGCCGCCACGGGTGATCTCGCACCCCAGGTGACAGGCAACCACCTCGCCCTCCAGCGTGATCAGGTCGAGCCGGCCGACCCCCTTGGCCAGGCGGAACACATCGTCGGTGGGAAACTGCGCGGCATGAATACCCTGCCGTGCCGAGGCGTACGGGCGCAGCAGATCGCGATCGGCCATGGCGATTTCGTCATCGTCCAGGGTCTGGCGCATCTGATACAGCGGCCGGTTCTTGCGGATGCTGCGGCGCAGTTCACTGTCGTAACGCGCGGTGATCTCTTCCAGCGGGCGCCCCAACGGCACCACGGCGCTCAGGTAATGCGGCACGTTCAAGGCGCCGGTGGTCGGCATCTCGCTCACCACCACCACGTGCCCCGAGGCTGCAGGCTGCACGTGCTCGTTGGCGGCGGGCGCATTGCCCTGCCCCTTGCCGCCGATGAGCAACTTGGCCATTTCCCGGCGCTGCTTGCGACCGATGTACAGAATTTCGTAGGGGCTTTCCTGTTGCAGGCGGAACCTGGCTATTTCCCAGCGCCAGAAACAGGCGCGCCCGAGAAAATCGCGTAACCTGTTTGATACATTCCTGAGTTCATAACGCATGGAGGGCGATATGAATCTACGGGCAACAGCCGCCAAGTATTGTTTCATCGCGCGTCAACGTCCCTTGCTGTTATCGGATGGACACACCTGAATAAAACTGCCTAAGTGCTTGAAGCGCCAACCTAACCATTTGATATTCAACAATTATAAAATCATTAACTGCACTCACATTTAGAAACAATTAAAGGTGCAAGAAAATCACTTTGCAAGCGGCACATTGATATCAAGGCCAGGTATTCCTTGGCGCCAATTTAATAGCCAAGCACAGTGTTTCCAGGTCCGCCTGCCTATCGTCCCCGTCATTAGCTATCTACCGCACCCGCTGAATCTTTTCGGCGCCTGCTGTTCGCTCAATCGAACAGGAGTCACCGCATGCCCTACCCGGCTATCAACCCGCATCAACAGCTACTCGAACAGCAGCTGCCTGGCTGGACCCAACCACTACCAACCGAACACTGGCAAGCTCTGCGCGGCGCGCTGGAGCCCGCCCAAGGCCTGCCCGGGGCAGAGGCCGACTGGTTCAACAATGCCGCCCCCGACCTGCGCGAAACCCTGCTCGCCAGCCAGGGCCGCCTGGCACGCTCGCAACAGGCCTTGTCCCGCGCACTCAAGGGGCTGCAGCAAATAAGCGAATTCTGCGAGCCCCTGCTGCAAGCACAACTTGCTCAAGACGGCATGCTCGCATCTGTACGTGACACCCAACTGCTGCATGTGCAAAGCGAGTGGTCCTGGCTGGGCACCCGCTTCCTGTACCGCAGCGAACGGCACAGCCTGCTGCAGGCGGCATTGCTCAACTTTGCTGGCGATGAATCGTTCGACAGCCACAGTGCCATTGCTGCGGCAGCCGACATCAACGTGCAGCCGATCACCGTCGAAGGTTTCGCGCCAATCGGTTTCGACACCCCGGGCGCTACCTTTCAGATGACCTCCGAGGCCTATCAGGTCAAAGCCCTGCCCCTCACCCCCCAGGCCTTTGCCAACAGCTGCAGGCAACTTGACCTGGGCCAACGTTACCAGGAGCACCTGCAGCACATCTTCGACGGCAGCGACCAGGCACGGTTGCGCTCCCTGGCCATGACGGTGCAGCGCGACCGCCTGCGGGTGGCGGCTGACATCGGCTACCTGCGCCACGCCCTCAGCGGCACCGCCCGCGATGAAGTGGAACGCCTGCTCAACGGTGAACCCGGCAGCTGCTGGACGCTCACGCTGTTCGGCATTCTCTTGCATGAGGTGCTGCTGATCGATGCTGGCAAGGCCGGCCTGCTGTTGTACCTGCCTGGCCATAGCCCCGCATTGCAACTGTGCAAGGATCAACAAGCAGTGGAGGCTGCGCTGGCGCAACGGTTGATCGACCCGCAAGCCCGCCAGCAATTTCTGGCCTACCTGCCGCTTGACCAGCGCGCGCAGTTCCTCGACCTGCTGCGCCAGAACCTCGACGCCAGTGGCCTCGGCCTCAGCGACCAGACCTGGGTCAGTGCCAGCCCGGCGAGCCTGTACCTGACCCTCACCCCGGTGTCTGGCGAAGTATTCGGCTTCCTTCAGGATCGGCACCTGGCCCGGCTCAAGGCCGAAGCGCGCCTGCTGGCAGTCCCGACCGCCGATGCCGACGCGCAGGCGCGCAAGCGCCGTCGCGACGAGTGGCTGAGCCTGGGCATGGATGTACTGACCGTTGCCGGTTTTTTTGTCCCCGGGGTCGGCACCCTGCTGCTTGCCGTCATCGCCTGCCAACTGCTGGACGAGGTCTACGAGGGCTATGAAGCATGGAGCATCGGCGATCGCCAGCTGGCTTTGCGTCACCTTGAGGCCGTAGGGCTGAACCTGGCCTTGATCGGTGGCCTGCATGTGGCCGGCAAGGTGTTGCCGAAGCTGTTCAACAGCTCGCTGATGGAAAGCCTCGATCAGGTCCGAGTGGCCGACGGCAGCCGACGGCTATGGCGCCCGGACCTTGCCCCATATCGCAGCCCGATGGCCCTGCCTGAGACGCTGCAAGCCAACGTCAGCGGGCAGTTCGAACATGGCGGCAGGTATTTCATCCGCATCGACGGACATCTGTATGAACAGCGCCTCGACCCACAGTTCAAGCGCTGGCGCATCGTTCACCCGGAGCGCAAAGACGCCTATCAGCCGCTGCTCGAGCACAATGGCGAAGGCGCCTGGCATGCCGAGCACGAACAACCCCAGGACTGGGGCCTGGTCGACCTGATACGGCGCTTGGGGCCGGAGTTCACGGGTTTCACCGACGATGAGCTGCGCCGGGCCACACAGGTGTGCGGCCTGAGCGAAGACGCCCTGCGCCAGGTTCACCTGCGATCCAGGCCCGCCCCGCCACTGCTGGCCGATACCCTTGCACGCCTGCGTGCCGAGCAGCAGGCCCTGGCCCGGATTGCGCAGGACGCCACCCTCGCCCACGCGCCACTGTTCGAGGATTACTACAATCCAACCCGCCCAGCTGACCCACTGGTCGATCAACTGCTGATCGCCCATCCCCGCCTGACCCGGCCGCTGGCCACGCGCCTGGTCGCCAGGCTCGCGGCCAGCGAGCGCCGCACCGGCCAACTGCCGGCCTGGCTCGACAATGCCGCCCGCCAGGTGACAAGCGACTTGCCCCTCACCCGTGCCCTGGAAGGCGTGTGGTTACCACGCCTGGCCTCGACCGACAGCGAGCGCCTGTTGCTCATGTGCGTCGAGCGGATGTCCGGCCGCTCGGCGCTACGCCTGGAACTGCGCGCTGGCAGCCCCCAAGGAACAGTGCTGCATGCCATCGGCGACAGCCAGGCAAGCGAACGCTACACCCTGATCAAGTCCGCCGAGGGGTATGAGGCTTACCGCGGCGAGCGCCCGGTAGCCGGCACGATCGATCAAGACCTGTGCCGCGCACTGGTTCAGGTCTTCTCCAGCGCCCGGTTACAGGCGTTGGGGCTGCGCATCGAGGGCGCGGAAGGTTTGCGCGAGCAGGTGTTGGCCCTGGCCCAGGATAATCGGCAGGGCCTGGCCAGACGGCTCTGGGGCAGCGCTCCCGCGCGGTGGCGACAGGGCGAGCTGCGCGGCGGCGATGCAGGAGGCGCCTACCCGCCGCCGTTGCTGCGTAACGCCACCCGTGGACGCTACCGGCGTCTGTACCCCAGCGCCGATGACCAACAGTTCCTGGCCGACCTGTCACGCTGGCGCATCCACGGCATTACCCCGGGGCTCGAGCTGGGCAGGCTGGAAGCGCGCCTGCAACGCCTGCGCGACGACTTGGCCGAATGGTCGGCCGGTTCACCCCGGCGCCAGCGGGCCGTGCGCCCGATCCTCGACGCCTGGCACCGCGACTCACCCAGCCCGATCGCCTCGGACCAGGGCATCCAGGCCCTGGACCTGACGGGCCTCGAACTGACCAACGAGGATATCGCCAGCCTCGCCCTGCCGGATGACTTCAGGCACGTCGCGGAGCTCGAGCTCAGTAGCAACCCGCAGTTGAGCTGGCTGCACCCGGAATTCCTCGAGCGCTTCCCACTGCTGGAGCGCCTGCACCTGCGGGACAACCGATTCGCCACCTTGCCGGAGCTGGCCACGCCACGGCGGTTGATCTCGCTCGACTTGCAAGGCAACCGCATCACCTGGGACGACCTGGCCCAGGCACGCCTGGAGCGCTCGCCCAACCTGCTGCACCTTGACCTCTCCGACAACCCGCTGCTGCGCGCACCCGACATCGGCAACCTGCGGGGCCTGCAACTGGTGAGCCTCGACAACACCAGCCTCACGCAATTGCCACAGGGGCTGGACAGCCTGCCAACGCCAACCGAAGCAAGCGACGGCATCGGCCTGTCGGTGCTGGACCTCTCCGACAACCAGTTCACGACCCTGCCGCAGGGGGTGGTGTTCCCGGAGCACGTCGCCCGGGCCATGGAACTGGAGAGCGATTGGCTGACGCCTGCCGTGCGGGACCAGATTGATGCGTACTACCAAGCGCATGGCATCGACCTGCTGGTGGCCGACTACCAGTACGAAGAGCTCCTCGAGGGCACTACTGCCGCCCAACAGGCGATCTGGCAGCGTCTGCCCATTGCCTATCGACGCGGGCTGCGCGCCGTTCTGGTCAACGATGCCTACATGCACGACCCGAATGCCGCACTGGCGGAACTCTGGCGGCGCCTGCAGCGCATCGACGCAGAGCCGCTGATGCATGACTATGCGATGAGCCAGGCCCCCTGGCGAATACTCGAGTTGCCCATGTAGTGCAACCTGCAGCGGCGACGCTCACTCCCTGGCCGGGCGCCGCCGTTCGCGGTGCTCGGCCAGCCAGTGCTGCAAGGCCGACGCCGGCATCGGCCGGCCAAGCAAGAAGCCCTGCCCCTGATCGCACCCGGCGTTACGCAGAAAGTCGTACTGTTCCTGCGTCTCGATCCCTTCGGCGGTGATCCTGAAACCCAAGGCATGCCCCAGGTCGATGATCGCCCGGGCGATGGCCACCGCGTCGTCGTCGCCAGGCAGGTCCTTGATGAAGGCGCGGTCGATCTTCAAATGGTCGATCGGCAGCGCGCGCAGGTAGGCCAGCGACGAATAGCCCGTGCCGAAGTCGTCCACCGCAGTGGCCACGCCCATCGCCTGCAACTGCGCCAGCACCGCGCAGGCCTGTTGCTGGCTCTCCATCAGCAGGCTCTCGGTGATCTCCACTTCCAGCAGGCTGGCCGGCAGCCCGTGCAGCTCCAGGGCACAGGCCAGGGCGCTGACATAGTCGCTGCGCTCAATCTGCAGCGCCGCCACGTTGATCGCCAGCGGCCCGGGCAGCAGGTCCTGTGCTCGCCACTGCGCCAACTGCGCGCAGGCCAGCTCCAGCACCCGCTCGCCCAACGGAATGATCAACCCGGTACGCTCGGCCAACGGAATGAATTCACCCGGAGACACCAGGCCGTGCTGCGGGTCGCGCCAGCGTAGCAACGCCTCGACCCCTTCCAGGCCACCACTGAACAGGTCGAGCTTGGGCTGGTACCACAGCTCGAACTCGTTGTATTCCAAGGCCCGGCGCAGGTTGCGCTCCAGCTCCAGGCGCTGCTGCAGGCGTTCGGTCATGTCCGGGTGGTACGGACGCCAGGCGTTGCGGCCGCTCTCCTTGGCCGCATACATGGCGGTGTCGGCGTGGCGCAGCAGGCTGTCGGCGTCCTCGCCATGTTGCGGGCACCAGGCCAGGCCAATGCTGCCGGTGACCAGGCTGGCATTGCCGTTGAGGTCGAACGGCCGCTGCAGGCAACGCAGCACGGCGCGGATCTGGTGGCTGACCTGGCCTTGCGCGCCCTGCAGCATGAACACGAACTCGTCGCCACCCAGCCGGCAAACCCGGTCTTGCGTGTCCAGTTCCTGCAAGAAGCGCGCGGTGGCCTGCTGCAGCAACAGGTCGCCCATGGGGTGGCCGAGGCTGTCGTTCACCTGCTTGAAGCCGTCGATATCGAGCATCAGCACGGCCAGGCCATGGCCCTGATCGATGGCCGCACTCAACTGCTGCAGGAACAACACGCGGTTGGGCAGCCCGGTGATGGTGTCGTAATGGGCCAGCCGCTCCAGCTGGGCCTGGTATTGACGCAGCTCGCGGTTACGCAGCGCGAGCAGGCGCTGCTTGCGGTTGAGCTGGGCGACGAACAGGCTGAACAGGCCGGTGGTGGTCAAGGCAAACAGGAACAGCGGCGAGGCGAACAGATTGAGCCCCGACCAGCCGCCACGCGGCGCGGCCACCAGTTGCCAAAGGCCGCCCGGCACGTCCACGCTGACCTTCACCTGGGGCGCCTCGAACAGCTGCGCATCCCCCCAGATCACCTCGCCATCGGCCCCCTTGCCATCACTGCCACGCACTGCCAGTTCGAAGCCCGCCTCCGGGCGCAGGCCGGCGCTGAGCAGCAGGCGGTCGATGTCGGCGACGACCGAGAGGTTGCCCCAGTACAACTTCACCCCGCGCTTGCCGGTGACGAAGATCGGCCGCCGGTAGACCAGCCCTCGACCACCCTGCAGCAGTTGCAGGGGGCCTGCCAGTACCGGAGCCTGCCGGTCACGCGCCGACACCAGCAGCGGAAACTGCAGCGGCAAAAGCCGGTAATCGAGGCCAAGCAGCCGCTCGTTGCCCTCCAACGGGTAGACATCGCTCACCACATCACCCGGGGCCAGGGCGATATGGCGCATGTAAGGCACCGAAGCCAAGGCATCCCGGGCCATGCCGTGAAAATGCTCGACACTGATGCTGCCGTCGGCGCTGATAAGCTGGGCGATACCCTCGGCCTCGCTGAACGCTGCGCGCAACTGCGCCTCCAACGCCCCGCGCACACCGGACAGCCGCGCGGCAAGGTTGGCCACCTGCTCGGCCTGCTCACGCTGGGCATCGAGGTGGCCGAGCACCGCTGACAGGCCGATCCCGACCACGGCGAAACCTACCGGCAGCAGGCGATTGAGGGTGCGGCGCAGGGCGCCCTGTTCGGGCAAGGGGTCATCGAGTGCGGGGCGATTGTTGCTGGTCATAGGCCTGACATCGGAGTCGATTCATCCTGTATCGGCGCACCCTGGGCAATGTTGAGCCAGACTGGTTTTTTTCCTGCGCGGGGTGCATGCTCGGATGCTGAAGCGTTTCACCCAACCAAATACAAGAGGTGCTAGCTCCATGGAACGTCTGCTCGACTCGCTGTTTCCCACCCCTGACGGCATCCCCGCGCAATGGCGCCTGGACGAGCCCCTGGAGCAACGCGATTACCTGGTGGCCGGTGAACTCAGGCACTGGGACGGCCCGCTGGCCACGGTGCGCAGCCCGGTGTGGCTCAAGCACAGTGACGGCGAGCGCCAGGTGACCCTCGGCAGCGCGCCGCTGCTCGACGCCGACACCGCCCTTACTGCCCTGGACGCCGCGGTCCAGGCCTATGACAAGGGCCGCGGCGCCTGGCCGACGATGCGCGTGGCCGAGCGCATCCAGCATGTCGAAACCTTCCTGGCGCGCATGCGCGAACAGCGCACGGCGGTGGTCAAGCTGCTGATGTGGGAGATCGGCAAGAACCTCAAGGACTCCGAGAAAGAGTTCGACCGCACCTGCGACTACATCGTCGATACCATCAATGCGCTCAAGGACCTCGACCGCCGCTCCAGCCGCTTCGAGCTGGAACAAGGCACCCTCGGCCAGATCCGCCGCGCGCCCTTGGGCGTGGCGCTGTGCATGGGCCCCTACAACTACCCGCTCAACGAAACCTTCACCACGCTCATCCCGGCGCTGATCATGGGCAACACCGTGGTGTTCAAGCCGGCCAAGTTCGGCGTGCTGCTGATCCGCCCGCTGCTCGAAGCCTTCCGCGACAGCTTCCCGGCCGGGGTGATCAACGTCATCTATGGCCGTGGCCGGGAAACCGTCAGCGCCCTGATGGCCAGCGGCAAGATCGATGTATTCGCCTTCATCGGCACCCACAAGGCCGCCGCCGACCTTAAAAAGCTGCACCCACGCCCGCACCGCCTGCGCGCAGCGCTTGGCCTGGACGCCAAGAACCCCGGCATCGTGCTGCCCCAGGTCGACCTGGACAATGCCGTCGAAGAGGCGGTCACCGGCGCCCTGTCGTTCAATGGCCAGCGCTGCACCGCGCTGAAGATCCTGTTCGTCCATGAAGACGTGGTCGAGTCGTTCCTCGACAAGTTCCAGCGCAAGCTCGCCGCGCTCAAGCCCGGCATGCCCTGGGAGCCCGGCGTGGCGCTGACGCCACTGCCTGAGCCGGGCAAGCTCGACTACCTCGACGGCCTGGTGGCCGATGCCACCGGCAAGGGCGCGCGGGTGCTCAACGAAGGCGGAGGCCTCAGCCGCGGTTCGTTCTTCTACCCCGCCCTGCTCTACCCGGTCAGCCAGGACATGCGCGTCTACCATGAGGAGCAGTTCGGCCCGCTGGTGCCGGTGGTGCCTTATCGTGACCTGCAGACCGTGATCGACTACGTGCTCGATTCGGACTACGGCCAGCAACTGAGCCTGTTCGGCAACGACCCCGCCACCATCGGCGCGCTGGTCGACACCTTCGCCAACCAGGTCGGCCGCATCAATATCAATGCCCAGTGCCAGCGCGGGCCGGACACCTACCCATTCAATGGCCGCAAGAACAGCGCCGAGGGCACGCTGTCGGTGCATGACGCGCTGCGGGTGTTCTCCATCCGCACGCTGGTGGCGACCCGGTTCCAGGAGGCGAACAAGGAACTGATCAGCGAGATCATCCGCAATCGCCAGTCGAGTTTCCTGACCACCGACTACATCTTCTGACCGGCGCCGCCGCCCCCGCGCTTGCAAAACGCGGGGGCGGCGCGTTTTTATAGGCAATCGATCTAAACCTCAGGTCGATTTCCTGCGCGCCTGTACGACTCTAAGTCACCACCGTGGCGCAACGCGCACATGGCCCACCCAGGTGAAAGGAGAGTACGCAAATGGCAGTCAAGCCCATCCCCGAAGGCCAGCACAGCATCACCCCCTACCTCGGCATCAAGGATGCCGCCAAGGCCATCGAGTTCTACAAGAAGGCCTTCGGCGCGGTCGAGATGTTCCGCCTTGAAGACCCCCAAGGCCGCGTCGGCCATGCCGAACTGAAAATCGGCGATTCCTCGCTGATGCTCGGCGACCCCTGCGACATGCCGAACACCCTCAAGCCGAGCCAGACCATCGAGCACCCAGCCGTCGGTCTGCACCTTTACGTCGAGGACTGCGACAAGGTCTACGCCCAGGCAATCGCTGCCGGCGCCAAGCCGTTGAGCGAGGTAAAGGACCAGTTCTACGGCGACCGCAGCGGCACCTTGAAGGATCCGTTCAATAACATGTGGTTCGTCTCTACCCACAAGGAAGACCTGAGCGTCGAGGAGATCCGCGCCCGCGCGGCGAAAATGTTCGGCGGCAGTTGAGCTGCAAGCCTCAAGCTGCACGCTTCAAGTTGAATCCCTCGCGGCTTTGCTTGAAGCTTGCAGCTCGTAGCTTGGAGCTGCCCCTTAATGCGAATCATCGAAAAATCCGCCGCGCAAGTGCGCAGCCTGACCCCGGCAGAAGAAGAGCTGCTGGTCGGCTTCGTCAACGGCACCCTCGCCGGCCCCCGACTGCTGCAGGCCAACCAGTGGCTGATGAAAGTGCGCGGCGCCAACCAGTGGCTGGCCTGCGACTGCCGCAAGGACGCCTTGCCGGTGCTCAACATATCGTTGAACGGCAGCACCGGCACGCTGTTCCTGCGCAACAACCCCGACACCCCCGAGCACGCCCCCGGCTGCCCGTTCAGCAAGGATGAGCGCGAAGCCGCCGAGCGCAGCGAGGAAATCAACCAACCTGCCGCCTGGTTGGCCCCGGATACGCCCTTGCGGCTGATCGGCGACTACCGCCGTGCCGATGAGCGCGAAGCCAGCGCAACCAGCCCGCGCACACCCGGTGAGCGCCGTGAACAGCAGCGCCTGCTGTCGCTGCTGCTGACCTGGATCGAGGCCAGCGGCCTGAACGTCTACGCCACCCACCTGAAGAAGGACCTCACCGCCCAGTTCGCCGAGCTGCGTGGCGTGGCCGCTCGCTACCCGTTGCTGGAGCGGGTGCCGGCCAGCAACTACCTGGAAACCCGCCTGGACATGAAGCACATGATGATGCTCAAGGCCCGCCTGCGCGAAGCCACGGTATTCGGCAACCACCGCCGCCATGGCCTGCTGCTCGACTGCGTGGACCAGATCAAGGGGCGCAAGGTGATCAATGCGCGCAGCGAGGATGGCTTCGACTTCCAGGGCCACCACCAGTATTGGGGCGGCAACCGCACCAGCGGCCCACTGCTTGCCCTGGCGCTGTATTCGCCGGCCACCGCCGGCAGCCATTTCTACGAAATGATCCACGTGGCCAGTGTGCCGGTGCTGTCGCGCGCGCAGCTGTTCCCGGTGTACCGCGACGAAGAGCGCGAACCGCTCAAGGCGCTGGTGTCGCTGATCGACTGGATGGCCGGCAAAGGCGTGAAGGTGCTGATGCGCCGCCCGGTGATCGGCGGGCAGGTCATGGATGAGCTGGTGCTCACCTCTGACCAGGACCGGGTGCTGTCGGTGTCGTTGCTGGAGCAGCCGGTCGGTCCGGAGCCGGACACCGAGCATTTCAAGCGCTACGCCGACTTCAAGAGCCTGGAGACCTTCCGCAAGTATGTGGCCGGGTTCTTCATGCGCGAACGGTAGTCAGCAGGCCCCAGCGCCGACCTCTGTAGGAGCGGCCTTGCGCCGCGAAAGGGCTGCACAGCAGCCCCAGCTATATGTGCCGCTGCCCAGAACCTGAGGCCGCTTCGCAGCCCTTTCGCGGCACAAGGCCGCTCCTACACACAGGTTCCGTGAATGCCGGTGATGCATCGTTTGGTGCGACACCCGATTCCCCAAAGCTGGGGCCACCTGCCCACCCCATTTTTCCAATATGTAGATGGCCAAACAGACTGTAGGCCTCGCCGTTAACGGCCTGCAGAGCATCCTGAGCAACCTGGCACAACACTTGCCGACTCCTCCCCAGACGCCCCAACCCATGGGCCCGTTTGCAGGAGGAATCGACTCATGCACCGACCGACACCCCGTCCGCTGGCCATCGCGATCGTCGCCGGCCTGCTCCAGCTACCGGCACAGGCTGCGTTGTATGCGGTCGACCCCGGTCCCTACCCTCCCGCGCCCGCAAGCGGCTTTCCCGCCTGGTACCAGGACAGTCACGGCCGCACCCTCGACCTGTGCCTGAGCAAGGCCGTGAGTTCTCGGGTTGCCGGTGCGCCTGGCGCGCCAGCCTACATGTGTACGCTGCTGCCCACGCCCGGCGTGTTCGATGACACCCAACCCATCGTGTTCCCCACCAACTTCCCTGACGAAGCCTTCTGGTTCACCGCCGATGCCGCGATCGTCGACGCCGCCCGCGGTATAACCCTGAGCTTTGGCACGGCCATCGAAGCGGCATTCGCCGCCGAAGAGCCGATCGCCGGCGACCAGGTCAGCTTCGCCCGGGTGCGCATTCGCGTCGATGTCCCGGTGGCAGGCACCTATACCGTCACCCACCCCTATGGCGTCGAAGTGTTCGACGTGCCGGCTGGCGGGCGCCGGGCGATCAACATGACCCGCGACATCGGTATCGCGGGTGCGGGCGACTTCAGTGGCGCACTCAAGGGCGATGTCGGGCCGTTCCTGCGCAGCGTCAACGGCCCGTATACCGAAGGCAACGAACGCTTCATCGGCGACCCCAACCTGGACGAGCCGGTCACCGGTAGCCCGTTCAACACCAACTATGTGCGCATCGAAGGCCCCAACGGCATCGACCTGCGCACCACGGTATTCAGCGTGTCCGGCAAGCTGTCCGAGGTCAACCGGCCCACCCCGCTGATCCCGCAGCGCAGCACGTACTCCCGGCATACCGAAAACGGCAACCTGCGCGCCCAGCAGGATGTGTTCGTCATGGCGCCGCCAGCGCCGGCCACCGTCACCCTCAGCAGCCAGAGCCCGGCACTGGCCTTGGGCGAAGCCAACGGCACCGGCAGCTGGTATGCCCAGTCCGTGCTCAACCCCACCCTGC
The DNA here is from genome assembly GCF_003231305.1 of Pseudomonas sichuanensis. Lineage (GTDB taxonomy): Bacteria > Pseudomonadota > Gammaproteobacteria > Pseudomonadales > Pseudomonadaceae > Aquipseudomonas > Aquipseudomonas sichuanensis. The sequence goes on along the minus strand of NZ_QKVM01000007.1, from coordinate 44,845 downwards.
CACTGACCCTGCAGGTCACTGCCGACAACAGCCTGGCCATCGCCACCAGCACCCCGACCACCACGCCGATGCCCTTGACCGACCTGGTGGTGATCAGCCGCGCCGAATACAGCCTGGGCAGCGGCCAACTGACCCTGGTGGCCAGCAGCAGCGACGAGACCAGCCCGCCGGCCCTCACCGCGCGCACCGGCAACGGTGCGCTGATCGGCAACCTGAGCGGCAGCGGCGCGGTGAAATCCATGACCACCGGGCTCACGCCGATACCGCCGGCCAAGGTGCAGGTCAGCAGCTCCCATGGCGGCAGTGACAGCGAAGACGTGGTGCTGGTGCCATGAACAGACTTCCAGGAGGCAGCATGAATACTTGGTCACGCCGGGCGCTGTGCGCCGCCGGTTTCAGCCTCAGCGTGAGCAGCGCGGCCTGGGCCGTGCTGACCGAGGTCGACCCGGGCCCCTACACCTTCGCCACTGGGGGTTACCCCATGTGGTACAAGGACGCCACCAACCTGTCGCTGGAGCTGTGCCAGTCGCGCGCCACCAGTACCCGCTTCCCCGGCGGGCCAGGCGCCCCGGCCTACATGTGCACCCTGCTGCCGGAGCCTGGGGTCTATGACGACACCTTGCCGCTGGTGTTCCCCGACAACTGGCCGCCCGAGATGTTCTGGTTCCTCGCCGAGACCTCGATCCCCGCAGTCGGCAACAGTGGCTACGAGCTGGAAGTCTATGTGGCCGGGGTTGAGGCGGCCTTCGCCGCCGAGAACCCGGTCGACGGCGACCAGCAGAGCTTCGCCCGCATCCGTATCCGTGCCTCCATCCCACAGGCAGGCACCTACACCATCACCCACCCCTACGGCGTGGAAACCGTCACCGTCGCCGCCAACCAAGTGGGCCGGCGCGCGGTCAACATCACCCGCGACATCGGCATCGGCGCACCGGGCAACTTCAGTGGTGCGCTCAATGGCAATATCGGGCCGTTCCTGCGCGGTGTCGACGGCCCGTACAGCGAAGTCAATCCGGACACCGGCGCCACCGAAACCTTCGTTGGCGACCCCAACACCACCGAAGCGGTGACCGGCAGCCCGAACAACACCAACTTCGTGCGCATCCAAGGCCCGGCAGGCACGATCCAGACCAACGTCTTCACGGTCTCCGGCAAGGTCCTCGACCAACGCGCCCAGACTCCGGTCACCCTCGAGCGTGCCACCTACTCGCGCAACGGTGTCGGCACTCGCGTCGAAGTCTTCGCCAAGGCGCCGAACACCGCCAGCCTGTGCCTGCGCAACGGCCTGGCGCTGGTCGGCACGCCACCCTCGCCCTGCCAGTTCAACCTGCTGCCAGACAACAACGGGCTGTTCTTCAGCCAGCAACTGAGCCAGGCCGCGCCACCGCCGGTGGTGGTGGTCACCGCCAGCAGCAGCGCCGGCACCACCAAACCCACCGCCGTGTCGAGCAAGCTCAGCGACGTCGTACGGGTCACCAACGCCCGCTACGACTGGGTCACCAAGCGCCTGCTGGTCGAGGCCCGCTCCAGCGACGAGGTGGCGGTGCCTGACCTGGTGGTGCAAGGCTTCGGGCGCATGTCCAAGGCTGGCGTGCTGCAAAGCCTGACGGTCAACGACCTGAGCCAGCCACCCGCCAGCATCACCGTCAAGTCCGCCCATGGCGGCAGCGACGTCGAGCCGGTGGTGGTGGTCGGCAATGCGCCGATCTCGGCCGGCAACCAGCCACCGCTGGCCCAGGCCGACAGCGCCAGTACCAGTGTCGGCGTCCCTGTCACCCTCAACCTGCTGGCCAACGACAGCGATCCGGACGGCAACCTGCCGCTGACCATCAGCGACCTCACCCAACCCGGCACCGGCCTGGGCGGCGTGGTGATGAACGGCACCACCGCCGTCACCTACACCCCACCGGCCGGCGCCACCAGCCCGCTGGTGGCGACCTTCAGCTACCGCGCCATGGATGCCAAGGGGCTGAAGTCGGACCCGGCCACGGTCACCGTCAACGTCGCGCCCAACCGGGCACCCACTGCGGTGGCCGACAGTGTCGCCACCCTGGGCGTACCCCTGACCATCGACGCCCTGGCCAACGACACCGACCCGGAAGGCAACCTGCCGCTGACCATCGCCAGCGTCACCCAGCCAATCCCGGCCGGGCGCGGCTCGGTGAGCACCAACGGCAGCACCATCACCTACACGCCACCGGCCACGGTCACCGCAGCGTTCAGCACCACCTTCACCTACATCGCGCGTGACTCGATTGGCGCCCTGTCCACCCCTGGCACGGTCACCGTGCAGGTGTCGCCACGGCCACCCCAGGAGACCTTCGCGGTCACCGCGGCGACGGTCACGGCCCGCTCCAACAACCGCTACAACTGGGACATCAGCGGTACCTCCTCGGTGACCACCGGCAACACCATCACCGTGCGGGTGACCACCACCACCGGCGTGCAGACCCTGGGCACCACTACCGTGCCGGTTACCGGCCGCTGGCGCCTGGCCGTCAGCAACAGCACCACGGCAGTCCCGACGGCGGCGCCTACGGCAACCGTGACCAGCAGCCAGGGCACCACGCGCACCGTCAACGTGGTGGTGCAGTGAGCCCCAGGAGCGCGCCATGAAACGCCTGTCCCCACTGCTGCTGTGCCTGGCCCTGAGTGGCCAGGCCTGGGCCGACGACCTGATGGACAACGCCGACCTCGCGGCCGGCAACGACCTGGGCGAGCCGCTGGTGCTGCGGCTGCTGCCCAGCGCTGCCGGCCAGCTGGCGGTGATCGAGCAGCAGGGCAACGGCAACCGCGCCGCCCTCGACCAGAACGGCGTGGCCCTGCTGGGCCAGATCGTCCAGGCCGGGGGCGCGCAGGAGGCGTACATCCTGCAGCAAGGCAGCGACCTGATGGCCTCGATCAACCAGCAGGGCTACGGCAACAACGCGTCGATCCGCCAGAACGGCAGCGGCAACACCGCCGCCATCGAGCAGATCGGCAACCACAACAACGCCACCATCGAGCAGAGCGGCACGGGGCTGACCAGCGCCGTGACCCAGGCCGGCAATGGCCAGCAAGTGCACATCACCCAATACCGTTAACGCCATCGACACCGCAGGAGGCTTCACCATGTACAAGCTCGCCCCTCTGAGCGCCGCCATTGTCCTGGCGCTGGCCGGCCAGGCCATGGCCGACGACAGCACTTCGACCCAGACCCAGCAAGGCAACAAGAACATCGCCGAAGTGAAACAGACCCAGGCCTCGTATGCCTCGGCCAGCCAGAGCCAGGCCGGCCGCGACCACAACCACATGGCCGTGCAGGACAACAGCACCAGCGATATCCAGCAGATCGCCACCGGCTCGCTCAACGCAGGCTATGCCGAGCAGTTGTTCGAAAACGGCAGCCAGATCACCCAGCTGTCCGGCGGCACCCTCAACGACGCCTTCGCCAGCCAGTCGGTGGGCGAGAACAACCAGGCCCTGCAGATGCAGGAAGGCAACGGCAACCGCTCGGTGATCTGGCAGGACACCCAACTCGGCAGCCAGGCCACCACCCAGCAATCGGGGCAGCGCAACGACGCCACCATCGAGCAACTGTTCGGCGGCAGCAACAACCGCAGCCTGATCAACCAGAGCGGCAACGACAACCAGGCCGCCGCCGAGCACCTCACCCACCAGGACGGCGACATCGCCATCTACCAGCAGGGCCGGGAAAACTGGGCCTACGGTGACCAGCGCAACGGCTTCGGCGGCACCATCGGTATCGACCAGTACGGCACCGGCCATTCCGTGGAGGTGTGGCAGGACAACCAGACCGCCAGCCAGGCCAGCGTCTACCAGACCGGCCAGCTCAACGAAGGCTACATCGACCAGAGTTTCGGCGAGGGCAACAGTGCCACCCTGAGCCAGAACGGCCGCGCCAACGCCAGCTGGTCGGACCAGTTCGAGACCAACCAGTCGGTGACCAGCATCTCGCAGACCGGCAACAACAACCTGCACTTCACCTACCAGACCGGTGACAACCACAGCCTGACCATCACCACCCAGGGCAACGGCAACAAGATCCTGGCCAGCAACTGGAAGGGCGAGAAATCCGGTGGGCAGTTCGGCAACGGCCAGCGCGCCGAGATCAGCCAGGTGGGCAATCAGAACAGCGTCAACCTCAACCAGAAGGACACCGGTCAGTACGCCAAGCTGAGCCAGAACGGCAACCGCAACACCATGGAAACCAAACAGGCCGATACCAACAACGAGCTGTATTTCGAGCAGAACGGCAGCGACAACCTGCTGATTGCCGACCAGCGCGGCACCGCCAACTACGCCGAGGGCATTTCCGCCGGCAACGGCGGCATGGTCAACATCGACCAGTCCGGCAGCGGCAACCAGAGCTACACCTACCAGCTGTACGGCAGCGGCAACCAGGCCACCATCAAGCAGACCGACGGCGTCAACGTCGCCTACGTGACCCAGGGCGGCAACGCCAACCAAGCCTTCGTCGACCAGGCAGGTGCCAGCCAGACCGCCAGCATCACCCAGTTCGGCAACACCAACACGGCCACCGTCACCCAGCACTGACCCGCTCCCCCTTGAACCGCGGGGTCCGCTCTCCCTGGCGCCGCGGTTCCTTTTTCCCTCGCCTGGCAACAGCGCTACACTGGCCGCCTGACCTGCCTGCTCGGCCGCCACCTGATGATCCAGTCCGACCTCGACCTGTTCGGCCCCCAGCCACAACGCCTGGCCAGCCATACCGTGCTGCTGCCCGGCTTCGCCCTGGGCGAGATCGAAGCCCTGCTCGATGCCTTGCGCCCGGTGCTGCGCGCCGCACCCTGGCGGCACATGCACACCCCCGGCGGCCAGCGCATGGCGGTGGCGCTGAGCAACTGTGGGGCGCTGGGCTGGGTCAGCGATGAGCGCGGCTACCGCTACAGCCCGCTCGATCCCCAGAGCGGCCAGCCCTGGCCGGCCCTGCCAGCGGCATTGCTGGCACTGGCCGGGCGCGCTGCCGCGCTGGCCGGGTTCGAAGGCTTCGTGCCGGATGCCTGCCTGATCAACCACTACCTGCCCGGCACCCGGCTGAGCCTGCACCAGGACCGCGACGAGCGCGACTTCGGCCAGCCGATCGTGTCGATTTCACTGGGGTTGCCCGCGGTGTTTCTGTTCGGCGGGCTGCAACGCGGCGACCGCGCACAGCGGATCGCGCTGAACCATGGTGACGTGCTGGTCTGGGGCGGTGAGGACCGCCTGCGCTTTCACGGCGTGCTGCCGGTCAAGCCCGGCGTGCATCCACGGCTGGGGGAGCGGCGTATCAACCTGACCTTGCGCAAGGCGGGGTGAGGACTTGACGGCCCACGCTGGTCAAAGCGCCGCGACCGTCTTTACTTGCTGTAACACCCACCCACAACGGTGTGCGCCTATGAAGATCGTGGTCACCAGCATCCTCGTCGACGACCAGGCCAAGGCCCTGGCGTTCTACCACTACGTGCTCGGCTTCGAGCCCAAACACGATGTTCCCATGGGCAAGCATCGCTGGCTCACCCTCACCTCCCCCAACGATCCCAACGGCGTCGAGCTGCTGCTCGAACCCGATGCCCATCCGGCCGCCAAGACCTACAAGGCCGCGCTGAAGCAGGATGGAATCCCGGCCACCTCGTTCGGCGTGCGCGATATCCAGGGCGAATACACCCGGCTGTGCAAGGCCGGCGTGCAGTTCACCCAGCCCCCCACGGATGTGGGGCCGGTCACCGTGGCGGTATTCGACGATACCTGCGGCAACCTCATCCAGATCGCGCAACGTCACTGACCCCGACGCTATCGGGCAACGCCACGGTGGCGTCGCCCTTGCTCGCTCCGCTACATTGCTCGATCCCGCTCAGCGCAGCCACAACAAGGAAAAACCATGCGCTATGAATTCAGCGAGGTCCTCAACGACCTGGTCGACTATTTCCTGCTCGGCGACATTCAACTGCTGGAGCACTTCAAGCACGAACACGATCTGCCCGACGACCTGGCGCGCGCCTTCACCACCGGAGACAGTGGCGACCTGGCGGTGCACGAGGGCGTGATCCTGCCATTGGCCGGCATCGACAACCTGCCTTACCGCATCCTGTTCACCCTCGACCAGGCCACCCCGGCCCTGCTCGAACCGGGCAGCCGCCTCAAGCACCGCCGCAGCGGCCATGTGCTGCGGGTGGAAAACCGCGCACTGATGCTGTTCACCTGGCGCGTGCTGCAGCATTTCACCAACAAGACCCTGGGCGACCTGCTGGCCCGCTACCAGGAGCCAGGGCGGCCGATCATCGAGCTGGACAACGGCTTGTACGAGGTGGAGGTGCTGGCGGGGGCGCTGGTGCGCGACGGGCTGTATGAGCCTGCGTTCGAATTCGTCTTGAAGAAGACTTACCAGAACGCCGGCAACGCCGAGGTCGATACCGGCTATCGCTACAGCCTGCGCGGGTATTTCGACTGAAACCGGCAAGCCCGCTCCCACCGTGGGAGCGGGCTTGCCCCGCGATGATGTTGGCCCATCACGTGTGGGTGATGTCCCGGTCCTTGGTTTCCGGCAGGAAGAAGGTACCCAACACCGCCGTCATCACCGCGATCACGATCGGGTACCAGAGCCCGTAGTAGATATCCCCGGTGGCCGCCACCATGGCGAAGGCCACGGTCGGCAGGAAGCCGCCGAACCAGCCATTGCCGATGTGGTACGGCAGCGACATCGAGGTGTAGCGGATGTGCGCCGGGAACAGCTCCACCAGCCAGGCGGCGATCGGCCCGTAGACCATGGTCACGTAGATCACCAGGATGGTCAGCAGCAGCAACACCATCGGGTAGTGGATCTTCGCAGGGTCGGCTTTTTCCGGGTAACCGGCCTCTTTCAACGCCGTGCCCAGGGTGCCGGTGAAGGCGTCGTTCTGCGCCTTGAAGTCCGCCGCCGCCAGGCTGCGACCGTCGAAGCTGGGCAACACCCGCTCGCCAATGCGCACCTGGGCCACGCTGCCGGGCTCGGCGGCCTGGTTTTCATAGGGGATGGCGCGCTTGGCCAACAGGCTCTTGGCGATGTCGCATGAGCTGGTAAAGCGGGCCTTGCCCACCGGGTCGAACTGGAACGAACACTGCGCAGGGTCGGCGACTACCACGACCGGGTTCTGCTCCTGGGCAACGAACACGTCCGGGTTGCCGTACTCGGTCAGGCCCTTGAAGATCGGGAAGTAAGTCAATGCGGCCAGGATGCAGCCCGCCATGATGATCGGCTTGCGGCCGATGCGATCGGACAGGCTGCCGAACAGGATGAAGAACGGCGTGCCGATCAAAAGCGACCCTGCAATCAGCAGGTTGGCGGTCTGCGGGTCTATCTTGAGCATCTGCAACAGGAAGAACAGCGCGTAGAACTGCCCGGTGTACCACACCACCGCCTGCCCGGCGGTGCCGCCGAGCAGCGACATGATCACCACCTTGAGGTTGTCCCAACGGGCGAACGACTCGGTCAGCGGCGCCTTGCTCGCCTTGCCCTCGGCCTTAATCTTGAGGAACACCGGTGACTCGTTGAGCTGCATGCGGATATACACCGAGATCGCCAGCAGCAGGATCGACAACAGGAACGGCACCCGCCAGCCCCAGTCCTCGAACACCTCGCTGCCCATGAGGGTGCGGCAGCTGAGGATCACCAGCAGCGACAGGAACAGCCCGAGGGTGGCAGTGGTCTGGATCCACGCGGTGAAGAAGCCGCGCCGCCCTTTCGGTGCATGTTCCGCCACGTAGGTGGCCGCGCCGCCGTACTCACCGCCCAACGCCAGCCCCTGCAGCAGGCGCAGGGTGATCAGGATGATCGGCGCCGCCACGCCGATGGTGGCGTAGTTGGGCAGCAAACCCACGATCGCGGTGGACAGCCCCATGATCACGATGGTGATGAGGAAGGTGTGCTTGCGCCCGATCATGTCACCCAGGCGGCCGAACACGATCGCGCCGAACGGCCGCACGGCAAAACCGGCAGCGAATGCCAGCAAGGCGAAGATGAACGCGGTGGTTTCGTTTACCCCCGCGAAGAAGTGCTTGGCAATGATCGCCGCCAGCGAGCCATAGAGGTAGAAGTCGTACCATTCGAACACGGTGCCCAGCGAAGAGGCGAAGATGACCTTGCGCTCTTCCCGGGTGATGCCACGTTGGGGCGCGCTACTGCCCGTGGATGCGCTGTCGAGGACCGCCATGGGTCGCCTCCGTGAAGATCAGGTAGGCCAGGTTGCTCAACAGGTTCAAAGGCGCGCACCCAGGCCATAGGGCTTACAGGTTGCGGCGAAGCACGACGGAGCATTGCCCCGGATCGCGGCAGGTTAATCAGAAGCATAATCGGCTTTGCCGGGATATCCATTCGCCTGCATGGCGCATGGCTGATCGGGCCACGCAGACGGATAAACATGGTGCTTGGGCGGCGGTGTTCAGCCGAGAAAACGCAGCACTTGCTCGAGCACCTGGTCGGCCTGCTCACGATGGGGCACATGCCCGCAATCGGCCAGCACCCGCATTCGGCTCGGGCCGCCTGCCAGGCGTGTGAAGCGTTCGGGGTGGGCCAGGCTGCCGAACTCGTCGTTGTCGCCATGCAGGCTGAGCAGCGGGCAGCGCAGCTGCGCGAGCAGGCCGTCGAGGTGCCAGTCGGCGAAATCGGCCGACAACCAGTTGTCGACCCAGGCACGCAGTACCCATTCGGCTTTGTCGCCGTGGTAACGCGCCAGGCGTTCGAGCTGCCCCGGCTCGGCGAACTGGCGATCGGCAGCGCGGATACCTTCGAGGGTACGGGCTTCAACGAAGGCCTGGGCCGACTCGGTCACCAGCCCCCGGCAATGCTCGCTGAAGGCTGCCGCGCAGCCGACCGCCATGCCACCGCCAACGCTGTGGCCGAAGACGATGAAGTCATCGATGGCCAGTTGCCTGCGCAGCGCAGCAAAACCCTCGTGCGCCTCGGCCTCGACGAAGCCCCGGCGCAACTGGCCGGGGTGCGCGGCGGAGCGCCCGAAGCCCAGGCGGTCATAAGCGATCACCCGATGCCCGGTAGCCTGCGCCAGCTGCGCGGGGAAATCGCGCCAAAGCGCCACGCAGCCCAGCGAGTCATGCAGCAGCACAATGGGTACGCCTTGCGCATTCACAGGCAGCCAGCTTTCGGCATGGAGCGTGCCCGCAGGCGTGGCGATCAAATGTTGCGTGTGAGTGATGTCCGTCATCGTCCAGGTGCCAGGCTGTTGAGCGAAACTGAGCATGCTAAGCCAGGCAACGGCGTGGCGCGAGGGCGAAATCGGCTGAACGCCGGGCCATTCAGGCCGACGTGGTCATGCACGGACCCTTGAGCTCGACCCGGTTGCCGTCGGGGTCGAAGCAGTACAGCGACAACCCTTCGCCTTCGGCGCCATAACGCTTTTCGGCCGACTCCACGCGCACCCCTGCCCCTTGCAGGTAATCACAGAGCGCCTGTTCATCGAAGGGTTCGACCCGCAGGCACAGGTGGTCCAGGTTGTGCCCCTGGCGGCCAGGGGCCGGGCCGCCCTTGAGCCCCAGTGGGCCATCGACCGCCACCAGGTCGATCATGCTGCTGCCGGCGGCCAGGTGGATCATCCCCAGCGACTCGCGCACACGGCTGACCGGGCAGCCGAGCACGTCACGATAAAAGGCCAGGCTGCGCGGCAGGTCGCTGACACGTAGCACGATATGATCGATATGCAGGATGCGCGAAGGCAACATGGCGGCACTCCATGAACGGGCGTCTGTGCACCTTAGCAGGGTCAGCACTCATTCGTTGACCCTGCGCAGCAATCGCCCTTTTTCGTGCCGCGCCAGGGTGCGCAGGATCTGCTGCGCCAGCGCCTGGCCCTGTGCCTGTAGATGGAAATGGTGCCCCCCTGGGTGCCAGGTCACCCGCGTCTGCCCAGGCAGCGCCGCCTGGCGCCGGGCAAAGCCATCGCCCGCGAAAGCGCCCTGCTGCCCCAGCAGCAGATACAACGGGCAACGGATCTGCTGCAGCAGCTCGCAGGCTTCGCGCTCGGTCAGCGGCATGGGCTCGGGCAGGTCCAGGCGCGGGTCGTGGCGCCAGCAATAGCCGTCGCCCACCTGCAACAGGTCGCGCAGCGCCATCAGCCGCGCGGCATCGGCCGGCAAGTCGCAGGCGAAGCGTTTACGGCACTGGCCAAGGGCTTGCTCAAGGTTGTCGAAACACAGCGCCTCGGGTTCGGCAAAGCCCTGCTGGCGGCTGCGCAGCAGCATGCGCTTGAGGCGAAAAGCGCGAGCCATGTGCTCGACCCGGTCGCCCTCGGCCACGGTAAACGGAACGCCCATGCCATCGAGGAACTGCAGGCTGGCAATGGCGCTGGTCAACGCCGCGAGAATCGAGGCGACACCCGTGCCCATGCCATGGGCGAGGACGTGAAAGCGCGACCAGCCAAGACGTTCGACCACCGCCAGCATGTCCTCGGCGTGCTCCCACAGGTAATAGCCACTGTCGTCGCGGCGGTGGTCGCTGCGACCGTGGCCGACCAGATCTGGCGCCACTACGAAACACCCCTCCAGCAAGGGCGCCAAGCGCTCGAACGAGGCGGCGTTGTCCAGCCAGCCATGTAGTGCCAGCACTGGGATACCGCCTTCCGGGCCCCAGGTACGCACGGCAATCTCGATGCCGTTGAGGTCAAGCAAATGGTCTTTTGCACGAGTCGATACAGCCATCACTTCACTCCATGGCAGGGCCCAGTGGGCCGGCTCCTTCGACACCGCAGGGTGCCGCACGCCCCACCATCGCCCACGTGGCCCTGGCAGGCTGGCCCGTTACCGACTGTGACGTGCGCGTCACCGACCGTGCATTCCCCGCTGCGACAGCCTGGCGCCGGCAACTATGTACCGCAGCCACGACGCGGATCCGGTGTTCGATGGCGGCCCCGCTAACTGCCAGGCAACGCAAATGGAAAACCCCACCCCGTACCATCAGAACCAGATCCAGCGCCGCATCCCGGCCTGGGCCAAACAACTGCATCCCCGTCACCTGGAACGGGTGCTGCAAAGCGCTCACAACGAGCATATCGACGAAGACGGAACACCGATCGGGTGGTTCGCCAACGCCTCAGCAGTGCACCAGCAATTGCTGCGCGACGCCATCAAGGTGCGCACGGCCACGCGCAAAACCCTGCACCAGGCACTGAGCAAGCTGCAATCGCTACCGCAGTTCTGCGAACCCCTGCTGCAACAGAAACTGGCCATCGACGTACCGGTCACCCAGGCACAGTACAGCTTCCAACCCTTCGACACCCACCTCGGCGGCTCGCTTGAAACCGTGCCGGGCCTGGATTCACTGGGTTTGGGCGCGGGGGCCTATGAGCCGGAATGGAACAACGTACCGGTTGGCGCCATCGAATCGCGCAGCCTGTTGGAGGCGGCCATGCACAACTTCGAGGGCATGGCCGAGGTCGGCCCGTTCAGCACCTTGCAGGTCAACGCCAACGACGCCAGCACCCTGCCCGGCCTGAGCATGGCCCACTTCGTCACTAGCTGCCGCGCCCTGGACCTGGGCAAACGCTATCAGGCGCACCTGGACGACATCTTCAATGGCCAGCAAAAGGTTCAGGTGCAGGACGCCTGGATTCAAGCACATCGGGCGATGCTCACGGTTAAGGCCGTCATCGCCTTGATGCGCGGCGAACTCTCAAGCCTTGGCTACCAGGCACTGCGCCAGTTCTGCATCGAAGGCGCGACACCGCGCTATGGCAGTCAACCCGTGACCGTGCGCAACCTGGCGGTGCTCGGCATGAAGGTGCATGGCGTACTGCTGCTCGGCCCTGCCGGCAAAGACGCCGAAATCGTCGCCTACCTGCCCTTCGATGATCGACGGCCGATGCAGGAATTCACCAACCTGCAGCAACTGCAGACCTATCTGGCCGGGCAACTGCTGGATGCGCAGTACCGCCGGCGCTTCGTCGAGCATGTCGCGCACGGCGACCAGCCGAAGATGAGTGGACAACTGCTTGAACAGCTGTACGAAGACGACAGCGAATACCACGGCGTGGGCGCCCTGATTCCCCTGGAGCCGCTCTGGCCCGCTGCCGGTCACTCACTGCAGGGCAATCGGCCCAAGGCCTCACCGGGCCTTGGTATCCGGCAGCGGCAAGTCGATTTGCCGTACTGGATGAGCCTTTACGACGATCATGTCGCCTTTCTCAAGGACAACGCCAGGGCGATTGCGGTGCCCACCGCCGATGTGAACGCCAAGGTGCGCCAGGAACGCCTGGCGTTCTGGGAAGAGGCCGGCTTGAACCTGCTCAACGTCGCCGCCATGCTGGTACCGGGGCTCGATGCCGTCATGCTGCTGGTGTTCGCCGCGCAGGTGCTGGACAACGTCTACCTCGCCTACGAGGCCTGGTCGGAGGGCGATTACGCCGAGGCAGTGGCGCAGCTCAAGGCGCTGGCGCTGACCGTTGGCAGCATTGTGGTCATTGGCGCGGCCTCCACGGCGATCAAGGCATCGGGCTTCGTCGACTGGCTGGAACGCGTGATATTCGGTGGCGAGGAGTTGTTGTGGCACCCGCAACTCACGCCTTACCACAGCCAGGTGGAGCTTCCCCCTGACCTCCAACCGGACGCAGAAGGCATCTATGAGCTCGACGGCCGGCATTACGTGCGCCTCGATGGCAAGCCTTGCGAAGTCCTCGAGAACACAGCCGGCGCCTGGGAACTGGTGCATGCAATCGACCAGCAAGGTTACCGCCCCGTCCTTCACGGCAACGGTAAAGGTGCCTGGCGCCTGGCCCACGAACAGGTCAAGGGCTGGGGCCGGGCCAGACTGCTACGACGGATGGGCCCGGTCACCGAAGGGCAAAGCGATGCCGACCTGGCCGCAGCGTTCGACAGCACAGGGCTGGAACAGGGTGTTCTGGAGCCGGTACTTGCCGATGGCGAGCCGGTGCCGCCGCAGCTGGATGATGCCCTGTTACGCCTGAGCAAGGACATGGAAGTAACCGACATCATCGCCCGTACCCGCAATGGCCGCCCACTGGCCGCCGACAAGAGTTTCGCCATCACCGTCCTGAGCGAACTGCCCGACTGGCCCGAAGACGTGGTGCTCAAGGTGTTCGATGGCCCCGAAGCCTGGGGTGGTTTCAGCCTCTACGGCCGCGAGCATCCAGGTGACCAGGTGATTGAGCTGACCAGCAGCGACCTGGACAACGGAGACTTGGCACGCCGCGTCCTCGAACAGCTCGACGAGGCCAGGATCACCCGCCTGCTGCCCGCGGGTACCGCCAGGGAGCAACGCCGGCAAGCCCTGCAGGACCTGCTGGCCGATCACTTGAGCAGCAGGCGCTCGTCGCTGTTCGACAGCCTCTACAACAGCCGACAACCGCCGTTGAGCCCGGCCGCCCGGGCACTGGCCAGGCAGTTCCCCTCGGTACCCGTTAATGCGCTGGAGGAAATCATCGGCGCCACCACCCGAGCCGAGCGCACCCACCTGCTTAATGGGCGCGTACCCTTGCGGGTCGCCCAGGAGGCACGTGCTATGCAGGCCAATGTGCGCCTGGACCGGGCGCTCCTCGGCCTGTACCGACCTAGCCTGGCCAACGCCGACACCCAGCTGATTCGCGACAGCCTACTGGCCCTGCACCCCGACTGGACCGATCAACAGCTATACCAGACGGCCATCGCCGACCGCGCCCAGGCCGCCCGCCTGATCGGTCAACAGCCTGCGCGCAGGGGGTTGCGCTCGCCCATGCGCCTGAGCGACGGGCGTCTTGGCTATCCGCTGAGCCCGGGCGTGTTCGCCTCCCGGGAGGAGCGCGAGCTGCATGCGTTGTTTCCTGCCATGAACAATCAGCAGCGCAGGCAATTGCTGGCCACCTTGCGCCGACGCGGCAACGTGACTGAACAGATCCAGGCCTATCGTACGGAGCTTGGCATCCTGCGCGATGGCCTGGACAACTGGATCGCGCAGCAAGCGCCCCGGTATCAGCGCCACGCCAACCAGTTAGCCAGCACGCTGATCAGGGCCTGGCATCGACTGGAGGGTGACTCGTTAACGCTGGCCAATCTGGAACTGGACAGCTTGCCGCCGCTGAGCACGCGCTTCGACCATGTCAGTACCTTGTTTCTGGACAACCTCGACGTGCCGACGATTCCTGCCGACTACTTGCAATCGTTCCCGTCGCTGCGGCGCGTGCGTGTCATCAGCAGCCCTGCCTTGGGGGTGCCTTCGCTGTTCGAGGCGCTTAACAATGCGCCACAGCTCGTGGAGCTGAGTATCGAAAGCAGTGGCCTGACGCAGTTGCCGGCACAGGCTCACGCGGTACTGCCAACACTGACCCAACTACGCTTCCTGGCCCTGCGTCGCAATGGGCTGGCCTTGACCGACGAAGACTTGGCGCTGCTGACGGCAAGCGCCCATCTACGCGTTCTGAACCTTTACCAGAACCGGGTCCAATTAACGCCTGGGATGGCGGCGCGCTTCGGCACCCTGACCGAGCTGCGCGAGCTGAACCTGGGCAACAATCCACTGGGGATCAGCCCAGATCTGCGTAACCTGCGTTGCCTGAGCACCCTGAACCTGGACAACTGCGAGCTGGCCGGCTGGCCCGAAGGGCTGGAAACGTTGATGGGTCGCACGAACTATGCCTTGCGCCAGGTCGAGCTGAGCCGCAATCAAATCGTCGCTGTACCCGATCTCGAAAACCTCCTGGACACCCCCTTCGTCTGGGCCCTGCTCACTGGTAGAGACAGCGAGCGCTGGCGCTTCAACTACAATCCGCTGGATGAAGGCACCCGCCGGGAACTACGCGCGGCAGGCGTGGTGGTAGAGCGCCCTGCCGTGGCGGCGCCGCCCTTGCCGGGACAACGGCCGCGCAATTGGCTACAGCCCGCCGACCAGGCCCAGCGCACTACCTGGGACAGCCTGTTCGCCGACGATGCCAACCGTAACCTGCGCGAGGCCGTGGAGCAGGCAGGGCTGTCCAGTGCGGCACACTCCAATAACCACGCAATGACTCGACAGATCTGGCGCCTGCTGGAGGACGCCGCGGCAGACAGCGAACTGTGCGCCCGCCTCAACGAGGTGGCTGCCCTGTTCCCCGTCAGCTGCGGGGATGCCGGGGCCGACGTGCTGAGCAACCTGCAGATCGAGGCACGGGCTTTTCGCATGACCGCCGGCCAGCCTCAGGCGACCCATGCATTGTTCACCTACTTTCAAAGCCTGTATCGGCGCGACCAGGTCAACGAGATGGCTCAGGAGCTCTACAACGCGCGCCTGAACCGTCGCACGGGCTTGCTGGCAAGGCAACGCTGGGACGCGCTGCCGGCAGCGCAGCGCGGATTGCAGCCCCGTGTCAGTGCGCTGCACCGCTTCGACTGGATCCCCGACAACCTGCTGCTGGATAACCTGGGGCTGGACCTGATCGAAATGCGCCTGGCCCTGCGCACCAACCTGGCCGAAGAACTCGATTTCACCGAACCGCAAATGCAGATGCTCTACCGCGACACCGCTCATATTGTCGGCCCGACGGAGAATGCCGTGTTGCTGGAGGTGCTCACTCGCAACAACGCCTTGCCGGCAAGACGTCAATGGGTCTCGCGCCAACCCAGCTGGAGGCGCGTGCTGCGGGCGCAATTCCCAGGGCGGTTCGAGGCGCTGAGGTCGCGCTGGGATGTGGGCATCGATTTCCTGGAGTGGTGCAATGATGGCAGCCCGATGGAAGGGACCTTGGAGCCGCCCGTGATCGACGCCCTGACCTCTGCATTGGGCATGGGCCCGCTGGACGAACGTGGCCAGCCGCTGCGCCTGGAAATCAACGGCGACCAGTACGTCACTGGGATGAACCGCATGGCCCAGGGCCTGGAAGATGACGAAGACAGCCTGTGCCTGGAACTGACCCTGCCTCTGGACAGCGACGACTGACCCTCACTGGCCGCGCAGGTCCTCGAAGAAGGCCTGCCGGCCCTGCACCTGGCTCGACGCGCGTGGCTGATTCATGGCCTCGCCGTTGGGCTTTTCCACATGCCAGTAGCAGTGGCTGATGGCCCGCGTGACGGCCACGTAGGCCAGGCGCTGTACTTCTTCCTGCTGCGCCGTATCGAATGCCTGGGCGTCGCCCGGTTTACCCAGCCCGGCCAGGCGGTAAACCTGATTCTTGTACGGCGAGCTGGTCAGGTACTGGCAGTCACCGAGCATGAACACGGCATCGGCCTGCAGGCCTTTGGCGCTGTGGTAGGTCAGTTGCTTGAGCCGGCGCTGCCCGGAAGGCAAGCTAGAATCAGCTTTAAGTACAGGCAATAAATGCTGCTCAATCAATAACTTATCGCTACTTTTTCGAAACAACATCATCACCGTTTCGCCCTGCTCATAGTGCTCGATCAAGGTCTGCGCCAGCGCTGCCTCGTCACGTTCGAACACCCGTACGGGCGCCAATGGCAGCGCGGCTGCCTGCCCGCTGGCCTTGGCTTTCTTGCCACTGATGGTCGGCGTCCCCTTCACCAGATGCTCGGCGGCGTCGATGATGTACTGCTGGCTGCGGTAGTTTTCCACCAGCATCACCCGGGTGCTGGAGGGTGACGGGAACACCTTGGTGAACTCCACGAAGTATTTGGGCGAACTGCCGCGCCAGCCGTAGATCGACTGCCAATCGTCACCCACGCACATCAGCGACGAATGCTGCGCCACCCGGCCATGGTTCATGGCAGGCCCACGTCGGCGGATCTCCGCAAGGCAGGCGCGCAGCCAACTGACGATCTGCGGTGAAACGTCCTGGAATTCGTCGATCATCAGGTGTGCCAGCGGCCGCAACAAAGGGTCGGGCAACAGCTGAAGGTTTTCCGGATTGTTCTCGCCGAACAGGGCGAACATGCGGTTGTAGGTCATCACCGGCGGTGACAGGGCCATCAGGTGGGCTTCAAACGCCTTCCAGTACAGCGCCAGCGCCTCGAAAAACGGCCCATCGCTGTCACCCGGCGGGAAGCTCATGGCGGCCACTGCGGCGCTCACGTCGAGGCCCAGGTTTTCGATGAAGCTGGCCGCAGTGACGAAGGCGTCGAGCAGCGGCGCCGGGGCCAGTTCACCCTTGACCTTGTATTCGAACCCAGGCCCGGCCACGGCATCCCCTGCCAGCGAGGCCGCCAGGCGCCTGGCCGAGGCATAGTTGTCCAGCCAGATCACGGGCTTGTCGCTGAACGCCTGGAACAGCGTGCGCTTGACCGCCCATTCCGCGCGCACCGCAAGCTTTGCTCCAGGGCGCTGGTACTGGGCGCTCTCGCTGGGGTCAAAGCCCAGTACCACCCAGGCATCCAGCCCCTCAAGGCGACCGTGCACATGGAAACGGCTGCCACGGATCTGCACGGTGTCGCGGCACGGCTCGATGCCTTTGATCGGCCAGGCGCCGGCCGCGAACCACAGGTCCTCGATCACATCGCACAGTTCTTCGTCGCGTTGCGCGGCCAGCTGGGTGACCTGCACACGCTTCTGCACATCCGGGTGATCCGGGTCCAGTGGCTTGAGCAGCAGCGCCTCCTGGCGCAGCTGGCCGATCAAGGCGGCGAAACGCGGACTCTCTGCCAACAGGTCCCGGTAGGACAGGTTCAACTGCTGACGCTGGGCGTCATTCAGGCGCAGGTCGAAGGGGTTGCTGTCGGCATTCGCATCAAGGCCTGCCGGCATCTCGTTGCCGAGGGTTTCGAAGGCACGCACCTGAGAGAAACCCGGCAGGCTGCGTACCAGCGGCAGGATGCGCGAATGGAAGGTGCGTACCAGCTCCCGGCCCTGTGCCGGCGACAGCTGGACCTGCCACAACGCGAACACCTGCAGCAGGCGCTGGATAAAGTCCTTGCGTGACTCGCGGGTAAAGGTCACCACGGTCATGGCATCGAGCTCGAAGCCCAGGTAGTGGCGCAGCAACAGGATGCGCAGCACCAGCGAGGTCGACTTGCCGGCACCGGCACCGGCGACCACGCAGGTCGACGGCGTGTCGCTGAGGATCAGCTTCCACTGCGCGGCGCTGGGCTGTGCCTCGGCCGGCAGGCGCTGGGCCACGTCGGCCTTGAAGCGCTTTTTCAGCTCGGCACTGAGCGGCAGGCGCCAGTCGTCGAACAGCTTGTCGTCCTGGCCAGGCACCGCAGCGGTGTCCGGGCGCATATCACGAATCACCAGGACCTGACGCCCCGCTTCGTAGCCGTCCGAGCGCCCACGTTCGTACCCGTCACGCAAACCGTCGGCATGGCCATTGCGCTGGCCGATGGCATGGCCAAGGAACCACGAATCGCGGTGCTGCGCCTGCAGACGGCTAAGGCCACGGCCAAGCAGGCGCGCAGCCAGGCGGCGCAGCCAGGGCAACTGGGCGGGCGGGGTCAGGTTGGCCGGGGCCTGGGGCTGCTCGTGGGGCACGGTCACTCCATTGAAAATCGAAACAGCGGGCATGTTCGCCTCATCCGCCAAAAAGCGCCAGCGAATGCTTTTGTATCAGTGGATTAGGCGATGAATCGCATGTTGTATCGCAAAATACACATCTACATATCTGATAATAACAAGCCGATATTTACGCTTTTTTTCGATATTTGAAACGCAGATCATGGCCCCATTCCAGCGAATTCAGAGGAGCACCATCATGCTGCAACTGCGACCCTTCGAAAGCCTTGGCCACGCCAATCACGGCTGGCTCGACGCCCACCACCACTTCTCGTTCGCCGAGTACTACGACCCGGCGCGCATGCACTGGGGCAACCTGCGGGTATGGAACGACGACCTGATCGCCGCCGGCAGTGGCTTCCCGTCGCACCCGCACCGTGACATGGAAATCATCACTTATGTCCGCGAAGGCGCGATCACCCACCAGGACAGCCTGGGCAACAAGGGCCGTACCGAAGCGGGCGACGTGCAGGTAATGAGTGCCGGCAGCGGCATCGTGCACAGCGAATACAACCAGGAGAAGGTCGACACGCGGATCTTCCAGATCTGGATCATTCCGGAAAAAGTCGGTGACGCGCCGTCCTGGGGCACGCGTCCGTTCCCCAAGGGTGAACGTGGCGAAGGTTTCGTGACCCTGGCCAGTGGCCGCGAAGGCGATGGCGACAGCCTGCAGATCCGCACCGACGCCCGCCTGGTGGCGGCCACCCTGCGCGCCGGGGAAAGCGCCGAGTACCGCTTCGACCAAGGCCGACGCGGCTACCTGGTACCGGCCAAAGGCCGGGTCGAGGTCAACGGGCTGCAGGCCAAGGCCCGGGATGGCGTGGCCATCGAGGAGGAAACGCTGCTGACGGTGACGGCGCTGGAGGACAGCGAAATCGTCCTGGTTGACGTGGCGTGAACTGAAGATCGCAAGGGGCTGCCCTGCAGCCCTTTGCTGTTCGGATCACACTCGGCGCCTGAAGGTCTCTGAAGGCAACTCGCCAAACCGCTGCCGGTAACTCTCGGCAAACCGCCCCAGGTGCAGGAAGCCGTAATCCAGTGCCAGTTCGGTCACGCTGCGTACCTTGCAACTTGGGTCGCTCAGGCAGGCGTTGACCCGCTCCAGCTTGCGCTGGCGGATGTACTGCTTGGGCGTGGTACCCAGCTGTCGGTCGAACAGGCCGTACAACGAACGCAGGCTCATGTTGGCCTGCTCGGCCAGGGTTTCAGCTGCCAACTCAAGCTTCAGGTTGCCCTCGATATGTTCAAGGATTCGCTCCAGGCTGGCCTGCGTGCCACCCAGGGTGTCCTTACGCACATTGGTATTCATCAGCGTCAGCAGCTTGCTGGCGACGATCTGGCTATAGTGGCCCTGCACCCTGGGCAGCGAGTCGCTGACCTCGGCTTCGTTGCAGACCATCCCCAGCAGATTCAGGAAACCATCCAGTTCCTCCAGCCGATAGTGGTTGCGTACAAAGCGCACGCCGCCGCTGGGGCGCTGCCAGCGCTGTTCGTCGCAGATCGAGTCGAGCAGGTGCACCGGCACCTTGAGAATGAACTTCTCGCAGTCATCGGAATAGGTGAGATCGACCGGGTCGTCCGGGTTGATCAGCAGCAGTTCGCCCGGCACCAGGTGGTGCTCGCGCTGGTGGCCGCGCCACAGGCAATTGCCGTTGAGCAGCACCTGCAGGTGGAAGATGGTTTCCAGCGCCGGCGAGGTAACCCGCACACTGCCGCCATAGCTGATGCGGCACAGGTCCAGCTCGGCGAACTTGCGATGGCTCAAGCTGGCCTGGGGATGGGTCGTGCGGGACAGGCCAATGTGGTGCTGACCCACATGCCGGTTGACGTAGTCGGACACCGCGTAAGGGTCGGCGCGGTGGAACACGCAGCTTTGCTCGCTCAACAGGCGGCTTTCCATGGGCAAGGCACTCGCCATCATTATTGTTATGGGCGCCGCGGCCTACCGCCTTGTGGGCGTGTGGCTGCGGTCGTTCACGGTCATTCTAACCAACCGTCATCGGGGTACTGAGGCAGGCGACGGTCGGATGCTGAGCGCCACACTAAGCAAAAAGCAGGATCGAGGGCAATGCGACCAAGGCAAACGGCGGGCGGACAGCGGACACTGGCACAGGCCCGGCGTGCGATTACCGCACAACTCACTGCACCGGCAGGAAGTTCAACAGCAGCAGGCTCTGCGCATAGTTGAGGCCGATGCGCCGGTAGCGCTCGTCGAGCATCTGCGCCAGCAGGTCGAGGCGCGCGACCACCTTGCCGAACTCCACGGCAAAACTCAGGTTGCTGCCCTGCTCGGAGATCTCGTTGGAGAACAGCAGCAGCACGCCATTGGCGTCCTGGCGCTGGCCGAGCATCCAGGTGGCTTTCTCGATATTGCGCGCGGCGTTGTTGATGAACAGCGGGTCAAGGGTGTCGGTCATGTAGAACTGGGTGCGCCCGCCGTGGGCGGTGACCAGCATGCTGCCGATGGCGTAGATGAAGGCACCGACCCGATCGCCCCTGAACTCCGGGCTCAGGGCATGGCTGAGCGCTGCCAGGTCACGCCGCTCACCGAGTTGCGCCAAGGGCTGGCGCTGCTCGATGGCGATGCGGATCTGCCGGGCGGCGGTGGTGGCGTCGAGGTAGCCAGACTGCTTCCACTGGCTGGGGTTGCGCAGGTACAGCTTGTCCATCAGCAGGTACAGGCTTTGCAGGTTATCGCGCATGGACAGCGTGGCCATGCGGTCGACACTGGTCTGGAACAGCTCGTCGGGCTTGCCGTTGCCGATCTGCGTCAGCATGTCGCGGCCCTGCTGCTGGGTACAGGCCTCCAGGCAGGTCAGGGCAACTGCCAGCAGCAGGCCGCGCGGGAGAATATCGAGTCGTTTTGCGGCCATCGGCACCGGTGTTGGTCAATGGCTACGCCGGGGGGTGGCGTAGCCTGGCCAAGCATAGAGCGCGCAAAAGCGAAAAAGTGCGATGACCGGTGCCCGTCACATGGCGTGGCGCAGCATCTCCACCACCTGCGCATGCAGCGCCGGGTCGCCACAGGCCACCACGCAGCCGCCGTGCTGTGCGCTACTGCCATCCCAGGCCGTGATCACCCCGCCGGCGCCTTCGATGATCGGCATCAGTGCCTGCACGTCGTAGGGTTGCAGGCTGGCCTCGACGATCACGTCGACAAACCCCGACGCGAGCATGCAGTAGGCGTAGCAGTCGCCACCATAACGCATCAGCCTGGCCTGGCCGGCCACGTGCTCGAAAGCGGCCTTGCGCGCAGCGTTGTCGAACATGTCTGGCGTGGTGCACATCAGCGTGGCCGCCGACAGGTCGGCGCAGGCCCGGGTTTTCAGGGGCGTACCGCTGCGCCATGCGCCTTCGAGGGTACCGACGAAACGCTCGCCGGTGAATGGTTGGTTCATCACCCCGATGACCGGGCGTGTGCCATCGTTGAGCGCAATCAGCGTGCCCCACAGCGGCAGGCCGGTGATGAAGGCGCGGGTGCCGTCGATCGGGTCGAGCACCCAGGTCAGCGGGCTGCTGCCAACGGCTGCGCCATGCTCCTCGCCGAGGATGCCATGTGCCGGGTATTGCGCCTGGATCAACTCACGCATGGCATCTTCGGCGGCCTTGTCGGCCACGGTCACCGGGTCGTACAGGCGCCCGCCCTTGTCTTCGACGTCAAGGCTGGCACGAAAGTACGGCTGGATCGCCATGGCCGCGGCATCGGCCAGCTGTTCGGCGAAGGCGCGAAATTCGGCGGTCTGTTCAGCGCTCAGGGACATGGATCAGGCCTCAATGCTTGGGAAGGGCACGCATCATACCCGACTCCTCGCCCGTTGCATTTACTGCCCGGCTGTCCCAAGCTCTGGCCTTCCCGCCGCCACGGACTGCCCGATGCCACGCCGCCCGCTTATCCTGATCGCCTTGTTGCTGCTGATCCTGGTGCCAGGCGTGCTCGCTTATCTGTGGCGGGCCCCGCAATCCACCCCGCCTACGCTGCCGCCGCACAGTTACGCCAAGGCCCTGCGCCAGGCCCATGAAGGCCAGCCGGGTGCCGCGCGGGTGCTGTACCAGCAGCTGCAGCGCAGCGACCTGCCGGCGATCCGCCGCGCCGCCCTGTACGCCGAATTGCCCAACTACCCGTCACCCCAGGCACTGAAACTGGCAAAGCAGGACCTTGAACAGGGCGACCCCCTGGTGCGTCGCGCCGCCATCGCCAGCATCCGCCGGCTGCTGCCGGCCGCCCAACGCAGCCTGGTGCTGGGGCCGTTGCTTGACGATGACGAGCAGAGCGTGCGCTTTGCCGTGGTGGACGCGCTGCTCGGCCTCGACCCGGATGCCATCGGCCTGTATTTCGGCCCACTGCAACAAGCGCTGGAGCAGTACCAGCAAGCCCTCGAACAACAGCCCGACGACGCCGACGCACAGGTTCACCTGGCGCGCCTGTACATGCACGAGCAAGCCTATGACGCCGCCGGCGCAGCGCTCGCCCGCGCCCTGGCGCTGGCCCCCGAAAACCTGGACGCCCTGGCGACTCAGGTACGCCTGCTGGAGCGCCAGGGCCACCACGACACCTCGCGCGAGGTGCTGCGCAAGGCCTTGGCGCTCAGCCCGGATTCGGCCTTCCTGCAGTATCAGCTGGGCTTGTGGCTGACGCGCCACGACCAGCACGAATACGCCCTGCTGGCACTGTCGCGCGCGGTCGAGCTGGAGCCGGAAAACAGCGACTATCGCTACACCCTTGCCGTCACCCTGCACCACTTGGAGCAGGTCCAGGCCGCGCAGCAGCAACTGCAGACGCTGCTCAGCCGCCAGCCCGCCAACCGCCGGGCGCGGGTACTGCTGATCGAGTACTGGAAGGAGACCGGGCAACTGCAGAACGTCCAGGTACTGCTGGCCGAGCTTGAGCGGCAGAACCCCGACGACCCGGTGCTGCAACAAGGCCTTTGACACCTTCCACAATCCGGTTGAACCCCAGGCCCGCGACGAAGGTCCAGTGATAGGAGAAGGAAGGCGGCAACGCCATCACGGCGTGCCCATCGTCACAGGAGAATGCTCTTGGCCGCATGCCTGGCTGTGGAAGAACGCGCCTTGGTCCTGGCGCCTGCCCAGGTGGGGACAAGCACCTGCCGATTACTCCGGCAAGCCGGTATCCACAGCCGCCGCACCGCCGATGTGGGGCGCCTTGGCCGCTGGCTCAGTGAAGGTGCTGGGCTGCTGGTGGTCATCGAACAGGCGCTACCGCGCAACCTCCAATCCCCCCTGCATCGCTACCTCGAACAGCAGCCTGGCTGGTCCGACCTGCCAGTGGTGCTGCTCACCAGTCACGCCGAGGCCGACACCAGCGCAGTGCCAGGCAACCTGCTGCGCCTTGCCCCACCCTACCCTGACGAGCAACTGCTGAGCCTGGCACTGTGGGCGCTGCGGGCTCGCCGCCGGCAGTATCAGGCGCGAGACTTGTGCGAACAGTTCGAAGCCCTGGCGCAGCAACAACAGGCCGACGACCGGGCACTGCAGCAAACACGCAAGATGGAAGCCATCGGCCAACTGGCCGGCGGCGTGGCCCATGACTTCAACAATCTGCTGACCAGCATCGGCGGCAGCCTGGAGCTGATCGACAAACGCCTGCGTCAAGGCCGCAGCGAAGGCCTGGAACCACCCTTGCGCCTGGGCCGGCAAGCCGTGGCTCGCGCTGCCCTGTTGACCCATCGGCTATTGGCGTTCTCCGCTCGCCAGTCATTGCAGAGCCAGGCAGTCGACCTGCGCACGCTGCTGGCTCCCGATGCCCTGGCCGCCAAGCTGGGTACAGGCATCGAGCTGCAGGTCCGCCTGGCCACGCAACTGTGGCAAGCCAGCGCCGATGGCGAGCAACTGCAGGCGTCCCTGGACAACCTCTTGCTCAACGCCTGCGAGGCCATGCCCAGCGGCGGAGTGCTGAACGTCGAGGCGGACAACGTCCAGATCAGCAACGGGCAGCTGGCCAAGGTCGGCCTGGCGCACGGTGACTATCTGTGCCTGAGCATCCGCGACAGCGGCCAAGGGATGTCGCAAGCCACCCTGGAGCATGCCATCGAGCCGTTCTTCACCACCAAGCCGACGGGCCAGGGAGTCGGGCTCGGGCTGTCGATGGTCTACGGCTTCAGCAGGCAGTCACGCGGCTACCTGGCGCTCGACAGCCAGATCGGCAAAGGGACCCGGGTGCGCCTGTATTTGCCTCGCCATACCGACAGCCCGGCACCGCTCAAGGCCGCTGCCGTGAGCGCTGCCGGTGATTGCCAGGACATCTTGCTGGTGGAAGACGACCCGGATGTGCGCGAACTGGTCGAACGGACCTTGCACGAAGAAGGCTACCCCTGTCGTGCCGCGCAAAATGCCGGTGAAGCGCTGCGCTGGCTGCATTCGGCACAGCCGTTCGGTTTGCTGATCAGCGACGTCGGGCTACCGGGCATGAACGGCCGGCAACTGGCGGAAATCGCCCGCCGCTTGCGCCCCGGGCTGCCGGTACTGTTCATCACGGGTTTCGCGCAAACCGCGATGGCTCGCGATGAGTTTCTGGCCACAGGCATGCAGTTGTTGCGCAAGCCTTTCGCCCTGGAACAATTGCGCAAGCAGGTCGCGCGGATGCTGGTAGCGCCCTGAGCAGGGTCAGGCCGGCAGCATGCGGTCGACTTGGATGACCAGGCTCTCCAGCGAGAACGGTTTGAGCAGCAAGGCAGTACCGGGCTCGTCGAGCAGTTGCTGCTCAACCGGATCCTCGGTGTAGCCGGTGATGAACAGGATTTTCTGTTCGGGATTGATCATGCGCATCGCCCTGGCCACCTGACGCCCGTTGAAGCCGCCCGGCAGGCCGATGTCGGTAATCACCAGATCGAATGGGCCGGCATGACGGTACTGCCCCAGCGCGGTGTTGGCATCGGTCACATCGAACACCTCGAAACCGCGGTCGACCAATATCTCCTTGATCAACCCGCGCAGGTTGAGCTCGTCATCGATCAGCAGCACGCGTTCGCCCTGCCTTGCCTTCCTTGTGATCGGCGGGGGTTCGGGTATCGGCTGGCTGCCCGAATAACGAGGAAACATCAGCACGATCTGAGTGCCGTGCTGCAACCTCGACTCTATCCACATCTGGCCGCCGGACTGGCGCACGAAGCCATGGACCATGGGCAACCCCAGGCCTGAGCCCTGCCCGAGAGGCTTGGTGGTGTAAAACGGCTCGAATGCACGCGTCACCTCTTCAGCCGACATGCCATGGCCATCGTCCTCGACCTGGACCATCACATAGTCGCCTGCCGGCAGCCCGGCAGTCGCGCCGGCCAGGCGCTCATTGCTGGTACGGATCGACAGGCTGCCCCGGCCAAGGCAGGCGTCGCGGGCGTTGGCACACAGGTGCAACAAGGCGTTGCGCAGTTGGTCGGGGTCGAGCTGGACGGGCCAGGGGGCGATGTCCAGCTCCCAGCGCAGGTGCATCTCGGCGCCAACGCACTGCTCGAGCATCGGTTGCGCCTTGCGTATCAGCTGGTTGATGTCCAGTGGATTGGGCGATAACGGCTGGCTGCGAGCGAACGCCAGCAAGTTCTGGGTCAGGCCGATGGCCCGCTGGGCGCATTCGCGGGCCACCTGCACGTAGCTGTCCAAGCGCTCGAGCCGCCCCTGGGCCAGGCGCCGCTCGAGCAGTTCCAGGCTGCTGCCGACCCCGGACAGCACGTTGTTCATTTCATGGGCCAGGCCGCCCGCCACCTTGATCACCGACTCCATGCGCTGGCTGTCGCGCACCGCTGCTTCGGCCATGCGCTGGACCGAATGGCGTTCCTCGGTGATGTTGTGGCCAATCAGGATCGGCAGCGCCTGGCCCGGCACGGCATGCCAGCGTAGCCAGCAATAATGCCCTTCACCTTGACGCACGCGGGCCTCGAAGGGCGGGGCGTCATGCCCTTGCATCAGCGCCATCAGGGCCAGCCTGGTTTCGGTACGCTCGGCTGGGTGGATCAGCTCCAGCAGCGGGGCCGGCGTTTGCTGCCCATCCGTCCAACCCGACAGCCGATGCCAGGCCGGATTGGCCAGGCGCACGCGCAACTCGGTGTCGAGCATCAACATCACGTCGGGCGACAACTGCCAGGTATGCTCACTCTCGGCCATGTAGCGCGAGAGTTGTGCCTCGAAAGATTGCGCCAGTTCGCGCCATTCGCGAGTGCGCTCGACACTGGCGGTGGTTTCGATCAGCGCGTGCAGGAAGCCCACCACCGTGCCTTGGTCGTCGCGAATAGGCGAATAGCTGCAGGTGAACCAGGCCTGGACAGGGCGCCCGTCGCGGTTGACCGTCAGCAGGCTGTTCTCGGCCAGGCTGCCCTGCCCTTCCAGCGCCTGGAAAACAGCAGCCCCCATCTCGTCCCAGGCCGTTGCCCAGAGCGCGTCGAAACTGTCGCCCTGGGCATGGGAGCGCTCGCCCAGGGGGGCAGGATAGGTCTCGTTGTGAATCACCGTCAGCGCCGGGCCCCAGACCAGGGCACAGGGGTAAGCGGAAAGCAGCAGCATGTCGACGGCGATGCGCAAGGCTGGCGGCCATCGAGTCAGGGGCCCCAATGGCGTTGCCCCCCAGTTGAAGCTGCTGATCTGGGCGCTTCCCACGGTCTCGGCGCTCGAAATGGGCGCCAGGTGAATCATCTGCGCGGCCCCTTGCACAGAGTCGTCAGCGGCCAATGTCTTCATTCCACAGTTGCGGCTTGGCCTCGATGAAATCACGCATCATCTTTTTGCAATCCTCATCATGGCGCACCTCCAACCGTACGTCGCGGCTGGCCAGCAGCTGTTCTTCGCCAAGGAAAGTGGTGTTTTCGCCGATGATCACCTGTTTTATGCCATACAGCAGGATTGCGCCGCTGCACATGGCACAGGGCGACAGGGTGGTATAGAGCGTGGCTTCCTTATAGACACTGGCAGGCTGTCGGCCGGCGTTTTCCAGGGCATCCATTTCGCCATGCAGGATGGCGCTGCCTTGTTGTACCCGGCGGTTGTGGCCACGGCCGATGATCTTGCCGTCGTGCACCAGCACCGAGCCGATCGGGATGCCGCCTTCCGCCAGCCCCTTGCGGGCTTCGTCGATGGCCGCTTGCATGAACTTGTCCGTTGTCATGGTGACTTCCTGGCTGCACATGATTGGCTCGAGACTAGCACAACGCCAGCCGGCCATGGCGCCGCGCCCAGCGGCGGCTATGCTCATAGGGTTTTTCCCTTCGCCGGGCGACCGGCCCCCTTGGGTTGGATGGGCATGCGCACATGAACAAGAAGATCCTGGTCGTGCTGACCAATACCGCCAAATACCCCAACATCAAACGCGCCACAGGCCTGTGGCTGGGTGAAGCCGTGCATTTCGTCGACCCCGTGCAGCAAGCTGGCTTCACGGTCGACTATGTCAGCCCGGCGGGCGGCTACGTACCGATCGACCCGCACAGCCTGCAAATGGCCCCGGATCTGGACTGGCATTGGTACGACGACAAGGCCTTCATGAAACGCCTGGGCGCCACCCTCAGCCCCGGCGAGGTCAAGGCCGAGCAGTACAGCGCCATCTATTACACCGGTGGTCATGGCGTGATGTGGGACTTCCCCGACAACCAGCCGCTGCAAGACCTGGCGCGGCGCATTCACGAACGTGGCGGGGCCGTGGCATCGGTCTGCCACGGTGCAGTGGGGCTGCTGAATGTGAAACTCAGCGACAACACCCTGTTGCTCAGAGGTCGGGCGGTGACCGGTTTCTCCAATATCGAAGAGAAACTGGCAGAGCTGGACAAGGAGGTGCCTTTTCTTACCGAGAACGAACTTGGCGCACGGGGTGGTGAGTACCAGAAAGCGGAAGACCCGTGGGCACCCTTCGTGGTTGAGGACAAAGGCCTGATCACCGGGCAGAACCCGGCGTCCACTGCGGGCGTGGCTCAGGCGACGCTCAAGTTCCTGGCCAAGGCAAAGATTGGCTGAAACGCATCGCGGGGCAAGTCGCATCGGCGCACCGATACGAGTTGCCCCGCGATGGATAGCGTTGCGTCGATTACTCGACGTTCAGCACGCCACGACGAACCTGGTCACGCTCGATCGACTCGAACAGTGCCTTGAAGTTGCCTTCACCAAAGCCATCGTCACCCTTGCGCTGGATGAACTCGAAGAACACCGGGCCCAGCAGGGTTTCCGAGAAGATCTGCAGCAGCAGGCGCTTGTCGCCCGCCTCGGAAGCACCGTCCAGCAGGATGCCACGCGACTGCAATTGGTCGACCGGCTCGCCGTGCCCCGGCAGACGCTCCTCGAGCATTTCGTAGTAGGTCTGCGGCGGCGCGGTCATGAAACGCATGCCGAAGCCTTTGAGGGCATCCCAGGTCTTGAGCAGGTCGTCGGTGAGGAAGGCCACGTGCTGGATGCCCTCGCCATTGAACTGCATCAGGAACTCTTCGATCTGCCCCGCGCCCTTGGACGACTCTTCGTTGAGCGGAATGCGGATCATGCCATCTGGCGCGGTCATGGCCTTGGAGGTCAGCCCGGTGTACTCGCCCTTGATGTCGAAGTAACGGATCTCGCGGAAGTTGAACAGCTTCTCGTAGAAGCCGGCCCAGTAGGCCATGCGCCCGCGATAGACGTTATGGGTGAGGTGGTCGATGATCTTCAGGCCAGCGCCGACCGGGTTGCGATCCACGCCGTCGATGAACTTGAAGTCGATGTCGTAGATCGAGCTTCCTTCTTCGTAACGGTCGATCAGGTACAGCGGCGCGCCACCGATACCCTTGATCGCCGGCAGACGCAGCTCCATCGGGCCGGTCTCGATTTCCACCGGCTGGGCACCCAGCTCCAGGGCGCGGGCATAGGCTTCATGGGCGTTGCGCACACGGAAGGCCATGCCGCACACCGATGGGCCATGCTCGGCGGCGAAGTACGAGGCGGCGCTTTTGAGTTCGTTGTTGAGGATCAGGTTGATGCCACCCTGGCGGTACAGGTGCACATTCTTGGAGCGGTGGGTCGCCACCTTAGTGAAACCGAGGATCTGGAAGACCGGCTCCAGCACGCCAGGGGTCGGCGAGGCGAGCTCGATGAATTCAAAGCCTTCAAGGCCCATCGGGTTTTCGAAGATATCTGCCATGTTCGTGTCCTCATCTGCAGCAAAAAACGGTTGGATTACTGGCTTGCGATGGCGAACGGAACAGGAGGCGAACAGGGGATGCCGCGCACGCTGCGGGCCAAATAGGCACCAATGATCAGCTTGAATGCAGGGTTTTTCATGGGGACCCATTCTCGGCGGGCTTGATCCTCCGGTTGGCGGAGAACCTTATTGTTGTATTCGTAACGCAATTCTACATTGCGTAAATTTGTTTGTCGCGTTTTAGTTCGTAGGCTTCGCCGACAAACGGCTATCCTTGGCACTGACACGCCCGTCCGTCACTGGTTCACCTGCGCATGCCCCTGACCCCCAAACGCCCTGCCCGCTGGAGCTGGCGTACCCTGCTGCCCTGGATCGTCGGGGTGCTGCCACTGGTCTGCGGGCTGGCCGTGACCCGCTGGCAGACCGAGCGCGAACTGCAGGCCAACAGCCTGGCCACCGCTCGCGAAGTGGTCGGGCACATCGAGATGATTCTAGACAGCCTGTCCAGTGTCGCGAATCACCTGTTGCCCAAGGCCGGCCAGCCCTGCGAACAGGTGCAGTTGGCACTGCGCATAGAAGTCACGCGCAATGCGTTCGCGCGTTCCACCAGCCTGTTCGACCGCGACAACCTTTATTGCACTTCGCTGTTCGGCAATTTCGACGAGCCGGTGGATGCACGCGACTATACCAACGGGCAGCTCTGGCTGATGGACGGCAACTCCGTCACGCCGGGCCACCCACTGCTGGTCTACCGGGTCAGCCAGGGTGATCGCGGGGCGATCGCCACGGTGGACGGCAGCCACCTGCTGACGGCCCTGCGCCTGATCGCTCAGGATGACGAGCTGCTGGTGCGGGTGGGCAGCCACTGGATGGGCCAGCAAGGCCTGGTGCATCAAGGCACACCGCCCGTCGCTGCCAGCGCCCCCGTCACCGTTTCCTCGACACGCTACCCGTTCAGCGTGCAGGGCGGCTACGCCGCGGGCAAGCTGGGCGAGCTGATGCGCTCGCGCTACCCGGCCCTGCTCAGCCTGCTGCTGGTACTCGGCGTGGTGGCCGGCAGCGTCTGCCGCTGGCAGGTACGCCGCGCCACCTCGCCCCGCGCCGAACTCGACCGTGCGCTCGAAGCCAATGAGTTCCTGCCGTACTTCCAGCCTGTGGTGCGCAAGGGCGACTATCACTGGGCCGGGGTCGAAGTGCTGATGCGCTGGCAGCATCCGCGCGAGGGCCTGGTACGCCCGGACCTGTTCATCCCCTACGCCGAACACAGCGGGCAGATCGTCGCCATGACCCGCGCGCTGATGCTCAACACCGCACAAGCCCTGGCACCCCATGTCGAGCTGCTGGACGATGGATTTCACGTCGGCATCAACATCACCGCCGATCATTGCCGCGACCTTGGCCTGCTCGACGATTGCCGCACCTTCCTCCAGCACTTCCCGCCCGGCCGTGTGGTACTTACCCTCGAGCTGACCGAGCGCAAACTGATCGAACCCACCCCGGTGACCCTGGAACTGTTCGAAAAGCTGCACGAGATGGGGGTCATGATCGCCCTCGACGACTTCGGCACGGGCCAGTCCAGCCTCAACTACCTGCGTCAGTTCAAGGTCGACTACCTGAAAATCGACCAGAGCTTCGTCGCCATGATCGGTGGCGATGCGCTGTCGCAACATATCCTCGACACCATCATCGAACTCTCGGCCAAGCTTGGGCTGGGCATCGTCGCAGAAGGGGTCGAGACCGCGGTGCAGCGCGACTACCTGGAGCGTCACGGGGTGGACTTCCAGCAAGGTTATCTGTTCGCCCGGCCAATGCCCGCCACCGAGCTGCTCATGGCATTGGCCACGCGCCCAGGCAGGCTGCGGTTGCCGCAAGACGCGCCCCCTGAGATCATGCGCGGCTGATCCGCCCGCTCACCCTTCCCGTTTTTCGAGGCATTCGTGTCAAAAGGCATCGTTTCATCGGTCATGGCGTCCTGCCTGTTCGCCGTGATGTATTTCTATACCTCCTTCCTCACACCGCTCGACGGCGAGGAAATCTTCGGTTGGCGCACCCTGCTGACGCTGCCCTGCCTGACGCTGTTCATGTTGATTTCCAAAGACTGGAAACGGGTTGGCGAACTGTTCGCGCGGGTACGCCGCACACCCCTGTTGTTGCTGGGCATGGTCGGCACCTCATGGCTGATGGGGGTGCAATTGTGGCTGTTCCTCTGGGCGCCGCTGCACGGGCGCAGCCTGGAGGTGTCGATGGGCTATTTCCTGCTGCCACTGGCGATGGTGCTGACCGGCCGCCTGGTCTACGGCGAGCGCCTGTCGCGCCTGCAAAAGGTAGCGGTCAGCTGCGCAGCCCTGGGCGTGGGCCACGAGCTGTACCAGAACGGCAGCTTCGCCTGGGAGACGCTGCTGGTGACGATCGGCTATCCGATTTATTTCGTCTTGCGCCGACGCTGCCGCACCGACCACCTGGGCGGCCTGTGGTGCGACATGTGCCTGCTGCTGCCATGGGCCCTGTACTTCGTGGTCCAGGGCCCGTTGTCGGGCGCGGACCTGGCGCAACACCAGAACCTCTACTGGCTGATCCCGCTGCTCGGGGCAATCAGTGCCAGCGCCCTGATCGCCTACGTGCTGGCCAGCCGCATGCTGCCGTTCAGCCTGTTCGGCCTGCTCAGCTACGTCGAGCCGGTGCTGCTGGTGGGCGTCGCCCTGCTGCTGGGCGAAACCATCGGCCCGGATCAGTGGCTGACCTACCTGCCGATCTGGGCCGCGGTGCTGGTGCTGGTGCTCGAAGGCATCAAGCACCTGCTGCGTCAGCGTCGGCGCTCGGTGTAAGGCGCACCTGGCGCACGCGCCGCTCCTCCACCGCCACCACGGTCATGCTCCAGCCGTTCCACTGCAGACGGTCACCGACCACCGGCAGACGGTCGAGCAGGCTCATCACCAGGCCCGCGAGGGTCTGGTAGTCCTCGGTGGCACGGGCCGCGAAGCCGGTACGCGCCTGCACCTGGGCCAGGTTCAGGGCGCCGCTGACGACGAAACCACCCGCCTCCTCCACCACGCCCGGCCCTTCGACCTCGCTGGCGTCCGGCAGCTCGCCGGCGATCGATTCGAGGATGTCGGTCATGGTCAGCACACCGGTGAAATCACCGAATTCGTTGACCACGAAGGCAATGTGCGTCGACTGCCCACGCATCTGCTCCAGGGCGTTGAGGATGCTGAAACTCTCCAGCAGATTCAGCGGCGCCCGGGCCAGGGCTTCAAGGTCCGGCTCGTTGCCGGCCAGTAGTTCCTTGAGCAATTCCTTCTTGTGCACGAAGCCCAGCGGCTCCTCGATGCGACCGCCGCGGATCAGCGGCAGGCGCGAGTACGAGGAGTTGATCAACGCCTGGGTGATCACCTCGGCCGGTTGCGCCAGGTCGATGGCATCGACCTTGGCGCGCACCGTCATCACCGTGCGGATCGGCCGCTCGGCCAGGTTCAGCACGCCGCTGATCATCACCCGCTCGCGACGGTCGAAGACCACTTGCTCGCTGCCGTCCTCTACCAGGTCGGCGATCTCCTCGCCCACCTCGTCAGCCTCCACCCGGCGCCCGCCCATCAGGCGCAGCACGGCATGGGCGGTGCGCTCACGCAGCGGTCGGTGCTGTTGCACACTGCGCTTGCGGCGGGCGCGAGCCAGCTGGTTGAACAGCTCGATCAGCAGCGAGAAGCCAATGGCCGCGTACAGGTAGCCTTTGGGGATATGGAAGCCCAGGCCTTCGGCGGTGAGGCTGAAGCCGATCATCATCAAAAAGCCCAGGCACAGCATGATCACTGTCGGGTGGGCGTTGACGAAGCGGGTCAGCGGCTTGCTGGCGACGATCATGATGCCGATCGAGAAGATCACCGCGATCATCATCACCGACAGTTGCTCGACCATGCCCACCGCGGTAATCACCGCATCCAGCGAGAACACCGCATCGAGCACCACGATCTGCGCGACGATCGGCCAGAACGCCGCATGCCGCGTCACGCCGCCCGACTGGGCGACATGGCCCTCCAGCCTTTCGTGCAGCTCCATGGTGGCCTTGAACAACAGGAACACACCACCGAACAGCATGATCAGGTCACGGCCGGAGAAGGTCTTGCCGAACACCTCGATCAGCGGGGCGGTCAGGGTGACCATCCACGAGATGCTGGCCAAAAGGCCAAGGCGCATGATCAGCGCCAACGACAGGCCGATCACCCGCGCGCGGTCGCGCTGATGGGGCGGCAATTTGTCGGCGAGGATGGCGATGAACACCAGGTTGTCGATACCCAGCACCAGCTCGAGGACGATAAGCGTCAGCAGGCCCAGCCAGGCCGTGGGGTCGGCTAGCCATTCCATTAGCGGGTACTCACAAAGGCGGCGTCACGGGGACGCGGGAAGGATGGCCGGGACGGCCGGAAACTGGGGGGCTCCGCGAAGGTGCTCATATAGACCTTGATCAGAAAAAGGGATGACGATCCTACAATCGAAGCAGCTTTTTCCCACAGCGCGAAACTATTACAAAATCTGTAACAGAGGCCTTGAGCATTTTTGTTCAATACCTGAGCCGTACCTGTCGTCGAGCATGGCGGTACTCCATCGTTGCAAGGAATCTGCGCATGAGCTTGTCCCTGTCCATGGCCGCCTTCGCCTTGGCGGCCTCCATTTCCCCAGGCCCGGTCAATATCGTGGCGCTGGGCAGCGGCGCCCGTCACGGCCTGCGCGCCAGCCTCGGGCACGCCGCCGGCGCCACCCTGGGTTTCTGCCTGCTGCTGGTGCTCACCGGCCTGGGCCTGCACGAGCTGCTGCTGCGCTGGCCGTGGCTGCAGCACCTTTTGTTGTGGGGTGGCGTGCTGTTCTTGCTGTACATGGCCTGGAAGCTGGCCAGTGACGATGGCCAATTGCAGGCCGACGCTGAACAACGGGCGCCCACGGCCTGGCACGGCGCGGCCATGCAGTGGCTGAGCCCCAAGGCCTGGTTGGCGGCGGTGGCCGGGGTGGGTGCCTATACCGCTGGCGAGCAGCAACTGTTGTGGCTGTTCACCTGGATCTATGGGCCGATCTGCTTTGTCTCGGTGGCCAGCTGGGCGTGGGCCGGGAGCGTGATTCGGCAGTATCTGGGGGAGCCAAGGCGGTTGCGCTTGTTCAATCGCGGGTTGGCAGTGTTGTTGGTGGCGAGTGCGGGGTATCTGCTGGCAGGTTGAATGCCCGTCACGACCGCATCGCGGGGCAAGCCCGCTCCCACGCCCCTGGACTGCCCCTGAAAAGTTGGACAGTTCAGGTAGCCCATACCGTGGGAGCGGGCTTGCCCCGCGATTATGTTGCTGAGCAACCTGCCCGATAATGCCCCGGTGTAGCCGCCAGGTGGCGCTTGAACGCCCGTTGCAGATGCGCCTGGTCGGCAAACCGGGCCTCCAGCGCCACCTCGGCAATCGGCCGGCCCAGGCGCAGTTGGGCGCGGGCATGCTGCACCCGCTGGTCGAGCAGATAGCCGTGGGGTGTCAGCCCGAAACGCTTGCCGAAAGCGCGAATCAGGTAGGCACGGGAAAGCCCCACCGCACTGCAGATGTCTTCAAGGGTCAGCGGATCCAGACGATGGGCGCGGATGAACGCGGCAGCCATTTCAAGCCGCGGATGCTCCGCCCTGCGCTGGCCTGTTCGCTGATCGAAATAGCCAGGCAGCGCTGCGAAAAATGCAACCAGTAGCGCCTCTTTGTCAGAGACCGGTCGGTCGTCGAACAGGCCCGCAAACACCTCGAGCAACCGACCGTACAACCCCGACGAGGTGCTGAGCGTCACCTCCGGCAGGGCAAAGCCATGCTGCTGCAGCCACGGCAGGTCGACAAACAGCATCAGGTACGACCAGGGTTCCCCCTGGATCGGGTTGCAGGTATGGACCACGCCGGGGTTCATCAGCACGGTGCTGCCAGCGCTGATCTCATGCCGGGCATCCCCCGTGAGGTAGCTACTGCGCCCGCCCGTGATCACACCGATCGAAAAGCTCTCATGGGAATGCGCGGCATAGCACACCTGGCGCCCATCCCCCACGCGCCGGGCCTCGACAAACGGCAAGGCAGGGTCACGCCAAAACCGCGAGGCCTCGATCATCGCCTTGCCCTCACCCTTCCCCGCCCTGCACCACCACCAGCAACTGGGCCTGGCGTTCGCCCACGGAGCGCAGGCGGTGCGGGGTCTGGGCGTTGAAATGCAGGGCGTCGCCCGCCTCCAGCAGCACCCGCTCGCTCATGAAGTCCACCTCCACCTGGCCCTCGTGGACGAACAGGAACTCCTCGCCCTCGTGCTCCTTGAAGGTCGGATCGGTGAACTCGGTGGGGGGTTGGATCAAGAACGGCAACAGGCTGCGCTGGCCAACCTGCGAGGTGAGCACCGCGTAACCCGGCCCTTGGCCGTTGCCGACCAGCGCCTGGCGCTCGCCGCGACGTACCAGGCTATAGCGCGCCTGGCCTTCCTGCTCGCCGTCGAACAGCTCCTCGACATTGACGTTCAGCGCCCGCGCCAGTTTCAGCGCGGCGGCGATCGACGGCGTATTCAGGCCACGCTCGACCTTGGACAGGTAGCTCTTGGTCATGCCGGATTTTTCAGCCAGCACCTCAAGGGTGATCCCCAATTTCTTGCGCAGCAATTTCAGTCGGATAGACATGTGAAGCGGCTTTCCCGGACAAACGCACTTGCTAATGACACTTTGTGTCATATAGGATTATTTGTGTCATCTGATGGACCGCCCCTCCACCGTCGAAAGCAAGGGGGCGGGCCAGCCGAGACATCCACCATCACGCCACAGAGGATCACTCCCCATGGCCAACACCCTGACACACAGCAAAGACCAACTGGTGCAAAAGGCACTGACGCAGATGCAAGGCTCGCTCGCGGATAATACGTGGACTGTGCGCGAAAAGCTGGCCCTGACCTGCCGAATTCTGTTCGACAATGGCCACGACTCGGGCCTGGCCGGGCAGATCAGCGCCCGTGGCCCGCAACCGGGCACCTTCTACACCCAGCAGCTGGGCCTGGGATTCGACGAGATCACTGCCAGCAACCTGCTGCTGGTCAACGAAGACCTGGAAGTGCTGGAAGGCCAGGGCATGCCCAACCCGGCCAACCGCTTCCACAGCTGGGTGTACCGCGCCCGCCCGGATGTGAACTGCATAATCCACACCCACCCCACCCACGTCGCCGCGCTGTCGATGCTCGAAGTGCCGCTGGTGGTGTCGCACATGGACCTGTGCCCGTTGTACGAAGACTGCGCGTTCCTCGAAGCCTGGCCTGGCGTGCCGGTGGGCAACGAAGAAGGCGAAATCATCAGCGCCGCCCTGGGCGACAAGCGCGCCATCCTGCTCTCGCACCACGGCCAGTTGTCCACCGGCGCCAGCATCGAGCAGGCCTGTGTCTACGCCCAGCTGATCGAACGCGCCGCGCGCCTGCAACTGCTGGCCATGGCCGCCGGCACCATCAAACCGATCGCCCCCGAGCTTGGCCGCGACGCCCACGACTGGATCGACCGCCCCAAGCGCCATGGCGCCGCATTCAACTACTACGCCCGGCAGGCCCTGCGCCAGCACGCCGATTGCCTCGCCTGACCCTACCCTGCCTTGCTTGCGGAGCCCTTTAGCATGACCACTCAATTCCACGGCATCATCGGCTACACCATCACCCCCTTCAGCCACGACGGCGAGCAGCTCGACCTGCCCGCCCTGGGCCAATCCATCGACCGATTGATCGACGGCGGCGTGCAAGTGATCGCCCCGCTGGGCAGCACCGGCGAAGGTGCTTACCTCAGCGACAGCGAATGGCAGCAAGTCGCCCAGTACAGCCTGGAACGCATCGGCAAGCGCGTGCCGAGCATCGTCAGTGTCTCTGACCTGACCACCGCGGGTGCCGTGCGCCGTGCGCGCTTCGCCCAGCAACACGGCGCCGATGCGGTGATGGTGCTGCCGGCGGCGTACTGGAAGCTCAGCGAAGCCGAGATCCTCCAGCACTACCGCGCCATCGGCGCGGCCATCGATATCCCGATCATGCTCTACAACAACCCCGCCACCAGCGGCACCGACATGCCGGTGGAGCTGATCCTGCGAATCGTGCGCGAGGTGGACAACGTCACCATGGTCAAGGAGAGTACCGGCGACATCCAGCGCATGCACAAGCTGCAGCTGCTCGGCGAGGGCCAAGTGCCGTTCTACAACGGCTGCAACCCGTTGGCGCTGGAGGCCTTCGTTGCCGGGGCCAAGGGCTGGTGCACGGCGGCGGCCAACCTGATCCCCGCGCTGAACCAGCAGCTGTACCAGGCGGTGCTGGCCGGCGACCTTGCCCAGGCGCAGGCGCTGTTCTACCGCCAGTTGCCGTTGCTGGATTTCATCCTCAAGGGTGGTTTGCCGGCGACCATAAAGGCCGGGCTGGGCATGACCGGGCTGCCGGTGGGCGAGCCACGGCGGCCAGTGTTCGGGCTGGGGGAGAAGGATCGTGCCCGGCTGCTGACCCTGCTCGATGGCCTGAAACAGGCCAACTGAGTTAGATCTGCCAGGCTGGCCGCTGTGTCAGCGCCGCTCGAAAACGACAACACTCGTGCAAGGCGGGTGTTGTCGTTCGCTCACCACGCCTCGTGTGTCTCGGCCCGGTAGTTTTTCTCGATACGCTCTACCAGCAGCGGTGCGCTGATGATGCCTCTGACCGGGTAGCGTTGCTCTTGTTCACTCAGCTCCCGTTCCAGGCAAACGGATGTTTCGCCATCCCATAGCCACAAGGACCCACCCGCCCCACCATTCCTGCTGCGAAAGACCGGGAATGCTTGCAGGTGCTCGGGCACCGGAACATGGCCCACTACTGCCAACAGGCTCTGGTTGACCGCCGTCTGCACCACGAAAAATGCAGAAAACAGCACCGGCCCAGCTACAACAGTTGCAAAATCGCCGGGTTGGCGGTCATGAAAGCCGCTGAACACCCGGATCAAATAGCCATATTCGGGGTGCTTGTGAGTGACCTGCGCATAAGCGACCCCCTGCGACGTCAACACTTGCAACACGTCGCCCAACTTCACTCTCTTAGCCATTCAAAACCCTTCGTACTTGACGCTTCTCAGCAACTGAACACCGCGAATCAAGGCTTTTTCGTATGCCGTCGGATCCTTGACCTTCGAAATCGAGTTGATCATGTTCAACAACGTCCCCCCTTGCAGCTCGCGGTTATTGTATTTGATGAACCCGTGCCAAACGATCAGCGTTTGCTCGACTGCACGCGCATCAGCTCGCGACAGATTCTCAAGGCCGTTGATCTTTTCAATGACGATACCCTTTTCGTTCAAGTGGGCCTTGCCGCGCGCAACAATGTCCTTGGTAATGCCTACATAGCGTGTCGTACCATCGATGACGCAGCTATAGACGCACGTCTTGCCACTCACGGTGGCCACGTCGTCAGCGCCCTTGTAAGCAGCGTTGATTACATCGACACCAAACTTCTCTTCCAGCATCGCCAAGGCTTTGGGTGACAGCTTGCCGCCAATTTTCTGCAAGGCGTTAATCTTGCCGGCGGGCAGCGGGTAGAGCAGTTCAATGGCGATGCCAGCATACTCCTCCCAGTCCTCAGGCTCGAACATCTTCTCCCTGAGACTGCCTGGATCGAACTCCGCATTGAGGAAGGCGACCACCTGGGGGTTGAGCTCTTTGGAACTGTCCACCTTGCCATCGGCAATCTTGCGCAAGTCCACCAGTACCGTATCGGCATCGAGGTCCAGGTACTTGCCTTGGGCGTGCAGGACGGCCAGGCCTTTCTCCAGGCGTTCCTTGGCCTGACGGTGAACCTGCTGGTTGTAAGCCGTTGCGTATTTGGCGATCTCCGACCCCTTGGCAAAGTCGCCATCCACCGCCACGCCGGCCAGCACCCCGACAATCTGCGACGCCATCAGCTCAAGGTTTTCATCGCCGCCAACCATCTTCTGCAGGGCTTTGCTCAGCGCCTCGTTGGCCCCGGCCGCCAACGCACCGGTCATGAAATCACTGCCCGAGGCCTTGGCGACCAGGCCGCCGAACAAGGCGTGTGCCATGACTTTCTGCGGGCTGCCGTCGGGGTATTTGCCCAGCGACCAGTCGCCGATCATGTTGAAGCCAATCGCCATGCCGACATTGCCGGCCTGGACCACCAGGTTGCCTTTGAGGTTCTCGGCGTAGCTGCCGCCCTTGATGGCAGTCTCAAGCCCCGCTTGCAGCACACTCTGGGTAGTCGCATAGGCGCCGAAGCGGACGATGTCGGTCATGCTGCCAAGGTCGAAGCCCTTGGTGATCTTGTTGGCGTTGTCGGTGGAGACACCGAACGCCTTGTCCAGCTGCGGCGAGATCAGGTACGCCGAGGCCGCCGCGATGGCGTAGCTCTGCAGGTTCTCCTTGCTCAGGGCGAATTTCAGGCCTTGGCCGATGTTGCCGCCGTTGTTGATCGAGCCCACCGCCAGGTTGCTGGCGAACGCGCCCATCAACGGGCCCAGATAGGCCGCCGCGACAATCGCGATG
This sequence comes from Pseudomonas sichuanensis, assembly GCF_003231305.1. Classification (GTDB taxonomy): domain Bacteria; phylum Pseudomonadota; class Gammaproteobacteria; order Pseudomonadales; family Pseudomonadaceae; genus Aquipseudomonas; species Aquipseudomonas sichuanensis. The sequence goes on along the minus strand of NZ_QKVM01000007.1, from coordinate 4,857 downwards.
ATCAACGATGGGGCGGCGCCGAGCCCAGACTGGCTGTATTTGAAGGACTCGTGGATCTCCTTCACCTGGCGCCAGTCGATGTCGCCGCGTTTCTCCGCCTCTTTGAGCCAGGCCAGGTTGGGATTGGCCTCGACCATGCTGTCGATGATCTGGCTGACGCTTTGCTGGTCGACCTGCTTGATGTCGATCTTGATGCCATCGACGGCCTGCATGATCAGGCTGCCGTTGGCGTTCAACTCGCTCTGGATCAAGGTCTCGTCGGTGCTGCCCTTGCCCTTGGAGCTGTTCCAGGCCAGGTCGCCCTTGGACTTGGTGTGGCTCTCGTCGTGCAGGTCCTTCACCGACTCGAAGGTGATGCTGCCGCCACTGATCAGGGTCAGGTCATTGCCGCTGTTGAGCTTGGCGGCCTGGTACAACTGGTCGCCGTCGCTGATCAGGGTCAGATCGCCGCCGGTGGTGATCCGGGTACCGACATGGGTGATGTCGGTGACCTCGTCGCGCTGAGTCTGTTTGCTGCCCCAGCCCCCCTTCTTGGTCATGTCGTACAGGCTGTAGTCACGTTCCTGCGCGGCGATCAGATTGATGTCATTGCCGGCGAAGATGTACGCCTCGTCGCCGGCAGTGAGCTTGCTCGCCACCAGGTTCACATCGTTGCCGGCCTTGACGTCGAGGTTGTTTCCGGCGCTCAGGCTGGCCGAGACCACATGGGTCTGCTCCTCGACCTCGTGGATCTTCTTCTTGCCATCCTTGCGGTGGGTATCGACGCTGTGCAGGTCCTCGCCGGAAATCAGGTTGACGTCGCCGGTGGCGTTAACAGCGAGGTCCTTGCCGGCACTGGCGCTGCTGGCGACCATGTTGAAGTCGCCGCCCGCCTGGAAGGTCAGGTTGCCCGCCGCTTCCACGCTGGAACCGAGCAGCTTCACGGTTTCTTCGGTACGCAGCCCGCGGTCCAGGCCCTCGACGGTGACGGTCCGGTCCTGTACCGCGACCAGGTTGATATCACCGCCCGCCTTGACGGTCAGATCGCCACCGCTGCTGATCCGGCCTTTGTTGGTCAGGTCCTCGGCGGCGACCATTTTCAGGTCACCTCGGGCGCTGATCAGCGAACCTGCATCGACACGGGTGACCCGGTCGTTGCCCACCCCGACCTCGGTGGCCGTGCGGTCGTTGAGGATGTCGCCCTTGAGCGATACCAGCTCGACATCGTTGCCGCGGATTTCACCGGCCAGGGCATTGCGGATGCTGTCCTGGGCCGTGATCGCCAGGCTTTCGTTGGCCTGGGTCAGCCCGCCTTGATAGAAGCTGCCGCCCACGGTGGCGATCAGGTCGTTGCTGGCACGCAGGGTACCGACACTCTTCAGGTCGCCGCCGGTGACCAGGTCGAGGTCGCGGCCCTGGATCAGGCTGCCGCCACGCAGGTTGCGCGAATCGACCTTGGCCAGGTACAGCACCGGCGCCAATACCTTCTCGCCATCGACGACCCGCTCCTCCATCCACACGATGTCATGGGTCAACGCCGCGACTTGCTGGCTGGTGAGGCCCACCCCCACGCTCAGGCCGAGGGCATCCTTGCTGGCCACGGCGTTGTCCATCAGGTACTTGAACTGCTCGTAGTCGCTGCTCAGGCCATCGGCGAGGAAGCGCTGGCCGGTCTGCGCACGCACCGCGTCGGCGACCAGGCGGGTTTCGTAGCGGCCGTCGCCAAGACGGCGCCAGGCCTGGTCGGGGTCGAAGCCGAGGTTGCCGAGCAGGTAGTCCGAGGCCATGAAGCGCCCTGGGTCGGTGAGCTCAGGGTTGGTCTCGATCAGGTAGCGGGCGCTCGGGTTCTGGCTGCGGACGAACAGGCCGTACTCACCCTGGGGCAAGCGGAAGCTCGGCAGCGCAGTCGGGTCGACGCTGACGAAGGGCGCGCCGCTGAAATCGACCGGCACGAAGCTGATCTGCTTGGTGCCATCCTCCAGCGTGGTCTCGATGCGTTTGACGTCTTTCAACGGGCCAGGGTCGCCGGCCTGGGTGCCCAGGGTGACCTGGACCCCGCCCGCGCCGCCCGCCGAACTGTCCAGCGCCTTGCCGGTGAGCTGGGCGTTGGTCTGCGCATCAAGGGTACCGTTGACCAGCTCGCCGCTGACATTCAGCGACAGGGTGCCGCCTGCCTGGACCGTACCGGCGTAGGCGGTTTCGGCCCCCGGCCGCACGGTGCTGCCATCGCTCCAGATCGGGTAACTGGTGATCTCGGTCGGCAACGGCGCCTGCTGGTCCCCCGGCAGGTCGCGGTTCTGCGCGTTCCAGCTGTCGGCAATAGCCCGCACGGCAGCGAAGGTGCCAGAGCTAACGTCGTGCACCAGGTAGCTGGTTTCTTCCACCCGGCCGTCCAGGGTCAGGCCACGGTTATAGAAATTCTGCGCGGTGGCGGTGAGATTGCCGTTGGCCGCCAGCAGACTGTGACGGTTATCGACCGTGACGGTATCCAGGGTCATGTCGCGGTTGGCCAGCAGGCGCGCAGCTGGCGAGTCGCGGGTCACCGTACCTTTGTAGGTGGTGGTGAGGATGAACTGACCGGTGTTGTGACCGCCGCTGCAGTCGGTGCAATTGATGCGGAAGTAGCGATTGACGATGGCCGTGCCGGCCACGAAGTCGGCCTTGGCGTTCTCCAGCGAATCGACCTTCAGGTCGATGCTGCCTTCGCTTTCGATACTGCCCGAGAGGTTCTGCAGGCTCGCCGCCCGCCCGCCGCCGAGCGCCGCGAAGCTCAAGTCGCCCTTGCTGTAGATGTCGGCGTAACGGTTGAGCAGGCTGGTGCCGCGCAACTCCAGCGGGCCGCCGGCGAACAGCAGGCTGTCCTGCTGGTTGTTGATCGCCCCACGGGCATGCAGCGTCGCCTTGCCCTGGGCGCCGAGGGTGCCCTGGTTATCGATGCTGGCGGCGGTGATGTCCAGGGTCTGGCTGCTGGTCAGCCTGCCACGGTTGCTCAAGGCACCGTTCAGCGTCAGCGTCATCGCCTCTTTGCTGGCGATGCGGCCACCGTCCTGGGCCAGGTTGTTGCCGCTGATGCTCATGGCCTTGAGGCTGGAGAACAGGCCCTGGTTGACCAGGTCACCGGACATCTCCAGGGTCAGCTTGCCGTCAGTCACCAGCTCCCCGGCATTGCTCAGTTGCACGCCGGCCAGGCTCAGGTCGCTGGCGCTGGCGATACGCTCGCCTGCGCCCAGGGCGATGCTTTGCAGGCCGCTGACATCCAGGGCGCCGTTGGTGTGCCAGGTGCCGACGCTGGCAACGTTGGCCAGGGTCCAGCTGCCCTTGCCCAGGCTGCTGACGCTGCCTTGGCTACCACTGAAAGCATTGGCGTTCAGCACCAGGCTGCCGAGGCCGGCATGCTCCAGGGTTGCGCCTTGGTTGAGCAGGCTGGCGGCCTTGACCTCAAGGTCGGTGGTGGCGCTGGCAATGCGGCCACCGCGGTTGTCCAACTGGCCGCTCAGCTCGATGCTCGCCTTGTCGCCCGCGTGGGCGATCAGCTTGCCACCGCTGTTGTCCAGGCTCTGGCCCTTGACCTGCACGGACTGGCTGGCTTCGATCAAACCGCTGCGGTTGATCAGGCGCTGCACGGTCAGTTGCTGGTTGCCGGCCAGGCTGGCCAGGGTGCCACCGCTGTTGTCGGCATCGCCGGCCACCAGGGTGATGGCGCTGGCGGTCAGGCTGCCCTGCTGGTTATCCAGCCGCCCGGCGCCGAGCAGCAGCTCGGCCAGCGAACCGCCGGCCAGCAACTTACCTTGCTGGTTGCGCACGGTGCTGGCCTTGATCAGCAGGCCTTCGCTGCCGGCCAGCACCTGCCCGCCCACCCGGTTGTCGACGGTGTCGGCGGTCAGTTCCAGGCGGCTACCCAGCAACTGGCCGGCGCGGTTGTCGAGGGTGCCGCCGGTGGCGGTGGCCTTCACAGCCTTCTGCCCGACCACCACGCCGCTCTGGTTATCCAGGCTGGCGGCGCTGATGTCCACGTTCGCGACAGTCGCCTGCAAGCGCCCGCCACTGTTGTTCACGGCCCCGCTGGCCTTGACGGTCAAGTCCCCCTCTTCGGCCACCACCCGGCCTTTCTGGCTGTTGTCCAGGGACGCGCCATCGAGCGTGACACTGGCGCCCAACAGCGCGCCGCCTTGGTTGAGCAGCTCGCCGCCGTTGACCTGCAGGTGGGTCTTGGCCTGCAGCGTACCGCCGCCGTTGTTCAACTGCTGGCGGGCGGTGACGGTCGCCTCACCCTCCCGAGCGACCAGGCTGCCGCCCTGGTTGTCGAGCCGGTCGAAGCTGGCCTCGATGGTGTTGCCCACCACGCTGCCGCCCTGGTTGTTCAGGCCGCCGCCCTTGAGCTGCTGGTGGCTGGCGGAGAGCTTGCCGCCCTGGTTGTTCAGTTGCGCGACGTCGACGGTCAGTTGCCCATCACTGGCGATCAGCCCCTTGGCGCCGTTGTTGACCTCGCCGCCGTTTACTTGCAGCTCGGTCACCCCGACCACCCGGCCGCCCTGGTTGTCCAGGCGTTCACGGGCGGTGACGGTAGTGTTGCCGTCGCTGCTCAGCGCGCCGGCTGCGCGGTTGTCCAGCACCCGGCTGGTGACCTTCAGTTCACTGTCCGCGAGCACCTTGCCGCCGCGGTTGTCCAGGGTGTCGGCCACCACGGTCTGGCGCTGGCCCTTGAGGCCGCCGCTGTTCACCAGGGTGTCGCTGACGGTCACCGCCAGGTCGCGGCTGGCGACGATCTGGCCGCTGTTGACCAGGCCAGTGCTGGTCAGAGTCAGGTCAGAAGTATCGTTGCGGCGCTTGTCCGCCTCGACCCCGGCCTCGATCACGCCCTGGTTGCGCACCTGCGCG
>NZ_QKVM01000069.1 GCF_003231305.1 Pseudomonas sichuanensis | reverse complement strand
GCTTGGCGCCGCACTGCGGCGGACCGTGAACTGCAGGGGCTTGGAGTGCTGGTTCTGGCGAAGAGGCGTCATGATGATTTCCCCAGTGGCTCGACGGTGTAGGTCACGCTTACATCGGCATCGATCGATTGCTCCGCCGTGGTTTTCCTGAAGTTGCGCTTGACGGGCGCGGTGCCCACCAGGTCGCTTCCGGCTACGGACCTGGTAACTGTCTCTGCCACGTTGTCGGTAATTGCCCAGTCGACGGTCAGGACGTCCCCGACAGCGATGCCAGGCCACCTGGGTACCTCGACGGTCACGGTGGTGCCGGTGATGTCTTCCAGGTTGAGCACGCCATCCTTGATGAGCGCGATCGACGGTGCTTCCAGTTCACCGCCCACCGGCTCGCCTACTTGCAGGGTCAGGAAGTCGGAACTGCTGGTGTCACCCCTAGCGCGCCTGACCCAGTACGAAACCTTGACCGTGCCGCCTTCGTTGGGGGCGATGTGCGTGTTCGGCACGTAGAACTCGACAGGTTTGCCGACGGTGAACTGATTGATCACGGTGTAGTCCTCGTACACACCGTCGATCGACCCTTCCCAGAGGACATGCACCTCATCCTTTACGGCCATCAGGGTGTACACGGGAACGACGACCGTGGCCTCTGCCAAGCCCGGATCCAGGGCCCCGTCCTGAGCCTCCTTGACGGTGGGCGCGACCAGTTCACCGCGCGGTTCGCCAACCAGGAACTGAGGCGTGTGCAGCGATTCGCGGCTCACCGAGTCCTGGCGCCGTGCATCGCTGTGCAGCAGGTAAAAGAGCTCCAGCTTGCCACCGTCGATCGGTGTCAGGTGTGAGTTCGCTACCGGGTAGCGGATGGCTTCCTTGCGAATCGCCTCATTGTTGCTGATGGTGTGGAAGCCCAGGTCAGGCAGGTAAGTGCCCAGGTCCGGCCGTGTGCCCAGCCACTGCAGTGAGATCGACTGCCCCATGGCCATGCTGTCATCCCATGGGATCATCACGGTGGCCTGCGGCAGCGGTGGGGTGATCACGTTGCCCACGGCTTCAAGCACATAGGGGGCGGCCAGGCGCTCTACTTCGCCGACCACGGCGACGAACAGACCCTTGGACTGCAGATCCGCCGAGCCATCCAGCTTGATGAGCCGGTAGCTGAAGATGGCCTGGGACTGCACCAGTTGCCGAACGCCGGCGTTGTTCAGGGAAATTTCAAGTACATAGTTCAGGCGCTCGACGGTTGCTGGATCGTACTCGATGGTGATTGGCTTGCCCTCGGCGGTGGTGCCGCGCAACTGCATCACGACCTGGTCGCCGATCATCCACTTTCCGCCGCTACGCGGGATGAACACTTCCGCTGTCACTGTATCGTTGCCCAGCTTGCCGAGGTCCAGGGATTCGCGTCCGGTGGCCGGGTCGTAATCGGTTTCCCGGATCATCGGCGCATCCAGTCGTGCCTCGCCCGTGTCGACAATGATGCGTGTCTCCTTGGCCCAGTCCTCGGAGCGGTTGTCCACCAGGTCGTACACCTCGAAGGTCAGTGCCAGGCTATCGGAGTCCCCGGCCTCGAAGATGGTGGCTGCTTGCACCTTGATCGGTATCTCGCTCCCCGCTTCGGCGCCAGTGACCACGTGGTGGACGAAGATCCCGCCCCAGGACAGGCGGATGTCGTCGCCTTCGGCCATGTGGGGGTAGGGTTGCACGGTGAGGGTCACGCCTGCCGCGGCCTGGGCCTTGTCGACACCGTCATCGATGATTTCCTGTGGCACGCTGAGGATCAGTTCCGAGTGTCCCGGAACATCGCCGTTCTGGTCCTGCCCCCCCGGGCGCTCGAGCTTGATGTGGATCGCTTGCGCAACGGAGTCTTCCGGTGAGCCACCGAGCCGCGTGACGCGATACTTGATCTCATGGGCACCATTTGTCAGGCGCTCGGGCTTGACGAACAGCGTGACGCGCTGGCCAACCTCGGCGGTACTGCCGATGGCCCGCTGGGTCACCAGGCTGCCATCCAGCAGGATGCCTACGCTGTCGCCAACACTCATGTTGCTCCAGGGTTTGATGAACAACTGCAAGCCATCGTGAGGGAAGTTGTCCTTGGCCGCGCCCAGGTTGATGCCCCAGGTGTCGGCTGGCAGGCGATCGTTCTCGGTATGCCCGGGGATCTCGATGTTTTCCAGGGCGAAGTTGGTGGGGATGGTGCCCAGGGGAACGATGGCGTGCTTTACCCGCAATGCGAGGGTGGTGCGGCTGAAGTGTCGATCCACCACATGCGAACCGATGACCCTGCCATCGGCCAGGATCTCGATCACGTCATCTGGGTTGAGCCCGGCATGCGGGTAGATATAAGTCGTGTCGGCGCTTGGGCCGACCTGGCCGGACAGGGGCTGGTTCATGGCTACGTCCTTCTTGGCGGTGGGCAAGTGGACGTATTCAAAGCCCCTGCACGGGGTAGTGACAACTGGCAAAAATGCTAGGCGGCGGCGGCCGTATCGTGGCGCTCTGCGTCGTTCCGTTCGCCGGCAAGCCGGCGAACGGCTGGTTCAGGACCAGCTCAGGATCGGCCAGTGATTGATCTGCGCATGCTCGCGCAACACCGCATCCGGGTTCACCACATGCGGATGATCCACCTTCAGCAACAACGGCAAGTCGTTGCGCGAATCGGAATAGAAACTCGCCCCTTCCAGGTTCTCCTGCTCCTGGTCCAGCCACTCCAGCAAACGGGTGATCTTGCCCTCGCGGTAGGTCAGCACGCCGTGGGTCTTGCCGGTGAAGACGCCGTTGACCGCCTCCAGTTCGATGGCCAGGTACTCGTCCACCCCCAGCCGCGCTGCGATCGGCCCCACCAGGTGCGTACCGCTCGCGGAAATGATCAGGATGCGGTCGCCACGCTTGCGGTGCTCGGCGATGCAGCGGCAGGCATCGCCATGGATGATCGGCTCGATCACCTCCTCGACCCACGGCTCGACCAGGTGCTCCACCTCTTCCAGGGTGCGCCCGGCGATCGGCTCCAGGCTGAAGGCCATGTAGTCCTCCATGGCCAGGTGGCCCTTGCCGTAGGCCTCCATCAGTTCATGGTCGCGTTTGAGGAACGCCTTGCCGTCGACCCAGCCCAGCCGGGCCATCTGCTCGCTCCACAGCGACGCGCAGTCGCCGTGGATCAGGGTTTCGTCCAGATCGAAAATTGCCAATGCCATGGGTTGAATCTCCTTAGGCCACTTCCCGTAGCGCCGTGGGGTCGATCGACAAGGATACACGTTGCCCGTCGGCGTGCAGGTCGGCCGCCGAGCGGTTGAGCACGTCCACCACCAGCTCAACGCCGCGCACCTGCACGCGGTAGCGGATGACATTGCCGAGCAGGCTGTGGCTGCGTACCTCGCCGTCCAGTTCGCCGTTCACGCCCAGGGTGATGGACTCCGGGCGGATCGCCAGGCGGCTGGCCACCGGGCGCTGCAGCAGGCGGCTGGCACTGTCGGCATCGAGCAGGTTGTAGTTGCCGATGAAGCCCGCGGCGAACAGGTCGACGGGCGCGGTGTAGAGGGTTTCGGCATCGCCGCTCTGGACGATGCGCCCCTGGTTCATCAGGACGATGCGGTCCGACATGGTCAGCGCCTCCTCCTGGTCGTGGGTGACGAAGATGGTGGTCAACCCCAGCTCGCGCTGGATCGCGCGGATCTGTTCGCGCAGGTGCTTGCGAATGCGCGCATCCAGCGCCGACAGCGGCTCGTCGAGCAGCAGCAGGCGCGGGCGGGTGACCAGCGAACGGGCCAGCGCCACGCGCTGGCACTGGCCGCCGGACAACTGGTGCGGGTAGCGCCCGGCAAAGCTGCCCAGCTCGACCAGGTCGAGCACTTCGCGCACCCGTGCCTGGCTTTCTTCGGCCTTGACCTTCTGCATGCGCAGGCCAAAGGCGACGTTCTGCTCCACGGTCATGTTGGGGAACAGCGCGTAGCTCTGGAACACCATGCCGATCCCGCGTTTCTGCGGGCTGAGTGGCACGATGTCGTGGCCGTCGAGCAGGATATGGCCGCTGTCCACCGGCGTCAGCCCGGCGATGCAGCGCAGCAGGGTGGACTTGCCGCAGCCCGAGGGGCCGAGCAGGGTGACGAACTCGCCGCGCTCGATCTGGCAGTCGATGTTTTCGAACACCGGGCTGCCGGCGTAGCTCTTTTGCAGTTTCTGTACGCTGACGAAGCTCATGTCAGGTCTTGTCCTTGTTCAAACGGTTGGCGACCCAGGTCAGCACCAGCACGAAGGCGAAGTAGGAGATCACCAGCGCGCTGTTGAAGTGGCCGCTGCTGTTGCGCATGTTGTTCAGGTACACCTGCAGGGTCTCGTAGCGGGTGCCCACCAGCAGGTTGGCGAACACGAACTCGCCGAACAGGAACGAGAACGACAGCAGCAACGCCACCATCAGGCCCTTGCGCAGGTTGGGCAGCACCACCAGGAACGCGGCCTGCCAGGTGCTGGCCCCCAACAGTTGGGCGGCGTCCATCAGGTCGCGCAGGTTGATCGCCTGCAAGTTGTTGGTGATGGCCCGGTACATGAACGGCAGGGCGACGGTGAAGTAGCAGCCGATCAGGATCCACGGCGTACCGACCATGGCCATCGGCCCGCTGCCGTACAGCTGCAGCAGGCCCACGGCGGATACCACCGGCGGCACCGCGAAGGGCAGCAGGATCAGCACGTTCATCAACGCGTCGAGTTTCGGGAAGTGGTAGTGCACCACGAACAGCAGCGGCAGGATCAGCACCACCGACAGCAGCAGCGCACCCACGCACACCAGCAGCGACTGGCCGAAGGCGGCGAGAAAGCGCGGCTCGCTCCACAGCGCGATGTACCACTTGAAGGTCAGGCCGCTGGGCAACAGGGTCGCCGACCAGCTGGTGGCCAGCGAGTAGAGCAGGGTGCCGGCCAGCGGCAGCAGCAGGATCAGGAACAGCAGATACACCACCAGCTTGTGGTAAAGCCCGGCGGCGGTTTTTTCAGCGCGCATGGTAGCTCCTCTTGAGCAGCCATTGATGGACCACCGTGACCAGGGTCATCAGGCCCACCAGCACCATGGCCAGGGCGCTGGCCAGGTTCGGGTCGAGGCTGATGTCGCCGGCCACCAGGCCGGCGATGCGGATCGGCAGCACGTTGAAGTTGCCGGTGGTCAGGGCGTAGACCGTGGCGTAGGCGCCCAGGGCGTTGGCCAGCAGGATGACGAAAGTGCCGAGCAGGGCAGGGGTGAGCACCGGCAGGCCGATATGCCGCCAGAACTGCCAGTGGTTGGCCCCCAGCAACGCCGCGGACTCGCGCCAGTCTTCGCGCAGGGCGTCGAAGGCCGGGTAGAGCAGCAGCACCCCCAGCGGGATCTGGAAGTAGGTGTACACCAGGATCAGCCCGGTCTTGGAGTAGATGCTGAAGTCACCGAGCAGGCCCATCTGCTTGAGCAGCAAGGTCAGTGCGCCGTTGAAGCCCAGCAGGATGATGAAGGCGAACGCCAGCGGCACCCCGGAAAAGTTGCTGGTCATGTTGGCGAAGGCGCTGACGAAGTCGCGCAGTTTCGAATCGACCCGGCGCAGCGAGTAGGCGCCCAGGGTGGCGATGACGATGCCGAACAGGCTCGACCAGAAGCTGATTTCCAGGCTGCGTTGCAGCGCCTGCAGGTAGAACTTCGAGGCGAACACCTTGCTGAAGTTGGCCAGGCCCCAGCCGCTTTCGCTTTGCAGGCTGTTGATCGCCACCCAGGCCAGCGGGGCGATCTGGAAGACGATGAAGAACACGGCGAACGGCAGCAGGCAGAGCAGGGCCAGGTAGCGGCCACGGGGGCTTGCATTCACTTGAGCAGCTCCCGGCAGACGGTCTTGTCGTGCGCGGCACCCAACAGCTCGCAGATGGTGCCGCACAGCTCGGTTTGCAGCGGTTTGGCCGCAGGGTCCAGGCTGAAGCCGTCACCAAAGACGAACAGCGGCACCTCGCGCTCCTCGGCCAGCAGGCCATTGTGCGAGCGGTCGTTGTTCATGCCGTGGTCGGCGGTGACCAGCACCTGGTAGCCCTCTTCCAGCCAGCGCGGCAGGTAGTCGGCCAGCAGGATGTCGGCGCTGCGCGCGGCGTTGCGGTACTGGCTGCTGTCCAGGCCATGGCGGTGGCCGGCGTCGTCGATGTTCATCGGGTGCACCAGCAGGAAATTCGGTGCATGGCGCCGGCGCAGGTATTCGGCGTCGGCCAGCAGGTGCGAATCGGGGTAGTGGTCGGCGTAGTAGAACAGGCCGTGCTGGATCGGCAGCTTGGGCGCGTGGGTGTGGCGGTCGCGCAGCGGGTCGAACGGCGAGCGGTTGTACAGCTCGCTCATCCAGTGGTAGGCCGCCGCCGCAGTGCCCAGCCCCGCCTCGCGGGCGTAGTGGAACACGCTGCGCTGGTTGGACAGGCGGTTGACGTTGTTGTGCACGATGCCGCTGTCGATCGGCGGCACGCCGGTGAGGATGCATTCGTAGAGCGGTCGCGACAGCGATGGCAGCTCGCACTCCACGCGGTACAGGGCGGCGCGGTCGGCCTCGACGTAGGCGTGCAGGTGGCCCATGGCGTGGTGGGCGACCTGATGGTTGAGGCCGTCGAGCAGGACCAGGATGACGTTGTGTTGCATGTTGGCTCCCAAGGGATACAGGGCCTCGTGGGAGCGGGCTTGCCCCGCGATGCGCTCGCTCAGGCTACGGTGCCGTCGCGGCTGACGCTATCGCGGGGCAAGCCCGCTCCTACAGGTTTGACAGCGCTTATTCCATCTCGATGATCACCTGCTCCTGCCACTTCTGCGGCAGGGCCTTGGAGGTCGCTTCCCAGGCCGCGGCGTCCTTGATCGGCTGGACGGCCTTGTACTGCTCGTTGGGCAGCAGCTTGGCCTGTACCTCAGCCGGCAGCTTCAGGTGCTCGGCACGGATCGGCCGGGCGTGACCCTTGGCCAGGTTGATCTGCCCGGCATCGCTGAAGATGTACTCACGCGTCAGCTTGGCCGCGTTCGGGTGCTTGGCGTACTTGTTGATGATGGTGGTGTAGCCGGAAATCACCGAGCCATCGGACGGGATCAGCACGTCGAAGCGCTTGGGGTCGATCTGCTCGCGGTAGCTCAGGCCGTTGAAGTCCCATACCACGCCGACTTCGATCTCGCCCTTCTCGATGGTCTGGATCGTCGGGTTGGCCAGCGACAGGCGCTTCTGCTGGGCCAGCTTGGTGAACAGCTGCAGGCCCGGCTCGATGTTCTTCTCGTCGCCCTTGTAGGCGATGGCGGCGGCCAGCACGCCGTTGGCGGCCTGGGCGGCGGTGCCGACGTCACCGATGGCGACCTTGTACTTGCCCTTTTCCAGGTCGTGCCAGCTGGTGGGGCGCTCGCCTTCCTTGACCAGGTCCTTGTTGATGATGAAGGCGATGGTGCCGGTATAGGCCAGCGCCCAGTGGCCGTCCTGGTCCTTGGCCCAGGCCGGCACCTGCTCCCAGGTGCTTGGCTTGTAGGGCTGGGTCACGCCCTTGGTCACTGCGATCGGGCCGAAGGCGGCGCCCACGTCGCCGATGTCGGCGCTGGCGTTGTCCTTCTCGGCGTCGAACTTGGCCACTTCCTGGGCCGAACTCATGTCGGTGTCGCTGTGCTTGAGGCCGTATTTGCTCGCCAGGTCTTCCCAGGTGCCTTTCCAGTTGGCCCAGGCATCGGGCATGCCCACGCTGTTGACCGTGCCTTCCTTGCGGGCGGCATCTTCCAGGGCCTTGAGGTCTTCGGCCATGGCCGTGGTGCAGAACGCGATGGCCGAACCGAGCAGTGACGCCATGAACAACTTTTTCATCCGAAGCTCCTTGGGTGGGTGCCTTGCAATCGTTGTTATGTGATGAAGCGGTGCCTGCCAACCGTTGGTCTAGGTCAGCAAACCTTGAGCCAAGGTAGGCCGGTTGCGTGACAGTTTGATGTAAGGGACGGGCCGCTGTAGTGCGCCACAAGCCCTGGCAATACAGCGTAGACCAGATCGAAAGCCTTGATTCACGGGGGCTGGCCCGGATCTGGCAAGCCCCGGTAAACGCCTTTGTCACAGGATGTTCATCAGCCGTGACTAGGCTTGCACTACGCTCCATATGCCCTGTTCTGGGGCTGGACTAGTCCAGATAGGTAACCTTTGATGCAAGCGACGCCACCGCGTGCGGTAACAGCCATCTGCCATGCCCTGCAGGAGCAGATCGAACATGGCCTGCTGGCGCCGGGCGGCAAGCTGCCGGCCGAGCGCAAGCTCAGCGAGGTGTTCGACACCACGCGCATCACCCTGCGCGAGGCACTGGTGCAGCTTGAGGCCCAGGGGCTGATCTACCGCGAAGAGCGGCGTGGCTGGTTCGTTGCACCCCAGCGGCTGACCTATGACCTGATCGAGCGTAGCCACTTCCATGCAATGGTGCGGGACCAGGGGCGGCTGCCCAGCACCGAGCTGTTGTCGGCGCGGCTGCAACCGGCCCCGGCGGCCATCTGCGCGCGCTTGCGCCTGCCGGCGTTGTCCAGCGTGGTGCGTATCTGTCGTTTGCGGCGCATCGACGGGCGGGCGGTGCTGTATGCCGAGCATTACCTCAACCCGAGGTACTTCCCTGGGATTCTCGAACAGGACCTGGCGCAGTCGCTGACCGAGATTTATGGCCGGGAATACGGCATTCAGTACGGCCAGGTATGTTTCGAGATCCTGCCGACCGCCTTGCCGGTGGAGGCCGCCAGTGCGCTGAAAGTGTCAGCGGGCAGCCCAGGGCTGCATATCACCCGGGTCAACAGCGATCAGCGTGGGCATCTGATCGATTGCGACCTGGAGTATTGGCGGCATGATGCGATCCGCATTCGCGCCGAGGCGGGATAAAGTGAACATCGCGGGGCAAGTCGCATCGGCGCACCGCCGCTCCCACGTAGTGGATTGCCCCCAAGGGTTGGGTTGGTGTCCAACTTCTTGGGGCAGTCCACAGTGGTGAGCATGACGGCAGCGTGGGACCGGCCTTGCCCCGCGAAGCGATCTAGCTGGTAACGTTGTTTTCAGCCATTGCCCCACCCCCGGCCGTCACCACCTGCACCGACAACCGCGGCGTCGCCAGGTCCAGCCCCGCTTCGTCCAACTGGCGCTTCAACGCCAGGTTGAACGCCCGCGACACTTCCCACTGCTTGATCGGCGCGGTCTTGAAGCGTGCCCGCAAGATCGCCGAACCCGACTCGAAACTCTCTACCCCCTGCAGCTCCAGCGGCGACCAGATGTTGCGGCGCATCAACGGGTCGCTGCGCAGCTTCTGGCCGACTTCGCGGACCAAGGTGATGGCCTGGTCGATGTTCATGTTGTGGGGGATCGCCACCCGGAAGATGGCGTAGCCGAACTCGCGCGAGTAGTTCTTGATGCTCTTGATCTCGCTGAACGGGATGGTATGCACGATGCCGTCGATGTCGCGCAGGCGCACGGTGCGGATGGTCAGGCCTTCCACGGTGCCGAGGTGGCCGCCGACGTCCACATAGTCATCGATGGCCAGCGAATCCTCGATGATGATGAACAGCCCGGTGATCAGGTCGGCCACCAGCGACTGGGCGCCGAAACCGATGGCCAGGCCGATGACCCCGGCACCGGCCAGCAGCGGCGTGACGTTCATGCCCATGTTGGCCAGGGCGACGATCACCGCGATGATGAAGATCGCCACGAACATCACGTTGCGGATCAGCGGCATCATGGTCTGTGCGCGGGCGTTGGCCTGGCCCCGGCGCGAGCGCACCAGAGAGTGGTGCACGGCGGTGTCGGCAAGGATCCACACCAGCCAGGCGACGATCAGGGTGCCTGCCAGGCCCAGCAGGCGCAGGCTGATCTCGTGGCCGTCGCCTTCGGCGAAGTCGATCATCGACAGGCCCCACACGCGCAACCCCAACTCGATGAAGGCCAGCCAGATGAGCAGGTGCACCAGGGCATAGCCGAAGTTGCGCAACCGTTCGGTATACACCGCCTGGCGTTTGTTGGCGCGTTTGGGGTTGGCCGCGTGGCGGCGCACCAGGCCGTTGAGCACCATGCACACCACCACCAGCACCGTGCACATCAGCGATTGGCGCAGGGCGGTGCTGGTGTCGCCGGCGGACACGAAGGTGGCGAACAGCGAGACCGCTACCAGCAGCAGCGCCGGGATGAACCAGTAACTGCCGAGGATCTCGATGGTGTCGCTGAGGGTGCGTCGGGTCAGGCGCCGGCTCAGCGGCTGGTTGCGGATCAGGTGGGCGATCGGGCGCCGGAAGCGCAGGATGAACAGCCCGGTGCACAACGCGGCGAAGACGTTGGCCAGGGTGGCCAGGGCATGGGCCAGATGGCTGCCCAGGGCGGTAGTCAGGCGTGGGTCGCTCATCGCCTCGCCGAACGCGGCGAAACTGCCGATCAGCCACAGCGGGCGGAACGCCTGGTGGCGCAGGATGTGCAGGGCGCGGTGGCGGTGCGGGCCGTCGAGCAGCGAGAAGGCGATCACGCAGATCGCCGAGAACAGCGTGCCGACCACCAGCGCATACGCCAGCACCATGGCCAGGGATTTGCCCAGCGACGGTGGCAGGGCGAAGCTCAGGTAGACGGTGAACACCAGCGCCACCAGCCACGGCCCGAGCTTGCGCAGGGCAAAGCGTACCAGGTCCCAGGTGCGTGGGTGCTGGGGCAGTTCCTCGGTAAGGCCGAAGCGCACCCGCACCCGGTGGCCGATCCAGTTGAAGGCGTAGGCCAGCAGGCTCCATACGGCAATGACCGCCGCGAAACCGAAGAGAATGGCCGGCCATTGGTGCACCGGCACCATCAGCGCGATGAGTTCATCCTGGGCCTGGCTGATTTCCTGCGCCCAGCGGTTGAACGGGCTGGCGTCACCGCTGAACTGTTTTTCGAAGTCATGCAGGGCGCCGCCGATCAGGCCGAGCACGCCTTGTTCGACGGTGGGCTGCGATTGTTTGCTGGCGTCGCGCAGCTTTTTCAGGTCGGCCAACAGCTTGGCGCGCTGCTGGTCGTTTTCCAGGTTCTTGATCACCTCGTCCAGCGACTTGCCCAGCGGCTCCGTGGCCTCGGGCTGGGCGGGCGTGCTGGAGCCAAGCAGGCTCGGCAGGCCGGCGGCCTGCACCGGGGCGACGAACAGAAGAAACAGCAGGAACAGGCAACGCAGGAGGGCAGGCACCGGGAAATCTACCTCAGGTCAAACGATTGACCGAGTGTAGAGGTTTATGTGGGCAGTTTCTCCAGGATCTTCCAGCAGGTGAGGCCGAAGATGCCCAAGGTGCCGATCCACATCATCAGCACGCCGATATTGCGCTCGCGCAGGCTGAAGCCGATGGTCAGCAGCATGAGAAACCCGAATACCGGGATGAACAGCGACAGGAACGGGGACATGGTGCGGCAATCCTTGTGCTTGATGGGCCATGTACCAAGCATAGCGCTTTGCCAGCGAGGTGGATTGACCGGGGGCAGGTGGTGGACCCTGTCGCGGGGCAAGCCCGCTCCCACGCTACTGGACACTACTCCAATTCCAGGGGCAGTCCATGTCGTGGGAGCGGGCTTGCCCCGCGATTAGGCCGGGACAGGCTCAGGGCAGTTCGCGGCTGCGGTAGAAGGCAGTGAGCACCTTCACCAGGTGCGCCAGGTCATGGCTGCCGCACAGCTCGCGGATCGAGTGCATGGCGAAGGTCGGCAGGCCTATGTCGACCGTGCGCACGCCCAGGTTGCCGGCGGTGATCGGGCCGATGGTCGAGCCGCAGCCCATGTCGCTGCGTACCACGAAGCTTTGCACCGGCACTTCCTCGGCCATGCACAGGTGGCGGAAGAACCCGGCGGTTTCGCTGTTGGTGGCGTAGCGCTGGTTGTTGTTGACCTTGATCACCGGGCCTGCGTTGAGCTTGGGGCCGTGGTTGCCGTCGTGCTTGTCGGCGTAGTTTGGGTGCACGCCGTGGGCGTTGTCGGCCGAGATCATCAGCGAGCGCTGCACGGTGCGTACGTAGGCGTCACCTTCGGGCAACAGGCGCTGCAGGGTCTGTTCGAGCATCGGGCCGTCGGCGCCGCAGGCCGAACAGGAGCCGACTTCTTCGTGGTCGTTGCACACCAGCAGGCAGGTTTCATCGCTGTCGGCGCCAAGCAACGCCTGCAGGCCGGCGTAGCACGACAGCAGGTTGTCCAGGCGGGCGCCGGCGATGAAATCGCCGTTCAGGCCGATCAGGGCCGCGTCCTGGGTGTCGTAGAAGCTCAACTCGTAATCGAGCACCACGTCGGCGTTGAGGTCGTGCTCGCGGGCCAGTTGCTCGGTAAGCAGCGCGCGGAAGTCGATGCGCTCGTCGCCCGCCACCTGGGCCAGGATCGGCGGCAGTTCGGTCTGCGGGTTGATCATCCAGCCTTCGTTGGCGGTGCGGTTGAGGTGGATCGCCAGGTTGGGGATCACCGCGATCGGCAGCTTGAAGTCGATCAGCTGGCTTTCGACCTTGCCGTCGCGGCGGAAGGTGACCCGCCCGGCCAGCGACAGGTCGCGGTCGAACCACGGGGCGAGCAGGGCGCCGCCGTAGACTTCGACGCCCAGCTGCAAGAAGCCCTGGCGCTGCAGTTCGGGCTGCGGCTTGACCCGCAGGCACGGGCTGTCGGTGTGGGCGCCGACCATGCGGATGCCGCTCATCAGCGGCGAGTGCTTGCCGAGCTTGATGGCGATGATCGAGGAGTCGTTGCGGGTCAGGTAGTAGCGCCCGCCAGGCACCGTGGCCCAGCTGTCGCGTTCGTCCAGGTGCTGGAAGCCCGCGGCTTCGAGGCGCTGCACTAGGCTTGCGGTGGCATGGAAGGGCGTCGGGGAGGCCTTGAGGAATTCAATCAGGCCGGCGTTCAGGGCATCGCGCATAAGTCACTCCAGACAGCAGTGGCGCGAGTTTAGCGTAATTGCTCGACAAATTGTGTCGGCCCTTTCGCGGGTAAACCCGCTCCCACAGGGTTCGTGATGATCCTGTGGGAGCGGGTTTACCCGCGAAAGGGCCGGTGCAGCCACAAAACTCTAGAACGGCGCCGGGCACTCGAACTTCAACCGCTGCCCGGACACCGGGTGGGTAAAGCTCAGCATCGAGGCATGCAGGCACAGCCGCTCATGGGCGGCCAGCGCTTGCGGGTTGGCATACAGGCGGTCCCCCAGCAGCGGATGGCCGATCGACAGCATGTGCACGCGCAACTGGTGCGAGCGCCCGGTGATCGGCGTCAGCTCGACCCGGCAATGGTCGCCGCAGCGTTCGACGATGCGCCAGAAGGTCAGGGCGTGCTTGCCTTGCTCATGGTCGACCACGTGGCGCGGCTTGGTCGGTGGGTCGTAGCGCAGCGGCAGGTCGATGCTGCCGCTGTCCAGCTGCGGTTGGCCCCAGCACAGCGCGGTGTAGGCCTTTTCCGTCTCGCGGTCGTGGAACTGGCGCGACAGTTCGCGGTGGCTGTCGGCGTCACGGGCCAGCAGGATGATCCCCGAGGTCTCCCAGTCCAGGCGGTGGACGATCAGCGCGTCGGGGTAGCCGTTTTCCTGCAGGCGGGTGATCAGGCAGTCCTTGTTGTCATCGGCACGGCCCGGCACCGACAGCAGCAGGGTCGGCTTGTTGATCACCAGGATGGCGGCGTCTTCGTGAAGGATCTGGATGTTCGACAGCGGCATGTTCGGGCGTTCTCTGCAAAGCATTGTGGGAGCGGGCTTGCCCCGCGATAGCGTCAGATGGCCATCGCGGGGCAAGCCCGCTCCCACACGGTATACCTGGGGCTGCTGAAAACTCAGCGATCAGGCAGGGTGATGTTCAGTTCCAGAATCGAGCAGCTGCCCTGGTTTTCCAGTTCGATCTGCACGTCGTCATTGCCGATGTTGACGTACTTGCGGATCACCTCGACCAGTTCCTTCTGCAGGGCAGGCAGGTAGTCCGGGGTGCTGCGCTGGCCACGCTCGTGCGCCACGATGATCTGTAGACGCTCTTTCGCTACCGACGCGCTGCTCTGTTTCTGTCTGCCACGAAAGAAGTCAAAAAGGTTCATGGTTTACTTGCCTCCAAACAGGCGTGCGAAGAATCCTTGCTTCGGCACTTCGATGAACCGCAGTGGCTTGGGCTTGCCCAGCAGGCGGTCGACGGTGTCACTGTACGCCTGGCCTGCATCGCTCTGGTCATCGAGGATGACCGGGATGCCCTGGTTGGACGCCTTGAGCACTGCCTGGGATTCGGGAATGACACCCAGCAGCTCGACCGAGAGGATTTCCTTGACGTCTTCGACGCCCAGCATCTCACCTTTCTCGACACGCTCGGGGTGGTAGCGGGTAATCAGCAGGTGTTCCTTGATCGGGTCGTCGCCTTGTTCCGCGCGGCGCGACTTGCTCGACAGCAGGCCGATCATGCGGTCGGAGTCGCGTACCGAGGAGACTTCCGGGTTGGTCACGACGATGGCTTCGTCGGCGAAGTACATCGCCAGGTGCGCACCTTTTTCGATACCGGCCGGCGAGTCGCAGACGACGAACTCGAACTGCTCCTTGAGCTCCATCAGCACCTTTTCCACGCCTTCCTTGGTCAGCGCGTCCTTGTCGCGGGTCTGGCTGGCGGCCAGCACGTACAGGTTCTCGAGGCGCTTGTCCTTGATCAGGGCCTGCTGCAGGTTGGCTTCGCCGTTGACCACGTTGACGAAGTCGTACACCACGCGGCGTTCGCAGCCCATGATCAGGTCGAGGTTACGCAGGCCGACGTCGAAGTCGACGATGACAGTCTTGTGCCCACGCAGTGCGAGGCCGGTACCGATAGCGGCGCTGGTGGTGGTCTTGCCCACACCCCCCTTGCCGGAAGTAACCACGAGAATCTTGGCCAAGGTGTTTCACCCCTAAATGATCGGGACACGCGTCCCTGCAAATACAAAAAAACGGCAACGGTAAAAAGTTGCGCTAAAAATGCCGGCAAGTATCCGTTAAAGACGGGTGATGTTCAACACGTCACCGGACAGGCTGACCTGCACGCCCGAGCCCCACAGCGGGTCGCGGCGCAGGTCTTCGCACACTTTGTACTGGCCGGCGATGGAGACCATTTCCGCGGTCATCTGCTGGCAGAAGATGCGCGCCTTGGTATTGCCCTTGATCCCCGCCAGGGCCCGGCCACGCATGGCGCCGTACACATGGATGTTGCCATCGGCAAGAAGTTCCGCGCCCGGGCTGACGGAGCCGGTGACCACCAGGTCGCCGCCCTGGGCATAGATCTGCTGGCCGCCGCGCACCGTGGTGGTGATGATGCGCGTCGGGCGCACTTCGGGTTCGGCTGGCGCCGGTGGCGGTGCAGGTTCCGGCGCTTTCACCTCCGGCTCCGGTTCCAGCGGGCGCTCGCGGGCACCGGAAGGCGGCAGCACCGGCAGGTCGATGGCGATCGCCGCGGCGATGTCCTCGATGCGGTTGGCGCGGATCGCCAGGGTGCGCAGGCCATGATGGCGGCAGACGCGCATCAGCCCGGGCAGGTCGATGGCGCCCTCGTCAGGGGGCAGCTTGTCCAGCGCCAGCACCAGCGGCGTGTTGCTGAAGAAGTTCGGCGCCTGCGCCACCTTCGCTGCCAGCTGGCGGTCGAGGGATTCGAGGTCGTTGCGCGCCAGTTCCAGCACGGTGATGGCAAGCATGCTGCCCTTGAGCTGGAACACGGGGGCGTTGTCGGGTGTCTGGTTAGGGCTCATGGTCTGCATAGACGGCTTGTTGCGAAAAAAGTGCCCTGACTTATAGCGATAAGACCGATTGCCCGCAACCGATGTAGAATGCCCGGCCCTTGTCTTGCCGGAAGCTTCAATGGAACGCCCGCGTTTTCGCCGCCTATTCCTCCACCCGCGTTACTGGGCCCTGTGGCTTGGCCTGGGCCTGTTGTGGCTGGTCGCCCAGTTGCCCTACCGCGCCCTGCTCGGGCTCGGCCGTGCCCTCGGCGCGCTGATGTACCGGGCGGCCGGCGAGCGCCGGCGCATTGCCGCGCGCAACCTCGAATTGTGCTTCCCCGAGCTTTCCAGCGACGAACGGCAGCGGCTGCTCAAGGAAAATTTCGCCTCCACCGGCATCGCCTTCTTCGAAATGGCCATGAGCTGGTGGTGGCCACAGGCCCGCCTGGCCCGCCTGGCGCACATCGAAGGCATCGAACACCTGCAGGCTGCCCAGCGTGACGGGGAGGGTGCGATCCTCATGGCCGTGCACTTCACCACCCTGGAAATCGGCGCTGCGCTGCTGGGCCAGGTCCACACCATCGACGGCATGTACCGCGAGCATGGCAACCCGGTGTTCGACTTCATCCAGCGCCGTGGCCGCGAGCGCCACAACCTCGATTCGCTGGCGGTGGAGCGCGACGATGTGCGCGGCATGCTCAAGCTGCTGCGCAAGGGCCGGGCGATCTGGTATGCGCCCGACCAGGACTACGGCATGAAGCAGAGCATCTTCGTGCCGCTGTTCGGCATCCCGGCCGCCACCGTTACCGCCACCAGCAAGTTCGCCCGCCTGGGCAAGGCCCGGGTGATCCCCTTCACCCAGAAGCGCCTGGAAGATGGCAGCGGCTACCGCCTGGTGGTGCACCCGCCGCTCGAAGGTTTCCCGGGGGAGACCGAAGAGGCTGACTGCCTGCGCATCAACCAGTGGGTCGAAGGCGTGCTGCGCGAGTGCCCGGAGCAATACCTGTGGGCGCACAGGCGGTTCAAGTCGCGGCCTGAAGGCGAGCCGCGGCTGTACGACAAGAAAAAGCGCTGAGTGTTGTGATTGCAGAGCCGGCCTCTTCGCGGGTAAATCGCATCGGCGCACCGCCGCTCCCACAGGTGCGGCGGCGGTCTTAGGATACACATACCCCCTGTGGGAGCGGGTTTACCCGCGAAGAGGCCAGACCTGTCAACCATGATCCAGGAAGGAAGCATGTCCCCAACCACCGGCCTGATCCTCTCCGGCGGCGGCGCCCGCGCCGCCTACCAGGTCGGCGTGCTCGCCGGCATCGCCGAACTGCTGCCGCCCGGCGCGGCCAACCCGTTCCCGGTGATCGTCGGCACTTCCGCCGGTGCCATCAACGCGGTCAAGCTGGCCAGCGGCGCCACTCGCTTCGCCGAATCGGTGCAGCACCTGACCGCGTTCTGGCAGAACTTTCAAAGCCATCTGGTACTGCGCAGCGACTGGCCCGGGGTGATCCGCCAGGCCACTCGCTTCGTTGGCCACAGCCTGCTGGGGCTGGGCGGCCAGGTGCCGGTGGCACTGCTCGACAGCCGCCCGCTGCGCAAACTGCTGCACCAGCACCTGGACCTGGACGGCATTGCCCATTCACTGGCCGCCAACCAGCTGCGCGCCATCGCCGTGACCGCCTTCGGTTACGAGTCCGGCCAGGCGGTGACCTTCTATCAGGGGCGCGACACCATCGAGCCCTGGCTGCGCCACCGGCGCATCGGCATGCCCACGCCGCTGACCATCGACCATCTGTTGGCCAGCTCGGCCATCCCGCTGCTGTTCGCCCCGGTGCGGCTCGGCGAGGAGTTTTTTGGCGACGGCGCGGTACGCCAGTCGGCACCGATCAGCCCGGCCCTGCACCTGGGGGCCAGCCGCGTGCTGGTGGTGGGTGTCAGTGGCAACCCACAGCGCCCGGCGCCGCCGCTGCCCACCCAGCGGGTGTTCAGCGGCCAGCAGCCGAGCCTGGCGCAGATCGGCGGGCACATGCTCAACAGCACCTTCATCGACAGCCTCGAAGACGACATCGAGCTGCTGCAACGCCTCAACCACCTCAGCCACATGTTGCCGGCGCACCTCGATGCACGGCGCCTGGGGCTGGCGCCGATCGAGGTGCTGGTGGTGGCGCCAAGCCAGCCGCTGGACGAGATCGCCGCGCGGCATCGGCGCGAATTGCCGGCGGCGCTGCGGCTGTTCCTGCGCGGGCCGGGGGCGACCAAGACCAGCGGGGCGGGGGTGCTCAGCTACCTGCTGTTCGAGGCGAGCTATTGCAGCGAGCTGATCGAGCTGGGGCGCAAGGATGCCTTGGCCAAGAAGCGCGAGTTGTGCCAGTTTCTGGGGATCTGATAAAGCATCGCGGGGCAAGTCGCAGCGGCGCGATGATGCTTACTCGGCGATCTGCAACTTGCGCGCCTGGGTGTACACGTACCGCAGCTTTTCATACTCGAACGGCGAGTTGGTCTGGCCATAGCTGAAGTTGGTGCTGTTGCGCTTGTCGATGGCCCGCATCAGCGTGATTTCCGGATGCTCCTCGGCGGTTTCCGGCACGTCCAGGTAATTGACCGCCTGCTCGCCCACGTAATCCACCACCAGCCCGGTGGTGTCGCGCAGGTTCGACGGCCCCAGGATCGGCAGCATGATGTACGGCCCTTCCGGGACGCCATAGAAGCCAAGCGTCTGGCCAAAGTCCTCGCTCTGGCGCGGCAGCCCCATGCTGGTCGCCGGGTCCCACAGTCCGCCGACACCAAGGAGGGTGTTGAACATCAGCCGTGCGGTGATTTGCGCCGAGCGCTTGGCCTTGAGCTGGAACACGCTGTTGAACAGGTTTGGCACATCGCCCAGGTTGTTGAAGAAGTTGTTCACCCCGGTGCGCACGAAGCTCGGGGTGATGTAGCGGTAGCCATCGACCACCGGCAGGAATACCCACTGATCGAAGCGGTAGTTGAAGTGGTAGATGCGCCGGTTCATCGCTTCCAGCGGGTCATAGATGTTCAACGCCGCCAGGGTCGAGCGCTCGAACTCGCGCTGGTCCAGGCCCGGGTTGAACTTGAGTTCGCGCAGCGGATCGATGAACCCATCGGGTTCGGCCGTGAGGGCCGGGGCCTTGTCGGCCTCGACCACGCTGGCCCGGGGCGCGACTTCCTCGGCCAGGGCGCAGCTGCTGGCGAGCAGGGCGGTGACGAGCAGCAATCGGTTAACCACGGAAGAACTCCAGCATGGCGTCGCTGTTGACGCGGTAATTGAGGTTGCCGCAGTGGCCGCCATGGGGGTACAGGGTCAGGCGCTCGCCGAACACCCGGCGCAGGAAACCGATGTCGCCGGGGCCGAGGATCACGTCGTCGGCGTTGTGCATCACGGCGATCTTCGGGCTGTCGTGCAGGTAGTCGGCGAGGGCGTACAGGCTGACCTGGTCGATCAGTTGCAGCAGGCTGTTGCCGTCGGTGCGCGCGCGCCACATGGGGATCACCTGCTCGGTCAGGTAGCAGTCGAAGTCGCACTGCAGGGCACGCTTGAAGAACGGCGTGAGGCTGGTGGTTTCGGTGATCGGGTATTTGGGTGGAATGATCAGGCCGCGGCGGTTGATCAGGTCGGAGGTGAAGGCGATGTCGGCTGCCGAGAAGCGGAACGAGGTGCCGATCAGCATGGCCATCTGTTCGTTGGACAGGTGCTGGCGCGACTGCTGGAAGTCATACAGCAAGGCTTCGTTGAGGTCGATGTAGCCCTTGTCCTGGAAGTAGCGGGTGAGCTTTTCCAGCATCAGTTCGTAGAACGTGGTGCTCCTGTCGATGCCCTTGACCCGGGTCTGCACCAGTTTGTCCAGGTTGCTGATCGAGGTGTACAAGTTGACCGGCGGGTTGAGCAGCAGCACGCGCTTGAAGTTGAAGCTGCGCCGGGTTTCGTCCAGCTTGCTGACGAACGCTGCATCCAGCGCCCCCAGGCTGTAGCCCGTCAGGTAGTACTCGCTGACCGGCAGGCGCGGGTGCTGGGCGCGCACCGCCTGCATCACCCGGTACAGGTCCTTGGCATCTTCGGCGCTCACGCCAGGCGTGGCGAAGCGCGAGGCCGCGCTCATGAAGTCGTAGCTGGTCGGCGAGGACAGCTGCACCACGTGGTAGCCGGCCTGATAGAACAGTTTTTTCAGGTATTCGTTGATCGAGCTGAAGTAGGGCGCGCCGGTACCGGCGATCAGGAAGATCAGCGGCGCCTCGTGGTCCTGCCTGGCCAGGCGGTAGCGCAGTTTCTTCACTGACCAGAAGTTGTCCGGCAGGGTGAACTCGCGTTCCGGGCGCAGGGTGAGGCTGTAGTCGTCCTGCTTGATTTCATCGTCGCTGGGCAGCGTCGGGCGTTGCTCAGGCGGCGTGGTGGCGATGGTCGCCTCGAACGGGTTGGTCAACGGGTAGCCGTAGCTCGCGGCATCGATATCCCGCGCCGAAGCGGCTGCAGCCATGAGCAGGCCACCGAGCAGCGCGGCGAGGCGCAAAGATCGAAGCATGTAGTCCCCCAGAAAAACGCAAGGTCGTGCAGTTTGTACGCAGGCTAGGACCATGGTCGGCACGGCAAAGTTGCCTGCCGTTCATACCTTTGTCGCACCAGATGTTGTTGTCCACGGCAATGTCTGTGTTGTGCAACATAGCCGCAGCGCCATGATTTTGCCTTACATCGGCCTGTGAGCGATCATTCACGCTTTCGATTGCCGCTATTGGAGAACCGGATGTCCCGTTCGTGGCCGCTCATTGCCTTGCTGCTGTTCCTGCCCCTGTGGCTGGCCGCCAGTTATGGCGTGCGTTATGGCTTGATGGAAGCGGCCCAGTGGGTCGGCTTGTGTTCGCAGCCAGGCGAAATCTGGCAGTGCCAGGTGCGCTCGCTGCTGGGGATGGGCATTCATTTCCAGGTGATCGCCTGGAGCGCGTTGGCGCTGGCGCTGGTCGCCCAGCTGGTTTCGGGCCGCCTGGGGTGGTGGCTTGCAGTGCTGGCGCTGGTGTTCGGGCTGCCGGCGCTGGTGCTGTATACCGCGAGCATCGCGGTGTTCGCGGTGGTGCTGGCAGGCTTGCGTTTGGTCAGGTGATTACCGGCTTGGAGGGTGGCGGGCTGAAACCTCAACTCAGCACGTGATCCACAGGCTCCAATGCCGGCGGCAAAGGCTCGTGCCCCAGCGCCGCCAGCACATCGCGCTCGAGGGTGCGTACCAGCGCATCGGTCGGCAGGTCGTTTTCATCCCGGCCGAACGGGTCTTCCAGCTCGTTGCCAATGGCATCCAGGCCGAAGAAGGTGTAGCTGACGATGGTGGTGAACAGCGGCGCCAGCCAGCCCAGCGGTTCGGCCAGGGCGAACGGCAGCAGCAGGCAGAAGATATAGATGGTGCGGTGCAGCAGCAGGGTGTAGGGGAATGGCAGTGGCGTACCCTTGATCCGCTCGCAGGTGGCCTGCACCTCAGACAGGCCCGACAGGCGCTGTTCCAGGGTGGTGTAGCGGAACTCGCTGATCACCTGCTGCTGCGCCAGCCGCGAACATTGCGCACCGATGTCCTGCAGGATGCCGTTGCACAGATTGTGCGGGGTCAGCGGCGCCTGCTCGGCCAGCCAGGGACGGGCGGCCCGCAGTTCGTCCTCGTTGCGCAGCCGGGCATTCAGGGCATGGGCAAAACCGCACAGGCTGCGCAACATCGTCGAGCGCAGTTGAACATCCTCGATCACCACGCTTTCACGCACGAACGAACGCACTTCGATGATCATCCGCCCCCAGGCCTTGCGTCCTTCCCACCAACGGTCGTAGCAGGCGTTGTTGCGAAAGCTCATGAAGATCGACAGCGACAGCCCGAGCAAGGTGAACGGGGTGGCGCTGACCGGGTAGAACAACGCCGGGTAGTGCCGCTCGATGAGCACGATCAGTGCGGCCAGCAGGGTGACCATCAGGCAGCGCAACGCGATGCGCTTGACGATCGAGCCCTTGAGGGTGAACAGCACGCGCAGCAGGTCGGGGCGGGAGTGGACGATCAAGAGGGGTTCCCGAGGCGGCGGTTCAGCCGCCGGTCATGTTCATGAAACGCAGGATCTGCACCTCACCGCCCACTTCGAAGTGGTGGCGCCAGGGCTTGAGCTGCATGGCCTCGCGGATGGCCTTGTCCAGGCGGGCACTGTCGCCGGGGTGTTGGCGCAGCACCTGCTTGAGGTCCAGCGAGTGCTCGTTGCCCAGGCACAGCAGCAGGCGGCCT
This sequence comes from Pseudomonas sichuanensis, assembly GCF_003231305.1. Taxonomy (GTDB): domain Bacteria; phylum Pseudomonadota; class Gammaproteobacteria; order Pseudomonadales; family Pseudomonadaceae; genus Aquipseudomonas; species Aquipseudomonas sichuanensis. Next base: position 3,461 of record NZ_QKVM01000069.1, on the reverse strand, counting down.
TCGACGGTCAGGCGCACGCGGTTGCAGGTGGCGCAGAAGTTGTGGCTGTGGGGCGAGATGAAGCCGACCCGGGTGTTCGGCGCTTCGGCCAGGCGCCAGTAGCGGGCCGGGCCTTGGGAGGATTCGGCCGATTCGATCAGGCTGAAGTGCCCGGCCAGGCGCTCGCGCACATCGTCGCTGGAGCAGTAGGACTCGCCGCGCTGGTGTTCGCTGATCACCCCCAGGGGCATTTCCTCGATGAACGAGATGTCCAGCTCGCGGTCGATGGCGAAGCGCACCAGGTCGACGATCTCGTCGTCGTTGCGGCCCTTGAGCACCACGGCGTTGAGTTTGGTGCGACGAAAACCGGCGGCGCGCGCGGCATCGATGCCGGCGATCACCTGGTGCAGGTCACCGGTGCGGGTCAGGGCGCGGAAGCGCTCGGGGTCGAGGCTGTCGAGGCTGATGTTCAGGCGCGACACGCCGGCATCGAACAGCGGCTGGGCCAGGCGGCCGAGCTGCGAGCCATTGCTGGTCAGGCACAGTTCACGCAGGCCGGGCAGGGCGGCGATACGTTCGCAGAGCCCGACGATGCCCTGGCGAACCAAGGGTTCACCGCCGGTCAGGCGGATCTTGCGGGTGCCCAGGGCGACGAAGCGTTCAGCCACCTGGTAGAGCTCTTCGAGGCTGAGGATCTGCTGGCGCGGCAGAAACTGCATGTCCTCGGCCATGCAGTAGACGCAACGGAAATCGCAACGATCGGTGACCGACATCCGCAGGTAGTCGACCTTGCGGTTGAAACCGTCGATCAGGGCCTGGGGGTTCTGTTCCACGTTGGCGCTCGAGAGGGTTGGGGCTATGCAATCCAAGCTATCGCCTGGGGCCAGACCCGTCAAATTGCTTTCCCTGACCGCTTGATCAATGGCCTCTATCAAGGGCCAGGCAGATGCGCGTACGGCATTCTCGTGGGAGCGGGCTTGCCCCGCGAAAGGTCTATTACAGACACCTGAAACCCATGATCGACACCGCCTATCACCCCGTCAGACATTTCGATTGGACGCCCCCACGCCACCCTCCATAGGCTGGAAAAAAGCAGCGGACAACGTGATCCGCCGCACCTTTACCATGCCCGCGTGAGGATTGACCGCATGAGCCAGGACGAACACATCAGGGACTACAAGGGGCCGGCCGCCGGCTGGGGCGCGCTCAAGAGCGTGACCAAGAGCTGGCTGGGCAGCGAGAACGCCTTCAAGAACCTGCGGGCCATGCTCAAGACCAACCAGAACGGCGGCTTCGACTGCCCCGGTTGCGCCTGGGGCGAGTCGCCGGAAAGCGACATGGTCAAGTTCTGCGAAAACGGCGCCAAGGCGGTCAACTGGGAAGCCACTGGCCGCTCGGTGGATCCGGCTTTCTTCGCCAAGTACAGCGTCAGCGCGCTGCTGGAGCAGACCGACTACTGGCTCGAGTACCAGGGCCGGCTGACCCACCCGATGCGCTATGACGCGGCCACCGATCACTATGTCGAAACCAGCTGGGACGAGGCCTTCGCCCTGATCGGCCAGCACCTGAACAGCCTCGAGTCGCCTGACCAGGCCGAGTTCTACACCTCGGGTCGGGCCAGCAACGAGGCGGCGTTCCTCTACCAGCTGTTCGTCCGCGCCTACGGCACCAACAACTTCCCCGACTGTTCGAATATGTGCCACGAGGCCAGCGGCGTGGGCATGTCGCAAACCCTCGGCGTGGGCAAGGGCACCGTGGTGTTCCATGACCTGGAGCTGGCCGACGCGATTTTCGTCATCGGCCAGAACCCCGGCACCAACCACCCGCGCATGCTCGAACCGCTGCGCGAGGCGGTCAAGCGCGGCGCCCAGGTGGTGTGCTTCAACCCGCTCAAGGAGCGCGGGCTGGAACGCTTCCAGCACCCGCAGCACCCGCTGGAAATGCTCAGCAACGGCTCCGAGTCCACCAGTACCGCGTACTTCCGCCCGGCGCTGGGTGGCGACATGGCGGCCATGCGTGGCATCGCCAAGTACCTGTTGCAATGGGAGCGCGAAGCGCAGCTCAATCATGAGCCAGCGGTGTTCGACCATGCCTTCATCGCCGAGCACACCAGTGGTGTCGAGGATTACCTGGCCGTGGTCGATGCCACGCCCTGGGAGCATATCGTCGAGCAGTCCGGCCTGACCAAGGCCGAGATCGAGCTGGCGGCGCGCATGTATCGCAAGGCCGAGCGGGTGATCATGTGCTGGGCCATGGGGGTGACCCAGCACCGCCACTCGGTGGCGACCGTGCAGGAAATCGTCAACCTGCAGTTGCTGCGCGGCAACGTCGGCAAGCCCGGTGCCGGCCTGTCGCCGGTACGCGGCCACAGCAACGTGCAGGGCGACCGCACCATGGGCATCGACGAAAAACCCAAGGCGCAACTGCTCGACGCCCTGGAAAAGCGCTTCCAGTTCAAGGTGCCGCGTGCCCATGGCGACAACGCCGTGCTGGCGATCAAGGCCATGGAGGAGGGGCGGGCCAAGGTGTTCGTCGCCCTGGGCGGCAACTTCGCCCAGGCCACCCCGGACACGCCACGCACCCACGCGGCGCTGCGCAACTGCGCGCTGACCGTGCAGATTTCCACCAAGCTCAACCGTTCGCACCTGGTGACCGGGCGCGACGCGCTGATCCTGCCGTGCCTGGGCCGTACCGAAATAGATAGCCAGGCAGAGGGCCCACAGGGGGTGACGGTCGAAGACACCTTCAGCATGGTGCACATCTCCCATGGCCAGCTGAAGCCGCGCTCGCCGCACCTGCGCTCGGAGCCTGCGATCGTTGCCGGCATGGCCAAGGCCACCTTGGGTAACACGCCGATCGACTGGGAATACGCGATTGCCGACTACAGCCGCATCCGCAGCATGATTGCCGATGTGATTCCGGGCTTTGCCGATTTCAACGAGCGCTTGCAGCATCCAGGCGGTTTCCACCTGGGCAACAACGCGGCAGACCGCACCTTCCGTACCGCCACCGGCAAGGCGTGCTTCACCCCGAGCCTATTGCCCGAGCAACTGGTCAATGATCAGGTGCTGGCCCGTGGCGACAAGCCCGACCTGATCCTGCAGACCCTGCGCTCCCACGATCAGTACAACACCACCTTGTACGGGCTGGATGACCGCTATCGCGGGGTGTTTGGCCTGCGCGAAGTGGTGTTCGTCAACGAGGCCGATATCCGCCGCCTGGGTTTCGAGCCGGGCGAGCAGGTGGACCTGGTGTCGCTGTGGGCGGATGGCCGCGAGCGGCGGGTGTCGGGGTTCCGCCTGGTGGCCTATGACGTGCCAGAGGGGCAGGCGGCGGCCTACTACCCGGAGACCAACCCGTTGGTGCCGTTGGAGAGCTATGGCGACGGTACTTACACGCCGACCTCGAAGTTCGTGGCGATCAAACTGGAGAAGGCCAGCGCGGGGAACCGGATCGCGGCGTCGAACACCTCTGCATGACGT
>NZ_QKVM01000068.1 GCF_003231305.1 Pseudomonas sichuanensis | reverse complement strand
TTGATGTCATGACCGCCGATACTTCTGAAAAATCACGTCCAGCCCAGGCGGCGGTCGTCCCCCTCGACCAGATCGGCATGGCCGACGTCAGCCGCGGCGCCGCCGTGTTCGATGCCTGGCTGCGCGAGATCAGCGGCGGGTACGTCAACCTCGAACGGCTCAAGGACACCGCCGAGGTGTTGCCGGTGATCGGCAACATCATCGCCCTGGTGGATGCGGTGGGCGATATCGTCAGCCTGGCCAGTGCCAAGGAGCCCGACCCGTGGGACTGGGTGAGCCTGGGCATTAACCTCATCGGTGTGATCCCAGCCCCGCCGACCATGGCTGCCGCGCGCAAAGGGCTGCGGCCGATGCTGACCTTGGCTCGCCAGGAGGGCAAGGAGATCCTCGGCGACGCGCTGGTCGAGATCATCGTCGGCCACCTCAACGCTGACCTGCTCGGTGAGCTGGACACCTTCCTGGTCGACGCCCAGGGCCAGCTCGACAGCATCCTCGGCGATGCCGCCAAGACCGGCGAGAGGCTGATCCTCAACACCGCCGATGCCATCGACGCGATCATCCTCGGCAAGCTCGACAGCAAGGGCGACCTGGACAAGGCCACGCAGATGGCGCAGAAGGTCAGCGAGACCTGGAAGTCCGACCCGTCGGTGGCCTTCGAGAACGCCTTTGGCGCGCTGAGCAATGCCTACTCGGCCATGGGCAAGGGCGCAGCCAACACGCTGCTGAGCAACGCCGTGCCCACGTCGGTGCAGAACGACGTGCTCAAGAGCACCCAGCAGTTCCGCAAGCTCGCGCCGCAGATGAGCGGCAAACTGATGAGCCTGGCCAACGCGGACAACAAGGACTCGATCAAGAGCCTGCTGGTGATGCTGCATGACAGCAGTACGAAGTGGCACCACCGCAATCCCAAGGCTATGCCCACGGTGGTCAAGCAGGACAAAGTCGCCGAGGCCAAGCACCAGTCAGCGGAGGGGCGGAACGAGTCAATCAAGAACCAGACGCCGGCGGAAAGCGCGCCGAACTGCTGCAAGAACAAAGCGCTCTGCAATACCAACAACCAAATCAGCTTCGCCCTCGGCAGCGAAACGCTGTCGCATACCGATTTCAACTTGCCCGGACCTTTCCCGGTCGAATGGACACGAACCTACAATTCCCGGCTGGACAAGCTGGATGAGGGGATCCTCGGCGCCCGCTGGATCACCGAGTTCACCACTTGCATCGATGTACTCGACAAGGGCGTGGTGTTCCATGACTACGACGGCCGCAGCCATAGCTACCCGCTGCCCAAGCAGGGCAAACCGCACCATGACGCGGTGGAGTACTTCACCCTGGTGCGTACCGGCGAACAGCAACTGGTGCTGCTGCGTGGCCTGGACCGTCGCGAGACCTACGCCCGTCATGGCGACCGTTTCTACCTGACGCATATCCAACTGCGCAGCGGCGCGGGGGCGATGCTGCACTATGAACACCGTCACCACGACCGGCCGATCCTGTCGGACATCAATACCTATCAGGATGACGACCCGACCAAAGTCCACCTGCAACTGGGTACGTTGCTCGATGACCACGGCCACCTCCAAGGCCTGTGGCAGGTGGTCGATGGCAAGCCGCTGCGTCAGCTCTGTGCTTACCATTACGACGACCAGGGCGATCTGATCGCTGCCCAGGACGAACACGGTGCGGCCTGGCGCTACGCCTACCAGAATCACCTGATCACCCGTTACACCGACAGGACTGACCGTGGCTTCAACCTCGAATGGGACGGCAGCGGTCCGCACGCCAAGGCCATCCGCGAATGGGCCGACGATGGCAGCTATGAAACGCGTCTGGAATGGGATGAGCGCATCCGCCTGACCTACGTCACTGATGCCCATGGCCAGGAGACCTGGCACTACTACGATCAGCAGGGTTACACCTACCGCATCAAGTACCCGGACGGTCAGGATGAATGGCTGTTCCGTGATGTGCGCAAGAACGTCATCCGCCACGTTCACCCCGACGGCAGCCAGGACCGCTATGCCTACGATGAGCGCAGCAACCTACTCAAGCATATCCGCCCGGATCACAGCGTTGAGCATTACGCCTACGATGATCAAGACCAACTGATCAAGATCCGCGACGCCGAGGGTGGCTTGTGGCTACATGACTATGACGAGCGCGGCAACCTGGTCGAAACGGTTGATCCGCTGGGCAACAAGACCGAGTTCGCCTACACCCCGGCCGGGTTGGTCAAGGCGATCAAGGACGCGCTGGGTAACGAGAAGAAGGTTGCCTACAACGACGCAGGTCAACTGCTCGAATACACCGACTGCTCCGGCAAGACCAGCCTGTGGACGTATAACGCCTTTGGCCAGTTGGCTGAGTTCGCCGATGCTGCCGGTAACAAGACCGTCTATGAGTACACGGCAGGGCAACTGGCCAAGGTCATAAATCCAGACAAGACCGAGGAACGCTTCAACTACGATGCCGAAGGCCGCTTGCTCGCCCATGTCGACGCCCTCGACCGTTGCACTACCTGGACTTACAGCGTCGCTGGCTTGCTCGCCGAGCGCGTCGATGCCAACGAGCACACTTTGCGCTACCGCTGGGACAAGCTCGGCCGCTTGACCCGCCTGGAAAACGAAAACGAGAGCAAGGCCGACTTCCTCTACGACCCTGTCGGGCGCTTGCTGCAAGAAACCGGTTTCGATGGTTTGGTGACTCGTTACCAATACGACCCGTACAGCGGTCGGTTGGCGAGCACCCAGGTTGGTCAGCGGCGCATAGAACTGCGTTTCGACCGCATGGGGCGCCTGGCCGAGCGCACCGCCTGCCTGGGCGACCAGAGCCAGACAGAAACCTTTGCCTATGATCGCAATGGCCAGCTGATCCAGGCGGTGAACGCCGCCAGTAAGCTGCAATGGTTTTTCGACGAGGCCGGTAACCTGACCCGCGAGCACCAGCACTACTTGGCCACTGGCACACCGATGGTCGCGGTGTGGCAGCACGAGTACGACGTCCTTAACCAGCGGGTGTCGACCATTCGCCCAGACGGCCACAAGGTCAGCTGGCTGACCTATGGCAGCGGGCATCTCCTCGGCATGACCCTCGACCAGCACGAGATGCTGGCCTACGAGCGCGACGACCTGCACCGCGAGGTGGTGCGCCACCAGGGCAACAAGCTGATGCAGACTCAGGCCTGGGACCCGGCCGGCCGTTTGCAGGAGCAACTGCTGGGTAGCCATGACGGCCAGTCCACGTTGCTCAAGCGTCAGTACCGCTACGATGCCGCCGGCCAACTGACCAATATCCACGACAGCCGCCGTGGCCAACTGGAGTATCAGTACGACCCGGTCGGCCGCCTGTTGCAGGCCACTAGCCGTCTTGGCGTGGAGACTTTCGCCTTCGACCCGGCGGGTAACCTGCTGGATCAGAAAACCCAGGAGCTGAACCGCCCTCTGGAAGCGGACCCGCGTCGCAACAAGCTGATGGACAACCTGCTGCGCGAGTACGCCGGGACCCACTACAAATACGACGAACGCGGCAACCTGATCCACCAACTGCACAACGGCGCCCGCGCCCACTTCACCTGGGACCTGTTCGACCGTCTGGCCAGCTACAACGACGATAAGCTCAAGGTCGACTACAGCTACGACGCCCTGGGCCGTCGCCTGCACAAACATTCGGTGGCGCATTTCTGGGATCGCCCGGAAGCGGGGACCGGCTGGAACCAGCTGGAGCGGGCGAAACGCCAGCGTGAACTCAGCTGCGGTTTCACCCTGTTTGGCTGGGATGGCGACACCCTGGCCTGGGAAAGCTCACCGCCTCTCGATGAAGGCGACACCGGGCGCACGGTGCATTACCTGTATGAACCGGACAGCTTCGTGCCGGTGGCTCAGGCCTTGCGCAACAGCCCGATCCGCCTGCACAAGCAGCCGGATTGGAGCCAGCGCGAATACGATTTCGATCATGATCCGCTGTGGCACACCGAGGTGAAGCCGCAGGCGTTCGACGCCATTGCCTGGTATCAGTGCGACCACCTCGGTACGCCGGTGGAACTGACCGATGAGCATGGCAATATCGCCTGGGCAGGGCAGTACAACGCCTGGGGTGTGGTTCGAGAAGAGCGTTCGGAATGGGCCAAACAGCATGGCCTGAGCAACCCGATCCGCTTCCAGGGGCAATACCATGACCATGAGACGGGGCTGCATTACAATCGATACCGCTATTTTGACCCAAGGGTCGGCCGATTCATAAGTGAGGACCCGATCAGTTATGCTGGCGGCCTCAATCTGTTTGCTTATGCTCCGAACCCCATCGAGTGGATAGACCCGTTGGGGCTTGCAATTTGCCGACTGAGTGCGGCGGACAAAAAGAAAATGGGCCATGCGCCTAAGAGTATGAAAAACCCTCACCGTCATCATATTGTTCGGGAAAATGCACCACGTAACTGGAAGCAGAAAAATCGAGATTACATACTTAAATCGCAGGCTATCATGGTTAAGCATAATATTGACGTAAATACCGATCTGCGTAACTTTACTTGGGCGCGTAACGGAGGTAAAACCCATAACGTCGAGTCCGCCAGGAGAGTTTATATGCGACTACAGAGGGCCGATGCCAAAGGCCTGAGTGCGGTGGAGAAAGAATTGAAACGAATGGGATTGGAATACCAGCAAGGGACTTTCATCTAATGGACGACTGGCAGCGGCTTTACGAGAAACACGAAACAAAACTGGACCAACTTTACGACGACGTTGAGGAAGGTAGGCCAGAAGGGCTGCTTGCCTTCGCGCAAGAGTATCCGGATCTGCTTGCATTATCTCGGTATGGCGATGTGACAGAAGAAAGCTTGCTACACATGGCTGCTCGAGCGGGGCAAACCGAGGTCTGCCAGCTGTTGCTTGAGTTGGGGTTGGAGCCGAACCGGGTATACATTAGGGCGGGGTATAGTACTGCTTTGGAACTGGCGGCCGGTGAAGGCCATCTGGAAACCTGTGCATGTCTCCTAAACGCGGGGGCTGCGGTCGATGGTCTGCCACTGAGTGTTTGCACTCCTTTGTATGCCGCCGCCCTGTCAGGGCATGAACATGTGGTTGCGCTTCTTCTGACAAAAGGAGCTGAAATCAATCGTCTGCACTTACGATATAACGACAGCGCTTTAGATGCTGCCCGGGGATGGAATCAGCAGGCCGTCGCTAGGCAACTGGAGGCCCGGGGTGGACGCAGCATCTCGGACGTTGATGTTGCCGATGCAGAAGGCGCCGGGCAGTCTATTGTTACGTTTGTGCACAATACCGCGGGCTGGGTTTTGCCGGCGGTATTTAGTCCCTCCATTGAGGTGCCTGATACGTCATTACATATCAGCTTGCTCAACGGTAAGGTTGACTACAAGCTGCTTTTTACTGCCGGACTTTATAATAAAGTGCCGATGACAGAATTGTTCATCTGCTTGCCGGGTGACTGGCCTCTTCCCCGCAAGGAGTGGCCGGCACAGGGGCCGTGGCGTTTCCCTGTGCAGATGTTGGAGCGTCTTGGAATACAGACGCTTGAGTGCGAGCCGCTTCAGGAGGGGTGCCTGTTGCTGAGAAGTGAACCGGCCTATGCAGATTTATCCTGGCCTGAATCAGTAGATGCTCTTTTAGTTGTGGATAAACCCTGGAATAAAGAGGGAGATCAAGAAGATATTCCTGAAGATGAAAAAGTGAATCTATTTATACTGGCTCCTGTTAAATTTACGGCCAAAGGTGAACCTAGTGGTAAAGCATTGACTGCATTGGTCGAGCGCAAGCGCATGGCAAGTTGGAAAGCGCTGGCCCTGGACGCTGGCTGTTGAAAAGTTACTAGGCTTTGTACGAAAAGTGCCTGCGCGACGGTCATGCTGCGTTGAAAACAGGCCGGTGCGCCAGTCCGGTCGGAATGCTCATTGACAACCCGTAAAGTCGAGCGTGACTCCGGTCGAACGCGACCTCGGCCGTTCCTCGCCTGTTTTCGCCTTGCCTGATCGCCGCTCGGCGACTTTTCGTACAAACCCTAAGACCCTGGGGGCGTTTCAGCCCTCGGCGAAATGGCGAAGGCGCTCGCCGTCCAGGCGATAGCGAATCCACTCATCCTGCGGTTCGGCGCCCAGCGACTGGTAAAAGCCGATCGCCGGCTCGTTCCAGTCCAGCACGCTCCATTCAAGACGCCCGCAGTTGTTCGCCAGTGCTTCCCGGGCAATGTGGCGCAACAGCGTGCGCCCGGCGCCGTCACCGCGTTGCTGCGGGGTGACGTACAGGTCTTCGAGGTAGATGCCGTTGCGCCCCAGCCAGGTGGAGTAGCTGTAGAAGTACACGGCAAAACCGATGGCCTGGCCCTCGCGCTCGCAGATCAGGCTGCGCACAGTGCTGCCTGGGTCGAACAGGCTGTGCTCGATATCGGCCAGGCTGGCCACCACTTCGTGGCGGGCGCGCTCGTAGTCGGCCAGCTCGGTGATGAAGGCGAGGATTTGCGCGGCGTCACTGCGTACGGCAGGGCGAATGGTCAGGCTCATGGTCGGGCTTCCTTGTGTGTGGGCTGGCGTCATCGTACTGGGCCGAGGGCATAGAAGCGACATGACCAGTTCAGTAGAGTGTATTCATGCAATTTTACCTAACTGTACCGGTCGGTAGTCGCACCGCTCCGCTACTGTGTGGCGACACATAACGAGAAACCCGGAAGTCTGCCGCCATGCTTGCCTCGCTCGATCTGCTCAGCGCCTTCGTGCTGTTCGCCTTCGTTTCCTCCATCACCCCCGGCCCCAACAACACCATGTTGCTGGCCTCGGGGGTCAACTTCGGGGTGCGCCGCAGCATCCCCCATGCGCTGGGCATCAGCATCGGTTTCATGGTGATGGTGCTGGCGGTGGGCCTGGGGCTGGGCGAGGTGTTCAAGGCCTGGCCGCCGTTGTACAGCATCCTGCGCTACGCTGGCGCGGCCTATCTGCTGTACCTGGCGTGGAAGATCGCCACCTCCGGGCCGATGTCCGGTGATACTGCCGGCAGCCGCAAGCCGCTGGGTTTCTGGGGCGCAGCAGCCTTCCAGTGGGTCAACCCCAAGGCCTGGGTGATGGCGGTGGGGGCGATCACCACCTACACCCCAGCCCAGGGCTACGTATTCAATGTGATCGTCATCGCCGCCGTGTTCGGCCTGGTCAACCTGCCCAGTGTCGGGGTCTGGGTGATGTTCGGCAGCGCCTTGCGCAACTTGTTGCGCAATCCGCGTGCGGTGGTGCTGTTCAATGTCCTGATGGCCGTGCTGCTGGTGATTTCGCTGTATCCGCTGTTGTTTGTAGAATCGTCGTTTTCCTAGAACCGACGAGTGCAGTAAATAGATGGAGTTGATTCCCTGGTCCCATGAATGCGCCGAAGGCTTCACCCTGCGCGGCTGGCGCATGCCGCCCAGTGGCCGGCCATTGCTGCATTTCCTGCACGGTAACGGCTTCTGCTGCCTGGCCTACCAGCCCATGCTGCTGCGCCTGGCGGAGCACTTCGACCTGTGGCTGAGCGATGTGCAGGGCCATGGCGACAGTGATCACGGCGGCAACTTCGTTGGCTGGAACCGTGCGGCGGCGCTGGCGGTGGAAGCGTTCGAGGCGGGGCGCGGCGAGTACGGCGATGTGCCTCGCTTTGCCGTCGGCCACAGTTTCGGCGGGGTGCTCACCGGCCTGATCCTGGCCGGCCAGCCGCAGCTGTTCCTGCGCGCGGTGCTGCTCGACCCGGTGCTGTTCAGCCGGCGCATGCTGGGGGTGATGGGCGCTGCCGCGTTGGTCGGCCTGCACCGGCGCCACGCCTTGGCACGCAAGGCCGCGACCCGCCGCAGCCACTGGCCGGACCGTCAGGCCGCGCTGGCCGCGCTGCAGGGGCGCGGTATCTTCAAGGGCTGGAGCGAAACCGCGCTGCACGCCTATGTGGAGCATGCCATCGGCGATTGCGGCGAAGGCGTGGTGCTCAAGTGCAGGCCCAGCCGCGAGGTGGAAATCTTCAGTTCGTTCCCTGCGCGCATGTGGCAGCAACTGGTGGCCATCCACACACCCACGCGCATCCTCTACGGTGAACACACCTATCCGTTCGTGCCCCACTCGGTACAGCGTCTGGCCAGGCTGAACAGCCAGGTGAGTGCGCAGCAGGTGGCGGGTGGGCATTGTTTCATGCAGGAAGATCCGGCGATGGCGGCAGAGCAGATCGTGGCGTTTCTAGGGGGCTGATGGCCGGCTTGTCGCGGGGCAAGTCTCAGCGGCGCAGCGCCGCTCCCACGCGTTCGGCAATGCTGTCCATTTTGCGACGATAGGTTGCCGATTCGCGTGCGAACGACAAGCGCGGATTCCTTACGCTGGCGCTCCCCCAAAACGGATGGAGCCCAATCATGAACCAGGCGGTCAGCCCAGACCCACAACACGTCCTCGAACGGCAGCACCGGCGGCAACGCTGGCTGCGCCTGGGCCTGTGCGGCGGTCTGGGGCTGGCGCTACTCGGCTACGGCGCGTACTGGTGGCTGGACGCACGTTTTCTGCAGCAGACCGACGACGCCTATGTGCGCGCCGACTGGGCGCCGGTCAGTGCCCGGGTCAGCGGCTACGTGGCCGACGTGCTGGTGGCCGACAACGCGCAGGTCAAGGCCGGCGATCTGCTGGTGCGCCTGGACCCGCGCGATTTTCGCGAGCGCCTGCGCCAGGCGCAAGCACGCCTGGCGGTGAGCGAGGCGGCGGTGCAGGTGCAGCGCATGCGCCTGCACACCTTCGCCGCTGAACAGGACGAGCAGGTACAGGTGATCGCCCGTGCCGCCGCCGAACAGCTCGGTAGCCGCGGCGAAGCCCAGCGCGCCGAGGCCGACTGGCGGCGTTACCAGCGCCTGGCCGCGTCCCAGGCGGTCAGTGTGCAACGCACCGAGCAGGCCCGCGCCACGCGTATCCAGGCCAGCGCGCTGCAGCGTGCGGCCGCTGCCGAGCTGGCCCGGCAGCATGCGCGCAAGGTCGTGCTGGCCCAGCAGGGCCGACAGTTGCAGGCCGAATTGCAGCAGCGCCAGGCCGACCTGGAACAGGCCCGCGCCGAAGCTGCCCTGGCCCGTAGCGCACTGGCCGATACCGAGATCCGCGCGCCTTTCGATGGCGTGGTCGGCCAGCGCAAGGTGCGCCAGCAGCAGTACGTCACCCCTGGCCTGCCACTGTTGGCGGTGGTGCCGGTGGCGCAGGCCTATGTGGTGGCCAACTTCAAGGAAACCCAGCTGGCGCGGCTGCGCCCCGGGCAGGTGGTCAGCCTCGAAATCGATACTTTCGGCCAGCGCTGGCGCGGCACCGTCGACAGTGTTTCGCCTGGTTCGGGCGCGGTGTTCGCGCTGCTGCCACCGGACAATGCCACCGGTAACTTCACCAAGATCGTCCAGCGCTTCCCGGTGCGCATACAGCTTGAGCCGTCGCCTGGCGACGCCCCCCGGCTGCTGCCGGGCATGTCGGTGATCGCCACGGTGGATACCCGATGAACGCTGAAGAAAAGGTTTCCCTGCGCGCTTGGGTGGCGGTCGTCGGTGGCCTGTTCGGCTGTTTCATGGCTGGCATGAACGTACATGTCACCAGCGCCGCGTTGCCGGAAATCGAGGGGGCGCTGGGGGCCAGCTTCGAGGAAGGTTCGTGGATTTCCACCGCCTACCTGGTGGCCGAGATCAGCATGATCCCGCTGACCGCCTGGCTGGTGCAGGTGTTTTCGCTGCGCCGGGTGATGCTGGTGGGCTCCATGGTGTTCCTGGCCAGCTCGGTCAGCTGCGCCCTGGCCCCAAGCCTTGCGGCAATGATCAGCTTGCGGGTGATCCAGGGGGCCTCCGGCGCGGTGCTGATCCCGCTGTCGATGCAACTGATCATCACCGAACTGCCGGCCAGCCGCCTGCCCCTGGGCATGGCGCTGTTCAGCCTGGCCAACAGCGTGGCCCAGGCTGCCGGGCCGTCGATCGGCGGCTGGCTCACCGACCTGTACTCCTGGCGCTGGATCTTCCTGTTGCAATTGCCGCCGGGTATCGCCCTGCTGGCGGCGGTGGCCTGGTCGATCAGGCGTCAGGCCGGTGACCATGGCGCGTTGCGCAAGGCCGACTGGCTCGGCATCGCCGCCATGGCACTGGGTCTGGGCGCGCTGCAGATCGTGTTGGAGGAGGGGGGGCGCAAGGATTGGTTCGATTCGCCCTTCATCATCACCTTCAGCCTGGTCGCCGGGTTTGCGTTGGCGTTTTTCATCCAGCGCCAGCTGTGGGGCGCGCGTCCGTTCATCAACCTGCGGCTGTTGGGCGGCTACAACTTCGGCGTCGCCAGCCTGGCCATGGCGGTGTTCGGTGCGGCGACCTTCGGCCTGGTGTTCCTGGTGCCCAACTACCTGTCGCTGGTGCAGGGCTACAGCGCCAGCGAAGTCGGCAAGAGCCTGATCGCCTATGGCCTGGTGCAGCTTCTGCTGGCGCCGCTGCTGCCGCGCCTGATGCGCTGGCTCAATGCCAAGCTGCTGGTGGCCAGCGGTTTCGCCATCATGGCCCTGGGCTGCTGGCTGGGCGCGCAACTGACGGTGGACGCGGGCAGCAATGTGATCATTCCCTCCACCGTGGTGCGCGGTATCGGCCAGCCGCTGATCATGGTGGCGTTGTCGGTACTGGCGGTCAAAGGCCTGGACAAGGCCCAGGCCGGCTCGGCCTCGGCGTTGATCTCGATGCTGCGCAACCTCGGTGGTGCCTTGGGCACGGCCTTGTTGACGCAACTGGTGTCGCAGCGCGAACGCTTCCACTCGGTGCGCATCGGCGAAGGGCTGACGCTGTTCGACGGCGCGTTGCAGCAGCGGCTGCCGGGCGGGATGGTCGACCCGCAGTCGCCCGAGGTGATGCAGACCCTGGCGCTGATCGACCGCAGCGTGCGCGAGCAGGCGTACCTGATGGCATACTCGGATGCGTTCTTCCTGGCTTGCGTGGCGTTGCTGGGGTGCGCGCTGGCGGCGTTGCTGTTGCGCAGTCGTTGATAGCTCGTTTACCCATCGCACTGCGTGCGCCACTTCATGCAAGCCAGTGAAATTCCCCTATGGACATCCCCCGACAGCGGAACACCCCCATGCCCCGCCCGATCATCCTCCCGCTCGCCGAGAACTACCGCCACGGCGAGCACATCGCTGCGCATTGCCACGACCGCGCGCAGCTGATCCACGCCATCAGCGGCGTGATCACGGTCACTGCCCAGGAGGGCAGCTGGGTGGTGCCGCCCGGGCGTGGGGTGTGGGTGCCGGCGACGAGCGAGCATGAGTTGAGGATGGCCGGCGCGGTGCGCATGCGCACCCTGTTCGTCGACGCTGATGCGCGTCCGGACCTGCCGCGCCAGTGCCAGGTGATCGAAATCTCGCCGCTGCTGCGCGAGCTGATCATCCGGGCCATGGACATAGCGCCCGATCACCCGCCCCATGGGTGCGAAGCGCGGATCATGCAACTGATCCTCGACGAGATCCGCGTGTTGCCGGTGGCCGCGCTGCATGTGCCCAGCCCACGCTCGCCGGCCTTGCAGGCGCTGTGCGAGGCGCTGCGGCTGGCCCCGGCAGAGGACTGGAGCCTGGCCCGGGCAGCGGCGCACAGTGGGCTCAATGCCCGCACCCTGACCCGCGCCTTCCAGCGCGAGACGGGCCTGAGCCTGGTGCAGTGGCTGCGGCGCATGCGCCTGCTGGCCGGGCTGGATGCGCTGGCGGCCGGGCATTCGGTGCTGGAGGTGGCGCTGGACCAGGGCTACGACAGCCCCAGCGCGTTCACCGCGATGTTCCGGCGCACGCTGGGGGTTTCGCCGACGGTCTACTTTGGCCGAGACGGCAAGGCGGGCTGGCCGATCTAGTCTTTTTGCGGCGCACCGAACAACCCGGTCCAGTAGATCCCCGCATCGCTTTTCGGGTCGACCGCGTAGGCCGCGCCCAGGTCGCGGAAGTCCGGGTTCATCAGGGTGGAGCAATGCCCGGGGCTGGCCAGCCAGCCATCGACCACCTTGCGTGCGGTATCGCTCCCGGCGGCGATGTTCTCGCCAATCTGCTGGTAGCTGTAGCCGGCCAGTTCGGCGCGGTCGCCCGGGGTGCGGTCGTCTTGGTCGATGTGATCGAAGAAGTTCTGGTTGGCCATGTTGCGCGAGTGGTTGGCGGCGACGCCGGCCAGCACCGTGTTCCAGCTCAAGGCGGGTGCGGCGGGGAAGGGCTGGCCACCGCACTGGCGTGGTACGCCGCGTGCGGCGTTGATCGCCTGCAACAGCTTCTGCCCCTCGGCCTGCCAGTCGCCCAGGCGCCCGCTGAGCAGCGGCCGGGCGAGCACGATGCGCCAGTCGCGGCCCTCCTGGCTGACGCCGATGTCGATGAACTGCGGGTCGAGCACCACTTGGCAGAAGCTCTCTTCGATGGCCTTCATCGCCGCTTTAGCATCGCGCGGCCCGGACAGGCTGATGGCCTGCACGTTGACCATGGGGTAGGCGGCGCGGCTCATGGCCTGCTGCAAGTCGCGGGTGCCTTCGGGCGAAAGCGCCAGGCGGGTGTCGCTATTGAGCGGCGGCAACTCCAGCGAGGCCCCGCCGCCACAGTGCTGGGGCTGGCTGCGGTAGACGTTGATCGTTTCGATCAGTTGCGCTTCTTCGCCGCTGATGGCCTGGGCGCCGGTCGAGGCGAGCAGGCCCAGCGACAGGCCGAAGAAGCAGGCAACGGATGGGACGCGCATGTGGATCTCCCTGTACTGGCAGCGTCTGCTTGTGCGCTGCCCATCCTACACAAGCGCAGGGCTTTTGGCCCAGCGATGTGCAGGGCTGTGAACCCTTGGTCATTCGATGTGGTGCGGTGCAAGGGTGGGTAGACCGCCTGCCTGCGCAAAAGTGCAATCCATGAGCGCCGCGCCCTCAACGCGCGAGCGCCTGGTTCGGCTTGTAGAACAGGAAATGGGTGGTTTGTGCCGTCTTGCGGTAAGTCTTGGCCCAGTCGGGATGCACGGTGCGGTCATGGAAGTACAGCGCACCGTCCGTAGGGTCCTTGAGCTGCTGGTTCAGGGCTTTGCGCGCGATCTCCTTGGCCACCGCGTAACGTTCCTCTTCTTCCACCTGGTCGGGGCGCCCGTCGCACCACCAGGAGAACTGGCAGCTCTTGCTCTCCACCCCTTGCTTGACCACGGCGCAGATGGTGTTGGGGAAACCGTCATGGCCCAGGCGGTTGAGCACCACGCTGGCCACCGCGCTCATGTCCTCGCTGTCGGCGCCCTTGGCTTCCCAGTAGATGGTGCGGGCCAGGCAGGTGATGCTGTCGTCCATCGGGGCTTGGCCGGCCGGGTCGACCGCCTGCACTTCGGTGGGGGTGATGGTTTCGGCTTTTTTCGGTGGCGGCGCGTCCTCCACCACCTTTTCCTCCAGCACTTGCGCCTTGTCTTCGGCGACGGCGGCCTTCTGGCTGTCGGCGGCGGTGAGCGGGCCTGCAAGCAGGGTCAGCGACAAGCCGAACAGCATCCACGAAAGGCGCATGGTCGAGGTTCCGAGTGGTGGGGCTGATCACAGTCTAGCCGGGCGGATTCAACTCAGCGTCAGGCTCAGCACCAGCGGCAGGGTGAGGGCGGCGGCCATGGTCTGCAGGGCGATGATGGTGGCCATCAGCGGGGCGTTGCCGCCCATCTGCCGGGCCATCACATAGGACGACGAGGCGGTCGGCAGGGCCTGGAACAGCACCGCCACCACCGCCGCCTGGCCGCCGAGGCCGAGCAGCCGGCACAGGCCCCAGGTGGTCAGCGGCATGACCAGGAACTTGAACAGCGAGGCCGCCAGCAACGGCTTCACCTGCTGGCCCAGGTGGGCGCCGCCAAGGGCCGCGCCGACGCACAGCAGGCCCAGCGGCAGGGCGGCCTGGCCGAGCGCCTTGACGGTCGGCTCCAGCCCCGCCGGCAAACCCAGGCCACTCACCCGCAGCAGCAGGCCACCGGCGCAGCCGACGATCAAAGGGTTGGCGAAGATCGCCTTGAGCACCGTGGCCGGCGAGCTGTGGCGGGCGCTGAACCGAGCAAATACCAGCACACAGAGCAGGTTCACCAGCGGTACGATGGCGGCGTTGGCCACCGCCGCCAGGGCGATCCCGGCACTGCCGTAGATCCCGGCGGCCAAGGTGGCGCCAATGTAGTTGTTGAAGCGCACGCCGCCCTGGAACACCGAGGTGAAGTCGGCGCCGTCATGGCTGGCTGCACCCTGGTACAGCACCAGGAGCAGGGCGCCGAGCAGCGTCGAGAGCATCAGTACGCCGACCATGCCCAGTACCGGCACGCCGTCGAGGTTGGCGGTGGCCAGGCCGTGCAAGAACAGCGACGGCAGCAGCACGTAGTAGCTCAGGCGCTCGGCGCCGGGCCAGAAGGTTTCGGCGAGAAAGCCGCGCACCCGCAGCCAGGTGCCCAGGGCGATAAGCAGGATGATCGGGACGAGGGTGGTCAGCAGCAGGTGGAGCATGGTCGGCAATCCGTGGTCGGGTACCGGCACAGGGTAGCGGAGGGGAGTGAGCAGAAAAAACGTTGTTTTCTGCAGTGACTGTTGAGAAAAACTGCATCAATCCTTACGGCGTGGGAGCTATTCCGCGAGCTCTGTGGGAGCGGGTTCACCCGCGAACACGGGCATAGCCCGTGCCAGGCACCGAGGTGTCATCTTCGCGGGTAAATCGCGGCGGCGAACCGCCGCTCCCACAGGTACTGTGCAATCCTGGGGAATGCATGACCCCTGTGGGAGCGGGCTTGCCCCGCGATTGACTCGCACGGGGCCTGGCACGATCAAGGGGCAAGCCCATTACGCCTCGCTCAAACCTCCAGGGCTGTCTTCAACACCGCACTCAAATGCCGCCGCTGGCTCTTTTCATGCTCCAGCAACACCACGCGCCGGGTCAGCTGTGGTTCGCCAAACGGCTGCACACTGGCCGGCGGGAGGCGTTCGAGGTCGTCGTCGCTCATGGGGATGATCGCCACCCCCAGGCCCATGGCCGCCATGCGTGCCAGGGCCTCCTGGCTGTCCAGTTCCATCTGCTCGCTGACCTGCAGGCGCTGGCGGCGCAGTTCCTGTTCGATCTGCCGGCCAGCCCAGGCGCGCTTGTCGAAGCGCAGGAACGGCTGGCTGGCGAGCAGCGCCGGCACGCTTTGCCCAGCAAGCTCGGGGCTGGCGATGGCCCAGAAGCGGTCCTCGAACAGCGGGGTGAACTGCAGGCTCTGCGGGTAGGGGCTGACCGGCTCGGTGGTGATCGCCGCATCCAGTTCGCCGTCTTCGACGCGTCGGGCCAGCTCTGCCGACATGCCCGAGACCACGCTGATATGCAGCTGCGGATGGTGCGCCTTGATCCACACCAAGGCCCGCGGCAGGCGCCGTGCCAGAACGGTGTGGATCGCGCCGATGCGCAGGCGGCCACGCAGGCTGGGGCCGCTGGCGAGAGTGTCGGCCAGTTCGTCATAGGCGCCGAGGATGCTCTCGGCACGGGCCACGGCCAGTTGCCCGGCCTCGGTCAGCACGACTTGCCGGCGGCTGCGGTCGAACAGGGTGACCTGCAGTTCGTCTTCCAGGGTCTTGATGTGCAGGCTCACCGCCGAGGGCGTGAGGCTGAGCAGGTCGGCGGCGCGGGCGAAGGTGCCGTGGCGGGCGATGGTCACCAGGGTGCGCAGGGCTTTGAGGGACACGCGGGAACTCCGGGGGTACAGGGCAATGAGCAGAGGGCACGATACTGCAATAGCGGCCTCAACGCCCAGCGCGCCCATACGCCTGACTGATCCGGTCGATCACCATCGCCAGGGCGACGATCGCCAGGCCCGCCTCGACGCCCTGGCCGACGTTCAGCGTCTGGATGCCGGCCAGCACGTCCTCGCCCAGCCCGCGGGCGCCGATCATCGAGGCCACCACCACCATCGACAGCGCCATCATCACCGACTGGTTGAGCCCGGCCATGATGCTCGGCAGCGCCAGCGGCAGGGCGATGCGCCGCAAGCGCTGCCAGCGGCCGGCGCCCAGGCCGTGGGCGGCCTGCAGCAATGACGGGTCGATCTGTGCCAGGCCCAGCTGGGTCAGGCGCACCAGCGGCGGCAGGGCGTAGATCAGGGTGGCGAACACCGCCGGCACCTTGCCCAGGCCGAACAGCATCAACACCGGGATCAGGTAGACGAAGGCGGGCAGGGTCTGCATGACGTCGAGCACCGGCAGCAGCAGGCGCCGGGCCAGCGGGCGGGTAGCCAGCAGGATGCCCAGCGGCACGCCGATCAGCACGCACAGGCCGGTGCTCACCAGTACCAGGGCGAGGGTCTGCAGCAGCTTGTCCCACAGCCCCAGCACGCCGATCAGCGCCAGCAGCCCGGACAGGGCCACGGCGCGCAGCAGGCTGCGGCTGGCGTGCCAGGCCAGCAGCCCGACCAGCAGCAACAGCAGCCACCAGGGCAGCAGGCGCAGCAGGCTTTCCAGGCCGACCAGCAGTTGCAGCAACTGCTCGGAGACGCCGCGCAACTGGTCGCCGTAGTGCAGCACCAGCCAGTCGACCAGGCGGTTGACCGAGGGCGCGAAGGAGTATTGCAGGGCTTCGGGGAAGCCGCCGCTCACAGGCCGGCCCCGACCTTGGCGGCCTTGTCGGCGGGCAGCCAGGCCTTCCATACCTCGGGGTGTTCGCGCAGGAAGGTGAGGGCCGCCTCAGCTGGTTTCTGGCGGGTTTCGCTCATGTGGGCGAGTGTTTTGTTCAGGGTGTCGATGGGCAGCTCGACTTTTTCGAACACGGCCACCAGGTCGGGGTACTGGTCATGGAAGGCCTTGGAGACGCCGATCGACAACTTGGCCGGCAGCGAGCGGCTGCCTTGCGGGTTGGGGTTGTTGGCATCGGTGAGGGTGGCCCAGGCCGCCGCATCGAATGCCGGTTCTTCCAGGCGCACGAGTTCATAACGGCCGATCAGCGGGGTGGGGCTCCAGTAGTAGAACAGCACCGGCTGGCCGCGGCGGATCGCCGAGGCGATCTCGGCGTCGAGGGCTGCGCCGGTGCCGCTGCGAAAGTTGTTGTACAGGGTGTCCAGGCCATAGGCCTTGAGCTTCTGGCTGTTGACTGTTTCGGAGGTCCAGCCGCTGGGGCTGTTGAGGAAACGGCCTTTGTCGGGCACTTCGGGGTCGCGAAACACCTGCGGGTAGCGCTTGAGGTCGGCAACATTGCGCAGGTCCGGGGCCAACGGCTTCAGGCCACGTGAGGGGTCGCCTTTTATCACGTAGGCCGGCACCCACCAGCCTTCCTCGGCGTTCTTCACCGTATCGCCCAATGCGAACACCTGGCCGGCCTGCTCGGCCTTGACCCAGGCGGGGCTGCGCCCGGCCCATTCCTCGGCGATCACCTGCAGGTCGTTGCGTGCCAGTGCCACTTCCATGCTCACCGAGGTGCCGGGCAGGGTGTCGGTTGGGTAGCCGTAACCACGTTCGACGATCAGCCGCAGGATCTCGGTGGTGAGTGCGCCGCTTTCCCAACCGATGGCGCCGAAGTGGATCGGGGCCGCGCGTTCGGTCGAAGCGGCGGAGTCGGCGGTGGCCAGGCCGAAGGCCAGGAGCAGACCGGCCATCAGGACAGGGAGCTTGTTCATCGACGCCTCTGGGTGTCTGACTCGGGTGCGGGCAAGTGTAGACGAGCCCTCTATGCGGGTGCGTCCTGCGCGACGCCCTTGGTGGCGGGGGCTCTGGTGCTGATCCAGTCGTATGCCATCGAGCAGCATCACATCTACCTGGACGGCGAGCAGATGCACCTGCTGGTCTCGGCCTCGGGTTATCAGGACGCAACGCTGCCGGACAGCGATGTGCTTCCCACGGGGCATCGGCCAGACGTGCATGGCGCGCTGGTATTGCTCGACCGCCTGCTCGGCGGTGGCCGTTTCCATTCGCCAAGGGATGAGCTGTGAGCCATGCGCAGTCTTGAGGCGGCTGACCTGTCATTTCTGCCAGTAGTGCAACGGGTGCACTTTCCCTAGGCTCGGAGGTGATCGAGCTGGCGTGCAGACACGCCGGGAGGTGCACATGGCTATCAAGGGCGTCATCCGCGTCGTCGGTATGGCTTGGCTCGCCGCCAACCTGGTAGTTGCTGCGCAGGCGGATGTGCGCAACGGCTCGGGGCGGGAGATCCTGTTGCAGGGCTTTCACTGGAACTCCAGCCGCGAACCCGCGCCGGGCTGGTACGCCAGGCTCGAAGGGCAAGCCCGGCAGATCGCCGAGGATGGCTTCACCCTGATCTGGATGCCGCCGCCGTGGCGGGATGACTCGCAATGGTCGGACCCGCAGAAGGGGACATCCGGCGGTGGGGAAGGGTACTTCTGGCGTGACTTCGACAAGAACAGCCGGTACGGCACGGATGCGCAGTTGAAGCAGGCCGCCAAGGCCTTGCGGGCTTCGGGCGTCAAGGTCGTGTATGACGTGGTGCCCAACCACAAGGCCGGTAGCTGCGACAGCCTGGGAGCGGGCGGCCAAGGCAAACCTGAGCAGTGGTGCAAGGCCGCTGCCGGAAAGGATGATGGCGATCCCTTCATGGCCGGGGACGCCGACCTGAACCTTGCCGATGACGAAGTCGTCGGGGCCTTCGACAGAGCGTTCACGGACCTGCGTGACAACTACTACGCCGATGGCTTGCGTTTCGACTATGTCAGAGGCTACAGCGCCGAGCATGTCATGCACTGGATGGGCGTTTTCGGTGATAACCGTTTTTGCGTCGGCGAGCTGTGGAAGGAGCCCAACGGCCAGGACCTGCTCAAGTCCTGGTCCGACGCCTCGGGCTGCGCGGTATTCGATTTTGCCCTCAAGGACCGGATGCAGAACGGTGGCCTGAGCGATTGGCGTGATGGGCTCAACGGTAACCCCATGGCCTCATGGCGGGCAGCTGCCGTGACCTTCGTCGACAACCATGACACAGGTTACTCGCCGGGCCTGTATGCCGGTCAGCACCATTGGGCACTGGCCGAGGAGCGTCGCGACCAGGCATATGCCTACATCCTCAGTACACCGGGTACTCCAACCGTCTATTGGCCGGACATGTATGCCTGGCCGCGAGGCGCGCTGATCCGGGAACTGATCCGGCAGCGCCTGCGGGCAGGCATCCGCGCGGATTCGCCCGTGTCTTTCTCGCCTCGGGACGATGGCCGGCTGATCAGCCTTACGCAGGGGGACAAGGGCAGTTTGCTGCTGGCGCTGGGTGAGGAACTGGATGCGGTGCCTCCAGGGTTCGAACGCGTGCAGCAGATCAAGGAAACCAGCGATCCCCAGCAAGGCGCGTCGCAGCAGCGCGTCATCAGGCTCTGGTACACGGCAGACCGGCAACCGTGGCGCATCGTCGCGTTCTCCTGCAACAACGGCAAGACCGCAGTGGGTGAGAGTGTCTACGTGGTAGGCAGCAGCCCTGAGCTGGGGGGCTGGGACCCGGGCAAGGCGGTGCGCCTGACCAATACGCTGCGATACCCGGACTGGAAGGGACATGCCCTCGTTTCCGGGACGGGCCGGATCGAATGGAAGTGCATCGTTCGCAGCGAACAGGTTCCGAATGACGTGAAGCGCTGGCAGGAGGGCATCAACAACGGCCTGGAAGCGGGCGCTGTAGAAGGGGTGGGGACACTCTAGCCGAGGGGGCCGTGGCGCTGCTCGATACCATTCTGGCCAGTGGCCAAACTGGAAAGGTTGAGTTGTAGCATGGAACCGGCCTGCGGGCGCAGCAAGGTGCGCCCGCACACCTTGGGCTTACACCCGGAATTGATCCATCAACCCCTGCTGCTGGTTGGCCAGGCTGTTCAGCGACTGGCTGACCCGTGCCGATTCGTTGGCCTGGCCCGACAGCGACTCGGTGACGTCGCGGATGGTAGCGACGTTGCTGTTGATCTCTTCGGCCACCGCGCTCTGCTCTTCGGCAGCGCTGGCGATCTGCAGGTTCATGTCGGTGATCACCGTCACCGCCTGGCCGATGCGCTGCAAGGCGGTGGCCGCCTGGCCGACCTGCTCGACACCGCCCTGGGCCTGGCGGTGGCTGCTGTTCATGGCGCCGACCACATCGCGGGTACCGGCCTGTAGCGCCTCGATCACCTGGCGGGTCTCTTCCACCGACTCCTGGGTGCGGCGGGCGAGGTTGCGCACTTCATCGGCGACCACCGCAAAACCACGCCCGGCTTCACCGGCACGGGCCGCTTCGATGGCGGCGTTGAGCGCCAGCAGGTTGGTCTGCTCGGCGATCGAGCGGATCACTTCCAGTACCGAACCGATCTTCTCGCTGTTCTGCGCCAGGCCTTCGACTTCGGCCATGGCGCTGCTCATGTCGGCGGCCAGGGTGTCGATGCTGGTGGTGGTGCGGTCGATCACCGCCAGGCCTTCGCGGGTGGCCTGATCGGCGTCGCGGGCGGCCTGGGCGGCCTGGGCCGCGCTGCGGGCGACGTCCTGGGCGGTGGCGCTCATCTCGTGGGAGGCGGTGGCCACCTGGTCCACCTGGCGGTACTGCTGCTCCATGCCGGCGCTGGTCTGCGTAGCGATGGCCGCAGACTGGTCGGCGGTGCCGCGGGCGGCCTGCACCGAGCGCTTCACTTCGGCGATGGTCGGTTGCAGCTTGTCGAGGAAGCGGTTGAACCAGCCGGCCAGCTCGCCCAGCTCGTCGCGCTTGTCGTATTGCAGGCGGCGGGTCAGGTCGCCTTCGCCGCTGGCGATGTCCTTGAGCATGGCGGCCACGCCGAGGATCGGCTTGGTCACGGTGCGGGCCATCAGCCACACCAGCAGCAGGCCGGCGATGGCGGCGGCCAGGCCCAGGCCCAGTTCCAGCAGGGTGCCGCTGGTGTTGAGGGCGTCGAGCTCCTGCTTGAGCGTTTCGGCCGGGCCGGTCAGGGCGCTTTCCGGTACGTCCAGCAGCACGCCCCACGGCTTGCCACCGGGGATCGGCTCGAAGGCGGCCAGCACTTTCAGGCGCTGCGCACCATGCAGGATCTGCAACTTGCCTTCGGCCAGCTTGCGCACCAGCTCAGCGCCTTGCGCGGTGTCGACCTGGTCCAGGCGCTGGGCCAGCTTGCCGGCATCGGCGCTGTAGCCGGCCAGCAAGCCGACCGGGCTGAGGATGCCGACCGTGGTGCGGCCTTCGTACAGGCCACGGCTGGCCGACTCGCTCAGGGCCTGCAGGCTGTTGAGGTTGATGTCGATGGACAGGGTGGCGATCACCTTGCCGTTGCTCTTGAGCGGGAACACGATGCTGGTCATCAGCACGCGCTGGCCGTCGATGTCGTAGAAGTAAGGCTCGACCACGCACACCGCGCCGGTGCTGCGTGGGCATACCCACCAGGTGTTGGCCGGCTGGCCGCTGGGGCCGACTTCGGTGTTGGCCATGTCGTGCTCGGGCAGTGCCATCGAGGTCAGCTGGCCAGCGCGCGGTTGCGACCAGTACAGGGCGAAGCGGCCGGTCTCGTTGCTGCCCAGTTCCGCCTGGCCGGCGAACAGCTTGTCCTTGCCGTCCAGTGCGCCGGGCTCGAACACCAGCGACAGGCCGAGCAGGTCAGGGTTGGCCTGCAGCGCGGCACGCACCTGGGCGGTCATGTCCTGGCGCAGGTCGTAGGCGTCGAGGAAACGTTTTTCCGCCTGTTCGCGCAGGAACAGCACCTGGCGGGCAAAACCAGCGCCGTACTGGTAGGCGTCCATGAACTGGCGGCGGATGTTCAGGGCCTGCACTTCACCTTGCGATTCGATGCGCGACTGCGCCGCTTCGCTGAGCATGTGCATGCTGCTGGCCTTGACCAGGTCGGAACTGTGGTCCATGCGGTACAGCGAAAGGCCGACCAGCAGGGTGACGATACTGGCCAGGCACAGGCCGGCCAGCAGGGTGATCTTCCATTGGATGGAGAGTTGTCGCAGCGCAGGCATGGGGGCAAATCCCTTCTAATAGGTTTGATGCTGCATGCTGTGTCGGCGGCGTAGGATTTTTCTTTATTCAAACGTTCAATTTAATCCTCCGACCTTCGTCTATATCCGACAAGGTGCGCGGAGCAGACGCTTTTGACTTCTGCCTGGCGGTGCTTCAGAGTGTGCGCCCTTCATAACAACATCCCTGGTCCGGCCACTGCCTGCGCGCAGCTGTCGCCGGAACGCTCGCTTTTTGTCTGTCGTAAAGAGGTTTGCACACCATGAATGCAGTGATTGCCGCGGTCGGGCTCATGCTGATCCTGAGCCTGTCCCGCGTGCATGTGGTCATCGCGCTGATCATCGGCGCCCTGGCCGGTGGCCTGGTCGGTGGCCTGGGTATCGAGGGCACGCTCAAGGCCTTCAACGGTGGCCTGGGTGGCGGTGCCACGGTGGCGTTGTCGTATGCGCTGCTCGGCGCCTTCGCCGTGGCCATCGCCAAGTCGGGCCTGGCCCATGCCCTGGCCGATCGCGCCCTGGCGATGATCGACCGCCAGGGGCATGCCGATGGCGGCAAGGTCAAATGGCTGCTGATCGGGCTGATGCTGGTGGTGGCGGTTTCGTCGCAGAACATCCTGCCGATTCACATCGCCTTCATTCCGTTGCTGGTGCCACCGCTTTTATATGTACTGACGCGCCTGCGCATCGACCGCCGGCTGATCGCTTGTGTGATCACCTTCGGCCTGATCACCCCGTACATGTTCCTGCCGGTGGGCTTTGGCAACATCTTCCTCAATGAGATCCTGCTGGCCAACGTCGCCCGCGCGGGCGTGGACGTGAGCGGGGTCAATGTCACCCACGCCATGGCCATCCCGGCGGCTGGCATGCTCGCTGGCCTGCTGCTGGCAGTGTTCTTCAGCTATCGCAAGAAGCGCGACTACGACCTGGCGCGTATCGAAGAGGTCGAGCAGGTCAGCGTCCAATACAACCCGCTGACCCTGGTGGTCGCCGGTGTGGCGATTGGTGCGGCATTCGTCATCCAGCTGTGGCTGGACTCGATGATCATCGGGGCGATGGTGGGTTTTTTGATTTTCTCGCTGTCGGGCATCGTGCGCTGGAAGGACACCGACGATCTGTTCACCGAGGGCATGAAGATGATGGCGATGATCGGCTTCATCATGATCGCCGCCTCCGGCTTTGCCGATGTGATGAAGGCCACCGGTGAAGTGAAGACCCTGGTCGAGACCTCGGCGCAGTGGATCGACCACAGCAAGGGCGTCGGCGCGTTGCTGATGCTGCTGGTGGGGTTGCTGGTGACCATGGGCATCGGTTCGTCGTTCTCCACCGTGCCGATCCTGGCGGCGATCTTCGTGCCGCTGTGCGTGCAACTGGGCTTCGACCCGCTGGCCACAGTGTGCATCGTCGGTACCGCCGGGGCCCTGGGCGATGCGGGTTCGCCGGCCTCGGATTCAACCTTGGGGCCGACCTCGGGGTTGAACGTGGATGGCCAGCACCACCATATCTGGGACACCGTGGTGCCGACGTTCATCCATTACAACCTGCCGTTGCTGGCGTTTGGCTGGTTGGCGGCGATGACGCTTTGACGTGCGTTTGATCAGAGGGTAGGGCTGCTCGGCGGCCCTTTCGCCGGCGTAGCCGACTCTCACCTCCAGCGCGTCGACCTTGAGCCTTGTGCTGTACCTGTGGGAGCCGGCTTGCCGGCGATCACCGGCGTAGCCGGTGGCCAGAACGCGCTGCCTGCATCGCCGGCAAGCCGGCTCCCACTAGAATCGCGCATGTTCAAGGAGCCGGGTTAGACGCCTCCCTCAGCCGCGGCTTGGCGGCGGGGTGATGCGGTTGAGGACGGTGCTGCCGTCCTTGCTGCGGGTGAGGTACACCGGCAGCACCTTGGGCAGGGTGTCGACCAGGCGCGCCACTTCGCGGGTGTTGTAGACGCCGCTGATGCGGATCCTGGCGGTGCTGTCGTCGGCCAGGCGCAGTGGCTTGTCGAGGTAGCGGTTGATCACCGGCAGGGCCTGGGCCAGGCTCAGGTTGTCCAGCACCAGCTTGCCACTGCGCCAGGCCAGGCTGTTGCCCGAGTCGTCGCTCTGGCTCAGCTGCGGTTCGAAATCACCAGTGTGGTAGCTGGCCTGCATGCCCGGGCCAAGCCGGTAGCCACCGGCGTTGCCATCGTTGCTGACCAGCACCGAGCCCTCCACCAGCGTCACCTTGACCTGGTCTTCATACTTCCACACGTTGAACTGGGTACCGGTGACCCGGGTCTGGCCGTTGCCGGCACGGACGATGAAGGGGTGGCTGCTATCGTGCACGACCTTGAAGAACGCCTCGCCCTTGATCAGGGTAACGCGGCGTTCGTCCTTGTAGTTCAGGTAGCGCAGTTCGCTGTGCAGGTTGAGTTCGACGCTGCTGCCGTCGCTCAGGCGCACCTGGCGCAGCTGGTCGGTAGTTTCGACATGCTGGTAGCCGTTGGGCAGCCAGCCTTGTTCCCAGCCCACCCAGCCGGCCAGGGGCAGGGCGAGCAGGGCAATGGCCGCCGCCGAGGCCAATGGCCGCCAATTACGGGCCGCGGCCTGCCGGGGTTTGAGCGCCACCACCTGGGCGCTGCGCGGCAGCAGGTCGGCGGTCTGCCAGATCTCCAGCATCGCCTGGTATTCCTGCGCGTGCCGCAGGTCGGCCGCCAGCCACTGGCTGAACGCTGCCTGTTCCGCCGCCGTGCAGTCTTCGGCGTGCAGGCGCATGCACCAATGCGCGGCGGCGTCGGTGATGGCATCGTCTTCGCTGGGGGTGAGGCGGTCCTGATTCATTACGGCTCCCGGTTTTGCGGGCATTCTACCCTTGGCGGAGGGCTTCCGAGAACGTGTTAATGGCGAATGACTATCAATTGTAGGAAATTTCGTAGTAGTTGCGCATGGCTCGTATCTGCTTTCAGCCCATCGCGGGGCAGATCCGCGATGGGCCGAGCTTTCAGAACTGCTCTGCCGCCATCCCATACAGGCTGGTGCTGCCGGCTCGAATGCTGGCTTCCAGGGCCAGGCCACGTGGCAACACGCGCTGGAAGTAGAACGCCGCGCAGTCGAGCTTGGCGCCATGGAAGGCCGGGTCCTGCGCCTGGCGGGCCTGCGCCACGTTGGCCATGCGCGCCCACATATAGGCATAGGCGGTCAAGCCGAACAGGTGCAGGTACTCCACCGCCGAGGCGCTGACCAGGTTGGCGTCCGTGCAGGCCTGTGCCTGCAGCCACTGGCTGACGCGCTCCAGGCGCACCAGTGCCTCCAGCAGCGCCTCGCGATGCAGCGCGGCGTCCACGCAAAAGGCGCGGATCTCGGCCACCAGACCAGCCAGGGCCTGGCCACCGTCGCCCAGCACCTTGCGCCCGAGCAGGTCGAGGGCCTGGATACCGTTGGTGCCCTCATAGATTTGTGCGATGCGCACGTCGCGCACGCGCTGCTCCTGGCCCCATTCGCGGATGTAACCGTGGCCGCCAAACACTTGCTGGCCCAGCACACAGCTTTCCAGGCCGTTGTCGGTGAAGAATGCCTTGGCCACTGGCGTCAGCAGGGCCACCTGGCGCTGGGCACGCTCGCGCTCGCCGGCATCCTCGGCGTAGCGGGCGATGTCCAGCTGTTGCCCGACGTACACGGCGAAGGCGCGGCCGCCCTCGGTAAGGGTGCGCATGGTCAGCAGCATGCGCCGCACATCGCCGTGCACGATGATCGGGTCGGCGCTGCGCGTGGGGGCGTCGCTGCCGCTGGCTGCGCGGCTTTGCAGGCGCTCGTTGGCGTAGCGTGCGGCGGCCTGGTACGAGGCCTCGGCGCAACCGATGCCCTGCAGGCCGATGGACAGCCGCTCGTAGTTCATCATGGTGAACATCGCCGCCAGGCCTTTGTTCGCCTCGCCAACCAGATGCCCCTCGGCCTGGTCGAAGTTCATCACGCAGGTGGCCGAGGCCTTGATGCCCATCTTGTGCTCGATCGACCCGCAGTGGGCGCCGTTGCGCGCGCCCAGGCTGCCATCGGCTGCGACTTGGTATTTCGGCACCAGGAACAGTGAGATGCCCTTGGCGCCGGCCGGTGCGTCGGGCAGGCGCGCCAGCACCAGGTGGACGATGTTCTCGGTGAGGTCCTGCTCGCCACCGGTGATGAAGATCTTGCTGCCGCTCAGCTGATAACTGCCATCGGCCTGGGGTTCGGCACGGGTGCGGATCAGCCCCAGGTCGGTGCCGGCGTGGGGCTCGGTCAGGCACATGGTGCCGGCCCAGCGGCCTTGGTACAGCGCTGGCAGGTAAGTGGCCTTGAGCTGTTCGCTGGCGTGGGCGTCGATGGCCAGGCAACTGCCGGCGGTGAGCGCGGAATATAGGCTGAAGCTGCTGTCGGCGGCGTACAGCATCTCTTCGAACAGCACCCCGAGCATTTTCGGCATGCCCATGCCGCCGTGCTCGGGGTTACCGCCCAGGCCGACCCAGCCGCCCTCGCGGTAGGTGCGCCAGGCTTCCCGGAAACCGTCGGGGGTGCGCACTTCACCGTTGGCGAACTGCACGCCCTGTTCGTCGCCGGTGCGGCTGAGCGGGGCGATCAGCTGGCCGGTGAGGCGGGCGGCTTCTTCGAGGATGGCGTCGGCGGTGTCGGCGTCGAGCCGCTCGGCCAGGGCGGGCAGGCGTGCCCATAGGGCAGGGCCTTGGAACACTTCGTGGAGGACGAAGTGCATG
This sequence comes from Pseudomonas sichuanensis, assembly GCF_003231305.1. Classification (GTDB taxonomy): domain Bacteria; phylum Pseudomonadota; class Gammaproteobacteria; order Pseudomonadales; family Pseudomonadaceae; genus Aquipseudomonas; species Aquipseudomonas sichuanensis. The sequence continues at coordinate 70 of NZ_QKVM01000068.1, read as the reverse complement.
TCGCGCAGAGGGGCGGTGTAGTCGGTCATCTGGGGCTCGTGAACTGGCAGGAAATCGGGGAGGGTCGTTA
>NZ_QKVM01000067.1 GCF_003231305.1 Pseudomonas sichuanensis | reverse complement strand
CACAGGCGCTGCAAACCTGCGGTCATGCCCAGGGACCTCAAACACAGTAAGGAATGTGCTTCAAAACCACCCCGCAAAATTTATTCAACCCAAGCTGATACTGTTCCCCATCTCGATTGGCAACAGGAGTGAACCCTCTCCTTATCCGGTCACAAGGACCCTCCTGTCATGCCTGTTGCAAGCCGTCCCCACGCCGAGCGTGCGCTCGCCACCGCAGTCCGTAACGCCCTGTTGAGCCTGGCCCTGGTAGCCGGCGCCGCAGGCACCCAGGTGGCAGTGGCGCAACCCGAAAACGTCGTGGCCACCCACACCTACGCCATCAGCCCTGGCCCGCTGGGCCGCGTGCTGTCCAGCTTTGCCGTGGCCTCGCAGATCGCCTTGTCGTTCGAACCGGCGCTGACCGACGGCTTGCACAGCGCAGGCCTCAACGGCAGCTACTCGCTACAGGACGGTGCCGCCCGCGTGCTGGCCGGCAGCGGCCTTGAGCTGGTGGCCCTGGGCAACGGCAACTACACCCTGGCCAAGCTGGCGCAGCAGGGCGATGGCCTGACGCTCGCCGCCACCAACATCGAAGCCAACAGCCTGCGCCACGACAGCTTGCCGGAAGCCTTTGCCGGCGGCCAGGTGGCCCGCGGCGGCCGGCTGGGGATGCTGGGCAACAAGGACGTGATGGACACCCCCTTCAGCGTTACCAGCTACACCGCCAAGACCCTGGCCGACCTGCAGACGGTAACCGTGGCCGATGCGCTGGAGCGCGACCCGTCGGTGCGCTCCACCGGGCAGACCGGTGGCATTGTCGACTCGTTCTTCATCCGTGGCTTTCCGGTGGGCGAGGGCAACCTGGGTGAGCTGGCCTTTGATGGTGTCTACGGCGTTGCGCCCAACTATCGGGTATTCACCGAGTACGCCGAGCGCGTCGAGGTGCTCAAGGGGCCCGGTGCATTGATGTATGGCATCTCGCCCAACAGCGGTGTCGGCGGCGTGATCAACATCGTGCCCAAGCGTGCCCTGGCCGAGGACCTGACGCGCTTCACCGCCAGCTACAGCTCGGACAGCCAGGCCGGTGGCCACCTCGACATCAGCCGCCGCTTCGGCGAGGACAAACAGTGGGGCGTGCGTTTCAACGGCAGCCTTGCCCAGGGCGACACCGCCATCGACAACCAGCAGCGCGCCCTGGATATCGGCGCCATCGCCCTGGACTACAAAGGCGAGCGCCTGCGCCTGAACCTCGATTTCATCAGCCAGAAAGAAAAATGGGATGCCGCCTCGCGGCCCTTCACCGTGGCACCGGGTATCGACGTGCCGTCGGCCCCCAATGGGCGCACCAACCTGCCCCAGGACTGGGGTTGGTCCAACACCCGTGAGCAATCCGCGTTGCTCGGCGGCGAGTACGACCTGACTGATTCCTTGACCGTGTTTGCCCATGCCGGCGGCGGCAAGGCCGATGTGAAGCGCATGTCCGACCAGGTGCCGAGAATCCTCAATGCGGCCGGCGATACCAGCAATATCCCCGGTTACTACAAGTTCAACGTCGACCGCTCCACCGCTGATGTGGGCCTGCGCAGCCTGTTCGAAACGGGCCCGGTCAACCACACCATGACGGTCATGGCCACCCGCTATCAGGACGAGATGTCCCGCGGCATCAATAACGGTACGGCGATCCTGTCGAACATCTACCACCCGGTCGATGTGCCCAAGCAGCACATCAATGCACCGAAGGTATTGCGCATTTCCGAATCCGAGCTGACCGGCCTGGCCGTGACCGACACCCTGGCGGTGCTCGATGACCGGCTGCAACTGACCCTGGGCGTGCGTCGGCAGGACATCGAATCGCGCAACTACAACGCGGCCGGCGCGGTGTCGTCGCGCTACGACGACAGCGCCACCACGCCGGTGGTCGGGGTGGTGGTCAAGCCGTGGGAGAACGTCTCGCTCTACTACAACTACGTCGAGGGGCTGAGCAAGGGCGACATCGCACCGGCCACGGCCGCCAACGCCGGTGAAGCCTTCGCGCCGTACACCAGCAAGCAGCATGAGCTGGGCGTGAAGTTCGAACGCGACAGCTTCATGACCACCTTGGCGCTGTTCCAGATCGAGAAGCCCAGCGGCGAGCTGGGTGCCGGCAACCAGTTCTCGGTACAGGCAGAGCAGCGTAACCGTGGCGTCGAGCTGAGCATGTTCGGTGAAGTCAGCCCGGGCGTGCGCCTGATGGGCGGCGTGACCGCGATGGACGGCAAGCTGACCGACTCGGCCACTGCCGCCAACAAAGGCAACAAGCCGGTGGGCGTGCCTGAACTGCAGGCCAACCTGTGGGGCGAGTGGGATACACCGTGGCTGGCAGGCTTCACCCTGACCGGTGGCACGATCTACACCGCCAGCCAGTACATCAACCAGGCCAACACCCAGGAGCTCGACGCCTGGACCCGCTTCGATGTCGGCGGCCGCTACACCACCCGTATCGACGGGCACCCGACGACATTCCGGGCGACGGTACAGAACGTGTTCGACCGTGAATACTGGTCCGGCGTCGCGTCCTATGGCGCGATCTCGCCCGGTTACCCGCGCACCCTGCAGCTATCCGCCACGGTGGATTTCTGACCCTGCGCCGAGCCGGTCTCAGGGCTTGGCGAACCTGTAGAACAGGTTCGGCTCGCTGACCACATACAGGTTGCCGTCGCTGTCCATCGTGATGCCTTCCGGCTGGGGGGCATCGTGGGCCAGGCCACCGAACGCCGCGCGCAACGAACGGATGCTGACGAAGCGTCCATCGCCGTCGAGCTCGGTGATGTTCTTCGACTGGTCGCTGAGCACCAGCAGGTGGCCAGTGACGGGGTCGTAGTAGCCGTCGGACAGGTCGGTGGCGAACACGCTGCGCTTGACCCAGCTGCGGCGGTCGCTGACGGTGATCTGCAGTGGCCCGCCGTTCAGCGTCGTGAGCAGGCCGCTGACCTCGAACACCTGACGCGGCTCACGCTCCTTGATGGCGTACAGGCGATCGTGACCGGCGTCATAGGTGACGCCCTCGAAGCCCTTGTTGCGCAGGGTCGGGTTGATGTCCAGGGTAATCCACTGGGCCTGGCTGGCATTGATCGGCTGAGGGTGATCGGGCAGGGTGATCACGTCCAGCCGTTGCAGGGTTTCGTCGGCGATCGCCAGGCGGCCGTTGCCCAGGTAAGCGAGGCCTTCGGTGTCCTTGAAACCCACCAACGGATAACGGGCCTGGATGTCACCGCTCTTGCTGAGCTCCAGCAGTTCCATGGGCGCACCGTTGGTGATGGCCAGCAGCCGGTCGCGGTCATGGTCATAGGTGATGCCGGACAGGTTGTTCAGGCCCTGTTCCACCACCTTGGCATCGATCGCCACCTCGAAGGCCGGCAGCCAGAGGTTCTGCCCCGGCGCCGAGTCGCCGGTCCAGCGGTTGCTCAGGTGGGCGTAGACCTGCTGGGGCCAGAACGAACGTGCGGCCTCGATACCGGTCAGGCTGATGCCCGCCAGCAGCGTCAGGCCACCGACCTGGCTCAGGCGGTTCAAGCGTTTGAACCAATGCCGGTGTTGTACCGGCAGGGTCTGGGCAGTCATTTGCTAGGGGCCTCCAGAGCGGCTTGAAGATTCCCGGGCATGCCGCCCCAGGCAAATGGGTAGACCTGTTTGGGGGGGGCCGGCTGGCATTGGCCGGTGTCGGCATCGGCGCCCACCACATACCATTCGGCGCGCGAGGTATCGCCCAGCTTGCGCGCCTTGTCGGCACTGAAGCAGCGGCCCAGCTCGGTCGCCGGCAGCAGGGCGAACGCGGTGGGGTGCTGGCGCAACCAGTAGGCGGCGGTGTCCGCGGAAGAGTGGCTGCCGAAACCGAAGTGCACGATCGGCTGGCGGGCGAACAGCCAGTGCCCCTCGCGCCAGTTGACCAGCACCAGTTCGGCGCCGCCGGTGGCACGGGCGGCATCGGCCATCAGGGTTTCGTGGGGGTTACGGCCCTCCTTGATCGGCTCGACCAGGCCGCGCACGAACCACAGGCAGAACCACACCACGGCGACCACGGTAAACACCTTGCGCCAGCCTGGCCGGCGCTGGAACCAGCGCTTGAGCAACCAGGGCAGCAAGGGGGCGATGGCCAGCACCAGGCCGGGCAGCGCCGGGAAGATGTAGAGCTTGCGCTTGCCGCTGCTGAGGCTGAAGAACAACAGCACCAGTGCCACCCAGCCGAGCAGCACCAGCACGCGCCCGTCATGCTTGAGCAGCTGACGGCGCCAGGCCGGTACCAGCCAGGGCAGGGCCAGCACCAACGGCAGCCAGTACTTGGGGATGACCTTGGCGAAGAAGTACCAGAACGGCTCGCGGTGGTCCCAGGCATTGGCATAGCGGTTGGCGGTCTGGCGCAGCAGGATCTCTTTCAGGTAGGCCAGCTCTGCCTCGCCGCCGCCATGGGCGATGGTCACCAGCAGTGGCAGCAGCCACACCGCGCAACCGGCCAGCAACCACAGCAGCCCCAGGCTCCAGCGCCAGCCCTGGCCAGGCATGGCCACCACGCCTCGCCAGCGCCGGTGCACGGCCCAGGCATAGGGCAGCAGCATCAGTGCCGGGACAAAACCCACACCTTTGCTGATGATGCCCAGGCCCATGGCCGCGCAGCCGGCATAGAACCAGCCCCAGGCCGGGCCCAGCAGCAGGTGGCGAAGCAAACCGTAGAAACCCAGCGCGACCCACAATGCGAGGAAACTGTCGATCTGCCCGGTGCGCAGGATGCTGTAGCTCTGGTAGGTCGCCAGGAACAGCAAGGCGGCGATGCAACCGATGCGCTTGTTCCACAGGCGCCGGCCCAGGTCGTAGAGCACCGCGGTGGTGGTGGCTGCCGAGAGCAGGCCGGGGAGGTACAGGGCGACCTTGGGCAAGCCGGTCAAGGCGCTGAACAAGGCCACGGTCCACATGAACAAGGGCGGTTTGTCGCCGTAGATTTCGCCGGCACGGTGCGGGATGAACCAGTTGCCGCTCTGCAGCATTTCCAGGGCGACACCGAGGAAGCGTTCTTCGTCGACGTTCATCGGCTGGCGCCAGCCGATGCCGGCACCGACCAGCAGCAACGCCAGGGCGACCAGCGCCAGGCATTGGGCTGTGGGGGTTGTGAACCTGGGCAAGGGCTATTCCTTCTGCTCTTTGAACCGGGCGATCAACTGCAGGTTGCGCAGGTAGACCAGAAAACCGAAGGCCTGGCCGATGATGAACACCGGGTCCTGGCGGTAGATGGCATAGATCAGCAGCAAGGCGCTGCCGAGCATGCTCAGGTACCAGAAGCCCACCGGGATCACGCTGCGGCGTTTGTATTCGCTGTACAGCCACTGCAGCACGAAACGGCCGGTGAACACGGCCTGGCCGGTGAAGCCGAGGATCAGCCAGAGGGTTTCGCGGGTCATCCTTCGAGCTCCTGTGGGCGGGTGTCCAGGCGGGTGCGACGGATCAGCCACCAGACCCCGAACAGGTCGAGAATGCCGACCAGGGCGCGGTCCAGGTTGCCGTACTTGGAGGTGCCGGCATGACGTGGCCGGTGGTTCACCGGGTGCACCAGCATGCGGCCGTTGTGGCGCAGGATCAGCGCCGGGATGAAACGGTGCATATGGTCGAAGTAAGGCAGGCGCAGAAACGCCGCGCGCTCGATCAGCTTCAGCCCGCAACCGGTGTCCGGGGTGGCATCCTTGAGCAGGCGGCTGCGCAGGCCGTTGGCGAAGCGCGAAGCCCAGCGTTTGCTGGCGGTGTCGCGGCGGTTGACCCGATGCCCGGCCACCAGCTTGATGCCACCGGCCAGGTCTTCGCTGGCACGCACCAGGGCGAGCATCCCAGGGATATCCGCCGGGTCGTTCTGGCCGTCGCCATCCAGGGTGGCCAGCCAGCGGCCACGGGCCGCCTGGGCGGCGTGCCAGAGCGAAGTGCTCTGGCCCAGGGAGCGTTCATGGTGGAGGATGCGCAGTTGTTCAAAACCGTGGGTACGCAGCTGTTGCAGCACGACCAGGGTCGGGTCGCTGCTGCCGTCATCCACCACCAGCACCTCGTAGCGTTCGCCTTGCAGCGCGTTGCGGATTTCCGCCAGCAGCGCCGGCAGGTTTTCCGCTTCGTTCTTTGCCGGAATCAATACCGAAAGGTCGATCTGTTCAGTCATCGGGCCTACCTGTGTTCTTGTTGTGAATGCGTGGTTCAGATCCGGTAGAAATCCCGGTACCAGCTGACGAATTGGCCGACGCCGTGTTCCAGCGAGACCTTGGGCGTGTAGTCGATCCAGTGCGCCAGTGAGCTGATGTCCGCCCAGGTCTCCAGCACGTCGCCGTCCTGGAAGGGCAGGTAATCGCGCGTTGCCGGGATGCCCAGGGCCTGTTCCAGGCACTCGACGAAGTGCAGCAGCCTGACCGGCTGGCCGCGGCCGATGTTGAACAGCTGGCAGGGCGGTTGGCCTGCGGCCGGCTGTGGTGGTTTGCCGCGCAGGCGCTGGATACTTTCGACGATGTCGTCGATATAGGTGAAGTCCCGTGCCATCCGGCCGTGGTTGTAGACCTCGATGGGCCGGCCTTCGAGCATGGCCTGGGTGAACTTGAACAACGCCATGTCCGGGCGGCCCCAGGGGCCATAGACGGTGAAGAAGCGCAGGCCGGTGGCGGGGATGCGGTACAGGTGCGCGTAGGTGTGCGCCATGAGCTCATTGGCACGCTTGCTGGCGGCGTACAGCGAGACCGGTTGTTCCACCGGGTCCTCGACGCTGAACGGCAGCTTGGCGTTGGCGCCATACACCGAACTGCTGGAGGCATAGATCAGGTGGCCGGTGGGGTGTCGGCGGCAGGCTTCGAGTACGTTGAGAAAACCGATCAGGTTCGCCTGGCCGTAGGCCCCTGGGTTGTCCAGCGAATAGCGCACCCCGGCCTGGGCCGCCAGGTGGATGACCTCGCTGAAGGGCTGCCTGGCGAACAGTTGGAGCAGGGCGTCCGGGTCGGCGATGTCCAGCCGCTGGAAGCGCAAGTTCGGCCACCGGGCCAGCTGTTGCAGGCGCGCCTGCTTGAGCTCGACGCTGTAATAGCTGTTGAGGTTGTCGATGCCGACCACCTCCAGGCCTTCCTGGCACAGGCGCTGGGCAAGGTGAAAGCCGATGAAGCCGGCGACGCCGGTGATCAGTACGGGCATGGCTGCGGCACCTGGCCACGGCCGATGCCGTAGTAAGTCAGGCCGGCGGCGGCCATGTGCTCGGGCTCGAACAGGTTGCGCCCGTCGAACACCACCCGGTCGGCCAACAGCTGCGGCACCTGGTCCAGGTTCAGCACCCGGTAGTCCTGCCACTCGGTGACGATCACCAGCGCATCGGCGCCCTGCAGCGCATCGTCCTTGCACGGCACCAGCAGCAGGTCGGCACGCTCGCCGTAATGCCGCTGGATTTCCTCCATGGCCTGCGGGTCGTGGGCCTGCACCCGGGCGCCGGCAGCCCACAGGGCTTCGAGCAGGACCCGGCTGGAGGCCTCGCGAATGTCATTGGTATTGGGTTTGAACGACAGCCCCCACAGCGCGAAGACCTTGCCGCGCAGGCCAGCGGGGTAGTGCCGGGCGATCTTGGCGTACAGCCGGTTCTTCTGTCGCGCGTTCACCGACTCGACAGCGCGCAGCAGTTGCGGCTCGAAGCCTTCGGCTTCGGCGCATCTGCTCAGGGCCTGCAGGTCCTTGGGGAAGCACGAGCCGCCAAAGCCGCAACCGGGGTAGATGAAGTCGTAGCCGATGCGCGGGTCCGAGCCGATGCCACGGCGGACCATTTCGATATCCGCGCCCAGGTGCTCGGCCAGGTTGGCCATTTCATTGATGAAGGAAATCTTCGTCGCCAGCATGCAGTTGGCGGCGTACTTGGTCAGTTCGGCGCTGCGCGCATCCATGACCATGAGTTTTTCCCGGTTGCGGCTGAACGGCAGGTACAGCTCGCGCAGCAGCTCAAGCTCGGCCGGGCCGGCGCCGCCGATGATGATCCGCTCCGGGCGCATGCAATCGTCGACCGCCGAACCTTCCTTGAGAAATTCCGGGTTGCTGATCACCCGATAGTGCTCGGCATTGGCGACCGCCTGGCTGATGCGCGCCTTGATGTGATCGACCGTGCCGACCGGCGCGGTGGACTTGTTGACGATGACCTTGGGGTGATCGGCATGTTCAAGAATGTTGTCGACCACCGCGAACACGTGCCGCAGGTCGGCGCTGCCATCGGCTTGGGGCGGGGTGCCGACCGCGATGAACAGCAACGGGGCGAAATGGGTCGCCCTGGCGGCGTCGGTGGTGAAACTCAAGCGGCCACAGGCCAGGTTCCTTTTCAGCAGTGACGCAAGGCCCGGCTCGTAGAGGGGGCAATGGCCCTGGCTCAAGCTGGCGATCCGCTCGACGTCAACGTCCATGCACAGCACCGAATGCCCCACCTGGGCCAGGCATGCCGCCTGGACGAGGCCAACATAACCCGTACCGAAAACCGTAACCTTCATCTCGCAGCTCCATGACCGAATCCGGGCAGGCCGTTACCCATGCCGAGGTACCTGGTAAGTAGGCTGAAAAAAAATGTCACAGTCTTGTTTAAGGTTTGTTACTGCACTCGGCGTACGGCGGGCACATGGAGTGCGCGACCCACGGCACTTGCTTAGCCTTGTGGTCTGTATGTATAACCAGTGTCCATTTCCCGCGCCCGATCCCGCACCGTGATTGCCCATTCCGTCGATGACCCGTTCTACTACCTGCACAACTTCCGCCAGGTGCTGAACTGGGTCGAACAGCGTTACGCCGACCTGCTCGATGCCCGCGAGCACGGGTTCATCCGTGCCTTCGCCGGCTTGCCGGCGCCGGCCCAGGCGCTGTTGGTGCGCATGGTCATGCGCAAGGGCGAGCTGTTTCGCAGCGACAAACTCAATTACGACGAGATCGGCGATACCGACAGTGCCCTGGCCCCCTTGCTGGGCCTGGGCTGGGTCGATGCCGAGGCGCCGCTGACGCTGGAGCAGCTGTGGCCGCTGCTGCGCAAGGACGAGGCACTGCACTGTTTTGCCGGGCAATTCAGCCGGCCCAAGGCGGGCAAGGCCGAGCTGCTGGCGCAGTTGCAGGCGTTGCAACTGGCGCCGCGTTCGCTCGCCGCGTGGTACCCCGATTTCCCCGCACAGATCATCCACTGGCGCTTGCAGCCGCTGTGCGACCGTTTGCGCCTGCTGTTTTTCGGCAACCTCTACCAGGACTGGTCGGAGTTCGTCCTCGCCGACCTTGGGCTGCTGCGCTATGAGCAGGTGGCCTTCGCAGAAGACTCACGGGCTCTGCGCCAGCGCAGCGAGGTCGAGCTGGCCATGGCCCTGCACCAGTGTGCCGAACGCCTGGAGCAGGGTGAGGCGCCCGCCACGCTGCTGGCGACGCTCGACGGGCTGGGCAGCGACAACCCCTGGCTCGCCCGGCGGCGTGCGCGGTTGCTGTTCAATCTTGGGCAGCACTGCGAGCGTTTGGGCGAATGGGACTTGGCGCTGCAGGTGTATGGCGATTGCGCCCACCCCGAGGCACGTATCCGCCAGGTGCGGGTGTTCGAGCGCAGCGAGCGGTGGCCGCAGGCGCACGCGCTGGCGGCCGACATGGCGGCGGCGCCGGCCAACCCGCTCGAGCGACAGGCCCTGGAGCGCATGCTGCCGCGCCTGGCGCGCAAGCTTGGTGGGCCGGCGCAATCCCGTCGGCGCAGTGATGCGGTGCAGGTTATCGAGCTGGAGCTGCCGGCCGAGCTTGCGGTTTTCGGGGTGGAGGAGGCGGTACGCCGGCACCTGGAGCAAAGCGGCGGGGTGGCCCACTACGTCGAGAACACCCTGTTCAACAGCCTGTTCGGCTTGCTCTGCTGGGACGCCATCTTCGCCCCGTTGCCAGGGGCGTTCTTCCACCCGTTCCAGAGCGGGCCGCAAGACCTGCACGATGGCGACTTCCAGCAGCGCCGCGCGGCGCTGTTCGAGCAGTGCCTGGGGCGGCTCGACAATGGCAGCCATGGGCAGGCGATCCGCGCCTGCTTCAGCGCCAAGCAGGGCCTGCAGTCACCCTTCGTGTTCTGGCAGATGCTCGATGAACCACTGCTCGAGCAGGCCCTGGCATGCCTGCCCGCCGCGCACTTGAAAGCCTGCTTTGTGCGCCTGTTGCAGGATATCCGCAACAACCGCGCCGGCATGCCCGACCTGATCCAGTTCTGGCCCGACGAGGGGCGCTATCGCATGGTCGAAGTCAAGGGCCCGGGTGACCGCCTGCAGGACAACCAACTGCGCTGGTTGGCGTTCTGCAAAGAGCACGGGCTGCCGGTGGTGGTTTGCCATGTGCGCTGGCAGTCGGCGCCATGAGCTACACGGTAGCGGTACGCGCCCTGTGCGAGTTCAGCGCCAAGGTGGGCGACCTCGACCTGCGGTTCACCCCGTCACCGACCGCCCAGGAGGGGATCGCCGGCCATCGCCGGGTGGTGGCGCGGCGTGCTGCCGGCTACGAGGCCGAAGTGGCGCTGGAGGGCGAATACCAGGGCCTGCGTGTGCGCGGCCGCGCCGATGGCTACGACCCGGCAGGCAACCGCCTGGAGGAGATCAAGACCCACCGTGGCGACCTGGCCCGCCAGCCCGACAACCACCGCCAGCTGCACTGGGCCCAGGCCAAGGTGTATGGCTGGTTGCTGTGCCAGGCGCGGCAACTGACGGACCTCGAGGTGGCGCTGGTCTACCTGGATATCGACAGCGACAGCCAGACGGTGATCAGCGAGCGCCACAGCGCTGGCGAACTGCAGCAGTTCTTCGAAACCCAGTGCCAGCGCTTTCTCGCCTGGGCAAGGGCCCAGGAACAGCGCCTGGCCGAGCGCAACCGTGGCTTGCAGGCGTTGGCCTTCCCTTACCCCGAACTGCGCCAAGGCCAGCGTCAACTGGCCGAAACCCTGTACAAGGCGGTGAGCACCGGCCGCTGCCTGATGGCCCAGGCCAGCACCGGCATCGGCAAGACCCTCGGCACCCTGTTCCCGCTGCTCAAGGCCGTGGTGCCCCAGCAGTTGGACAAGCTGTATTTCCTCACCGCCAAGACCCCGGGCCGCGCGCTGGCCCTGGATGCCTTGCGCCAGCTCACCCGTGACGGCACCCAGCCGGCCCTGCGCACTTTGGAGCTGATTGCCCGCGACAAGGCGTGCGAGTACCCCGAGAACGCCTGCCATGGCGAGTCCTGCCCGTTGGCCAGGGGTATCTACGACCGCTTGCCTGCGGCGCGTGAGGCGGCTGCGGCCGTGCCGTTGCTCGACCGCGCGGCCCTGCGCGAGGTGGCCCTGGCGCACCAGGTGTGCCCGTATTACCTCGGCCAGGAAATGGCGCGCTGGGTCGACCTGCTGGTGGCCGACTACAACTATTACTTCGACGCCCATGCGCTGTTGTTCGGCCTGGCCCAGGCCAACCAGTGGCGCACGGCAGTGCTGGTGGACGAGGCGCACAACCTGGTCGAGCGCGGCCGGCAGATGTACAGCGCCAGCCTCGACCAAGGCCAGTTGCAGGCACTGCGCCAGGCCAAGCCGATGGGCCTTGGCAGCGCGCTGGATCGGCTCAACCGCCAGTGGAATGCGCTGTACAAGGCGCAAGTGGCGCCGTACCAGGCCGGCGAGCAGCTGCCCGATGGGTTTCTGCGCGCCCTGGCGCAGTGCATCGGGCTGATCCAGGAGCGCATGAACCAGACGCCCGCCGAAGTGGAACCCAAGGTGCTGGAGTTCTTCTACCAGGCGTTGCAGTTCAGCCGTATCGCCGAGTTGTTCGATGAGCACTTCCTGTTCGATATCAGCCAGCGCAATGGCCCGCGCGGCCGGCGCCTGGCCACCCTGTGCCTGCGTAACGTGGTGCCGGCGCGCTTGCTCGGGCCACGGATGAGTGCCGCGCGCAGCGTCACGCTGTTCTCCGCCACGCTCAACCCCCGGCACTACTACAGCGACCTGCTGGGCATGCCGGCCGACACCGCCTGGCTGGAAGTGGCCGCACCCTTTCGCGCCGAGCAGTTGGAGGTGCGCATCGTCAGTGAAGTGTCCACCCGTTACCAGCAGCGCCAGGCCTCGCTGGCGCCGATCGTCGAACTGATCGCCGCGCAGTACGCGCGGCAACCCGGCAATTACCTGGCGTTCTTCAGCAGCTTCGAATACCTCGAGCAGGTCGCTCGGCTATTGGCCGAACGCCACCCCGGGCTGCCCCAGTGGCGCCAGGCGCCGGGCATGGACGAGGCCGGGCGCGAGGCCTTTTTGGCGCGGTTCGTGGCTGACGGGCAGGGCATCGGTTTCGCCGTGCTCGGCGGTGCCTTCGGCGAGGGCGTCGACCTGCCGGGTACACGGCTGATCGGTGCCTTCGTCGCCACCTTGGGCCTGCCCCAGGTCAACCCGGTCAACGAGCAGTTCAAGCAGCGCCTGGGGCGGCAGTTCGGTGCCGGTTTCGACTACGCCTACCTGTACCCGGGTGTGCGCAAGGTGATCCAGGCCGCTGGCCGGGTGATCCGTGGCGACCAGGACCGTGGCGTGCTGCTGCTGATCGACGAGCGCTTCGCCGAACCCCGGGTGCGGCAGATGTTTCCCAGCTGGTGGCGATACGCCTGAACGCACCCATCGCCTGGCGTTGAAACTCCCAGTACACTTCGCGTTCCAACCCCAACATTCGTTGCTTTCGAGGTTTCGCATGACGCTCAGTCCTTTGGCAGGCAAGCCGGCTCCGGCCAGCGTGCTGGTCGATATCCCCCGGCTGTTGACCGCCTACTACACCGGCCGCCCCGACGCCGCCGTGGCGGCCCAGCGCGTGGCCTTCGGCACTTCGGGGCACCGGGGCAGTTCGTTCGACCTGAGCTTCAACGAGCATCACGTGCTGGCCATCACCCAGGCCATCTGCCTGTACCGCCAGGAAAAGGGCATCGACGGCCCGCTGTTCATCGGCGCCGATACCCACGCGCTGTCCGCCCCGGCCGCCGCCAGCGCGCTGGAAGTGCTGGCCGCCAACGGCGTTCAGGTACGGCTGAGCAAGGACGACGAGTACACCCCCACGCCTGCGGTATCCCACGCCATCCTCTGCCACAACCGTGGCCGCACACAGCAACTGGCCGACGGCATCGTCATCACGCCGTCGCACAACCCGCCGCAGAGCGGCGGTTTCAAGTACAACCCACCCAATGGCGGCCCGGCCGACAGCGACGTGACCAAGTGGATCGAGGCCAAGGCCAACGAACTGCTGGCGGCCAACCTGGCCGGGGTCAAGCGCATGGATTACCAGCAGGCGCTCGCGGCCGCGACCACCCAGCGCCATGACTACGTGAGCAGCTATGTCGCCGACCTGGAAAACGTCATCGACTTCGACGTGATCCGCGGCGCCAACCTGCGCCTGGGCGTCGACCCGCTGGGCGGCGCCGGGGTGCGCTACTGGTCGGCCATCGCCGAGCGCTACCAGCTGAACCTGGAAGTGGTGAACACCGAGGTCGACCCGACGTTCCGCTTCATGTGCGTCGACTGGGACGGCCAGATCCGCATGGACCCGTCTTCGCCGTACGCCATGCAGGGCCTGATCGGCCTGCGCGAGCGTTTCGACGTGGCCTTCGCCTGTGACCCGGACCACGACCGCCACGGCATCGTCACCGCCGACGGCCTGCTGCAACCGAACAACTACCTGGCCGTGGCCATCGACTACCTGTACCGCCACCGCCCGCAGTGGCGCAAAGACGCCGCCGTCGGCAAGACCGTGGTGTCCAGCGGCCTGATCGACCGCGTCACGGCCGCGCTTGGCCGTGAGCTGTACGAAGTGCCGGTGGGCTTCAAGTTCTTTGCGCCGGGCCTGTTCGACGGCTCCCTGGGCTTCGGTGGCGAAGAAAGCGCCGGCGCCTCGTTCCTGCGCAAGGATGGCTCGGTCTGGGCCACCGACAAGGACGGCCTGATCCCGGCCCTGCTGGCCGCCGAGATGACCGCCCGTACCGGTCGCAATCCGAGCCAGATCTACGCTGACCTCACCGCCAAACTGGGCAAGCCCTACGCGACCCGTGTCGAGGCCAAGGCCGACCTGCGGCAGAAGGCGGCGCTGAGCAAGCTGGCGCCGGAGCAGGTCAAGTCCACCGAGCTGGCCGGTGAGCCGATCGAGCAGATCCTCAGCCATGCCCCGGGCAACAACCAGGCCATCGGCGGCCTGAAAGTGATGACCGCCAACGGCTGGTTCGCCGCGCGGCCGTCCGGCACCGAGGACATCTACAAGATCTACGCCGAAAGCTTCATCGACGAGGCGCACCTCAAGCGCCTGGTAGAGGAAGCCCAGGTGCTGGTGGACGCGGCGATCGCCTGATCGCCAAAGCTGCCAGACCTGGTTAGCTAATGGGGCTGCTCCGCAGCCCTTCGCGGGTAAACCCGCTCCCACAGGATGTGCGCTTGCCGTGAGACTTGCGCAGTACCTGTGGGAGCGGGTTTACCCGCGAAGGGCCGCAGAGCGGCCCCATTTGCCTCATGTGCATTGCATCCAAGAGATCAGATCGCCGCGTCGCTCCACTGGCCATTCACCAGGCGGCGCAGCCCCAGCGGGTTGCCGTCGCGCAGTGCTGCCGGCAGCAGCGCCTGCGGGTAGTTCTGGTAGCACACCGGGCGCAGGAAGCGGTCGATGGCCAGAGTACCGACCGAGGTGCCACGGGCATCGGAGGTGGCCGGGTAGGGGCCGCCGTGGACCATCGCATCGCACACCTCGACACCGGTCGGGTAACCGTTGACCAGGATACGACCGACTTTCTCCTCCAGCAGCGGCATCAGCCAGGCGAAGGCTTCGAAGTCCTCCGGCTCGCCAATCAGCGTGGCGGTGAGCTGGCCACGCAGGCCGAGCAGGGCGGCGCGCAGTTGCTCGTTGCCGCTGACTTCCACGGCCACGGTGGTCGGGCCGAACACTTCTTCCTGCAGCAACGGGTCGGATTCCACCAGCAGGCGGGCATCGGCCTTGAACAGCTGGGCGCGGGCTTGGTTGCCCTCCTGGGCCTGACCGGCCAGGTGCTGGATGCCGGCGTGGGCGTGCAGGTGCTCCAGGCCGCCAATGTAGCTGCGCAGGCCGCCCGCGTTGAGCATGGTCTGGCCGGGCTGGGCGTCCAGGTGTTGGCCGAGGTCAGCCAGCAGTTGGCTGAACTGCGGCGATTGCAGGCCGATGACCATGCCCGGGTTGGTGCAGAACTGACCTGCGCCCATGCACACGGAACCGGCCAGCTCACGGGCGATGGTTTCGCCGCGTTTGGCCAGGGCGCCCGGCAGGATGATCACCGGGTTGATGCTGGACATCTCGGCGAACACCGGGATTGGCTGCGGGCGCTCGGCGGCCATGCGGCACAGGGCATCACCGCCTTTGAGCGAGCCGGTGAAGCCAACGGCCTGGATCGCCGGGTGCTTGACCAGCCACTCGCCGACACCGCCACCGAAGACCATGTTGAACACGCCCTTGGGCATGCCGGTGCGTGCGGCGGCGCGCTCGATGGCGCAGCTGACCAGGTCGGCGGTGGCCATGTGGCCGCTGTGGGCCTTGAACACCACCGGGCAACCGGCGGCCAGGGCAGCGGCGGTGTCGCCACCGGCGGTGGAGAAGGCCAGCGGGAAGTTGCTGGCACCGAACACCGCCACCGGGCCGACGCCGATGCGCATCTGGCGCAGGTCCACCCGTGGCAGCGGCTGGCGCTCGGGCAGGGCCAGGTCGATGCGTGCGCCCAGGTAGTCGCCGCGGCGCAGCACCTGGGCGAACAGGCGCATCTGGCCGCTGGTGCGGCCACGTTCGCCCTGGATGCGGGCGGCGGGCAGGGCGGTTTCACGGCAGACGATGGCGACGAAGCTGTCGTCCAGCTCGTCAAGCTCGGCGGCGATGGCGTCGAGGAATTCGGCGCGGCGTGCCGGGGGCAACTGGCGGAACTCGGCGAAGGCGGCGGCAGCGGCTTGGGCGGCCTGGTCGACTTCGGCTTCAGTGGCTTGGGCGAAGCTGTAGGGCAGGGCTTCGCCGCTGGTGGCGTCCAGGCTCTGCAGGCGCTGGGTGCCGGCAGCGCTGCGCTGGCCTGCGATGAAGTTATGGCCGAGGATCTCAGGCATGGGGTGCTCCTGTAGTCGCTGAAGGAAGAATGCTATTTGGGCAGGTTTGCTTGGCCTCTGTGGGAGCGGGTTTACCCGCGAACACCGGCGAAGCCGGTGCCATGCACCGTGCCGCCAGTTTCGCGGGTAAACCCGCTCCCACAGGGATCGCGAGAGTCTGGGAAATCGAGTCAGCCCTTGGCATCAGGTAATGGGCGCCGGGTTGAACAGGGTGATGTCGTTGTGCAGCCCGTGCCGCTCGGCCCAGGTCTGTTTGCGGCCGCTGGCCACGTCCAGGTAATAGTGGAACAGCTCCCAGCCCAGCTCCTCGATGCTCGAGCGGCCGGTGGCGATGCGCCCGGCGTCGATGTCGATCAGGTCGGGCCAGCGCTGGGCCAGCTCGGTGCGGGTGCACACCTTGACCACTGGCGCCATGGCCAGGCCGTACGGCGTGCCGCGCCCGGTGGTGAACACGTGCAGGTTCATGCCGGCGGCCAGCTGCAGGGTGCCGCAGACGAAATCACTGGCCGGGGTGGCGCAGAAGATCAGGCCTTTGCGCGTCACCCGCTCGCCCGGGCCGAGCACGCCCTGGATGGCGCCGCTGCCGGACTTGACGATCGAGCCCAGGGACTTCTCGACGATGTTCGACAAGCCGCCTTTCTTGTTGCCTGGCGTGGTATTGGCGCTGCGGTCGGCGGCGCCTTGTTGCAGGTAGCGGTCGTACCAGTCCATTTCGCGCACCAGCGCTTCGGCCACCTCAGGCGTTTCGGCGCGGGAGGTGAGCATGTAGATGGCGTCACGCACTTCGGTGACTTCCGAGAACAGTACCGTGGCCCCGGCGCGCACCAGCAGGTCGGCGGCAAAGCCCAGCGCCGGGTTGGCGGTGATGCCGGAAAACGCATCGCTGCCGCCGCACTGCATGCCGAGGATCAGCTCGCTGGCCGGTACGCTCTGGCGGCGGCGCTGGTCTAGCTTTTTCAGGCGGGTTTCGGCCAGTTGCATGATCTGCTCGATCATCTCGACGAAGCCCAGCGAGGCGTCCTGCAGGCGGTACAGCCACGGCTCGCTGAGGTCTACCGACGGGTCGCCGTCGTGCATCACCTGGCCGGCCTGGAGTTTTTCGCAGCCCAGGCTGATCACCAGCGCTTCGCCGCCCAGGTTGGGGTTGCGCGCCAGGTTGCGCACGGTGCGGATCGGGATGTAGGCATCGCGGGCGTTGATCGCCACGCCGCAGCCGTAGCTGTGGGTGAGGGCGACCACGTCATCGACGTTGGGGTATTTGGGCAGCAGTTCGGCGCGGATGCGCTTGACCGCGTGATCGAGCACGCCGGTCACGCACTGCACAGTGGTGGTGATGCCGAGGATGTTGCGGGTGCCGACGGTGCCGTCGGCGTTGCGGTAGCCTTCGAAGGTGAAGCCTTCGAGCGGCGCCAGGGCGGCGGGCACGGCGTCGCAGCGCGGCAGGCTGTCGAGCTCGGGCGCGGCCGGCATGTCCAGTTGATCTTCCTTGACCCAGCTGCCTTGGCGCAGCCATTCACGGGCGTAGCCGATGACCTGGCCGTAGCGGCGCACCGGGGCGCCGGGTTGGATATCGACGGTGGCCACCTTGTGACTCTGCGGTACGCCTTCGACCAAGGTCAGGCCGTCGGCGAAACGGGCGCCTTCGCCCAGGCCGCCGTCGTTCACCACCACCACGACGTTGTCGTCATCGTGCAGGCGGACGTAGCGGGGCGACTCGGAATGTTCGATCAACTGCATGGTCAGGCCCTTCTGGTTTTTTCTCTCAGGCTTTCATACGGCGGCCGGCGCCGTGTGCACGGGCGCCGGCGGCTTTCTCTCAGCGGCGCGAACCTGCCAGTTCAGCGGTTGGCGCGGGTTCTTGCTTTGGGCCGTCCTTGAGCTCGATGCGCTTGATCGGGCCGACGATCACCAGGTAGCTGAACACCGCCACCAGGGCGTTGGCGCCGACGTACACCAGCGCCCACTTGAACGAACCGGTAGCACTGATGATGTAGCCGATGACGATCGGCGTGGTGATCGACGCGATGTTGCCGAAGGTGTTGAACAAACCACCCGACAGCCCTGCGATCTGCTTGGGCGAGGTGTCGGCCACCACGGCCCAGCCGAGCGCGCCGATGCCTTTGCCGAAGAAGGCCAGGGTCATGAAGCCCACCACCATCCACTCGGCGTCGACGTAGTTGCAGAACACCATGGTGGTCGACAGCAACAGGCCGCAGACGATCGGCAGCTTGCGCGAGAAGGTCAGCGAGTTGCCGCGGCGCAGCAGCCAGTCCGACAGCACACCGCCGAGTACACCACCGATGAAGCCGCAGACCGCCGGCAACGAGGCGATGAAACCGGCCTTGAGGATGGTCATGCCGCGTTCCTGCACCAGGTACACCGGGAACCAGGTGAGGAAGAAGTAGGTGATGGCGTTGATGCAGTACTGGCCCAGGTAAACGCCCAGCAGCATGCGGCTGGTCAGCAGTTGCTTGATGTAGCCCCATTTCGGGCCGTCGTTGCCGCGTTTCTGGTCCATGTCCACCAGGCCGCCGTTCTGCTCGATGTGATCGAGCTCGCTGGGGCTGATGCGTGGGTGCTGGCGCGGGTTGTAGATGGTCTTCATCCACACCCCGCTGAAAACGATGCCCAGTACACCCATCACCACGAACACGTGCTCCCAGCCGAAGCTGAACACGATCCAGCCCATGATCGGGGCGAACAGGGCAGTGGCAAAGTACTGCGCCGAGTTGAAGATTGCCGACGCGGTGCCGCGCTCCTGGGTGGGGAACCACGCCGCGACGATCCGGGCGTTGCCGGGGAACGACGGGGCTTCGGCGAAACCGACCAGAAAGCGCAGGGTGAACAGCGTGACCACGGCCCAGGCTACCGGCAGGCCACCGACGAAGCCCTGCAGCAGGGTGAACAGCGACCAGGTGAAGATGCTGAAGGCATAGACCTTCTTCGAGCCGAAGCGGTCGAGCAGCCAGCCGCCGGGGATCTGCCCGGCCACGTAGGCCCAGCCGAAGGCGGAGAAGATGTAGCCGAGGGTGACCGCGTCGATGCCAAGGTCCTTCTGCAGGCTGGAACCGGCAATGGCGATGGTGGCGCGGTCGGCGTAGTTGATGGTGGTCACCAGGAACAGCATCAACAGAATCAGGTAGCGGACATGCGTCTTTTTCGTCGCTTGCATGCTGCTTACTCCCACTAGTTATTTTTGTGCGGGCTATCAGATTGTGTTTTGGCGCCAGGGCAGGGCGCTGGACCGCGTTGCGGCCCATTGCCGGCAAGCCCGCTCCTGTGGGAGCCGGTTTGCCGGCGATCGGGGCTTACAGCGTCTGTGGCCCCATCTTGTCCATCAGCGCGGCGAGCATCTCGTACTCTTGCGCGGTCAGGTCGGTGAGCGGCGTGCGCACCGGGCCTGCGTCGTAACCGGCGATCTTGGCTCCGGCCTTGACGATGCTCACGGCGTAGCCGGCCTTACGGTTGCGGATGTCCAGGTACGGCAGGAAGAAGTCGTCGATCAGCTTGGCGACGGTGGCGTGATCGTCACGGGCGATGGCGTGATAGAAGTCCATCGCGGTCTTGGGCACGAAGTTGAACACCGCCGAGGAGTACACCGGCACACCGAGGGCCTTGTACGCGGCAGCATACACCTCGGCGGTGGGCAGGCCACCCAGGTAGCTGAATCGATCACCCAGGCGGCGACGGATCGACACCATCAACTCGATATCGCCCAGGCCATCCTTGTAGCCAATCAGGTTCGGGCAGCGCTCGGCGAGCTTTTCCAGCAGGTCGGCATTCAGGCGGCAGACGTTGCGGTTGTAGACCACGACGCCGATGTTGACGGCCTTGCACACCGCCTCGACATGGGCGGCAACGCCGTCCTGGCTGGCTTCGGTGAGGTAGTGCGGCAGCAGCAGCAGGCCCTTGGCGCCCAGGCGCTCGGCTTCCTTGGCGTATTCGATGGCCTGGCGGGTCGAGCCGCCGACACCGGCGAGGATCGGTACCGAGGTGGCGCAGGTATCGACTGCGGTCTTGATCACCTGGCTGTACTCGCTGGCGGCCAGGGAGAAGAACTCACCGGTGCCGCCGGCGGCGAACAGCGCGCTGGCGCCATAGGGGGCCAGCCATTCCAGGCGCTTGATGTAGCCGGCAGGGTTGAAGTCGCCCTGGGCGTCGAAGTCGGTGACCGGGAAAGACAGCAGGCCGTGGGAGAGGATGGATTTCAGTTCTTGTGGGGTCATTGTTGTAGGCATCCTGGGGCGCTTGGGTGAAGGGTGTTGTTCTGCGTTGGAGGTAAGTTATCGTACAACAAATGCGATGACTAGTCCCTCTTGGGCAGATTTTTTGATTTGGGGGTGTTCGCCGTCAGGTGTTTATTGGCTGCGAGATCGAGCGCCGCCCGCGCGGCGCATCGCGGGACAAGCCCGCTCCCACATTTGTTTAGGGCCAGTCTTTCCTGTGCCATCACCTGGTCCGCCTTGTTGGTACGACGCGGTAGTGAGGTGGGCACCACTGGCGCCTCGCCTGACTTGAGACATGCACCAAGGCGGGCAGCGGTACCCTCACAGGCACAATTGGCCCGAAACAAATGTGGGAGCGGGCTTGTCCCGCGATGCGCCGCGCGGGCGGCGCTCGATCTCACAGGCGCAGAAGATCTTACGACAACCACTTGGCAGTCATCGTATCTCTAGGCAAAAGGAAGGAAAAAAAGATCGCGGAGACAGGCGCAAGCCCGCCGCCCGCTTCCACGGGAAGTGTTCTGGGACCAGCAGAGGGTGACCGTAGGAAACGGGGGCGACCTTGCGCCGCCCCGCGATCAAAGCTAACGAAGCTTTGCTGGATCAGGCTGCCTGATGGCGCTTGACCTGTGACTTGCGGACCTGGGCGCGGCATGCGTCGCCGAAGGCCTGGAACATCTTGATCGAGTCAGGGTTCTTCGCCGCCTGCCACTCCGGGTGCCACTGCACCGCGAACAGGAAGGGCGAAATGCTCGGCGCGTGAATCGCCTCGACCAGGCCGTCTTCGGCATGGGCAATCGGCTCGATACCGGCGCCCAGCTTGCGCAGGCCCTGGCCGTGCAGCGAGTTGACGCGGATCTCGTCGGTGCCCAGGGTGTCGCGCAGCCAGCTGCCCGGCTTGATCTTCACCCCATGCACCTGGGCGTATTGCACCTCGACCGGATCTTCCGGGTTTTCCCGGTGGTCGTTGAAACCAGGCTCGGCGTAGACCTTCTGGTAGATGTCACCGCCCAGGGCCACGTTGATTTCCTGCATGCCACGGCAGATGCCGAAGATCGGCAGGCCACGCTTGATCGCCGCCTTGACCAGCGGGATGTCGAACAAGTCGCGGTTCTGGTCCTGGCCCTTGCCGGGGGTCTGGTTCTCCTGGCCGTACAGGGCCGGGTCGATGTTGCTGCCGGCACCGGTCAGGTACACGCCGTCGGCCATGTCCAGGTACGTCTCGAGGTCGTCGCTGCCGCAGCAGGTGGGGACCAGCACCGGGACGCAACCGGAGAACTCGACCAGCGGGGTGATGTATTTGTGGGTCATGACCTGATAGTCATGGCCTTTGCGCTCTTGGCTGCCCATGGTCATCAGGACGACGGGTTTGCGCAGGGAAGGTTGCTTGTTGCCAATGTTGCTGTTGGACATATGTCACCTTGGGACAGGTCTTGCCTGTCGTTGTTGTGCAGGCGCACGGCCGGGGCCATGGGTGCAGCCTGTAGCCCCGAGCACTGCCGGCTCGCTTCAGGGGCGATGCCGGTCGGGGCCTGACTGATAGCTTGCCAGAGCCGTTCGATATGTCAAACGAGTGGCAGGGCGCCCAGGCGCCGTTTTTCGGGGGCTTGGAGGTCTCGGAGCCTTGGGTGACAAGGGTTTGGCGGGGGTTTTGGTCAATAATATTTAACGACGCAGTTGGCTCTTTGCGTGGCTGCAATGATTATTCACTTTGCGTGGCGCGGCGGTAGGCGTTGGGCGTCTGGCCGCTCAAGCGTTTGAAGAAGCGGGCGAAGTAGGTGGGGTCGCTGAAACCCAGGCGATCGGACAGCTGGCCGATGCTCATGCGCGTGTACGACAGGTTGCGCCGGGCTTCGAGCAGCAGGCGCTGGTGCACCACCTGCAGTGCGGTCTGGCTGGCCAGGGCGCGGCACAGCTGGTTGAGCTGCAGGCTGCTGATGCCCAGGCGCGCAGCATAGGTTTCCACGGGCAGGTGCTCGCGGTAGTGCGCCTCGACCAGGCGCAGATAGCGGCCAAGCAATTGTTGGTCGCGCTCGCCGCGGGTGCGCGGGGCACGGTCGTGCTGCTGGCGGCTGATCCACACCATCAGCGTGGTGACCAGTGCTTGCAGCAATGCCGCCCGTGCCGGGGCGTGGCCCTGGTATTCCTGTTGCAGCGTGTCGATCAGTGTGTGCAGGCGCAGGCGGTCCTGGCCCAACGGATAGCAGCCGGGCGCGGCCAGTACGCTCAATGGCGCGCCCAGGCGTTGCTCAAGGTCGGCCACCAGCGCGGTGCCAAAAGTCAGCACATGGCCCTGGATATCGGCACTGAAACGAAAGCCATGCACGGTCAGCGGCGGCACCACCTGGATCGCCGCCTGGCGGATCACGCTGCGCTCGCCCTCGATCTCCACCTGCGCCTCGCCGCGCTGCACGTACAGCAGCTGGAACAGCTCGGCATGGCGGTGCGCCTTGATCTCCCAATGATGCAGGCGGCTGCGTGCCGGGATCGACTCGCAGTGCAACAGGTCGGTGTCGGGCCAGGCGTGGTTTTCGCCGTAGAGCTGGAACAGTGGAATGCCAGAGAGGGGGCTGAGCATGGGGATGGCCTTGTCCGTTAATCGAACGTTTTTTGTAAAAGTGCAGTTTTTACAGCGGATAGCACACTTTTTAGGCCTGAATCGCTCGTAAAAATGCAGGGGAGAACCGTAACAGCACACAGAGACAACAACAATGAAGACTCAGGTTGCAATCATCGGCGCAGGCCCATCCGGCCTGCTGCTGGGCCAATTGCTGCACAAGGCCGGTATCGACACGCTGATCGTCGAGCGCCAGACCCCCGACTACGTACTGGGGCGCATTCGCGCCGGGGTGCTCGAACAGGGCACCGTCGACCTGCTGCGCGAGGCCGGGGTCGGCGAACGCATGGACCGTGAAGGGCTGGTCCACGAAGGCGTCGAACTGCTGGTCGGTGGCCGCCGCCAGCGCCTGGACCTCAAGGCGCTGACCGGTGGCAAGACGGTGATGGTCTACGGCCAGACCGAGGTCACCCGCGACCTGATGCAGGCCCGCGAGCAGAGCGGGGCACCGATCATCTATTCAGCCAGCAAGGTGCAGCCCCATGACATCGACGGCGCGCAGCCCTACCTGACGTTCGAGAAGGATGGCCAGCCGCACCGCGTCGACTGCGACTACATCGCCGGCTGCGACGGCTTCCACGGGGTCGCTCGGCAGAGTATTCCCGAAGGTGTGCTCAAGGCCTACGAGCGGGTCTACCCGTTCGGCTGGTTGGGGCTGCTGGCCGATACGCCGCCGGTGAACCACGAGCTGATCTACGCCCACCACGCGCGCGGCTTCGTGTTGTGCAGCCAGCGTTCGCAGACCCGCAGCCGCTACTACCTGCAGGTGCCGCTGCAGGAACGGGTGGAGGACTGGACGGATGCGCGTTTCTGGGGTGAGCTCAAGGCTCGGCTGCCCGAGGAGGTGGGCGAGCGGCTGGTCACCGGCCCGGCCCTGGAGAAGAGCATCGCGCCGCTGCGCAGCCTGGTGGTCGAGCCCATGCAGCATGGCCGGTTGTTCCTGGTCGGTGATGCCGCGCACATCGTCCCGCCCACCGGTGCCAAAGGTCTCAACCTGGCGGCCTCGGACGTGAACTACCTGTACCGGATTCTGCTCAAGGTGTACCGCGAAGGCCGTACCGACCTGCTGGCCCAGTACTCACCCATGGCCTTGCGCCGGGTGTGGAAGGGCGAGCGCTTCAGCTGGTTCATGACCCAGTTGCTGCATGATTTTGGTGAGCATCACGATGACTGGGACCGCAAGATGCAGGAGGCTGATCGCGAGTATTTCCTCAGTTCGCAGGCGGGGTTGGTGAATATTGCCGAGAACTATGTGGGGTTGCCGTTCGAGGTGGTGGAGTAACGGGGTTGTAGGAGCGGCCTTGCCGGGGCGCCGGACCGGCCGGAAAGGGCTGCGCCGCAGCCCCGGCGATTCTTGTTGTGCAGCTGAAAACTGGGGCCGCTTCGCGACCCTTTCGCGGCACAAGGCCGCTCTTACAGTGGGCGTGTAGGTTCATTGGGCGATTGGGCCCTCCAAGGAATCAACGCGTAAGCAGCGCGACCATCTCCCCATACCCGCGCTGGCGCGCATGCTCCAGCGCCGTCACCCCGTCCTTGTCGGCAATCGCCGGGTCGGCCCCGGCCGCCAGCAGCCGGCGCACGACTTCCACATGGCGCGGCCCGCCATCGCCGAGGATCACCGCCTCCAGCAGCGCGGTCCAGTGCAGGCGGTTGAGGTGGTTCACATCGACCCCGGCATCGATCAGCAACTGCACGGTCTGCACATGCCCGCGCTCGGCCGCCGGGATCAGTGCGGTGCCGCCGTAGCGGTTGGTACTGCTCAGGTCGGCGCCATGGGCGAGGGTAAGGCGCAGTATCTCGTTAAGGCCACGGGCACCGGCGTACAGGTAAGGGCTGTCGTGGATGTTGTCCTTGGCGTTGACGTCGGCACCCGCCTCGATCAGTACCTGCGCTGCGGCGACCTGGTTGGCGTGGGTGGCCACCAGCAGCGCGGTCTGGCCTTGGTCGTTACGGGCGTCTAGGGTGGCGCCCTGGGCGAGCGCCTGGCGGATGGCGGGCAGGTCACCAAGACGGGCGGCATCGAACAGGCGGTTATTCATGGACTGGCTCTCGGCGTGGGCGGCAAGGCTGGTGAGCAGGGCCAGCAGCAGGGTGGCAATCGGCATGCGCATGGTCTGGGGTTCCTGGCAGGGCGAGCGTTCATCCTAGGTAACTGCGCGCGGCGTCAGAAGTGAATTTTCTGGATGCCAGGCAGTGGCTTTGCGCATGGTTGCCGGACGTGGAGGGGCGTGATAGAAGTCAGGCTCGTCATTTAGAAGTCGAATACCAAGATGTCCATCAGCGTTAAATCGAATAGAGCCCTGTTCGACCTCGACCTGCTGCGCGCCATTGTCGTGGTGGCCGATTGCGGCAGTTTCACCACCGCGGCGGCACGCCTGCATTCCACCCAATCGACCATCAGCCAGAAGGTCCGCCGCCTCGAAGAGATGGTCGGCCACCGCCTGCTGGTGCGCGGTAACCGCGACGTGCTGCCTACCGATGCCGGCCAGACTCTGCTGGGTTACGCCCGGCACATGCTGGCGTTGAACGACCAGATGCTCGAAGCCTTGGCCGGGGCCATGGTCGGCATGACCGTGCGCCTGGGCGTGCCGGAGGACTTCGTGGGCGGGCGTACCACCAATGCGCTGTCGGCATTCAGCCGGCGCCACCCGCAGGTCAAGCTGGAGGTCACCAGCGGGCTGTGCCGCGACCTCAGCCAGGCCTACGACAACGGCGAGCTCGACCTGGTATTGCTCAAGCAGCGGCGCAACAGCCGTGAAGGGGTGGCCTGCTGGCCGGAGCGCCTGCAATGGATCGACAGCGCGCGGATGCCAGCCTTCGAGCTCGACCCGGTGCCGCTGGTGACCTTCCCGCCACGGGGCCTGTACCGCGACGACATGATCAGCGCCATCGAAGGCATGGGCCGGCGCTGGCGCATCAGCTTCACCAGCTCCAGCCTCAGCGGCATCCAGGCGGCGGTGGCAGATGGCATGGGCATCAGCCTGCTGCCTCCGCGGGCGGCAACCCGCGAGCACCGTGTGCTGGGGGGCGAGCAGGGGCTGCCGGAGGTGGACAGCTACGAGATCGTGATCGTGCACCGGCCCACGGCCGATGTGATGGTCAAGGCGTTGGCCGAGGTGCTCACCGAACTGCTGGCGGTGCAGGCGATCTGAAGGGGAGGTTCAGCTGTTCCACTGCGGTGCGAAATCCGGGCTGACCAGGCGCCGGTCCTTCGCCAGCGCGGCAATCCGTGCGCGGTCCTGATCATCCAGGCGCAGGTCCAGCGCCGCCAGGTTGGCCAGTTGGTTTTCACGGCTGCTGGCTTTCGGGATCACTGCCACGGCGGATTGCTCCAGCAACCATGCCAAGGCCACTTGGCTGGGCAGCACGCCGTGTTTGTCGGCGATGGCGCGGATGGCCGGTTGTTCGGCAGCCTGGCCGCGAGCCAGTGGGGTGTAGGCGGTGAAGGCCAGGCCATGCTGCCGAGCGAAGTCGAGCAGCGGTGTTTGGTCGAGCAGCACGTGGTACTCGACCTGGATCGCCGACAGCGGGGCGCCCAGTTGTTCGATCACCTGACGCAACAGCCCGAGCGGGAAGTTGGCCGCGCCGATGCAGCGCGCCTTGCCTTCATCGCGCAGGGCCACCAGGGTTTCGATGCTGCGCGCCAGGTCCCAATCCTTGCCCGGCCAGTGAATATGGAACAGGTCGACCTGGTCGGTGCCCAGGGCGCGCAGGCTGTCTTCCAGGGACTGGCGCATGGCCTGCGGGGCGAGGCGGTCCCACCAGACCTTGGTGGTCAGGTGAATGGCCTCGCGCGGCACGCTGCTGTCACGCAGGGCCTGGCCGACTGCGGCTTCGTTGTTGTAGGCCGTGGCGGTGTCGATATGCCGGTAGCCCAGCTCCAGTGCCTGGTGCACGGCGCGGGTGCAGTCGGCGCCGGTCATTGGCCAGGTGCCCAGGCCGATGGCCGGCATGTCGAGGCCGTGGCGGGTGGTGAGCCTGTGCATGTCGGTACTCCTTGTACGGATGGAAAGGTGGACGGACATGATCGGCCATCGGCGAATGGCTGGCAGTGGGGGCAGGGGGAAAGTGGTCGATCAGCGAACGAAATGTACCGGACAGTACAGAAGCCTCGGCCCAGGCAATGTTCATCGCCCAGGATCTCTTCTAGAATCCGCGGATGCCCGGGCGCAAGGCCGGGGCCACCGCCCGAGAGCCCCATGAGTTCCAGTACGCCGCTGTCCGGAGTCAACCAGCCGCTGCGCGGTATCACCCTGGTGGTGGTGGCCACCTTCCTGTTCGCCGGCCACGACGCGATGTCGAAGTTCCTCGGCGGCATCTACCCGATCATCATGGTGGTATGGGCCCGTTACCTGGTGCACACCTTGCTGATGGCCGGGATCTTCCTGCCCAAGGCCGGCATGGCGGTGCTGCGTACCCGGCGCCCGTTGTTGCAGACCCTGCGTGCCTTGAGCCTGCTCAGCACCAGCCTGTTGTTCACTGCCGGCTTGCAGTATCTGCCGTTGGCCGAGGCGACGTCGGTCAACTTCCTGGCCCCGGTGCTGGTCACCGCGTTGTCGGTGCCGTTGCTCAAGGAGCGGGTCACGGCGGGGCAGTGGGCGGCGGTGGTGATGGGGTTTGTCGGGGTGCTGGTGGTGGTGCATCCGGGAGGGGCGATGTTTACTCCGGCGATCCTGTTTCCGCTGGGGTCGGCGCTGGGGTTCTGTTCGTACCAGTTGCTGACGCGGGTGCTGGCGGCCCATGACAGCCCGACCACCAGCAACTTCTATGCGGGGTTGTGCAATACCTTGGTGCTGAGTGCGATGGTGCCGTTTTTCTGGCAGGTGCCGCAGTGGTCGCATGCGTTGTTGATGCTGGCGCTGGGGGGGTGTGGGATGACGGCGCATCTGCTGCTGACGCAGGCGTTCAGGTTTGCGGCGCCGGCTTTGTTGGCGCCGTTCAGTTATTGTCAGATTGTGTTTGCGGGGGTGTTGGGGTTGGTGGTTTTTGGGCAGGTGCCGGATGGTATGAGTTTGCTGGGGATTTCGGTGATTTGCTTGAGTGGGTTGGGGGCGGCTTGGATGCAGCGGCGTAAGTAGGGGGTTGAGTTTGTAGGTTGTTGCAGTGATTGCTTAACGGTTTCAAGTTTCAAGTTTTTTGGATTTTGTTGTCTGTTGGTTTTGATAGTTGTATGTGCATTCATTTGCTGTG
>NZ_QKVM01000066.1 GCF_003231305.1 Pseudomonas sichuanensis | reverse complement strand
ACTTGTATACAGTTATAGAAAACGCACCAAATAATTTCAAAAAAACGACATGTCGCCCTGTTCCAGTGCGATTGGTTCTTGGTACATTCCCGAAAAAACCAAAAACAATCCCTCTTGGTGAGATGTCTACCATGATCGAATCTGTCGACGCCTTCCTGGCCCGTCTGCAACAGCGCGACCCTGCCCAGCCCGAGTTCCACCAGGCGGTGGAAGAGGTGCTGCGCAGCCTGTGGCCCTTCCTCGAAGCCAACCCGCACTACCTCAAGGCCGGTATCCTCGAGCGCATGGTCGAGCCCGAGCGCGCCGTGCTGTTCCGCGTGTCGTGGGTGGATGACCAGGGCAAGGTCCAGGTCAACCGCGGCTACCGCATCCAGATGAGCAGCGCCATCGGCCCGTACAAAGGCGGCCTGCGTTTCCACCCGTCGGTGAACCTGGGCGTGCTCAAGTTCCTGGCCTTCGAGCAGGTGTTCAAGAACTCGCTGACCTCGCTGCCGATGGGTGGTGGCAAGGGTGGCTCGGACTTCGATCCGAAGGGCAAGAGCGATGCTGAAGTGATGCGCTTCTGCCAGGCGTTCATGAGCGAGCTGTACCGCCACATCGGCGCCGACCTCGACGTACCGGCCGGTGACATCGGCGTGGGTGCCCGCGAGATCGGCTTCATGTTTGGCCAGTACAAGCGCCTGGCCAACCAGTTCACCTCGGTGCTGACCGGCAAGGGCATGACCTACGGCGGCAGCCTGATCCGCCCGGAGGCCACCGGCTTTGGCTGCGTGTATTTCGCCGAAGAGATGCTCAAGCGCCAGGACAAGCGTATCGATGGCCGCCGCGTGGCGATCTCGGGTTCGGGTAACGTTGCCCAGTATGCGGCGCGCAAGGTGATGGATCTGGGCGGCAAGGTGATCTCGCTGTCCGACTCCGAAGGCACGCTGTTCTGCGAAGCCGGTTTGAGCGATGCCCAGTGGGATGCGCTGATGGAGCTGAAGAACGTCAAGCGTGGCCGCCTCAGCGAGCTGGCGACGCAGTATGGCCTGGAGTTCCGCAAGGGCCAGACGCCATGGGCCTTGCCGTGCGACATCGCGCTGCCGTGCGCCACCCAGAACGAACTGAACGCCGAAGACGCCCGTACCCTGCTGCGCAACGGCTGCATCTGCGTGGCCGAAGGCGCCAACATGCCAACCACCCTCGACGCTGTGGATATCTTCATCGAGGCCGGCATTCTGTATGCGCCGGGCAAGGCGTCCAACGCCGGTGGGGTTGCCGTGTCGGGCCTGGAGATGTCGCAGAACGCCATGCGCCTGCTGTGGACTGCGGGCGAGGTGGACAGCAAGCTGCACAACATCATGCAGTCGATCCACCATGCGTGCGTGCACTATGGCCAGGAAGACGATGGCAGCATCAACTACGTCAAGGGCGCCAACATCGCCGGCTTCGTGAAAGTCGCCGATGCCATGCTGGCGCAGGGCGTCGTTTGATCTGAAGACCCGTGGGAGCGGCGATGCGGCGCCCCGACTTGCCCCGCGATGCAGTTGGATCAGGCCACGACGTTTGCCTGGCCGGCGCTATCGCGGGGCAAGCCCGCTCCCACAGGGCTCGCTTCCAATTTCTACCACTTCGATCATCTGATCCCCCACTGGCCGCCGCCAAACCACTTCATCCCCAGGCCCGGCCCCCAGCAGCGCCCGCCCCAGCGGCGAGCCCCAGTTGATCAACCCCTGCGTGGCATCGGCTTGATCCTCTCCCACCAATTGCACTTGATGCTCCTGGCCGTCTTCATCGGCAAACCGCACCTGGCTGCCAATCTGTACCTTCTCGGAGGACGTGGCAGCGGGCACTACCTGGGCACTCTGTACGCGGGCAGTGAAGTAGCGCAGGTCGCGTTCGGTATCGGCCAACTGCTGTTTGTCAGCGCGCTCACCCTGGGCCTGCAACTCACCACGCCGCGCATTGAGCGCGGCCACCCGTTGCTGCAACAGGGCCAGGCCCGTGGCAGTGACATAGTTGGGCTGGTCGCTGACCCTGCGCTCCACCGGCTGGTCGGCCTGGGCGGCGGCCTGGTCCTCGTTGACGAATGCTCGGCTCATGGGGGCCTCCTTGTGCTGGAGACCATGGTGGCAGGTCGTGGGTTGCAGCGGTTGTCCGTTTGCGACGTCAGTTGCGGCGATAGGCGCGGGCGGCGCCCTGGTCCTTCTCGCGCTGCCAGTCGCGGTCGCGTTCGTCCCAGTAGCGGTCATGGTACTGGCGCTGCTCTTCGCTGTTCTGCATGGCCTGGCATTGGCGAAAGCCGTCGTCCCAGCCGCTTTCGTACTGGTGGTTGTGCAGGTAGCGCGCAACGTCCTTGCGAAAATCGCCGGCCATCGGCCCGGCGGCCTGGCGGCCGCTGCTGCAGCCGTCCTCGAAACCATCGGCGTAGGCGGGGGGATAGCCTTGATTGACCATCTGTTCGTGAGTGGTCTGGCAGCCTGCCAGCAGCAACAGGACACACAGGCCCAACCAGTACCGCGACATATCCACAAGACCCTTGAAGTGATAGCGCAAAGTCTAGGCGGGGAACTGTTGGGGATATGTCAAAACGCTGTCGAAGGATTGCACGTGTTCGTGGGAGCGGGCTTGTCCCGCGATGCGCCAGATGGCTTATCGCGGGGCAAGTCGGGTCGCCGCACCGTCGCCCCCACGAGGAAAGCTGAGTTGATCAATACTGATACCACTTCAACTCCAGCATCACTTCGTTCTGCGCCGTGGCCAGATGACTGAACTGACGCGAAGCACTCAAGCGCACGCCCAGGTCCCGGCTGATCTCCCACTGCTGGTTCAGGCTCATGCTGCGCCGCACCTCGCCGTTGCTGAAGTAGTCGCCCTTGGCCTCCAGCGTCAGGTTGCCCAGCCCATTGCGCCATAACAGGCCGCCATTGAAGCCGGCCGCCGGTGAGACGAACTCGGCGAAGTCGTTGTGATGCTCCACACGCAGCGTGCCCAAGGCAAAGCCCAGCAGCCCGTCACTCAGTTGCCAGGTACCGCCGGCGCCACCGTTGACGTGGCTGACCAGCACTTCGTCATCATGCTTGCCCGGCACCCGTTCCAGCCCGCCCGCCACCTGCCACGACCAGGGCTTGAGCAGCTCATTGCGCGGGGTCAGCGAACGAATGGTGGCCAGGTCCAGGCGCTGCACCTGCCAGTCGTTGCCTTCGTACTGACGCAGCTTGAGCTGGAGGATCTCGATCTGCGCGCCGAGGGGGAAGCTGTACAGGTTGTCGTTGAGGTCGTGGTAGGCCATGCGCAGGCCGTACTCGGCGAAGGCGCGGTCTTCACGGGTGCCGACACCCAGCTGCCAGGTCCGCGATTGGTGGCCATCTTCAGGCAGGCCGGGGCGCTCTATTTGCAGCGCTGGCGGCGGGTTGCGGTTGATCGCCCTGAGCAGTTCGAAGCTGCGCGCGGCCTGGGCCGGGTCACGTTCCTGGCCGTTGGCCCGGTAGCGCTCCAGGCGGTAGGCGGCGTCCTGCACCAGGGCCTGGCGGTCGCGGGGCAGGGCGGTGAATTCGGGGCTTTGCAGTTGCCCGGTGTCGGCACTGAGGGCCAGTACCTGCTGTTTCTCCGCAGGCTCCAACGGCTCGGCCCGGGCCAGCAGCTCGCGCTCGCGGGAGGGGCGGTAGCGCACATCGGTGACCAGCCCGGACTGCTTGACGGCCTTGACCGTGTCGGTGGGGATGGCGGTCAGCGGGAACTGGGAGGTGAGGTCCAGGCTCGGGCGCGCCACCTGCAGCAGTTCGAGCAGGCGGTAGGAGCAGTTTTCGTCGAAGAAGAAATAGTCGAACTTGATCTGCTTGAGCTCCCATACATGCTCGACCATCCGGCCGGTCTCTTCCGGCGTAAGGTCCAGCTGGTACTCCCACAGGTCGCGGTTTTCCAGGCTGCGGTACTCGGACAGCTTTTCCTGGTAGGGCATGATCGCGAACAGCCCGGGGTAGCCGCCCATCAGGCCTTTCCAGGCGTAGAGGATGCTGTTGTCGCTGCCTTCGATATAGGCACCGAAGTTGATCGCGTAGCTGAGCAACGTGGTGTCGTCGCGACGGGTGTTGGACTGGTCGATGCGCAGCAAGGTGTGGCCGAACATCGACGACGGGCTGTTGAGGTAGGCCGCCGGGAATATCAGCGTCGCGCTGTGCGGGTCGATCGACTGGTACCAGGTGGCGAACTCCTGGCAATCCGGCTTCGGCAGGTCGGTCAGGCCCAGCTGTTCGCGCAACCAGCGGGTGCGTGCCGGGAATACGCATTGCGGGTGCTTGTCGCCGAGGCTGGCCGGGGCATACAGCGCTGCGACCGTGGCCTTGAGCTCCTGGTCCGGATGGTGCGCGCCGTCCTCTGCGAGAAAGAACCGCCTGTCGTCCACATAGCTGCGCCAGCCGCCGAGCTTGGCGGTTTCATAGTGGCCCAGGGCGATCCAGTAGGGCGTGGCGGCCAGCTGTTGCAGGCGGGCCGGGTCTGGCTGTGGTGCGGCGTGCAAGGGTGCGCTGACGATCAGCGCCAGGGTAGCAAGGCGTTTGAGCATGTCGGGCAACTACGTCTGAATGATGCCGAAGGTGGATCGCCAAGCCCGCCCCGCTGCCGGGGCGGGAGGCGTGGGGCTCATGCCTCGGTGGCGTATTTGGCCAGTTGCGGGTCGCTCTTGAGCACTGCCAGGGTGTTGCTGTGGACAGTTTCGGCAGTGACGTCGGCGCTGCTGAAGATCTGCTGGAAATGCTCGTGGGTGACGGCGGCGAAATGCGCGCGGTCTTCAGGCGCCACGCCGAGGACCACGGCGTAGGTGGTCAGGGCTTCGCCCTGGCCCTTGGCCATGTCTTCGGACAGTTCGTTCATCATGCCGTTCATGGCGAACCACGACTTGCCGCCATAGGTGAGGGAGGCCTTGGTCGAGCAACCGTTGGTGCCCGAGGTCATGCCGAAGGTTGCGTTGCCGGACGTGCCGTTGGTGGTGGAGGCCAGGAAGTGGGCCGGGGTGCCGCGCTGGCCTTCGAACAGCAGGTTGCCCCAGCCGCAGTTGGGGCCACCCGGCGCTTCGGCCATGGCGTTGATAGAGACAGCGGCGAACAGAGTACCCAGAAGAATCCGTTTCATAGCGTTGTTCTCATTCTCAAGTGACGTACCAATGGTCAGGGTTCTGGCAACGCGGTTGCCAGCACAGGAAGTCTTGCCACCCCCCCGCGCAGCTAGGAGTTTAGGCAGGATCCAAAGGTTGCGTTGTTTATTGCGAAAAATGTCTTGCGTGATCGCCATTGTTGGGCTGCGACATAAAGTCCCGCAGAGCCTTGCAAGCGGCGCGCTGGCGGCGCCAGAATGCTTTCCATCCGCCCCGCCGAAGTAAGGAAACCCAATGCCCGATCCTGTCGCCTCGCGCCTGCGTCTCGCGCCAGAAGCCCTGACCCGGCGTTTCTCCGCTGAACAGTTTGCTTTCTCCAATACCGACGATCTGGAGCCATTTCGTGGTGTGCTGGGCCAGGAGCGTGCCGTCGAGGCCCTGCAGTTCGGCGTGGCGATGCCGCGCCCCGGTTACAACGTGTATGTGATGGGTGAGCCCGGCACCGGCCGTTTCTCGTTCGTGAAGCGCTACCTGAAGGCCGAAGGCAAGCGCCAGGCCACGCCGTCCGACTGGCTCTACGTCAACAATTTCGAGGACTCCCGCGAGCCGCGTGCGCTGGAGCTGCCCGCCGGCAGCGCACATGCCTTCATCAGTGACATGAATGGCCTGATCGACAACCTGGTGGCGACCTTCCCTGCGGTATTCGAGCACCCCTCCTACCAGCAGAAGAAAAGCGCCATCGACCGCGCCTTCAACCAGCGCTACGACCGTGCGCTGGACGTGATCGAACGCGCCTCGCTGGAAAAGGACGTGGCCCTGTACCGCGACAGCAGCAACGTCGCCTTCACCCCCATGGCCGACGGCAAGGCACTGGACGAAGCCGAGTTCGCCCAGCTGCCGGAGGAATTGCGCGAGCGTTTCCATGAAGACATCGCCCTGCTCGAAGAGCGCCTGAACGAAGAGCTGGCCAGCCTGCCGCAGTGGAAGCGCGAGTCGAACAACCAGCTGCGCCAGCTCAACGAAGAAACCATCACCCTGGCACTGCAGCCGCTGCTGGCGCCGCTGTCGGAAAAGTATGCGGAGAACGCGGCTGTCTGCGCTTACCTGCAATCCATGCAGTTGAACCTGCTGCGCACCGTGGTCGAGCAACTGGTCGATGACAGCAAGAGCGACGCCGTGGCGCGCAAGATGCTCGAAGAGCAGTACGCGCCCAACCTGGTGGTGGGCCATTGCGGCAACGGCGGCGCACCGGTGGTGTTCGAGCCGCACCCGACCTACGACAACCTGTTCGGCCGCATCGAATACAGCACCGACCAGGGCGCCCTGTACACCTCCTACCGTCAGCTGCGGGCGGGGGCGCTGCACCGCGCCAATGGCGGTTTCCTGATTCTTGAAGCCGACAAGATGCTCGGTGAGCCCTTCGTCTGGGATGCGCTCAAGCGCGCCCTGCAGTCGCGCAAGCTGAAGATGGAGTCGCCGCTGGGCGAGCTGGGGCGCGTGGCCACGGTCAGCCTGACGCCGCAGATGATCCCGCTGGGGGTCAAGCTGGTGATCATCGGTTCGCGCCAGCTGTACTACGCGCTGCAGGACCACGATTCGGACTTCCAGGAGATGTTCCGGGTGCTGGTCGACTTCGACGAAGACCTGCCCATGGTCGACGAGAGCCTGGAGCAGTTCGCCCAGCTGTTGCGCACCCGCACCAATGAAGAGGGCATGGCGCCACTGACCAGCGATGCCGTGGCGCGGCTGGCCACCTACAGCGCGCGCCTGGCGGAAAACCAGTCGCGGCTGTCGGCACGTATCGGCGACCTGTTCCAGCTGGTCAGCGAGGCCGACTTCGTCCGCCAGCTGGCCAATGAGAGCATGACCGACGCCGGCCACATCGAACGTGCGCTCAAGGCCAAGGCTACGCGTACCGGGCGGGTGTCGCAGCGGGTACTCGACGACATGCTCGCCGGGATTATCCTGATCGACACCGAAGGCGCGGCGATCGGCAAGTGCAACGGCCTGACCGTGCTGGAGGTGGGCGATTCGGCG
The DNA here is from genome assembly GCF_003231305.1 of Pseudomonas sichuanensis. GTDB lineage: Bacteria > Pseudomonadota > Gammaproteobacteria > Pseudomonadales > Pseudomonadaceae > Aquipseudomonas > Aquipseudomonas sichuanensis. The sequence goes on along the minus strand of NZ_QKVM01000066.1, from coordinate 22,427 downwards.
TTCGGCATGCCGGCGCGTATTTCGGCCACTGTCTACCCGGGCGGCAGCGGCATCGTCGACATCGAGCGCGAGGTCAACCTGGGCCAGCCGATCCACTCCAAGGGGGTGATGATCCTCACCGGCTACCTGGGCAGCCGCTATGCCCAGGAGTTCCCCCTGGCGATCTCGGCGAGCATCGCCCTGGAGCAGTCCTATGGTTATGTCGACGGTGACAGCGCCTCGCTGGGCGAGGCCTGCACACTGATTTCGGCACTGTCGCGCACGCCGCTCAAGCAGTGCTTCGCCATCACCGGTTCCATCAACCAGTTTGGCGAAGTGCAGGCGGTGGGTGGGGTCAACGAGAAGATCGAAGGCTTCTTCCGCCTTTGCGAAGCCCGTGGCCTGACCGGCGAACAGGGGGTGATCATTCCCAAGGCCAACGTTGCCACGCTGATGCTCGACGAGCGTGTGTTGCAGGCGGTCGAGGCCGGGCGCTTCCACGTCTACGCCGTCAGCCAGGCCGACGAGGCCCTGAGCCTGCTGGTGGGCGAGGAGGCCGGCGCGCTGGATGACAAGGGCGAGTTCGCCGAGGGCAGCGTCAATGCCCGGGTGGTCGAGCGCCTGCGGGTGATTTCCGAGATGATCAGCGAGGAAGAGATCAAGGAGGCCGAGAAGGAGCGGCTCGAGGAAGTCATCGCCCAGGCGAATCCGGCATAAGTCAATAATCCGGCGCTGGCGGCGAAGTGCTACCGTTCAGCGCCGGTTTTCTAACTTTTCCGTAGGTCGGCTACAGTGGAACTTAAGGACGGTTACAGGGTTCAGGATGGAAACAGCCCGATGCTTTCGGGCTGAACAGGGCTCCACAGAGGGGACGCCGCCATGCGCAACCTCAGCCTTACCCGCCAGTGCCTGGGCCTGGTGACCCGCATCGAATGCAGTATTCGCCCACTGGCCGGTGACAACGGCATGTGGACCTTGCTGTTCGCCGCCGGCATGGCCGGCGAACAACCCTCGGCGATCAAGGCCCAGGGGCCGTTCCATGGCCCGATGGTGGCCGAGTCGGTGATGAATGCCATCGTCGACAGCCTCACCCTTCATGGTTACCAAGTCGCTGAAGATCCGCAGATCTGGTGCCTGCACCTGCAGGCGCAGCTGCGCAAGATCAACGGCGAGCGGTGCCGCAATCTCGGGGATTATCAGTTCCATCCGGAAACCTGAGTAATTGCGTGGGAGCGGGCTTGCCCCGCGATAGCTCCCGGACAGGCCAGCTCGATAGGACTGCAGACGCAATCGCGGGGGCCAGTCGCATCGGCGCACCGCCGCTCCCACTGTCCCGCGTCGGCTCTTAACGCCTGCGGCAAGCCGCCGCAGGCTTTTGCTGCCACGGGTGGCTGGCTATACTCGCGCACGCTTTTCCAGTCACCTTATGAGTCCCCACTGTCCATGGAACGTATCCTCGAAAACGCGATGTATGCCTCGCGCTGGCTGCTCGCACCGATCTACTTCGGCCTCTCGCTGGGCCTGCTGGCACTGGCCCTGAAGTTCTTCCAGGAAATCATCCATGTCCTGCCCAACGTGTTTTCCCTCGCCGAGGCCGACCTGATCCTGGTGATCCTGTCGCTGATCGACATGTCGCTGGTTGGCGGCCTGTTGGTGATGGTGATGATCTCCGGCTACGAGAACTTCGTCTCGCAACTGGACATCGACGAGAGCAAGGAGAAACTCAACTGGCTCGGCAAGATGGACTCTTCGTCGTTGAAGATGAAAGTGGCCGCGTCCATCGTCGCCATCTCTTCGATCCACCTGCTGCGGGTGTTCATGGATGCGCAGAACATCTCCACCGAGTACCTGATGTGGTACGTGATCATCCACATGACCTTTGTCGTCTCGGCGTTCGTCATGGGCTACCTGGATCGCCTCACCAAGCACTGATCTGCCTGGACAACTGCCATCGCGGGGCAAGCCCGCTCCCACGCCAGCACACATCATGGCGTGGGAGCGGGCTTGCCCCGCGATGTTTTCTGACCGACGGAGACTTGTGCTTTAGAGCAGCCTGTACAAAAAATGAGCACTCAAGCGGGATCCCCGCAGCGAGGTGCACCCATGAACCTGCAGCAGCTCAACGCCGAGGCCAGGGCTGGCCATGTCGACGAACTCAACCTGATCGCCATCGAAGGCGGTGATTATCTGCTCGAGGCCCGGGTCAAGGGCCGTGCCCACCCCCTGTCCAGCCCCAGTGGCGAGCGCTTGCGCGTGCATTCGGTGGAGGATGCGCGGGGGTTGCTCAAGGCCATCCCGATGGTCTCGATGAACCTGATGCACTGGTCCGTGCAAGACGAGATGTGCGGCATGGGCAGCCACCCGGAAGAAGACCTCAAAGTCCCGATTTCCCAGCGTTCGGCCTGGTAGCTGCTCCGCGCGGCACCAGTGTGCTAGGCTGCTCGCCCTTTTCATCAGGGCGCAGATGCAGTGCGCCCTCAAGCGGAGCAAGCCCATGTCCGAACTCAATCTGTCCACCGACGAAACCCGCGTCAGCTACGGCATCGGCCGCCAGCTGGGTGGCCAGCTGCGTGACAACCCGCCACCAGGCGTGAACCTGAATGCCATCGTTGCCGGCCTGACCGACGCCTTCAATGGCGCCGAAAGCCGTGTCAGCGAAGCCGACCTGTCGGCTGCCTTCAAGGTGATCCGTGAGGTGATGCAAGCCGAAGCTGCTGCCAAGGCCGAAGCCGCCGCTGCAGTGGGCAAGGAATTCCTGGCCGACAACGCCAAGCGTGAAGGTATTGTCACCCTGGCTTCGGGCCTGCAGTACGAAGTACTGACCGCCGGTGAAGGCGCCAAGCCGACCCGTGAAGACAATGTCCGCACTCACTACCACGGCACCCTGGTCGACGGCACCGTATTCGACAGCTCCTACGAGCGCGGCCAGCCGGCCGAGTTCCCGGTTGGCGGCGTGATCGCTGGCTGGACCGAAGCCCTGCAGCTGATGAACGCCGGCAGCAAATGGCGCCTGTACGTGCCAAGCGAACTGGCTTACGGCGCCCAGGGCGTCGGTAGCATCCCGCCGCACAGTGTCCTGGTGTTCGACGTCGAGCTGCTCGACGTTCTGTAAGACCTACACAATCGCGGGGCAAGCCCGCTCCCACGTAATCTCCGTGGGAGCGGGCTTGCCCCGCGATTTTTCAGTTCCAATCCGTTCCCCCAGGGCGCAACGCCCGCGCATAGCAGAACAGAAACAGGTTCCTCACCAGTTCCTTCAGTACCCCCGGTTCACTCGAATTCAACCCGGTCATGTCCAGGTCACCCTGGTCACGCAGCTCGTCGAGTGCGTCTTCCTCGAGCACGGCGCACACTTCGCCGGTCTCGCGATGCAGGATGCGTAAGTAGGGGTGGGGGCGTTCCAGCCAGGCGTCGATCAGATAAGTCATGGCTATTCTCCTTGGATAGCGGTTCCAATGAGAATAATTCTTATTATCAAAATAGCAAGTAACAATTGGCAAAAATGATGCGAAGGGTGCAGGCGATCCTGTTGCAGGATCTGTCAGGGCCACCCGAGGGCGGCCCCGAAAGGGAGGTCAGACCTTGCGCACGAACTCGGACTTGAGCTTCATTGCGCCGATGCCATCGATCTTGCAGTCGATGTCGTGGTCGCCGTCGCACAGGCGGATGTTCTTGACCTTGGTGCCGACCTTGACCACCAGCGAGGAGCCCTTGACCTTGAGGTCCTTGATCACGGTGACGGTGTCGCCATCCTGCAGCACGTTGCCCACCGAATCCTTCTTCACCACGTTGTCGCTGGCTTCGACTTCGCCGCTGGCCGACCACTCATGGGCGCACTCGGGGCAGATCAGTTGCGCGCCATCTTCGTAGGTGTATTCGGAGTTGCATTTAGGGCAGGGTGGCAGAGTGCTCACAGGCGTTCCTTAAGGTACAGACGGGTAAAGGCGCACATTGTATAAGGTTTAGTGGTTTTCTGCACAAACGCATCGCGGGGCAAGCCCGCTCCCACGCAAAGCCTGTATGCCTTGCGTGGGAGCGGGCTTGCCCCGCGATGAACATGACGCGATGGATCAGTGGGTGCGCGCTACCGCGAACTCGCTCAACTCGATCAGCGCATCCCGGTATTCGCTGGCCGGCAGCACTTCCAGGCAGGCAATGGCACGGGCCACGTAGTCACGGGCCATCTGGGCGGTATAGGCCAGGGCGCCCGAAGCCTCGACGGCAATGCGGATCTGCTCCAGGTCTTCGATGCCACCTTTCTGGATTGCCTTGCGCACCAGGGCAGCCTGCTCAGGCGTACCTTCACGCATGGTGTAGATCAGCGGCAGGGTCGGCTTGCCCTCGGCCAGGTCGTCGCCGACGTTCTTGCCCAGGGTTTCCGAGTCGCCTTTGTAGTCCAGCAGGTCGTCGACCAGCTGGAAGGCCACGCCCAGGTGGTCGCCGAAGGTACGCAGGGCTTCACGCTGTTCGTCGGTGGCCTGGGCGAGCGCGGCGGCGCTGTGGGTCGAGGCCTCGAACAGCATCGCGGTCTTGCCGCGGATGACGTCCATGTACACCTCTTCGGTGGTGCTGGCATCGCGCACGCGCGACAGCTGCAGCACCTCGCCTTCGGCGATCACCCGGGTGGCCTTGGAGAGGATCTGCATGACCGGCATCGAGCCCAGTTCGACCATCATTTCGAACGAACGCGAATAAAGGAAGTCGCCCACCAGCACGCTCGGCGCGTTGCCCCACAGGGCATTGGCAGTGGAGCGGCCACGGCGCATGCCGGACATGTCGACCACGTCGTCGTGCAGCAGGGTGGCGGTGTGCAGGAACTCGATGGTGGCGGCCAGCAGGCGCAGGTCATCGCCTTCGCGGCCCAGGGCCTTGCCGCACAGCAGCACCAGCAGTGGGCGCAGGCGCTTGCCGCCAGCGGAAGTGATATAGTCGCCGATCTTCGATACCAGCGGCACGCGCGAGGTCAGCTGCTTCTTGATGATCTCGTCGACGGCGCTGAAATCGTCAGCTACCGCGCGGTAGAAGGATTGGGGTTGCATCGGCTGCTCCATTGAGGTTGCGCGGCATGCTAGGTCGCGGGTATCGGTGTGTCAAGGCGCGGTGCCCGTGGGCCCTGGCCAGTACTTGCAAGCATTTCTGCGGTTGCGTACAATCGCGCACCCTAACTTCCTGGGCAGCACCTGCCTTACGCAATTGCACCGGGCCGTTCCAGCCCTATGCAGCCATGCCAGCCAATACTCATCATATAAAGCGCTGGGTGAGCAGGATTATCGGAGAAATACCATGTCTTACGCAGTAATCGTTACCGGCGGCAAGCAGTACAAAGTCGCTGAAGGTGAATTCCTCAAGATCGAAAAACTGGAAGTCGCCACTGGCGAATCCGTGACCTTCGATCGCGTTCTGCTGGTCGCCAACGGTGAAGAAGTCACCATCGGTGCTCCAGTTGTCGCTGGTGCCAAGGTTGTGGCCGAAGTGATTTCGCAAGGCCGTCACGACAAGGTTCGTATCATCAAGTTCCGTCGTCGTAAGCACCACATGAAGCGCATGGGCCACCGCCAGTGGTTCACCGAGATCAAAATCACCGGCATCCAGGCTTAATCCCCTAGATCCCCTGAATTTATTTGGAGAATTGAACCATGGCTCACAAGAAGGCTGGTGGTAGTACCCGTAACGGTCGCGACTCAGAATCGAAACGCCTTGGCGTGAAGATGTATGGCAGCCAGGTCGTCAAGGCCGGCAACATCATCGTCCGTCAGCGCGGCACCCAGTTCCACGCCGGCTACGGCGTTGGCATGGGCAAGGATCACACCCTGTTCGCCAAGATCGAAGGCGTGATCAAGTTCGAGAAGAAAGGCGAGTTCAACCGCCGTTACGTGAGCATTGTCGCCGCTTAATCGCGACGTCGCTCCAGAAGCCCCGTCATGCGACGGGGCTTTTTCGTTTGTGTTGAGCCTCTTGCAAAGCTGTTTGTTTGGGCTGCTGGCGCTGGTTTCTGGTCGTACGGGGCCGCCGCGCTCATTTTTGCAAGAGCCTCAGGTTTTCTGGTTTTCGACTCGTCATTCGACGAGAGGCGGTTTTGAATGAAGTTTGTTGACGAAGTATCGATCCGGGTAAAAGCCGGTGACGGCGGTAACGGTTGCATGAGCTTCCGCCGCGAGAAATTCATCGAGAACGGTGGCCCCAACGGCGGTGACGGTGGCGACGGCGGCTCGGTGTACATGGTGGCCGACGAGAACCTCAACACCCTCGTCGATTACCGCTACACCCGTCATCACGAAGCCCAGCGCGGCTCCAACGGCGGCAGCACCGACTGCACCGGCAAGAAAGGCGACGACCTGTTCCTGCGCGTGCCGGTCGGCACCACCGTGATCGACGCCTCCACCCAGGAAGTCATCGGTGACCTGATCACCCCGGGCCAGAAGCTGATGGTCGCCCAGGGCGGCTGGCACGGCCTGGGCAACACCCGCTTCAAGTCCAGCACCAACCGTGCGCCGCGCCAGACCACCCCTGGCAAGCCGGGTGACCAGCGCGACCTGAAGATGGAAATGAAAGTCCTGGCCGACGTCGGCCTGCTGGGCCTGCCGAATGCCGGCAAGAGCACCTTCATCCGCTCGGTATCGGCCGCCAAGCCGAAAGTCGCCGACTACCCGTTCACCACCCTGGTGCCGAACCTGGGCGTGGTCAGCGTCGACCGCTGGAAGAGCTTCGTCATCGCCGACATTCCCGGCCTGATCGAAGGCGCCTCCGACGGTGCCGGCCTGGGTATCCGCTTCCTCAAGCACCTGGCGCGTACCCGCGTGCTGCTGCACCTGGTCGACATGGCGCCGCTGGACGAAAGCAGCCCGGCCGACGCCGCCGAAGTGATCGTCAACGAGCTGACCCGCTTCAGCCCGTCGCTGGCCGAGCGTGAGCGCTGGCTGGTGCTGAACAAGGCCGACATGGTCATGGACGACGAGCGCGACGAGCGGGTCAAGGAAGTGGTCGAGCGCCTGCAGTGGGAAGGCCCGGTCTACGTGATCTCGGCAATCTCCAAGCAAGGCACCGAGAAGCTCAGCCACGACCTGATGCGCTACCTCGAAGACCGCGCCGACCGCCTGGCCAACGACCCGGCCTATGCCGAAGAGCTGGCCGACCTCGACCAGCGCATCGAAGACGAAGCCCGTGCCCAGCTGCAGGCCCTGGACGACGCGCGCACCCTGCGCCGTACCGGCGTCAAGAGCGTGCACGACATCGGTGACGATGACGGCTGGGATGATGATTTCGAGGACGACGAAGACGGCCCGGAAATCATTTACGTGCGCGACTGATCGGTTGCAGTACACTGAACGCCGCTCTCTGGAGCGGCGTTTTTGTATCTCAGGTATCTACAGATTCGACATAGGTTGGAAGAGAAGATGCGAAGCAAGGTGACTGGCGCCAAGCGCTGGGTCGTGAAGATCGGCAGCGCGCTGCTGACTGCCGATGGCAAGGGCCTGGACCGTGGCGCCATGGCGGTGTGGGTCGAGCAGATGGTGGCCCTGCGTGAAGCGGGCGTGGAACTGGTGCTGGTCTCCTCCGGGGCAGTGGCTGCCGGCATGAGCCAGTTGGGCTGGGCCACCCGACCGAGCGCGATGAACGAGCTGCAGGCCGCTGCCGCACTCGGCCAGATGCGCCTGGTGCAGGCCTGGGAGTCGAGCTTCGGCGAGCATGGCAAGCACACCGCACAGATCCTGCTGACCCATGACGACCTTTCCGACCGCAAGCGTTACCTGAACGCGCGCAGCACCCTGCGCACCCTGGTCGACCTGGGCGTGGTGCCGGTGATCAACGAGAACGACACCGTGGTCACCGACGAGATCCGCTTCGGCGACAACGACACCCTGGCCGCGCTGGTGGCCAACCTGGTCGAGGCCGACCTGCTGGTGATCCTTACCGACCGCGACGGCATGTTCGACGCCGACCCGCGCAACAACCCCGAAGCCCAGCTTATTTATGAAGCCCGTGCCGACGACCCCTCGCTCGACGCGGTGGCCGGCGGTACCGGTGGCGCCCTGGGCCGTGGCGGCATGCAGACCAAGCTGCGCGCCGCGCGCCTGGCTGCCCGTTCCGGTGCGCACACCATCATCATCGGTGGCCGTATCGAGCGCGTGCTGGACCGCCTGAAGGCCGGCGAGCGCCTGGGCACCCTGCTGTCGCCCGAGCGCGGCATGCTTGCCGCGCGCAAGCAGTGGCTGGCCGGCCACTTGCAGACCCGTGGCACTCTGGTACTGGATGACGGTGCCGTGCAGGCCCTGCGCCAGGCCAACAAAAGCCTGCTGCCGGTCGGCGTGAAGACCGTGCAGGGCAGCTTCCGCCGCGGCGAGATGGTGGTCTGCGTCGGCCCGGATGGCCTGGAAGTGGCCCGTGGCCTGGCCAACTACAGCGCGCTGGAAGCGCAGAAGATCATCGGCCAGCCGTCCGATGCCATCGAAAGCGTGTTGGGCTACAGTGCCGAGCCTGAGCTGGTGCACCGCGACAACCTGGTCCTGGTCTGAGGAAGTGAACGTGCTGAAAAGGATGATTGCCGTGGCAGCCCTGGCGCTGCCGATGCTGGCCGGGGCCGAGGAGATCGGCCAGGTGTCCACCGTGTTCAAGTTCGTCGGGCCCAATGACCGTATCGTCGTCGAAGCCTTCGACGACCCCAAGGTCGAGGGCGTGACCTGTTACCTGTCGCGGGCCAAGACCGGCGGCCTGAAAGGTGGGTTAGGGCTGGCCGAGGACCGTGCCGAAGCGTCGATCGCCTGCCGTCAGGTCGGGCCGATCCAGTTCAAGGGTGACTTGAAAGACGGTGAGGAGGTGTTCAAGGAGCGCACCTCGCTGGTGTTCAAGACCATGCAGGTGGTGCGTTTTCTCGACAAGAAGCGCAATACGCTGGTGTACCTGGTGTACAGCGACCGCCTGATCGAAGGCAGCCCGCAGAATGCGGTGACGGCGATTCCGATTCTGCCTTGGGCACAGCAATAACCTGCTAGAAACGATCGCGGGGCAAGCCCGCTCCCACGCCATGATGTGTGTTGGCGTGGGAGCGGGCTTGCCCCGCGATGCTTTGAAAGGCGAGGGCTTCGCCCTCGTTCGCGGGTAAACCGGCTCCCACAAGTGCGGCATCAAACCTGTGGGAGCGGGTTTACCCGCGAAAGGGCCGCAACGCGGCCCCGGCTACCTCAGGCCAGTTCCTCGGCCTCATCCTCACGCACGATGGCCTTCACCTCATCGCGACGGCTGATGTACTTCCAGTCCGCCTCGTCGATGTAGATGCCATTCGGCCCGCTACCGCCTTCCAGATCGATCGCCACCCGCGCCGACACCTGCGGCTTCACGCTCGCCAGGATCGGCACGAAGCCCAATTGCTGGCTGGTTTCCAGCAGCGCGGCCTGGTTGCGTTCGTCGATGTCCGCCGCCTCGTCCAGGTAGTACGGCAGGCGAATGCGCCCGGCCAGGTCGCGGTCCATCAGGTGCAGCAACAGGTACATGTTGGTCAGCGCCTTGATGGTCATGGTGGTGCCGTTGGAAGCGGCGCCGTCGATGTCGGCGTGGATCACCGGCTGGCTGTTGATCTTGGTGATCTCGAACGCCAGTTCGAACAGGTCCTTCAGGCCCAGCTGGTTGTGGTTGGCCGCCACCAGCCGCGCCAGGTATTCCTTGGCCTCTTCGTTCTTGTGATCCTGGTCGCTGTTCTGGGTCAGGTCGAACACCGACAGGGTCTCGCCTTCCTCGTACTGGCCGGCGCTGTGGATGATCTGGTCGATGTGCTTGAGCGCTTCCTTGTTCGGCGCCAGCACCACGCGGAAGCTCTCCAGGTTGGACACCTGGCGCTTGTTGATCTCGCGGTTGAACAGCGCCAGCTGGTGTTCCAGGCTGTCGTAGTCGCTACGGATGTTGCGCAGGGTCCGGGCGATGTCGGTGACCGCCGCGCGGCGCGCCTTGGCCAGCGTCAGCGCTTCCTCGGTACGGTGCGAGTAGGCGTTGATCAGCAGCTGCAGGCGGCGCTCCATGTCGTCTTCGCTGTCGAACTTGGCCACGCCCTTGAGGCGCACCTGGGCGTACAGCGCTTCGATCTGGTTGTCCACGCGCTGCAGCGCCTGCCAGCTGTCCTGGTAGTCGTTGAGCAGTGGCAGCAGGTTGTCCATGGAGTCGTCGATCGCTTCCATGAACGGCGTGCCGAAGGGCAGGTCGGCCGGCAGCAACTGGCGACGGCGCAGGGCGTCCTCCAGGGTGCGCTGCTTGGCTTCCAGGTCGGCGATCTGCCGGCCTACCAGCTGCAGCTTGGCGGAGAGCTGCTGGACGCGTTCGGTGAAGGCGTCGCTGGAGCGCTTGAGCTCGTCCTGGGCCGCTTCCAGCTGGCTCAGCTGTTCCATCTTCTCCGGCTCTTCGGCGGCCAGGGTCTCGGCGCGGCGGAAATCTTCCAGTGCCTTCTGCGCATCCAGCACCTGCTGGTACAGCGCTTCGGTCTGTGCCTTGCTGGCGGCGCGGTCGAGGGCCACGGCCTGCTGGGTCTTGAGCTGCTTGAGCTCTTTGTCCAGGCGTTCTTTCTGGTCGCGCAGGGCGGCGCGGTCGGCCAGGGCCTGCAGCGCGGGCGGGTCGATGTGCGAGATATCGATGGACAGGCCCGGCACTTCGAAGCGCTCGCCCTTGAAGCGGTCAAGCACGCCTTCCAGGGTCTTGACCCAGACATCGCTGTCATCCAGCTCGATGCCGCGCTCGCCCAGCGGCAGGCTGAACAGCGCGCCGTTGAACAGGCGCATCAGGCGGTCGACGTCCTGCTGGGAGAACTCTTCGCGCAGGCGGGCGTAGCTGTTGTTGTCGGCGTGGTCGAGTTGCAGCTTGACCGCTTTCACACGTTTTTCGAGGTCGCGCACGCGCTCGTCGAGGTCTTCGGCGGAGAACTGCCGCGACTGGGCCAGGGCGCCGGCCAGTTCGTCGTGGGCGTCCTTGGCGGCCAGCAGCTGCTGTTCCAGGGTCTTGACGTCGGTGACCAGGGCGAAACGGTGCTTGAGCACCGACAGCTCACCCAGCCAGCGCTGGATGCCAGTGATCTCGCGCTCCAGGCGCATCAGCTCCTGGGTGCCGCCGCGCTGGTCGTTCTGCAGGCGGTCCTGCTCGCCACGGTAGTGCTCGGACTGGATGACCAGCTCTTCCTTGCGCGCCATGGCGTATTCCTGCCAGGTGCCCAGCAGGTTGTCGAGCAGGGGCGAAATACGGTGCAGCTTGCCGCGCAGGATGTCGCGCTGGGCCACGCCACCGGCCAGGGCCTCGACCAGTGGGCCCGCGGCCACCAGGGCGTTGTAGTCGCCCTCCATGCGGCGCACGTCACGGAAGGCCTCTTCACAGGCGGCGATGTAGTCGACGCTGCCCGAGCGCAGGCTGTGTTCGAAGGCGTCGAGGAACAGTTGCTTGAGCTTGGCGGCGGTGATTTCGCGCATGTGCAGCAGGTTGATGAACAGCGCGCGGAAGGTCTTCAGGCTCTGCTCGCTGGTCGAGCGCAGCGGGATCAGGGTGAGGTCCAGCGGCACCGAGGTGTGGCCGCCGACCAGCAGCCGACGCAGTTCGTCCGGCTTGAGCTCGTAAGCTTTCAGGCCGTTGCGCTCGAGGTTGGTGAACAGTTCTTTCTGGCGCAGGCAGGTGTCGTCTTTCTGGTAATGGGCCAGGTCCAGCTCGCCCTGGTAGGCGAAGAACTGGTGGCCGAAGCCGCCACCCGGGCCGCGGCCGACCACGCCGATCACGTGCGGGCCGTGGGGCAGGTTCAGCTCGCAAAGGATGTAGCTGGTGTCGCTGGCAAAGTAGAAGCGCCGCGACTGTTCCAGGCTGTACTTGCCGAAGCTCATGTCCGACATGCGCGCCAGGATCGGGAACTGCAGGGCGTTGATCGACGCCGATTTACCCAGGTTGTTGGCGCCATAGACCGACAGCGGGTGTTCCAGGGGGAACAGGCCCAGGCTGTAGCCGGCGGTGTTGAGCAGTGCGAAGCGGCGGATGCCGTAGCGTTCCTGGCTCATGCGTCAATCTCCTGTTGCTCTTCGCGGATGGCCCGGGCCAGGGCGTCCTCTTCGCTCTCCTGGCCGTCGAACGGCGTGAGGTCGAGCGGGTCGTCGGTGCGGTTGAGTTCTTCGGGCGTCTCTTCCACCACCAGTACGGGGATGGGCAGTGGCAGGTCGCTGTGCAGGGTGGCGGCGAGGTCGCGGTCCTGCTGCACCGACAGGCACACGTCGAGGAAGCGGTGCATCGGCGGCAGGAAGCGGTAGATGCCACCCTCTTCGTGAGCGAAACCGAGTTGGGTCATGCGGCGCAGGATCTTCTCTTCCAGCTCCTCGACGGTCTGCACTTCGGCCTGGAAGAACAGGTCGCGGTACTTGTCCAAAAGCGACGGCAGTTCGTCGCGGCCGATGCTGCCGCCGTCGAGCACGGCCATCGGGTCACGGCCCTGGTCGGCCAGATGCTCGACCAGGATGAAGGTGAACAGCGACAGGCGCTGGGCGGTCTTGTTGACCTGCGCGGCGGCCTGCTCGGGGACGAAGTAATAGAAACCGCGGGTGTCGCAGACCAGCTCGAAACCGAGGGCCTTGAACAGGGTGCGGTACTGGTCCTGGAAATTCGACAGCTGGGCGTACAGCTCCGGGTCGCGGCGGCTGACGTGGAAGCCCTTGAACAGCTCGCGGAAGATCGGCGCGAGCTGGGACAGTTCGGAAAGATCAAGATGCATGGGCGGGGCTCGCGGTGGATTCGGTCGTGGTGGCCGGCTGGTTTTCGCGGCTGGACGTCAGGGCGAAGGAGCGCAGGCTGACCAGGTGTTCGCGGGTGATGTATTCCTGGCGGTCGAGGCGCTGGCGGGCGAAGCGCTTCTCGCGCGACAGGCGCGAGAACCAGTACAGCAGTTCGTCGGTGGCGCCCTCGGGTTCCTGCTCCAGTAGCCAGACCATCAGGTCCGGCAGCGGCAGGGCGTCCTCGCAGCGCTCGAGCATCTCCTTGACCGTGCGCGGGGCGCGGGGCAACGGGCCTTTCTGGGTCTTGTGCGCCTTGGGGAAGCGCGCAGGCTTGGGCTCGAAACGGGCCAGGGCATAGACATAGGCTTCGACCTGGCTGGCACTGCCCAGGAAGGTGCTCTGCGGGCGGGTGAACATCGGCATGGCCGCTTGCGGCACGGCGTCGATGCCCTTCTTGCGGATCACCGACAAGGCCAGCGCGGCGCCACGGGTCACGGCGTTGTGCCGGCGGGCTTCTTCGCGCAGCGGCAGCAGCAGTTCGCGGGCGTGGCGCAGGGTGAGCTGGGCGCTGGTCTGCATCTCGAGGATGCGCGCGTGGGTGCGCAGCAGCATGTCGTCATCGACCAGGTGGCCCAGGCGCGCCTGCTCGCCCAGGAGGCGCAGCAGCACGGTCTCGACCTTGCGCACGCCCTGCTCGAAGGCACCGTCGGCGTTGACCAGCTGGATCATCGGTTCGACGTACTCGTCCCAGGTCGCCAGCACTTCGGCGTAACGCTGGCGCAGCGGGATCTGCCGGTTGCTGGTCTTGGCCCGCTCGGCCACGGCCACCAGCGCCTGCTCGTCGTTGTCGAGTTTCTTCAGCACGTCGCGCACGCGCATGTCGAGCAAGCGCAGCTGGCGCGCCAGGTCGTCGCTGTCGCGGTTGTCGAAGGCGTCCTGGATATGCCCGGCCAGGCGCTCCAGGTGGCGCAGGTAGGCTTCGATCTCCAGGCACAGGCCCAGCCGGTGTTCGCGGCGCAGGTAGGCGAGGAAGTCGTGGATCTGCGCGTTGAGCTCGAAACGGTTCGGGCTCTTGGCTACCGGGACCAGGATGTCCAGGCGGATCCACACGTCGAGCAGCTGGGTGATGTCCTGCGGCGTGCTTTCCACCTGTTGGCGGGCCAACTGCTGGCGCAGTTCGATCAGGCTCAGGGTGCCTTGGTCGAAGCGCTCGCACAGCGGCTCGATCAGGGCCCAGTGTTCGGCTAGGGCGCGCAGGACGCGCTTGGGTTCGATCATTGGCGTCTACTCGTTGCCAAGTAAAAAGGGGGCGATTGTACTTCATCCAGGGGGGAGGATTTCACCCCTTGGTCTGTAATGGGGGATAACCTTGGCTCTTGTAGGGGGTTCACTGGCCCTTTCGCGGGGCCCCGCGATACCGTGGGGGCGGGCTTGCCCCGCGAAAGGATCGCCACAGCTGACAAAAATCCGCCGACCAGTTGCAGCACTGCCCGGCCAACAACGTTAGAATGTGCGACGTTTCGAACCCCGGACCCCCGAGCCTTGCTGACCGAACCCCGTCGCCGCGCCTACCTTTCCGCCATGCAAGTGGTGCATTGGCTGCCGCGCGCCGAACTGCCGTTCGCCGCACCTTCGCGCCCCGAGCTGTTGTTGCCGCAAGCTCCGGTCGAGGATATCGACTTCGAGGTGCGTCCGTCGGCGCCCGCGCCCCGGGAAGCGCCAGCGGCGCCCCAGCCGCGCGCAGAGCGGCCGAAAATCGAGATTCCGCGCCCTGGCAGCATGCCGAAACCGGTCGCCAAGCCGGTCGAAGCCGAGGTGGAGGCCCCCGCGCCGCGCCCGGCCCCGGTGCCACCCCCGCACTTTGCCCTGCAACTGCTGCGCGCCGGCAGTTGCCTGCTGCTGGTGGAGCTGGCCACCGGCCAACCGTTCCAGAGCCGCGACCCGTCGTACCTGCTGCTAAAGGACATGCTGCGCGCCGCCGGGCTGCCGGACGCCCCGCAGATCATCGGCGAGCCGGTGCGTTGGCCGCTGCTGATGCGCGGCAACATGGATCAAGGGCCGGACGCCGCTCGCGACTTCGTCCAGGGCTTCATCGCCGCACGCCTGGAAGAGGCGCCCAGCACCTGCCTGTGGCTGATCGGCCTGCCCGCCATTCGCTTCGCCGGCCAGGCCGACGCCGAGGCCTATTACCAAGAACTCAAGGTCGACCTGCTCGGCGATGCCTGGGCTTTGCCCGGCCTTGAACTGTTGATGGACGAGCCGCAGCGCAAGGCGGACGTCTGGAAAGCCATGCGCCAGCTGATGGCGCGCTGGAAGAGCGTTGAATGAGTGAGTCGATCAGTTTCCGCCCGATGACCGAGGCGGATCTGGATGCCGTGTTGAAGATCGAATACGCAGCCTTCAGCCACCCCTGGACCCGCGGCATCTTCCAGGATGCGCTGAAGTCGTACGAAGTGTGGCTGATGTTCGATGGTCAGCAACAGGTCGGCCATGGCGTGATCAACGTGATCATCGACGAGGCGCACCTGCTCAATATCACCGTCAAGCCGGAGAGCCAGGGCCGTGGCATGGGCCTGCGCCTGCTCGAGCACCTGATGGCACGGGCCTACCAACTCAATGGCCGTGAGTGCTTCCTCGAAGTGCGTGCCAGCAACCAGTCGGCGTATCGGTTGTACGAGCGCTACGGTTTCAACGAAATCGGCCGGCGACGCGACTACTACCCGGTGGCGGGTGGGCGTGAAGATGCGTTGGTGATGGCCTGTACGCTGCTCGAGGACTGACGGGTTACCAGTATGCCGGTTTGATAGCCGGCTTCTTGAGAGTGGCAACCCGTTCAGGGAACTGGTGACAGGCAAGCTCTTCATTCGTCACGAGGCGGCGCATCCAGCTGCAATGATTTCTGAGTGAGCCTGGCGGTACACGTTTCATCCCCTCTCGGTGCGGGAGCACCACGCCCAGGCAGATATCGGGAAAGTCTTCGCGCAGGGCCTGCAGGGCCGGCGTCATGTCCGTGTCTGCGGAAACCAGGACTATCTGTCTCACTCGCTGGTCGGTCGGCAGGTGTGCTTGCCGGGCGGCCAGCCGGTACATGCTCAAGGCAATGCGAACGTCGGTTTCCTTTTCTTCGAGTTTCCAGATGGCGACCTGATCGACTCGGGAGGGTGGCGTCTTTTTGTCGATGAAGCGCGGGGCGCTGCGTGGTTCGAGTTGATGGCGGCCATAAAAGACCGATACGTTGCGCGCGATCAGGGCTCGCAGGTAGGTGTCCTGGGCCTCCTTAGACAGCCGGCCACGGCTTGCCAAAGATGGCTTCACGCCCGAGGTGTAGAAGTTGATCGCGCTCAGCAGGCTGCCCGGTTGTTCCGTGCGCAGGATGTGAGCCAGTAGCGAAGGCAGGTCAAGCCATTTGTAGCGAGTGCCGGCGACCAGGCCGTAAAAGACGTTGTATCCATCAACGAAGCAGGCGGTACGCAAGGTTTCATTCCCTTGAAACGAAAAAACCGGCGCAAAGGCCGGTTTTTTCACCCCAACAGCCGACGAACTGAATCATCGCGTACGGGGTTGAGTGGTGAGAGTGATTATGCCATCTCAACCTTGACAGTCAAGCGGGCACACCAGCAAGCAATCGGCTTGGGGATGATCACTCAAAGACTCGCACCTGAGCATTCCTGGATTGTTGCTGTGCATTTCCTGGCGCTAAAGTGCTTGCGGGTTATCGATGGGTTTACGCAAATCCCGCAAGCTGCGCGTCACCGCTCCGGTATTGCACTTGGCTGCTGCCTGCTCCGGCGTCATGTTGCGGATGGTGCGGTAGAACAGTTCGCAGGTCTGCTTCTTCTGTGTCACCTGCCACTTGGTGCTGCAAGCATCCAGGGTGAGCTTGGCGTCGGCCTGCGGGTTGCGGCCCATGCCGGCCTGCCAGCAGGCGGCGGAGAGGTCCTGGCCCATCATCTTCAGGCCGGCGGCGTCGGCCTTGTCCTGGTCGCCGTCGTAGCTTTTCGGGTCGGCGGCGTACCAGATGGCGCTGGGGTGGTTGGCGCCCAGCACGGGCACCTTGGTGCCGCCGGCTTCGGGGGTGATGCTGACCAGGCCCAGCACGTTCACTTTCGGCCCGTACTGCTGCTGGATCCAGGCGCGTACCGGCGCGCCGAAGGCGACCATCGGCAGCGCCTGGCCGGCATGGGTGACGGTCATCTGCCTGACCATGCTCACCTGGTAATCGCGGAAATAGTCGTAGACCCCTTCAAGGGCCTTGCCGGCATCCGACGGCGCGGCGATCGGCGCGATATCGACGATGGTCTGGTAGGCCGGGGTCTGGCTGGCGTCGATGCCGTTGTAGGTCAGCAGGTCCGCCCAGCGGTCGGTGGTGTTGGACTTGAGGTAATCCTGGTAGCGGGTCAGCGAATAGTCCGGCGGGAAATGCAGCAGCTCAATGCTGCGGCGGTTCTCCAGGGCCATGCCCAGCGGCAGGAACAGATACCAGCTGTAGTCCCAGCCGCCTTTCTGGTTCAGGCGGGTGGCGCCCTGGTAGGCCAGCTCGCCGCTGTCGAGCAGCTTGCGCAGCGGTTCGGTGTAGCCGGCCGGAACCCCCGTGATGCTGGCGTGCAACTTGTCGTTGTCGCGGTTCACCGTCACCTTGGCGTTGGCATAGCCGTCGCGTTGCACGCTTTGGGTGAGGTAGTGCTCGACGGTCTTTTCCAGGCTCCAGTCGCGGTAGCAGATCACGTGGCAGTTGTTGGGGTAGGCGAACAGCCGGGTGACCCGCTGGGCGTCGCCCAGGTCGATCTGCGCGTCGGCCATGGCCAGCCCGCTGAAGGCGAGGGCGGCCAGGCCCGAGAGTGCAATCTTGTGCATGCTTAACTCCATGTCAGTGGCCGCCAGGACGGCGGGCACGCCCATGGTGGATGAAGAGGTGGGGCGATGAAAAGCGGCAAGGCATGGCTATTGGCGGGTGCGCTTTCGTGCATGGGTGTAGCCCAGGCCGACGAGCGCGATGTGTGGATGTTCGCCCAATGGGCGGGGGATCACGAAAACCGCAGGTTCCGGGAAATGCTGGTGGACGCACGGTTGTACGGGGTGGTGCCGATCCATCAGCTGCTGCGCTCGGCCTCGGACTGGCGCCAGTGCCGCGCCTCGCCGTTCGCGGTGCCGCCGGCCAGCCACTGGCCGGCAGTGCGCTCGACGCTGTCACTGATCAAGACGCTGGACGAGCAGGGCATCCTGCGCCAGTTCGAGGTGGTCTCGGCCTACCGCGATCCGAGCCTCAATGCCTGTGCCGGCGGTGCGCCGAGCAGTGCCCATATGCGCGCCTTCGCCGTAGACCTGCTGCTGCCGGCCTGGGCCGACCCCAATCCGCTGTGCAGTTTCTGGCAGCAGCACGGCCAGGCCTGGAGCATGGGGTTGGGGCGTTATCCGTCAGGGCGCATTCATATCGATACCGCCGGTTACCGCACCTGGGGCGGCGATGGTGGTGCCGGGTCCTCGTTCTGCAGCAAGCCGAGCTGAGCCAGGTGTACCTGGCATTCGGCGCCGACCCACTGCGCGAAGCGCTGGCGCTTGCTGCCGTCGTCCAACGGCTGCGGGCTGAGCAAGTGGTAGCTGGAGCCGTCGCGCAGGAAGCCGAAGGGCGCCTGTAGCTGGCCGCTGTCCAGCTCGTCGCCGACCATCAGCGCCGAGGCCATGGCCAGCCCCAAGCCGGCGCTGGCAGCCTGGATCGACAGGTAGAAGTGTTCGAAGTC
Source organism: Pseudomonas sichuanensis (assembly GCF_003231305.1). Taxonomy (GTDB): domain Bacteria; phylum Pseudomonadota; class Gammaproteobacteria; order Pseudomonadales; family Pseudomonadaceae; genus Aquipseudomonas; species Aquipseudomonas sichuanensis. Next base: position 3,994 of record NZ_QKVM01000066.1, on the reverse strand, counting down.
GCTGCGTTCCTTGTGTTCGGCAGGGTGACGGCTCAGGCGCAGCCAGGTCGACCAGGCATCCGGGCGCGTCTTGCTGTGGAGCAGGCGCTGGCCATCGCAGCGCGCGGCGGCCACCGGGCCGATCCATTCATCGCAGATCTTCAGGCTGTGCAGCCGGCGGTCCCAGTGGAAGTCGTCCCGGCGCAGGGCCATGTCCACGCCTGCGCGGGCGAAATCCACCGGGCCGCCCGCCGCCACCAGGTGCAGTTGCAGGTCGGGGTGCTCGGCGTGCAAGCGCGGCAGGCGCGGGATCAGCCAGCGCATGGCGATGGTCGGCTCGCAGGAGACCACCAGCACCTTGTCGTCGGTTTGCTGCTGCAGGCGCTGCACGGTGCCTTCCAGTTGCTCGAAGATCGCCTGGGTGGTGCCGTGCAGCTCGCGGCCGGCGCGGGTCAGGAACACCGCCCGGTTGCGGCGCTCGAACAGCTCTAGCCCAAGGCCTTCCTCCAGCAGGCGTACCTGGCGGCTGACGGCGCCGTGGGTGACGTGCAACTGCTCGGCGGCGCGTACGAAGCTTTCGCTGCGGGCGGCGAGGTCGAAGTATCGAAAGGCGGTCAGTGGGGGCAGTTTCATGTGCTGTCCTGTGCCGGCGCTATCGCGGGGCAAGCCCGCTCCCACGAAGTGCAGCATCCGGTCGATTACATGCAAATAGGTGAGTAAAACTAGCAGATTGGCGTTACTTTAAATCGATTTTTACTCGTTCAAGGCAACAGGATAATCCCGTCTTCCGTGAATTTTCATCGAGGATATCCGTTCGTGAACGAACTCATCGCCGTCGCTCTCTTCACCCTCCTGGCCGTCATCAGCCCGGGGGCCGACTTCGCCATGGTCACCCGCAGCAGTTATGCACAGGGACGCAAGTCAGGCCTGGCTGCTGCGCTGGGTATCGCCATGGGCGTGCAGGTGCATGTGCTGTACACCGTGCTCGGCATCGCCGTGATCATCAGCCACAGCCCGGTGCTGTTCCTGGCGATGAAGGTGGTGGGGGCGGGTTACCTGGTGTACCTGGGCTACAAGTCGCTGACCAATACCACGCGCATCAGCCTGGGCGCTGTGCAGGAAGGCAGTGACGGGGGTGTGATCAAGGCGCTGCGCACGGGCTTTCTCACCAATGCGCTCAACCCCAAGACCATGCTCTTCGTGGTCAGTGCCTACACCCAGGTGGTTCAGCCTGGCAGCCCGCTGGCGCTGGACTTCGCCTATGGGGCGTTCATGTCGCTCGCTCACTGGGCGTGGTTCAGCCTGGTGGCGATATTCTTCTCCAGCGCGGGCCTGCGCGCCGCGATGATCGAGCGCCAGCGCATCGTCGATCGGGTCATCGGCGTGGCTTTGATTGGCCTTGGGTTGGCCGTCGTGGTGGCGGGGGTGAAGTAGCTTTTTCGCAGGCAAAGAAAAAGGGCTTATCTTTCGATAAGCCCTTTTAGAAGGTGGTGGCTACACAGGGACTTGAACCCCGGACCCCAGCATTATGAATGCTATGCTCTAACCAACTGAGCTATGTAGCCAACTTGGCGCGCATTATTAGCTCGAATCGCGATCCTGTCAACAACGTTTTTAAAAAAAATTGCCAACCTTTCAAAAACTTAGCCGGGAAGCTCGCTTCAACGGACGATCAGCCCTTGGCCAAGCACGTTGTACAGGCGCAGCTGCTGGTCGCGGGCAAGCTGCTCCAGGCTCGGCAAAGGGTGATCGAGGTCGAAATCGCCACTCACGCGTCGATGGCCGGCCTCTTCATCCAGTAGCCACACGCGTTGCCCCTGATAGGCCGCCAGGCGTTCAAGCACCTCGGCCAGGGGCCTTTGGCTGACCTGCAAACGGCCACTGCGCCAGGCATCGGCGGCTTTGCTGTCGATCTTCTCCACCGGGTTGATGTGGCTGTCGGTGAAGGTCACCCGCTCCCCGGCACTGACCATGCGCTGGTCGCCACCCTGCAGGACGGCGGCCTTGCCACTCAATACCAGCAGTTCGTCATGGTCGCTGTAGCGGGCAATCTGCAGGCGGGTGCCGAACACCTGGATACGTGCATCGTCCACCTGCACTTCCAGGGCCCGGCCATCGAGCATCACTTCCAGGGATATCTGGCCCTGCACCAGGTGCAGTCGGCGGATGCGATCGCGCAAATCGACGTTGATCGCGCTGGCGCTGTCCAGGTGCAAGGTCGAGCCATCGGCCAGGCGCACGCTGCGCCGTTCGCCGCTGCCGGTGTGCAGCTCGCTGGCCAGGCGCTGCATCTGTGGCCAGAAGAGCCACGCCAGCGTCGCCAGCAGCATCAGGAACATCAACCCCAGATACAACCCGCTGCGGCTGCGGCGGGCCTTGGCGACCCGCGGCCGTGGCCGGGCAGCCGGCACCTGCAGTTGCTGCCAGTAAGCTTCGAGCTGGGCATAGGCCCGGGCGTTGAGTGGGTCCTGGCACCAGTGGGCGAAGGCTTGACGCAGCGTGTCGTCACAGCCGGGCTGGCGCAGGCGCGAGAACCAGTCCAACGCTTCCTGCTCGGGGTCGGGCTGTGGCTGCAAGGCGGGCATCGGGCTCATGGGATGGTTCTGCTCGCAAGGGCAGGGCGGTTTTGCCCAGCGTTTACGGGAGGTGAGACTTGAGGATGCTAAATATATTGAGAACCATTTACAAGTACGTTACGTCAGGAAGCTCATCTGGAAAAAATAAAAAGGTAGCTTCGTATCTATTTGTTTCATGATAATCGGATCCCATCCTGCGCACGGACATCCCGCCCATGGCCACCAGCAGCACCCAAACCGCCAGCGCCAGCAGCACGGCCAACCAGGCCAACCCGCTGGTGATGCGCATCATCACCTTCTGCGCCCTGGCGCACCTGATCAACGACCTGATCCAGTCGGTGCTACCGGCCATCTACCCGATGCTCAAGGCCAACTACAACCTGAGCTTCGCCCAGATCGGCCTGATCACCCTGACCTTCCAGGTCACCGCCTCGCTGCTGCAGCCCTGGGTGGGCTTCTTCACCGACAAGCGGCCGATGCCGAACCTGCTGCCCCTGGGCACCCTGTGCACCCTGGTGGGCATCGTCATGCTGGCGTTCGTCGGCAGCTTCCCGATGATCCTGCTGGCCTCGGCGCTGGTGGGCATCGGCTCGTCGACCTTCCACCCCGAGACCTCGCGCATTGCCCGGCTGGCCTCGGGCGGGCGCTTCGGCCTGGCCCAGTCGACCTTCCAGGTCGGCGGCAACGCCGGTTCCGCGTTCGGCCCGCTGCTGGCGGCGGCCATCGTCATCCCGTTCGGCCAGAGCCACGTGGCCTGGTTCGGCGTGGCCGGGCTGCTGTTCTTCGCCGTCACCCTGATGCTGCGCCGCTGGTACAAGGAACACCTCAACCAGGCCAAGGCGCGCAAGGCGGTGCAGGCCACCCACGGCATCTCGCGCCAGCGGGTGATGATGGCGCTGCTGGTGCTGGGCCTGCTGGTGTTCTCCAAGTACTTCTACATGGCCAGCTTCACCAGCTACTTCACCTTCTACCTGATCGAGAAGTTCCAGCTGTCGGTGGCCAGCTCCCAGCTGCACCTGTTCCTGTTCCTTGGCGCGGTGGCCGCCGGCACCTTCTTCGGCGGGCCGATCGGCGACCGTATCGGGCGCAAGGCGGTGATCTGGTTCTCGATCCTGGGCGTGGCGCCGTTCACCCTGGCGCTGCCCTATGCCGACCTGTTCTGGACCACCGTGCTCAGCGTGGTGATCGGCTTCATCCTCGCCTCGGCGTTCTCGGCCATCGTGGTGTATGCCCAGGAACTGGTGCCAGGCAACGTGGGGATGATCGCCGGGATCTTCTTCGGCTTGATGTTCGGCTTCGGCGGCATCGGCGCGGCGCTGCTGGGCTATGTGGCCGACCTGCGTGGCATCGAGTATGTGTACGGGGTGTGCTCGTACTTGCCGTTGTTCGGGTTGTTGGCGGTGTTCCTGCCGTCTACCGGTAAACGCTGAAAATATCGT
>NZ_QKVM01000065.1 GCF_003231305.1 Pseudomonas sichuanensis | reverse complement strand
TGCGACTTGCCCCGCGATGCTTTTAAACAATGCCTGCCTTGATCCCTAGCAACAAACTGTTACGGATTCAACCCCTGCGACAACCGGTCGCGCCCCGTATTCAAAGGGCTGCAGCCCGATCCACCCTAGGTCGGGTGGATGGCCAGGGGGTGGCATGACAGAATGCCCCGGTTTTCTGGCCGACCCACCCCAAGGGCCGGCACCTTCCCTGTAAAGGATGGTTCCATGACTGATCTGTTGACCCGGCGCGCGGTAGTCGCCGGGATGGGCGTACTGGGGCTTGGCCTGTTGGCGGGTTGCAACCCGGCCCGCGGCCTGGACTTCAAGTACGGCAAGAACATGAGCAACGAGATCCTCGGGCGCAAATTCAAGCTCAAGGACACCCAGGGCAACGAACGCTCCCTGTCGAGCTTCTACGGCAGCATGCCGATGATCTTCTTCGGCTTCACCCAATGCCCGGCGGTCTGCCCGACCGCGCTGGCGCGTGTGGCGCAGATCCGCAAGATGCTCCGGGGCCGTGACCTCGAGCTGTTCCAGCCGGTGCTCATCACCTTGGACCCGGAACGCGACACCCCCGAAGTGCTCGATGCCTACGTCAAGGCGTTCGACCCGTCGATCATCGCCCTGACGGGCACCCCCGAGGAAATCGCCGAAGTGGCCCGGGAGTTCAAGGTGTTCTACGAAAAAGTCCCGGTCGGCGACACCTATACCATCTCTCACTCGTCCACCAGCTACGTCTACGATACCCGTGGCACCCTGCGCCTGAGCCTCGGCCATTCCCTCAACGCCAAGGAATGCACCGAAGACCTGCTCACCCTGATGGAGATTTGCTGAATGTCGATGCAACCGATCAAACGCACCCTGGCTGCCCTGGCGCTGTTCGGCCTGGCCCTGCCGGCCTTCGCCCAGACCACCGTGAGCGACGCCTGGGTGCGCGCCAGCGTGCCGCACCAGCAGTCCACCGGTGCCTTCATGACCCTCACCGCCAGCAGCGACAGCAAACTGGTGAGCGTGGCATCGCCCGTAGCCAAGACCGTGCAAGTGCACGAAATGACCATGAACGGCGACGTGATGGGCATGCGTGAGGTCAAGGCGGTCGAACTGCCGGCCGGCAAGCCGGTCACCCTCGACCCGAATGGCTTGCACGTGATGCTGATGGGCCTGAACCAGCAGGTGAAGGACGGTGAGCAGGTGCCACTGACCCTGACCATCGAGGATGCCAAGGGCGCCAAGGAAACCCTGCAGGTGCAGGCAACGGTGCGTCCGCTTACTGCCGAGGCGGGCGGCGGGCATGACCATATGCACATGAAGCACTGATCGAGATGGGGCCGCTTATGCGGCCCTCACATTTTCAGCCTGGTGCACAGGCTCAAGCGATGTGCTTTCAGCTGCGAAAGCGTGGCAGCGGGCGTTCGATGCTCAGCGACGTCAGCGTCTTGCGCACCTGCGCTTCGTCGGCTTCCAGCGCCTTGAGGCTTGCGCGGATCTTGCCGGCGGCGGGCACGTCGCCCTGGCGATCGATCCAGTCGGCGATTTCCTTGCAGGCGCTGCTCAAGTTGGCCTGGCGCTGGGTCATCAGCGACAGCAGATTGGTGATTTCACGTTCGGACATGGCGGGATCCTCCGTTCAGCCCCTTGAGTGTAGCAGTGGCCTGCCAGGCTGCCTGGGGTGGATTGCCGCACGCCGTCAGGGGGTAAGGCAGGCCTGGCGATAAGCGCCAGGGGTGACGCCATAGGCCTGTTTGAACTGTCGGCTGAGGTGGCTCTGGTCGGCAAAACCCAGGTTGAAGGCGACTTCCAGGGCCGGCAGGCCGCTGCGCAGCAACTCCCGGGCACGGGCCAGGCGACGCTGCTTGAGCCAGGCATGGGGCGGCAGGCCAGTGGCCTGGCGGAACACCCGGGCGAAGTGGAAGGGCGAGAGGTTCACCGCCGCTGCCAGGGTTTCCAGCGACGGTGGGTCGGCCAGTTGGCTTTCCAGCAACTCGCGGGCGCGGGCTACCGCCAGTGGCTCATGGCCAGGGGCGGCGGGTTCGGCGCAGTGGCCGTGGCGCTGCACCAGCGCCAATACTGCCTGGCGCCAGGCGGTTTGTTGCTCGAGGGCGCTGGCACCGGCCTCCGAACGCTGGTTCAGTTGGCTGAAGGCCGCGGCCAGTGCCGGGTCCTGGATGACGCTGGCCTTGAACAGCGGCATGCCGTGGCGGCCCAGATCCAGCTCGTCGAGCACCCCGGTGACCCGTGCGCATTCGGGGTAGAACCCACGGTAGCGCCAACCGGCCTCGTGGGCAGTGGCACCGGTGTGCAGCTCATCGGGGTTGATCAACACCATGCTGCCCACCGGCGCCAGGTGCTCGCTGCCACGGTGCCAGAAGCGCTGGGCGCCGGACTCGATCACCGTGAACACGTAGCCTTCGTGCACATGCGGGGCGAAGCGCTGCTGGAAGTAGCGGGCGTGCAGCATCTCGACGTCGCCCAGCGCCGGAGCTTGCCACAGGTGGGTCTGTTCGCGTTGGGGCGTGGTCATGCCAGCCAGCTGCGCAGCAGGAAGAAGATCAGCATGCTTGCCAGCATGCTCAGCAATACGCTGCGGGTCAACAGCACCAGGGTGATGGCCACCAGCGAGCCGAGTAGGTACGGGTTGAGCGGGCTCAGATCGAGCTGGTGGCCAGGCAGGAAAATGATCGGCCCGCAGATGGCCGTGAGCATGCCGGGCACGGCAAAGCCGAGGAACTGCCGGGCGTTGGAGCTCAACCGCAAGGGCAGGCGCGGTTCCAGAAAGGCATAGCGATTGAGGAACACCACCGCTCCCATGGCGAAGATCAGCAGCCAGATCATGAGCGGCCTCCGGAGAATTTCTGACAGATGAAGCCCGCGGCCATGCCCAGCAGGCCGGCCGCCACCAGCGCGGTTTCCCAGTGCCAGAAGCTGAACAGCACCGAGCAGAACAGCGACACTGCCACGCACACCAGGGTGGGCAGGTTGCGCACCAGCGGCGCGATCAGCGCGACAAAGGTGGCGACAATGGAGAAGTCCAGGCCCAACTGATCCAGGTGCGGGATGTTCTGGCCGAGGATGATGCCGGCCAGGGTGAACAGGTTCCACGCCACGTAGAAGGTCAGGCCCACCCCCAGGGCGTATCAGCGGTTGAACTGCTGCTGGTCGTGGTGGCTGGTCAGGGCGAAGAACTCATCGGTGAGCAGGAACCCCAGCCCTAGCCGCCAGCGCGTCGGCAACCCCGACAGCACAGGCCGCATCGACAGCCCGTAAAGCAGGTGTTGCGAGGTCAGCAGCAACGTGGTGAGCAGGATCGAGAACAGGTTGGCGCCGCCCTTGAGCATGCCGATCGCCACCAGCTGCGCGGCACCGGCGAAGACAATGGCCGACAACCCCTGGCCTTGCCAGGCACTGAGGTTGGCTTCGATGGCCATGGAACCGGCGAGCAGCCCCCAGGGGGCGACGGCCAGTGACAGCGGCAGGATGGCGATGGCGCCATGGGCGAATGCCTGGCGGGCCAGGATGGGGTTGGGCATGGGGCACGACAACGAATCGACAAGGTGGGCCAGCATGCCAGAGGTGCCGCCCGCTGGCTTGAACGTTCTTGCTGGTTTGCCGACAAGGGCTCAGCGATTGCTCAAGTGCTGTTGCGCCGACGCGCAGCCGTTGATTTCCACCGCCTTCTGCAGCAAGGCCTGGCGCCGCGCCGGGTCGAGGTCACTGAGCAGGCGGAACACTTCGGCCTGGTAGTCGCGCTGGCGCCCCCACTGCAACGCCAGGCCTTGTGGCCGGCTGCGGTTGCAGGCCAGGCGGGTGGCCGGCTGCGGGTAGTAGGGCGCATACAGGGTGGCCATGCGGGGGATCGACTCCAGCGCTTCGCGGTAGGCAGGGCTGCTGTTGTAAGGCCGACACCAACGGGCGATGGCCAGTGCAGGCGGGGCAAAACCTTGCTTGAGGCTGGCTTCCAGCAGTGGGCAGGCAGCGTCCGGGATCTGCGTGGTCGGCAGGAAGGTGATGTAGTACAGCGCCAGGCGGTACTGCGCGACCGGGTGATCGAGCGCCACTGATTTCTTCAGTAGCGTCACCGCCGTGGGCAGGGTGCGGGCCATGGCCTGGCCCTGGCGGCTCAGTTCGGGGTCGCTTGCAACGGTTCGCAACGGGCTGGCGCTGTCGTCTGCCACGTCCGCTTGTTCCAGTAGCGGCAAGGCCTGGCGGTAGAGCAGGTCAGCATGCGGGTCGATGCTCACCTCCAACGCCTGGGCAGCGAACGTCGTCAGCAGCAGCGGCAGGCAGGCCGCGCGCAGGGCGTTAAGCCCCTGGCGCGGGTAGACGGCTTGAATGGTCATGGCAGGTGCGGGTGTGCCTCTGGCGAATCAGGTGCGACGACGGCGTATTCTAGCCATCCTCGTCCGCTCGCCGGAAGTCCGGGAAACCCCTATCAGCCCAGCTTGACCGGCGGCACTCTGCGTTGCGCGTGTTTTTCCTGGGCCAGGCCCAGCTTGGCGGTGATCACCTTGGCCAGGGCTTTGTTGCCTTGATCGTTGAAGTGCAGGCGATCGACGAACAGGTCTTCGGCAAAAGCCAGTGAGCTGCTGAGCATGCAGTTCATGTCGTAGCAAGGGACCGGCTCGGCCTGGCTTCTGATGCGTCGGAAAAACGCCGAGTGCAGTTGGCGGTCGTAGCTGTCACCGAGCAGGCGGTCGAAGTTCGTCGGTTGCTTCGCCAGCCCGGCCAGCATCGCTTGTTCGCCGGCAGGCAGCGTCTCGCGGCACCAGGGCAGCAGCGGCTGGAGGATGAAGGTCAGGCTGGTATGGTCGTCCGCCAGCAGGCGCTCCCATTGGCGCAGGGTACGGCCGATGCTGTCGGCGGCGCGAGCCAGGCGTTTGTCCGCGGGCGACAACGCATCAAGCGCCGGCCACTGCGGCGCCTGGCGAGGTGCAACGGCATGCCGCAGCTGCTGCCACAAGGATGCGTGGCGCGCCGGCGCGGTGTCTTGCACCCCCTCGTTGAAACGATTGAGAAACGCCAGGTGGGCCTGCGAGCGCTGCGGGTCATGGGCAGCGGCGAGTATCTCGACCAGTGCCTCCTGGGCGAGGGTGTTCAACCCGCTGAGTACCACGACATGGCCGAGCTGGCCAAAGCGGTGCTGATGGGTGAGGAACAGCAGCAGCTCCTGCGTGGCGTTGAGCCCGCATCCGGCCAGGCTTAGCCAGGTCTCACCGGTCAGCAGCGACAGGTTGGACGCCACCGTATGTTCATCGGTGCTGGCACCGATCCCCAGCGCGGTGGAGCCCCCCACCAGCAGGTTGATGCGCCCTGCGCCTGCGCATTCGGCCACCGAAAAGCGCTTGCCGGCGCGATGGCTGTAGCGCATTCCCTGTGCGTCGGTATTGATGGCGCTGGAGCGATAGCCCTGTTCGTGCACGTACAGTGTCTGCGGTGCGCGGCGGCTGCCCAGCTGCAGGAAGCGCTGATAGCTGTCCTGCAACGGCTGCGCGGCACCTGCCGTGGGCCTGGCGATCAGGGTCATGGACGCTCCTTGGCGGCGTGCCGCACGGCAGGGTTCAGGCCGCCAGGGCCTTGAGGTTGTAGGCCAGGCCAACGCCGGCGATCAGCAGCAGGGCAACCCCCGAAGCCAGGCTGATCAGGCGGTTGCTGCGCTGTGAGGCGATCTTGCCGATGGCGAAGATGTACAGGCTGAGCACGGCGAAGTCGATGGCGATCCACAGCAGTGACAGCACCACCATGCTTTTGCCGAACGACTCGGTGATCTGGATGAACTGCGGGAAGAACGAGATGAAGAAGATGATGTCCTTGGGGTTGGAGATGCCGACCATGAACCCCTGCAGCAGGCCGCCGCGGGTGGCCGCTGGCGCTTCGGCTGCGGCCTGCTGTGGCGGGGCCTGCAGGGCTTCGCGCAGGGTGCTCACGGCGATGTAGCCGATGAACAGGCAGCCTAGCAGGCTCATGCCGTTGAGCCAGGCTTTGTCGATGGCTGCGCTGGTCATGATGATCCAGGCCGCGACGCCGATCAGCACCAGCGAGGCCCAGTTGGTGCCGATGGCGGTGAACAGGGCCTTGCGCGAGCCGGCGGCAGCGGCGGTGTTGACGATCAACGCCACTACCGGGCCGGGTGTGGCGATCAGCAGCAGGACAGTGAGGGCGTAGGTGGCGGTCAGTGCGGTATTCACGTTCAGTTCTCGATCAAAGGGTCGGGTGTTGCGCAGGTATGGAACGGGCAGCGGGCCGGGTTCAGCGAGCCGGGTTCCTGCAGTTGGTACTGCTGCCATTCGAAGTTGTCGTGCTGGCCGAAGAAGCCCAGCGAGGCCGGCATCACGCCATCGTTGTAGTGCTGCACCCGCTCGCGGATGCGTGCGCGGATCCGCTGGCCGCTGGCGGTGCTGGCACTGGCCACCTCGTCGAAGCTCTCCCGCGGGTTGATCACCCAGGCAATGTGCCGGCCCAGGTTGCGGCTTTTCATCAGGCGGTGGGCAGGGAAGTTCATGTTGATGAACAGCGGCATGCCGGCGAAGCAGAACGACCACTGGTTGTCGTGCGGGTCTTGTGGCACCTCGCGCGGCCAGGGCCGGGGGTCACGGCCGTGTACCTGGCGCAGGACCTCCCAGGCCAGGGTTTGCTGCTGTTGCAGCGAACTGTCGGCGGCGGTTTGCAGGAACACCAGCAACGGGTTGCCGATGCGCTGCTTGAGCGGTATGGGCTCGATGGTGGCGATGTAGTCGGCAAGGCCCCGGGCGATGTCGTCGGCCAGTTGTTCTGCACGGGCAAAGAGGATGTGGCAGGTGCGCGCATTCACCGCCTTGCGCCCGAACAGGCAAGGGAAGTCAGGGTTGGCGAGGGTTTCCTTGAAGTGTTCTATGGCCTTGTGTGTCCAGTGGTGTGGGTTCTGAACATGTTCGTCGGCCAGCTCCAGCGCATCCAGGCGGTAGCAATTTCCATAACCCGTAAACATGATTTCCCCAGGTAGTCGCAAATCGGCAGTTAAGGTGGTTTTACCGGCATATCCATACGGTTAACCGCTCTATATTTGTTGTTTCCGGCATTTTCCGAGAAGGGTTACAGGTTGTAAAACGCCTGGAACTATGACCAACTATTAGTCTTGCTCATGCTCTGGAAAGCCCCATGTCGGAACGGATTCAGGCCCTGCACGCCCTGCGTGCCTTCGAAGTCGCCTCGCGCTATGGCTCCTTCACCCGCGCCGCCCAGGAGCTGGCGCTGACCCAGGGGGCGGTCAGCCATCACATCAAGACACTCGAAGCTTTGTTCGGCTGCGACCTGTTCGAACGGCGCGGCCCCAAACTGCGCCTGACCGAGCATGGCCGGTTGCTGGCCGAGGAACTCAAGGTCGGCTTCAAGATCATCGAAAACGCCTGTGCCTTGCTGCGTCAGGACCGCTACGGCCTGCGCCTGAAGGCGCCGTCCACGCTGACGGTACGCTGGCTGCTGCGCGCGCTGGACGGTTTCAAGAAGGTCGACAACAGCTGCGCGGTGCAACTGTCGAGCGTGTGGATGGACATCGACGCCGTGGACTTCTACTCCGAGCCTTACGACTGCGCCATCCTGCTCGGCAACGGGCGCTTCCCGGCAGACGTCGAAAGCCTGAAGCTGTTCGATGAATGGCTGATCCCGGTCTGCCACCCCGATTACCTGCCCGGGCCGGCCCCGGATTTGGCCGTGCTCGAAGGCTGCGAGCTGCTTCATCCCTCACCGGACCGGCGCGACTGGCGGCGCTGGCTGGCGCGGGTAGATGCGCCGCATATCAGCATCGACCAGGGCCAGGTGTTCGATACCCTCGACCAGGGCATCTCGGCGGCCCAGCAGGGCCTGGGCATTTCGGTGGTCGACCTGGTGCTGGCCAGCGCCGACCTGGCCGCCGGCAACCTGGTCACGCCTTTCCCGCAGGCCGTCGCGACCGGCGACGGTTATTACATGACCTGGCTCAAGTCCAGCCCCAAGGCCCGGCAGATGCACAAGCTGCGCGACTACCTGCTGGCCCGGGTGCCGGCCCTGGCGCACAAAGACATCAGTTACCTGTACGGCTGAGCGCGTTGCCGGGGAACACCCGTTCGAGCATGAAGTCGATGAACACCCGCAACCGGGGCGGCACCTGCCGCCCCGACGGCCACAGCAGGTAGAAGCTGCCGCGCCGTTCGATGAAGTCGTCGAGCACGCTCACCAGGCTGCCGCTGGCCAGCGCGGCGCGCACGCTGAAGTCCGGCAGGCAGGTAATGCCGCGGTGGTTGAGGGCAAAGCAGATGCGCGTCTCGACGTGGTTGCAGACCATCGAGATGGGAATGTCGTAGTCCTGCTCGGGGTGTTCGCGGCGCAGCGGCCAGGTTTCCAGCTTGCCACTGCTGGGGAAGCGGTAGTGCAGGCAGCGGTGCCCGGCCAGCTCGCGCGGGTGCTCGGGCAGGCCATGCTCGCGCAGGTAGTCGGGGGAGGCCACCAGGCGGTGCTGGAAATGGCCGAGGAACTTGGCGTTCAGGCGCGAATCCAGCGGTTGGCCACCGCGCATCACGACGTCAAAACCCTCGCCGATGATGTCGACCATGCGGTCGCTGAAGTCCAGGTCCAGCTCGATGTCCGGGTAGCGCGCCATGAACTCGGCCAGTGCCGGCATCACCAGCCCGGTCACCTGCGGCAGGCTCACCCGCAGCCGCCCGCGTGGGGCGCCGTTGGCCTGCGACAGCTCCTGCTCGGTGGCTTCGATCTCGGCGAGGATGCGCCGGCTACGCTCGAGAAACAGCGCGCCCTCGGCAGTCAGGGTGATGCTGCGGGTGCTGCGGTGGAACAAGCGCACGCCCAGGCGGCCCTCCAGGCGCGCCACGCGTTTGCCCACCGCCGAGGCGCTGATGCCCAGCGACTGGCCGGCAGCGACGAAGCTGCGGGTTTCGGCAACCCGGTTGAAAACCACGAAACCGCTGAGGCTGTCCATGTCGTGCTCCGATTGCGGACGTTTATGTCCTGGGTGAGCGGAATTCTACCCATCTTTTTCCGCAGTGCCTCGGCGCCGCAAGATGCCTGCCTTGATCACTGCCCAGGACGCCCCCCATGAACCCTGCCTTCACCGCCGCAGAGGCGCCCGCCAACGCCACGCGCCTGCCCTTGAGCGGGCTGCTGGCCCTGGCCCTGACCGGCTTCATCGCCATCCTCAGCGAAACCCTGCCCGCCGGCCTGCTCGACCAGGTCGCCAACGGCATGCACATCAGCCAGGCCATGGCCGGGCAGTGGGTCACCGCCTACGCGCTGGGCTCGTTGCTCACCGCCATCCCGCTGGTCACCCTGACCCAAGGCTGGCGGCGGCGCCGGGCGCTGCTGCTGGCCATCACCGGTTTCATCCTGTTCAACGGCCTGACCGCACTGTCCAGCGACAATCAGTTGACCTTGTTGCTGCGCTTTCTCACAGGCGCCGCCGCCGGCCTGGCCTGGGGCTTGATCGCCGGGCATGCGCGGCGCATGGTGGCACCGGCGCAACAAGGCAAGGCGATGGCGCTGGCCATGCTCGGCCAGCCCATCGCATTGTCGCTGGGCCTGCCCATCGGCACCTGGCTGGGCGCCTGGCTAGGGTGGCGCGCCGCCTTCGTGGTGGTCACCCTGGCGGCCTTGCTGCTGGTGGCCTGGGTGCTGCGCGCGGTGCCGGACTTCCCCGGCCAGGCCGCCGGCAAGCGCCCGGCCGCGCTGGGCGTGCTGCGTACCCCGGGGGTGGCGCGGGTGCTGCTGGTGATCCTGGCGTGGATCCTCGGCCACAACATCCTCTACACCTACATCGTGCCGCTGCTGGCGGCGGCCGGCATGGGCGCCGATGTCGGCCAGGTGCTGATGACCTTCGGCCTGGCTTCGCTGGCGGGCATCGCCCTGGTCGGGCTTGGCGTCGACCGTCATCTGCGCGGCCTGGTGTTGCTGTGCCTGGGCGGTTTCGCCGTGGCCACGTTGGCCCTGGGGCACACCCAGGGTTCGGCCTGGCTGGTGCATGCCAGCGTGGCCTTGTGGGGGCTGACATACGGCGGCGCTCCGACCCTGCTGCAGACCGCCTGCGCCGATGCGGCGGGCGAGGGGGGCGATGTGGCGCAGTCGATGTTGGTGACGGTGTGGAACAGTGCGATTGCCCTGGGCGGGATCATTGGCGGGCTACTGTTGACCGGGGCCGGGGTCGGCGCGTTCGGGGGCGTGGTGCTGGCGCTCACCGGGCTGGCCTGGCTGCTGGTGTTTGCCGGGCGCCGCGCCGGATTCGTCGCTGGCGCACGCTGATCGGCCGCTGCAGGGTGTAGAATCGCCCTCCAGCAAACCAAGCAAGGACCACGCAGTGCAGCGCCAACAGGGCTTTGTCCTCACCCGCCATTGGCACGACACGCCCGAAGGCACCTGCGTCGAGTTCTGGCTGGCCACCGACCAGGGGCCACGCCACTTGCGCCTGGCGCCGCAACCGTCGGTGGCGTTCATCCCCGTTGCCCAGGCCGAGCATGCCCGGGTGCTGCTGGCCGGTGAGCAAGGGGTCGAACTCAAACCGCTGCAACTGCGCGACTTCGACCAGCGCCCGGTGCTGGGCCTTTACTGCCGCCAGCACCGTCAGCTGATCGCCCTCGACAAGCGCCTGCGCGCGGCCGGCATCGAGGTGTTCGAAGCCGATATCCGTCCGCCCGAGCGCTATCTGATGGAGCGGTTCATCACCGCCCCAGTGCGTTTCGATGGCCGGCCCGATGCCAACGGCACGCTGATCGACGCCCAGCTCAAGCCCGACCCCGACTACCGCCCGCCGCTGCGCCTGGTCTCCCTCGACATCGAGACCAGCGAGCGTGGCGAGCTGTACAGCATCGGCCTGGAAGGCTGTGGCCAGCGCACGGTGTACATGCTGGGCCGGGCCAATGGCGATGCCAGCCAGGTGGATTTCGACCTGCACTACTGCGACGACCGCGCCGGGCTGATCCACTGCCTCAACCAGTGGCTGGCACTGCACGACCCCGACGCGATCATCGGCTGGAACCTGGTGCAGTTCGACCTGCGCCTGCTGCATGAGCACGCCAAGCGGCTGAACGTGCCGCTGTGCCTGGGCCGTGACGGCGCGCCGCTGCACCTGCGCGAGCATGGCAGCCGCAGCCACTTCTTTGCCGAAGCCCCTGGGCGGCTGCTGATCGATGGCATCGAGGCGCTGCGCTCAGCCACCTGGAGTTTCCCCTCGTTCAGCCTGGAGAGCGTTGCCCAGCAGCTGCTCGGCGAGGGCAAGGCCATCAGCACTCCCTACCAGCGCATGGACGAGATCAACCGCCAGTTCGCCGAGGACAAGCCGGCGCTGGCCCGCTACAACCTCAAGGACTGTGAACTGGTCACGCGGATCTTCGCCCATACCCGGCTGCTCGACTTCCTGCTGGAACGCGCCAGCGTAACCGGCCTGCCGGTGGACCGCAGCGGCGGCTCGGTGGCCGCGTTCTGTCATTTGTACATCCCGCCCATGCACCGCCTGGGCTTTGTCGCGCCCAACCTGGGCAGCCGCCCCGACGAAGCCAGCCCTGGCGGCTTCGTCATGGATTCGCGCCCGGGGCTGTACGACTCGGTGCTGGTGCTCGACTACAAGAGCCTGTACCCGTCGATCATCCGCACCTTCCTGATCGACCCGGTGGGCCTGGTCGAGGGCCTGCGCCAGCCGGACGACGCGCACTCGGTCGAGGGTTTCCGGGGCGGGCGCTTCTCACGCAGCGAGCACTGCCTGCCGGCCATCGTCGAGCGCGTGTGGCAAGGGCGCGAGGCCGCCAAGCGCGACGGCAATGCGCCGTTGTCCCAGGCGCTGAAGATCATCATGAACGCCTTCTATGGCGTGCTCGGTTCCAGTGGCTGCCGATTCTTCGACCCGCGCCTTGCTTCGTCGATCACCATGCGCGGCCACCAGATCATGCGCCAGACCCGGGCACTGGTGGAGGCGCGCGGCTACGACGTGATCTACGGCGACACTGACTCCACCTTCGTCTGGCTCAAGGGCGCCCACGGCGAGGAGGCCGCGGCGCGCATCGGGCGCGCGCTGGTGGCCGAGGTCAATCAATGGTGGCGCCAGCACCTGGGCGAAACCATGGGGCTGGACAGTGCCCTGGAACTGCAGTTCGAAACCCATTATCGGCGCTTCCTGATGCCCACCATCCGCGGCACCGAAGAGGGCAGCAAGAAGCGCTACGCCGGCCTGGTACAGCGCCAGGATGGCAGCGAAGACGTGGTCTACAAGGGCCTGGAGTCGGTGCGCACCGACTGGTCGCCCCTGGCCCGGCAGTTCCAGCAAACGCTTTATGGCCGGGTGTTCCGTGGCCAGCCGTATCGCGACTACGTGCGTGAAACCGTGCAGCGCCTGCTGGCGGGCGAGGATGACGAGTTGCTGGTGTACCGCAAGCGCCTGCGCCGGCCCTTGGCCGACTACCAGCGCAACGTGCCGCCCCATGTGCGCGCGGCGCGTCTGGCCGATGAATACAACGCCCGGCTGGGGCGGCCAAGGCAATACCAGAATGGCGGCTGGATCAGCTACGTGATCACCACATCAGGGCCCGAACCTCTGGAAAACCGCCACTCACCCATCGATCACCAGCATTACCTGAGCCGCCAGTTGCAGCCGATCGCAGACGCGATCCTGCCCTTCGTGGGTGATGATTTCGGCGCGTTGGTCGACCAGCAGTTGCCGCTGTTCTAGCGCCGGGGAGGGCGACACCGTCGCGGCGCCGCCCTGGATGGCTCAGCCTTTGCTGGCGTTGAGCTTGCGCAGTTCTTCGTAGGTGGCCGACTGGACGAACCAGAAGCCCGAAACGATGCACCACATCAGGCTGCCGCCGACGAAGACACCCAGCCCTTCCAGGAAACCAACGCTGAACAGGGTGATCAGAGCAACCAGCCAGATCAGGCCGAGGGAAACGTACAGGGCGATGTTG
The DNA here is from genome assembly GCF_003231305.1 of Pseudomonas sichuanensis. Classification (GTDB taxonomy): domain Bacteria; phylum Pseudomonadota; class Gammaproteobacteria; order Pseudomonadales; family Pseudomonadaceae; genus Aquipseudomonas; species Aquipseudomonas sichuanensis. Next base: position 19,105 of record NZ_QKVM01000065.1, on the reverse strand, counting down.
TTGACGCTGATGACGAAATCTTTCACGGGCGTATTCCTTACTGAATGTGAACAAGCGATGCCTCTCCCGAAGCGCGCGCATGCTATCACAATGCCTCCAGCCGTTGGCCCGCGGGCGGTTGGACTATGCTCAGGGTGTCGCACCCCGTTACCCCTCAGACATCGCAAGTTACTTTTGCCCGCGTTGTCCGCCGGGTTCGGTGGTTTAGGCTCGCATGTCGGATCTTTCGCCAGGATCTGTAGTCATGAGAATTAACAAGGAGATGCCCATGCTCGTCAGGTCACTGACCCTCGCCACCCTGTTCGCCTTCGCGGGCCCCCTGCTTGCCGCCGACAGCGATGCCCCCCTGGCCAAGGAGCAGGGCAAGGCGCGGCCGCTGGTGGTGATTGCGCCCAGCAGCGCCGACCCGACCTTGCGCGGCCTCAACGAGGCCTTGAAAGACCCGGCCGTGCAGGCCGGTTTCAAGGAGCGTGGGCTGGTGCTGTACAGCGTCGCCCAGATGATGGGCAAACGTGAGGACAAGAACCTCGAGCAGCAGACCACCATGGCCCTGATTCGCGAGCTGCAGCTCGGCGCCAGCAAGGGCACCAAGGTGATCCTGGTGGGCAAGGATGGCGAACGCCACGTACTCAAGGATGATGAAAGCGGTGAGAAAATCGACCCGCAGGTGATCTTCAAGGCCGTCGACGAACTGCCGGCCAGTGAAAAGGCGGTCACCGCGCCCGAGCCGGTGGCGGTGGCACCGGCCGAACCCAAGGCCAAGGACAGCAAGCCAGGCAAGCCCGCCAAACCGGCCAAGCCTGCCGAGCCGCCCAAGCCTCTGGACGACTGACCGCTCTGCCACGGCCTTCTGCGCCAGCAGGGGGCCTTCTCTGTATCACTGTGTATCTGCCACTCATCACGACCGACTGGCATACAAAACGCCGCTCATCGCGATACACCCACGACACACCGCGACGTTTCAATGGCTCCACTTTCCAACCACAAGTGGAGCGACACCATGAAAACGACCCCCAAGACCCTCAGCCTGCTCGGCGCCACCCTGCTCGGTGGCCTGGTTATGGGCAACAGTGCGTTTGCCGTTGAACCCTTGAGCCAGGGCTACCAGTTGGCAGCGGCCAAGGCCGCCGGCGAAGGCAAATGCGGCGAGGGCAAATGTGGCGGCAGCGGCAAGGCCAGCCAGGCCGAAGGCAAGTGTGGTGCTGAGGCCAAGGCCGACAAGGCAGAGGGCAAGTGCGGCGAAGGCAAGTGCGGCGCCGAAGGCAAAGGCAAAGCCTGACCACCATGCTCTAGCGTGGCGCTTTGGGGCGCCGCGCGCCTTTCTGGAGGCTGCCCCATGAATACGCAACCCTTGCACACAGGCCTCGGCCTGCGTCGCGGCCTGCTGCCTGAGTTACTGGCGATGCCGGCCGGCTCAGTGGATTTTCTCGAATGCGCCCCGGAGAACTGGATCGGGGTCGGCGGTGTTTACGGGCAGGGCCTGGCGCAGCTGGCCGAGCGCTTCGCCATTGCCTGCCACGGCCTGTCATTGTCGCTGGGCGGCACCGCGCCGCTGGATGTCGCTTTTCTCGCCCGCACCCGGCAGTTCCTCGACCGTTATCAGGTGCGCCTGTACAGCGAGCACCTGAGCTATTGCAGTGACGACGGCCATCTTTACGACCTGATGCCGATCCCGTTCACCGACGAGGCGGTGCGACACGTGGCTGCACGTATCCGCCAGGCCCAGGACCTGCTGGGCCGGCGCATGGCGGTCGAGAACATCAGCTATTACGCCGCCCCCTATCAGGTCATGAGCGAACTGCAGTTCATCCGCGCGGTGCTCGACGAGGCCGATTGCGACCTGCTGCTGGACGTCAACAACGTCTTCGTCAATGCCTGCAATCACCGCTATGACGCCCAGGCGTTCCTCGCCGGCATCCCCCGCGAGCGGGTGGTGGGCATGCATGTGGCGGGGCACTACGACGAGGCACCGGACCTCAAGGTCGATACCCATGGCGCACCGGTCAAGGCGGATGTGTGGGCCTTGTTCGCCAGCGCCTGCCAGCGTTTCGGCACCCACCCCACGGTGCTCGAACGCGACTTCAACTACCCGCCGCTGGCCGAGCTGCTGGCCGAGACGGCGCACATCCGCGCCCTGCAACAGCGCCACGGAGCTCCCTGCCATGCCTGAAACCCTGCGCGAGCAACAGTTCACCCTGGCCCGGCACCTGCGCGACCCGGCCGCCAACCCGCCGCCGCCGGGTATCGAGGCGCGGCGCCTGAAGGTCTATCGCGAGCTGTTCTACGGCGCCATCGAAAGCCTGCTGGCGGGCAGCTTCCCGGTGTTGCGGCAAACCCTCGGCGAGCAACGCTGGCATGCCCGGGTACAGGACTTCTACGCCAACTACCGCAGCCAGACACCGTTGTTCACCGAAATCGCCGAGGCGTTCATCGATTACCTGCAAGGCATCGACCTCGATACGCCCTGGCAGCTGGAGCTGGCGCATTACGAATGGGTCGAGGCGCAGCTGTACCTGAGCGATGCGCAAGACCCGCCCCATCACCCCGACGGTGACCTGCTGGCCGGCGAGCCGTTGCTGTCCTGTGTGGCCCGTGTGTTGGCCTATCGTTGGCCGGTGGAGCGCATCGGCCCGGACTTCCAGCCGAGCGAAGCGCCCGAGGCACCGACCTTGCTGCTGGTGTACCGCGATATCGACCTGCAGGTTCGCTTCGCCCGCCTGGCGCCACTGGCCTGGCAGTTGCTGGTGGGGTTGCCTGGCACCGGAAGGCAACGCCTGCGTGCGCTGGGCAAGGATGAAGCGGATGGCCTGGCGCTGCTGGAGCAACTGCGCGGGCAAGGTGTCATCGTCGGGACCAGGCTTTGAGGCGGCAGCCGATGCTGCCGCGCCCCTATACCTCGGCCTGCTTGCCCTGCGGCACGACCTCGGCCTTGTTCGCAGGTTTCAGGCGCGACACCGCGAACAGCACCACGGCCAGCCCGAGCACCTGGTACAGCGAAATCGCCTCGCCCAGGATCGCCCATGACGCCAGCACCGTCAGTACCGGCCCCAGGTTGCCCACTGCCGCGGTGTGGGTAGGCCCCAGGCGCTGGATCGCCAAGGCCACCCAGTAGATCGGCAGCACCGTGGAGAACAGCGCCATCAGCGCCGCATTCCCCCACACCGCGCCAGGCAGCTCGAACAGTGGCGCCACCTTGGCCACCGACAGGTAATGGGCCAGCACCATCAGCGACGAGGCCGTGCCGCACAATCCGGCCAGGCGCATCGAGCCCATGCGTTTGAGCATCGCCCCGGTGCCGGCGTAATACAGCGCATAGGTCACCGCGCTGGCAAACACCCACAACGCGCCAAGCACCACCTGGCTGCCCACCCCCGTGACGCTGATGTCGTGGACAAAGGCGACGCCCAGCCCCAGGTAGCACAGGCCCATGGCCGCCAGGGTGCGCAGGGTGGGGCGCTCGCGTTGGGCGACGGCCTGGATCAGCAGCACCAGGGTCGGGTAGGTGAACAGGATCAGCCGCTCCAGCCCGGCGCTGATGTACTGCAAGCCGTAGAAGTCGAAAAGGCTCGCCAGGTAATAACCGAACAGCCCGAGCAGCGCCACCCGCATCCCGTCCCCGGGCGTGAGCGCGCTACCGCCTTGCTTGCGGCTGAGCCACACCAGCCAGGCGAACAACGGCAAGGACATGGCCATGCGCAGCGCCAGCAGGCTGATCGCATCCACAGGCCCCGCGGCGTAGGCCAGCTTGACGAAGATCGCCTTGAAGCTGAAACCCAGCGCCGCGAGCGCGGCGTAGAGGCTGCCATTGGCAAGGGCGCGGTGGAGCGGGGCGGGCAGGCGGGGCATGGCGGGTCCGTAGCGAAATGAGTACTGGCCAACGATGCGCCGGCCGACAACCGTTTCGACCATAACCTGTCGCACTCGACAAATCACCCAGCGCCGCACCCAAGCACACCGAGCCGGTTTGCTAAGGACTGCATTCGCATGCATGAGGCGGGCGAATGCCATCATTTGGATGGCGCGCCCTCCTGCGAAAATCCCTTCGAACGCATACAATCCTCCCTTTAGAAACGTAAGACACAGGCTGCCCCGTTCATGGCGTTCGACGCTTCCACCATCCTCACGCTCACCATCGCCCTTGCGGCTGCCGCCGCCCTGTACCTGGCGGTGGAGTGGAGCAGCGTGCGCGAGTCTTCGCTGCTGTGCTGGAGCGCCAGCTTCGCCATCATCAGTGTCGGTTCTTCCCTGGCCCTGCTGCGCAGCAGCGGCTACCTGTTCATCGGCGTGTGGTTTGCCAACGGCATGTTGATCAGCGCCCACTGGCTGTTCCTGCTGGGTGTGTCGCGTTTCACCGAAACGCGCCTGTCGCGGGCCTGGTACCTGATTATCCCGGCCTGGCTGGCCATGTTGCTGTTGCCGGACTGGCCGCAGTGGTCGAAGACCTTGCTGGTGGTGCAGTCAAGCATGATCGCGCTGCTCACCCTGCAGGCCAGCTGGTTGCTGCGTCCCCATGGCAAATCGCTCAGCGTCGGCGCAGTACAGCTGCGTTACATCCTGCTGTTCCACGGCCTGTTCTACCTGGCCAAGACCCTGCCGGCGCTGCTGCCGGGCACGCTGATCGACCTCGCTGCCTTCCGTGGCCAGATCATCCAGGTGTCCCTGGTGGAAGGCGCAATGGCGATCATGCTGATCGCCCTGTCGATGACCGGCACCGTGCGCTATCGCCGCGAAGAGCGCATCGAGCGCCTGGCCGCGCGCGACCCACTGACCGCGCTGTACAACCGCCGCGCTCTGGAAGTGCGGGCGCCGGCGCTGTTCAAGGACGTCGCGCCCGAGCGCCCCGGCGCCTTGCTGCTGATCGACATCGACCACTTCAAACTGGTCAACGACCTGCATGGCCATGGCGCCGGCGACCGCCTGTTGATCGCCCTCAGCGAGATGATCCGCGCGCAGTTGCCGGAACGGTCGATTGCCGCACGCCTGGGTGGCGACGAGTTCGTGATCCTGCTGGCCGATGCGTCACGGGGGCGCATCGAGGCGCTGGCCGAGGCCTTGCGCCAGCAGTTCCAGCACACCGCCGCGCACGCCTGCGCTACCCCCGAAGCGGTGACCCTGAGCATCGGTGCCCACCTGTTCGACCGCCCGCCGGCCAGCCTGGCGGCACTGATCGAGCAGGGCGACCGCCTGCTGTACGCATCCAAGCGTGCCGGGCGCAACAGCTTGCAGTTGATGGATGGATCGCGCAGCGCTGTCTGACCAGGCAAGGCTCAGATCAGGCTTTTTTGCAGCGCCTCGATGAAGGCGCTCTCCGCGCGGCTCAGCCGCTGCTCGCGGTTCCACAGCAAGTGAATGTCTACATCGGCGATCCCCTCCAGCGGTGGCAGCTTCCACAAAAGCCCCGCCGCCACATCCGGCGCCACCACATGCTCGGGCAGGCAGCCGATGCCAAAACCGGCGATCACCAGGCGCCGCACTTCCTCCAGGCTCGGCGATGAAGCGACGATGCGCCCGGCAAAGCCTTGCTGGTCACGGAAGATGGTCAGCGGCGAGAGCATCCCGCCGATCTGGTCGCTGGTGAAGCTGACGAAATTCTCCCGCTGCAGGTCGCCCTGGTGCTGGCCGAACAGGGCATGGTGCTTGCCGCAGAAGAATGCGTAGCGCTGGCGCAGAAACAGCTGCTGCTCCAGGCGCGGCTGTGGCCGGCGGTTGAGGCTGAGCCCAGCGGTGGCGGTCTTTTCCTGCAGCGCCGCGACGATGTCCGAGCTGCGCATCACGTCGATCTCCAGCTCCACCCGCGGGTGCTGGCGGTGGAAGTCGGCAAGCAAGTCGTCGAAGCGTTCGCTGACGATGCGGCTGATCATCAGCAGGCGCACCTTGCCTACCAGTTCGTCCGCCGGTTGCTCCAGCAGCCCACCGATCTGCGACATCTGCCCGTACACCTCGCCGGCCAGTTCGAACAATTGCTCGCCCACCTCGGTGAGCACGAAGCGCGGCCCACGGCGGGCGATGAGCTGGCGCCCGAGTTGCTCTTCCAGGCGCTTGAGCGCCTGGCTCACTGCTGGTTGCGTCAGGTGCAGGCGGGCGGCGGCGCGGCTGATGGACAGTTCCTGGCCGATCACCCGGAAGGTGCGCAGCAGGTTCCAGTCGAGGCGATCGTTGAGCAGGCGGTCGGGCATGGCAGGCTCTATATAAGCAGGGTTAATACTTCGAATAATAAATAGAAAATTGACTAATCATAGGGGCGAGCCGAAAAATCACCTTCATCAGGGCTGCCGCTATCGCGGGGCAAGCCCGCTCCCACGAGGTGTCAGAAAAGCCTGTGGGAGCGGGCTTGCCCCGCGATGAAGGCCCACAAGGCGCCAAAAGAGCGCAACCGTGACCCACCCACTCCTGCCAGAACAACAAACAAAGGAGCCACCCCATGAAGCCCGCCGCTTCGCCCCAACCGCGCCGTGCCGCCGCCGCCGCGTTCATCGGCACCATGATCGAGTGGTACGACTTCTACATCTACGCCACCGCCGCCGCCCTGGTGTTCGGTGCCTTGTTCTTCCCCTCCGACAACAGCCTGTTCAGCACCATGGCCGCCTTCGGCACGTTCGCCGTGGGCTTCTTTGCGCGGCCCTTGGGCGGCATCGTGTTCGGCCATATCGGTGACCGCATCGGGCGCAAGAAATCGCTGATCATCACCTTGCTGATGATGGGTGTGGTCACCGTGTGCATCGGCTTGCTGCCCACTTACGCGCAGATAGGCGTCGCCGCGCCGGTGCTGCTGATCCTGCTGCGGGTGGTGCAAGGCATCGCTGTGGGCGGTGAGTGGGGCGGCGCGGTGCTGATGGCCGGCGAACACGCCCCCAAGGGGCGGCGCAACTTCTTCGCCTCGTTCGCCCAGCTGGGCAGCCCGGCCGGGTTGATCCTGTCGCTGCTGGCGTTCAGCGCGGTGACCCGCCTGCCCGAGGAAGACCTGATGAGCTGGGGCTGGCGTGTGCCGTTTCTGGCCAGCGCGCTGTTGCTGCTGGTCGGCCTGGCCATACGCCTGGGGGTCAATGAATCGCCCGAGTTCATCGCCAGCCGCGAGCAGGCAGCCAAGGCTCAGCGCAAGGAACAGGCGCCGGTGCTGGAAGTGCTGCGTACCGCCTGGCGCCCGCTGCTGCTGTGCATCGGCGCCAATACCTTGGGCATCGCCGGGGTCTATTTCACCAACACCTTCATGATCAGCTACACCACCCAGCAACTGCATCTGGAGCGCTCGCTGATTCTGGAATGCCTGTTCTTCGTGGCGTGCATCCAGTTCTGCGTGCAGCCGCTGGCCGCATGGCTGTCGGAGAAGCTTGGCGCCACGCGCTTCCTGGCCCTGGTGGCGCTGCTGGCGATGGCTTCGCCGTACCCGATGTTCGTGCTGGTCAGCAGTGGCCAGGGCCCGCTGATCGTGCTCGGCATCGCGTTGGCTGCGGCGTGCATGGCCTCGTTCTACGCGGTGATCGCCGGTTACGTCAGCGGCATGTTCGACACCCGCGTGCGCTACACCGCCATTTCCCTGGCTTACCAAGTGTGCGGCGCCATTGCCGGTGGCCTGACGCCACTGATCGGCACCTGGCTTGCGCATACCTTCACCGGCCAATGGTGGCCGATGGCGCTGTTCTACACCCTGATCGCCAGCGTGTCGCTGGTCTGTGTGCTGGCCCTGTCGCGCCAGTACGCCCGCAGCCGTCAGCTCGAACTGGCCTGAAACCCTGATTTGCCTGGAGTACCTGCAATGTTGAAAAGCAACGGCGAACGCCTGTGGGCGAGCCTGATGGCCATGGCCGAAGTCGGCGCCACCGCCCGGGGCGGCAGCTGCCGCCTGGCCCTGAGCGACGAGGACAAGGCCGGGCGCGAACTGTTCGGCCACTGGTGCCGCGAGGCTGGGTTGAGCCTGAGCGTGGACGCCATCGGCAACCTGTTCGCCCGTCGCGAGGGCGTCGAGGCGGATGCCGCGCCGGTGATGATGGGCAGCCACCTCGACACCCAGCCTGAGGGCGGTCGCTTCGATGGTGTCTATGGCGTGCTGGCCGGGCTGGAAGTGGTGCGCCGCCTGAACGACCTCGGCATCCGCACCCGCAAGCCGCTGGAGATCGCGGTGTGGACCAACGAGGAGGGCGCCCGTTTCACCCCGGCCATGTTCGGCTCGGCGGTGTTCACCGGTAGCCTCGACCTGCAGCAGGCCCTGGCGATCCGCGATGCCGACGGCATCAGCGTGGCCGATGAGCTGGCGCGCACCGGTTACGCCGGCCAGCGCCCGTTGGGTGGCAAGGTGGACGCCTATTTCGAGGCTCATATCGAACAGGGCCCGATCCTCGAGGACAACGCCAAGGCGATCGGCGTGGTCAGCGGTGGCCAGGCCATACGCTGGCTCGACGTGACCGTCGAAGGCATGGCCGCGCATGCCGGCACCACGCCGATGGCGCTGCGCAAGGACGCCCTGTACGGCGTGGCGCGGATGATCCAGGCCGTCGAGCAACTGGCCGGCGACTTTGCCCCCGAGGGCCTGACCACCGTGGGCGAGCTGGACATCGCCAAGTCCTCGCGCAATACCATCCCCGGCCTGGTGCGTTTCACCCTCGACCTGCGTCACCACCGCGACGAGGCCATCGAGGCCATGGAGCGCACTATCGGCTTGCAGTTGCAGGCCATTGCCCGTCAGCGCGGCCTCAAGGTCACGGTCGAACGCCATTGGGTCAGCCCGGCCACGCCGTTCGACGCCGACTGCGTGGCGGCAGTGCAGCAAGCCGTGGATGGGCTGGGCTACAGCCAGCAAGCCATCGTCAGCGGCGCCGGCCACGACGCCATCCTGCTGGCGCGCTATTGCCCGACGGCGATGGTGTTCATTCCCTGCGTCGGCGGCCTGAGCCACAACGAGGCCGAGGACGTGTTGCCCGAAGACGCCCGCCAGGGCGCCGATGTACTGCTCAATGCCGTGCTGGCCCGCGCCGGCCAGGTTGCCGAAGGAGACGCCTGATGCGCTGCTATTTCCACCCCGAACAGTTGCTGCACCACCCGCGCAGTTACTACTCCCGCGGTGCCATGCGCACCCCGCAGGAAGTCCCCGAGCGCGCCCAGCGCCTGCTGCAGGCCGCCAAGGGCCTGGGTTTCGACATCCGCCAGCCTGACGACGCAGGTCTTGCGCCACTGAAGGCCGTGCACGGCGAGGCGTACCTGCGCTTTCTCGAAGAAGCCCATGCCCGCTGGAAGGAAGTGCCCGAGGACTGGGGCGACGAAGTCATGTCCAACATCTTCGTCCGCGAGCCCAACGCCCTGCGCGGCATCCTCGCCCAAGCCGGGCGCTACCTGGCCGACGGCAGCTGCCCGGTGGGCGAGCACACCTGGCGCTCGGCCTATTGGTCGGCGCAGAGTGCCGTCGCCGGGGCCAGGGCGATACTCGACGGCGAGCCCGCTGCCTACGCCCTGTGCCGCCCGCCGGGGCACCATGCGCGCTTCGATGCCGCGGGTGGCTTCTGCTACATCAACAACGCGGCCGTGGCTGCCCAGGCCTTGCGCAGCCGTTATCGGCGGGTGGCGATCCTCGATACCGACATGCACCACGGCCAGGGCATCCAGGAGATCTTCTACGACCGCAGTGATGTGCTGTATGTCTCGGTGCATGGCGACCCGACCAATTTCTACCCAGGCGTCGCCGGTTTCGAGGACGAGCGCGGCAGCGGCGCGGGGGAGGGCTACAACCTCAACCTGCCCATGACGCATGGCGCCAGTGAGGATGATTTCATGGGCCGGCTGGAGGTGGCGCTGGATGCGGTGAAGGACTTTGGTGCCGAAGTGCTGGTGTTGTCGCTGGGGTTCGATATCTACGAGTTGGACCCGCAGAGCAAGGTGGCGGTGACCACTGAAGGCTTTGCGCGTTTGGGTGAGCAAATTCGTGGGTTGCGCTTGCCTTGCTTGATCGTGCAGGAGGGCGGGTACCACTTGGAGAGTCTTGAGGCCAATGCCCAGGCGTTTTTTGCGGATAGTGGGGATTGGTATTACTACGAGGCTAGTGAATAACTTTTAAACTCACAGGCCTCAATTAAGAGTGAGGCCTGTGAGCTGCGCTACAAAGGTTCAATTCATCTAGCTAAAGAGAATATTTTTTGTCTAGCAAGAATTGTGGTGGTTTCCAGTGTGGGCCTCTAACGTATCTTCCGTTTTTTGATTCTATGAGCCCCTCGAACTTCATGGTCTGAATGAGTTCGATCAGAAGCATGTTGTTAAGGTGGGGCCAGCCGTTTAGGCTGTAGAGCCTGTCAAGCCTGGGGTGGTCAATGCCGGCCTTGTTTGTCAAAAATAAAATGACATCAACGGGGTTCTCATTGATAACTATCTCATTGATTGTATTCATTTTTCTTCTCGATAAATTTGTAATGTTTCGGCTTCGATGGCCTCTGGGGTGTACAGTAGAGTGAAATCAGAGCTTAGTGCGTAGTCTTCAAGTGTGGCGGTGTGGGTGTTGTTCCATACTTCGCCGTCATTGCTGGGGTTGATATTATCAGCAATGCCAAGGCGGCGATACCGCTCCAGTTCCCTGATTTCGTGTGTGTAAAAACGTTTGTCAGTGTCAGTTGCTTCTATCGAGCCATGTAGTATTTTTTCAAGTCTGTCGAGCATTATTCTGTTTGCATCGGAATGGTTGAACCTACTCGTGTGCAGCTTTGCGAGGTCAATACCTGCCTGGGTGATGGTTGCGTCCCGCCAGTCAAGTTTTTCGGTAGGTCCTCCAGATTTGTCCGGGTTGTAAAGGCGTCCGCTATATTGGCCTCGTGTTGTGGCGCCTGGATAAGGCGAGCTGAAGACGACGTATAGCGGTGGTAGTCCTGAATCTGCAGGGAAGCAGTAAATACAGTCTTTGGATTTCGATCTTGTAGAGGCGGGGAACGGTGTTGTTGTTATGATCTCGGGTAGAAGTTTTACTCCAGTGTAGGGGTTGGCAGGAATCGGTTCTAAAGGGGAGGTTGTAGATGAGATGTCACGAGGATGTATGGGGAATATAAGTTTTGTGGGGAACTCACTGGAGGGGAGAGATACGTAGCTGTTACGTACCCGGTCTAGAACGAGAGGTCGTACTGGGATCTTGTTTGTCGAACTGGCAGAAGTTGGCGGTTTTATAAGGCTGTAGGTGCCGGAGTCCGGGTGGACTCTGAGCGGTAGCTCCAGTTCTCCATAATTCGCAGCAATGTCATTGATGTCCTGCGGGATGCGAGGGAGCAGCAGTTCGGCGGGAATGCTCAGTGCGGAGTCGTGGTAGAGATCTGAATTCCCCAGTTCAGGGGCGTACAGAATACCGCCTGCAAAAAGCTTAAAAAAACGAGTCGCTGCAGCTTCGCCTAGAGCTGTCAATAGGCGGCTTGCTTCCAGTAGCTTAGTTGCTGTGCTCCTGGGGGTTTCGTATGTCGCAATAGGGCCTTGAGTTGTGCTCAACTGCAAGGTTGGGGTGAGGCTGAAACTGATGGAGTTGCTATCTTGTGCTTGCTGGTCTCGCTCTTTGGATGCCGCAAGAAGTTGAAGATTAGTTCTCTCAAGATCTTTATTGACTTTGGGTGGGCAGCGTTTTAGTATGATTTCTATTTGTGCTGAAGTGATGCTCGCTAATAGATTGTGTGTCCAGATCTGGAGTTCATAGAAATCGTCCTCGGCAGCATATATGTCTACGAGGATTAAAAACCATTTGCCTGGGCTGCGGTCGCTTTGGGCGTAGATATGTTCTCCGGTGAAATTTTTAGCGTGCAGGCCCATTCGGCCCGTTATTCTGACGCGAAGGTCTATTAGAAATTCCCTTTTTGCGTAAAGCCTGCTTATAGTGTCAGAATAGGTTTCATTGATTTTTATTTTTTGTCGAGCTACATATTCGTCATAACCTGGTGTTCCTTCTGGACGTGTAGCTTCGACTTTGCTGATTATGTCCTGGGTAATGCTTATAGCGTTGGCTCTTAGTCCGTCGATTGAAATTCCTGATATGTCTGGTAGTGGTATTGGGTATGTGAATGGAATGTCCCATGAAATGATATGTTCGAAATCATACGAGAACGGATCTGTCGAATATATTTCTTGAAGCTCTGACTGTGTCAGTAACGTGCGTGAGGTCACTGCTCTCTCCTTTTGGGTGGTTTTGGAGAGAACGATGGTCGTTTTATTGATAAGGGTGAATGTGGAAATAATCCCTTGGTTTACTTGTTCTGGTTGAAACTGTTTTGGTCATGCTGCAAGTAGAGGTGTGTCGGAAGTGGCTGAACTTTAGCGGGGTGTTAAAACATTTCGCTGTAGAAATTTTAATTCTGGGGGGAGGTGGGTGTTAGGACTTGGTTCTTTAAGGGGGCACGATTAAGTGTGGTCGGAGGTGTGGCGCCCAAGAGCCTGTCTTGAAATCGCATGCGGGCCACCAGGTGCCAGGCGATAGATTTGCAGCGCTCTTGAGATCGAGCGCCGCCCGCGCGGCGCATCGCGGGACAAGTCGCATCGGCGCACCGCCGCTCCCACATCTGTTTCGGGCCAGTCTCTCCTGTGCCATCACCTGGTCCGCCCTGTTGGTACGACGCGGTTTTGGCGTGGTCGCTAATGCTGCTCCGCATGACTCAAGACATGCACCAAGGCGGGCAGCGGTACTTTCACAGGACTCATTGGCCCGAAACAGATGTGGGAGCGGGCTTGTCCCGCGATGCGCCGCGCGGGCGGCGCTCGATCTCATAGGCGCTGCAAAAACACCGGCAGGCACCTTGCCGCCCACATGCAATCTACAGTCAGGCCCTTGCCAGCCCCAGCCTATCAATCAGATTTCACACCTTCCCTGTAGTCCATTTCCCAAAGATAATGCCCGCGCATTTTTTCCGTTGCGGTGGCAATTTCCGCCTACTAGTCTCGCCGGGTCGCTGCACATCAGCGACATGGCTTTGACAGGCCGCTACGGGGTGATCGCATGGCTAGTCCTTCAACGGCGGCTGTGCGTAGGGCACGCTCGCGTGCGCCGGTTACTGATCAACTCCGCCGGTCTGTCAACCTACGTACAGCTGTCACCACCTGTTTGACAGCAGGTTGGTGGTAGCCCGACCCAAGGAGTAGATCAATGCTTAAAATTGTCCCCGACCCACCCCTTTCCCCCGCCTTCCTCGAAGACACCCTGGTCCAAATCAGCGAACACCTGCACTGCGCCTTGGCCGTCGCCCATCAATCCGTCCTGCTCTGCACCAAGTCCCCCGGCTCGATGCTGATGCTGGCCGCCGTGCACGAGATGGAAACGCTGCGCTCGCTGCTGGAGTCGGCACTGGCGCAGGTGCAGCAGGCGGTGATGTCACAGCCCTTGCATTGAGGCCGAGCCCGTTCGCCAGCGAACGGGCCACCACATCCAACGCCATGACTTCGAGGATTACGGCATGACCACGGACAACCCAACACCTCCCACCACTGCCGGCAAGACCCGCTTCTGCCAGGGGCAGGACAACCCCCAGCCGCTGTTTCGCATCGAACCGGGCATACCCTGCGATCACGCCCGCGAACAGGCCTCTGAGCTGCTGGACTGTGTGCGCCACCTGACCCTGCTCGGGGTCATGGAGGAAGACCCGCGCATGGTCTGGGCGGCGTATTACCTGAGTGCCATGGCCAAGGCGTTGCTTGATGACGCCGAGCTGGGCTTGGCGCATTGATTCGGTAATAGGGGGCGCTTGGCGGCCCATCGGGCGACAGGGTGTTTGTCGGGAGAGATGCAGTGTCTGTGAGATCGAGCGCCGCCCGCGCGGCGCTTCGCGGGTAAACCCGCTCCCACATTTGTTGCAACGTGCCGAACCTGTTAGGCCATGGTTGCCAGCCTTGGCGCATGGCGTGAGTCAGGTGGGGCGGCAGAAGCACTGCCGGCGATGAACGCGAGGCAGGTTCAAACTCCGCCCCGCCGCACATGCTTCACCAACACCTTCTCCAGCAACTCCCACATCGCCGGGTCGGTGCTGAACGCCACATTGAAACGCATCCACCCAGTGGCCTTGGCATCCACCATGAACAGCTGCCCAGGCCCGAGCATGATGCCTTTCTCCAGCGCATCGTCGAGCAACGCCGCGCTGTCCGGGATCGCCGGATGGCGGGTCCAGATATACATCCCTTCATCCGACTCGATGAACAGCTCGAACCCCAGCCGATGCAGGTGCCGGCCTACCTCCTGATGCGCCTCGGCCAGGCGCTGGCGCAGGCGCTTGAGGTGCTTGCGCCAGCGGCCGTCGATGATCGCGGCGTACACCACGCGCTCCATCACCTGCGAGGTGGTCAGCCCCGAACGCATCTTCAAGTGCAGCAACTGCTGCATCAGTTCGGGGTTGGCCAGCAGGTAGCCGACCCGCACGTTGGGCGAGATGCTTTTCGAATAGCTGCCGACGTACACCACCTGCTGCAGGTGGTCGAGGCTGGCCAGGCAGGGCAGCGGGTCGGTGATCATGTCGGCGTACAGGTTGTTTTCCACCAGCCGGAAGCCGTGCCGGCTGGCCAGTTGCAGCAGGCGGTGCAACTGGGCCAGCGGGGTGCGCGAGCAGGTCGGGCTGTGCAGGTGCGGCTGGGTGAAGAAGGCGGTGGGCTGGTGGTGCGCCAGCAGCCGCTCGAGATGATCGAGGTCGTAGCCGGCCGGGGTGCGGGGCACGCCCACCAGCGTCGCGCCCTGGGTGCGCAGGATGCTCATCAGGTTGGGGTAGCCGGGGTCGTCCACCAGCACCACATCACCGGGACGCACCAGGGTGCGCACGGCAAGGTCCAGGGCCTGGCTGGCGCCATGGGTGAGCATCAGTTGCGCCGGGTTGGCGACGATCGACAGTTCCTGCTGCAGGTTCTGCGCGGTCAGGGCGCGCAGCTCCGGCAGGCCCATCGGGTCGCCGTAGCCGGACAGCTCCAGCGGGCTGCCGGCCACCTGGCGCATGCCGCGGCGCAGGCCTTCCTCGTACATCCAGTCGTTGGGCAGCCAGCCGCAACCGGGCTTGAAGGGCAGTTGGCGCGTCTCGAAGATCTGCTGCAGGTACCACTCGGAATTGAACGTCGGGCGGGTGCTGTCCGTCTCGATGTTGGCTTTATCCACCAGCTCGTTCGCCGCACGATTGACGAAGAAGCCCGCATTGCCCTTGCTCACCAACAGGCCCTGGGCCACCAGGCGGTCGTAGGCCTCGACCACGGTGAAGGTGCTCACCGAGTAGGTGGCGGCAAAGGCACGGATGGACGGCACCTTCGCTCCCGGCTTGAGCGCCTGGCTGTCGATCAGCGCGCGCAGCCCGTCGATGATCTGATTGACCAGCGGGGTGGAGGAGTCCGGGTGTAGCTGGAGCATTCGGGGTGCCTTCGGGGGTGCGTAACGCCAAGCGCCGGCCGGGAATTCGGGGTGTATTGCATCGGCGGCCTGTACAGTGCAGTACAGATTTCGCACCGCTGTGCATGGCTCAAAGTGTTCGACATTTTTACATTACGTGTCAGAAATCGCCAACACAGCACGAACCAGCGTCATGAATAATCATAAATTCGCTGCTTTACCGTCGGGGTTCGCCTCGCACCTTCTTTCTGCCCGGCCGGCCGCCTTTGGTTCGGACCCAGCATGGTTCAGTTCGTTCAGAGGGCAACCTCTGGCCGCGTAAGCAGGCCGCCACGGATGGCCTGCGTGTGCTCGCGCACACCTCCCTGCCCGCATTTGCACTGATGTACAGGTGAGACCGATAACCATCGGGGTTTCACAGTTTTTCCTTGGATAAAAAGAAGCACGGGGTAAATAACTGATGGACGCAACATCCACATCCACCACCGCGAACGACGGGCACGAGAGCAAGCTCAGTGCCTCGCTCAAGTCGCGCCACCTGACGATGATGTCCATCGCCGGGGTGATCGGCGGCGCACTGTTCGTCGGTTCCGGCAGTGTCATCCACAGCGCCGGCCCGGCAGCCGTCCTGGCCTACCTGGCCGGCGGCATCCTGGTGGTGCTGATCATGCGCATGCTCGGTGAAATGGCGACTTCCTCGCCCGACACCGGCTCGTTCTCCACCTACGCCGACCGCGCCATCGGCCGCTGGGCCGGCTTCACCATCGGCTGGCTGTACTGGTGGTATTGGGTGATCCTGATGGCCTGGGAAGCCTACGTGGCGGGCAAGATCCTGCACGGCTTCTTCCCCGACGTGAGCGTCAACGTGTTCGTGCTGGCCACGACCTTGCTGCTGATCACCGTCAACTTCTTCAACGTCAAGCACTACGGCGAGTTCGAGTTCTGGTTCGCGCTGATCAAGGTGGTGGCGATCGTCTGCTTCCTGGTGGTGTGCACCGCGGCGGTGATGAACGTCTGGCAGTTCGGTGAAGTGCGTGGCATCAGCCACCTGACCGCCGAAGGCTTCATGCCCAACGGCATCACCACGGTGATCGGGGCGTTGCTGGGGGTGATGTTCGCCTTCCTGGGCGCCGAGATCGTCACCATCGCCGCCTCCGAAGCGAAGGATCCGGCCACCCAGATCGTCAAGGCCACCAACTCGGTGGTGTGGCGTGTGTGCCTGTTCTACGTCGGCTCGATCTTCCTGATCGTCTGCCTGGTGCCGTGGAACGATCCGCAGCTGGGCGTCTCCGGCTATGGCGCTTACCGCCGTACCCTGGAGCTGCTGGGTGTGCCGTACGCTGAACTGCTGATGAACTTCGTGGTGCTGACCTCGGTGAGCAGCTGCCTGATCTCCGGCCATTACACCGCTTCGCGCATGCTGTTCTCCCTGGCCCAGCGTGGCGACGCGCCGCGCCTGTTCAAGTACACCCGCACCGGCACCGGTGTACCGGTGAACGCGATCATCGGTTCGTGCCTGGTGGCGGTGTTCTGCGCACTGATCAACTTCAGCGACACCCTGCGCCCGAAAGACGTGCTGGAAACCCTGATGAACACCACCGGCATGATCGCCTTGCTGGTGTACCTGGTGATCGCCTTCTCGCAGCTGCGCATGCGCCGCAAGCTGATTGCCGAAGGCAAGGAAGTGCGCCTGAAGATGTGGCTGTTCCCTTGGCTGACCTACCTGGTCATCGCCTTCATCATCGCCGCCCTGGTGACCATGGCCTTCATGCCTGACTACCAGATCCTGGTGATCTCCACCGGCATCGCTGCCGCCGTGGTGGTGGCCATGGGCGTGGTGCACCAGATCCGCAGCAGCAAGCGCGCGTAACCGCCGAGCGCTGCACAAGACGGCCGGGCCCTTTGCGGGGTCCGGCCGTTTTCGTTCAGTGCACTGGGCCGGTCTGGTCGAAGCGCAGCGCCTGGTTGGGGCCAAGGCGCACATGCTGCCCGCCGCTGTCGAGCTCGGCGCTGCCGGCTTGCAGTTCGACGTCGGATTGCCCGCCCTTGCGCACCAGCGCCAATTGCCCGTCCCGGGTGGCCAGGGTGCCGTGCTCGGTGACCAGAAGGAAAGGCCGCGGGTCGTCATCGGCCACCTCGACGTAGAGCCCGCCTTGCAGCAGCGTCAGGCGCCGTTGGCGGGTGTCGTACTCCACGTCCACCGCGCTGTCGGGCTGCAGCACCAGCAGGCTGCCGTCCTCCAGGTGGCGGGTCAGTTGCTGGCTGGCAGTAGTGCGCAGGTCGGCCAGGTCGAAGCCTTGGCTCATCCACGGCGAGCCAAGCAGGGCGGAGGCGGCGACCAGGGCGAGCAAGATCAGGGGCAGGGTGGTTTTCATCGATGTGCGCATGCAGGGACAGACTTGCAGCATAGTCATTCGGTTCCGGCGCTCCACTGGGCGAATGGCTTATGCTGCACACATCCGCCACGCAAGGAGCCACACAATGGCCTGGTCCGCCACCCAGTACTCGCTGTTCGAAGCCGAACGTACCCGCGCCGTGCGCGATCTGCTCGCTGCCGTGCCGCCACGCCCGGTGCGCCATGCCACCGACCTGGGCTGCGGCCCGGGCAACTCTACCGAAGTGCTGTTGCAGCGCCACCCTGATGCGCAGGTGACCGCGCTGGACAGCGACCCCGACATGGTCGACAAGGCCAGGCAGCGGCCGCGCCTGAGTATCCCGCGGGTGCGCTGCGAGATCGCCGACATCGGCAGTTGGACGGCTCCCGAGCCCCAGGATCTGATCCTCGCCAACGCCTCGCTGCAGTGGGTGCCCGACCATGCCAGCCTGTACCCGCACCTGGTGCGCCAGCTCAGCGAGGGCGGCAGCCTGGCGGTGCAGACCCCGGACAACCTCGACGAACCCGCGCACCGGCAGTTGCGGGACATTGCCAGCCAGGGGCCGTGGGCCGACAAGTTCGCCGGCTTCAGCTTGCCGCCACGGCACAGCGCGGCGTTCTATTACGACCTGCTCAGCCCGCTGTGCGCGCGGGTGGATGTGTGGCGCACCACCTATCATCACCCGCTGCCCGGTGGCGCCGAGGCGGTGGTGGAGTGGTTCAAGGGTTCGGCGCTACGGCCCTATCTGGCGCGGTTGGACGAAGGGGAGCAGGCGGATTTCCTGCAGCTGTACCTGCAGGCGATGCAGCGCGATTACCCGCCGGCCACTGACGGCAAGGTGCTGCTGCCGTTCCCGCGGTTATTCGTGGTGGCGACGCGTTAGGCGCCAGAGCACGTAGCCGTAGATGCCGAGGTTGAGCAGCAACACGACGGCGCCTAGCCATAGCTGGATCTGTGGGGTGAGCCCGGCGGGGTAGATCAGGGGCCAGATGTAATGTTCGACGAAACCGCCCTGGTAGCCGGCGCTGCCGGCGGCGGCGCGCAGGCGGTTTTCCCAGTCGGTCAGCGGGCACTCCAGGTGCAGGCCTTCCACGGCCAGGCCCCAGGCGAGGGCGGGGAGGTGGATGAGCAGGGCTTTGCGGCGCCAGAGCACCAGCAGGCCGCCGAGCAGGACCAGAAGGATGAAGGACAAATGGAGCAGGACCAGGGTGTCGGCGGCCAGGCGGTAGAGCATGGGGTGGGGGCTCGGGGGGGAGGGTGTTCAGCATAAATCAGATGTGTGTCTGGGAGGGTGCTGTTTTTTACGATGGGCACGGTTTGATTTTGAGTTGCTTAGTTGCTTAGTTGCTTAGTTGCTTAGTTGCTTGGTTGTTTGGCTGGGTATTCTGCTCGGTTGGTTTTGATAGTTGTATGTGCATTCATTTGTGATGTCGACACG
>NZ_QKVM01000064.1 GCF_003231305.1 Pseudomonas sichuanensis | reverse complement strand
AAAGAAAAGGCCCTGCAGATGCAGGGCCTTTTTCATTGCGGCGGCGGATCAGGCCTGGGCTGGCTGCGCCAGCAGTTCACCCATGCGCACGGCAGACGCTGCGCCGAGGTTTTCAGCCCACTTCACCTGCTCTGGCCCGAACAGCACGATCGCCGTGGAGCCCAGCTTGAAGCGACCCAGTTCGGCGCCTTTCTCCAGGTGGATCGGCGCGCGGCTGGCTTCGTCGTAGCGGAAGGTCTTGAGCTCGCGCTTCGGTGGCGTGACAAGCCCGGCCCAGACGGTCTCGATCGAGGCGACGATCATCGCGCCAACCAGTACCACCGCCATCGGCCCACGCTCGGTGTCGAACAGGCAGACCACACGCTCGTTGCGGGCGAACAGCTCGGGGACGTTCTCTGCGGTGGTCTGGTTGACCGAGAACAGCCGGCCCGGCACGTAGACCATCTCGCGCAGGGTGCCGGCCAGCGGCATGTGCACGCGGTGGTAGTCCTTGGGCGACAGGTAGATGGTGGCGAACTCGCCGCCCATGAAGGGGGCGGCCAGGGCCGGGTCGCCGCCCAGCAGCTCAAGGGCGCTGAAGCTGTGGCCCTTGGCCTGGAAGATGCGGCCATGCTCGATCGGGCCGAGCTGGCTGACTGCGCCGTCGGCCGGGCAGAGGATGGCGCCGGGGGTCTCGTCCAGCGGGCGAGCGCCGGGCTTGAGGGCACGGGTGAAGAAGGCATTGAAGTGCTCGTAGGCAGTCAAGTCTTCGACCAGCGCTTCGGACATGTTGACCTGGTAGCGCTTGGCGAACCAGGCGGTGAAGGCATTCTTGAACCAGCGGGCGCGGCATTCAGCGACGCAGCCGGCCAGGCGCGACAGCAAGTGGTGCGGCAGCAGGTGCTGGCTGATGATGAACAAACGGGATTTCATTGAGCGTCCTTAAACTTCTACGGGCGTGTCGGGGTGGTTGCCCCATTCGCTCCACGAGCCGGCGTAAGCCTTGATGCGTGGGTAACCGAGGGCCTTGGCCACCAGGTAGGTGAAACCGGAGCGGCGGTGGGTCTGGCAGTGGGTGATCACTTCCTTGTCTGGGGTGATGCCCAGTTGTTCGAGCACTTGCGCGATGTCCTTGCGGATGCGCAGGTGGTCGTTCAGGTCCATGCCGGCGGTCCACTCGAAGTTGATCGCGCCGGGGATGTGCCCGCCCTTGGCGGCCAGGACCTTTTCGCCGCTGAACTCCTGCGGGCCGCGGGCGTCCCAGACCACCAGGTCGTCGGCGCCCAGGCGGCTTTGCAGGTATTCGCGGGTGGCGGTCGGCTCGCCGTGCAACTGCAGGCGCACCGGGGTGCCGGCGGGTGCCGGCACCTCGGTGGAAAGCTTGTCTGCCGGCCAGGCCTGGATGCCGCCGTTGAGGTAGTGGTAGTGCGGGTGGCCGATCACGTCGAGCAGCCAGATGAAGCGCCCGGCCCAGCCGCCCCCTTCATCGTCGTAGACCACATAGACGGCATCGTTGCGGTGGCCGAGCTCGCTGAACAGTTTCTCCAGGTCGCCCAGTGCCGGCAGCAGGCCGGGTGCTGGCGGTTGACCCAGCTGGGTGCGCTTGCCCTCGACGAAGCGGGCCCCTGGGATGTGCCCGCTGACGTAGCGATTGGCACTGCTCAGGTCGACCAGGATCAGCTGTGGCGAAGCCAGGCGCGGTAGCAGGTCTTCGGCTTCGATCACCAGGGGCAAGCCGGAAAAGTCAGTCATCCACGGTCTCCAGGGTGGAAAGAGCAGCGATTGTAGCGCAAGGCTCAGGCGTTGCGGTTGGCAAACACGGCCAGTGCGCGCTCGATGCATTGCGCGGTCTTGCCGAAGGCTTGCACGCTGACATCGGCCAGCGGTTTGCCGCCCTGGTCGACCACCGCCAGCATCAGCACCTGCTCGCCGACGGCCAGCGAGCGCAGCAGCAGGTGCTCGCTGCGCAAGAACGCCCGCAGCGGGGCTGGCAACAGTGCGGCGAACTGGGCGTGGTTGTCGGGCGTCAGGCGCAGTTGCCCGGCTTTGCTCATCAGCTTTTGCAGCAGTTTGTTCTGCCCGATCGCCAGCGCCATGGCGTCAGCCTCCTTGGGCAGCCCGGCGGTCTGCTGCACGCGCAGGTAGTCGCTGGCCTTGTCCAGGCTCAGCAGCATGATGCGCTGCATGCCGCACGCCAGCAGCGCCTCGCGTGCTTGCGTGGCCAGGTGCACGGTGTTGGAGAACGGGCTTGGCTGGGCCAGCAGTTCCTGGCACAGCGTGCGCCAGTGCGCCAGCGTTTCGGCGCTGGGCGGCGGCGGGGTGAGCATGTCCGGGTGCGGGCGGCGCTGGTGCCAGGGCCAGATCAGCGCTTCGGCCGGGTGGAATAAGGCGTGGCGCGCATGGTGGCGGGCGCTGGCCGCGGCCTGTTGGTGGACCTGCTGCTGCACATCTTCCAGCGAAGTCTGCAGGTACAGCGCGGTCAGCAGTTGCCAGCGCAGCAGGTGCGGATTGTCCCAGCCGACCTGGGCCGCCAGCGCCAGGCCATTGGCGAGCAAGACGGTATTGTGCGGCTGATTGAACCAGCGGCGCAGGGCCGGCTCCTCGTCCAGGCGCTGTTGTTGTGCCAGGGCCTCGGGTTCGCGGGCGATGGCCAGTACCTGGGCCAGTTGCTCGCGTTCGTCGATCAGCAGGCGATAGCCCTGGGTGACCCAGCCGGGCAGGCGCCAGTGCTCGGCCACGGCCTGGCACAACGACATGATGCGCACGCCGAACAGTTCATGCTCGACCGTGGCGGCGTCCTCGCCTTTGTGGATAACCCGCAGCTCCCAGGTGTCCAGCAGTTTCGGGTAGGCCAGGGCCAGCGGCCACAGCGGCGAGAGGAACAGCAGGCTGCCCCAGTGGATTTCCTGCCACAGCCGCGCCAGGCGGCTGGCGAACAGGCCGTTGGCCTGTTGCGCGGCATGCTGGCTGATCAGCAGGAACTGGCGCAGCACCGGCGGGATGTCGTCGCCGGGCAGGGTGGGCAGGCGTGCCAGCAGCTGGCTGGTACGTTCCAGGCCCAGGCGATTCAGGGCAACTTCCAGGCTTTCGGCGGGGTCGGCCTGGCTGGGGCTGGCCGGATGGTTGGCCTCGCGCATCACGCACAGCACCAGGGCGGGGCTGTCCTGCAGCAGTTCGGCGATCTCGCGCAGCGAGCGGCGGCTGTCGCCGATGGCCTTGACCACCTGGTCGTGGCTCTCTTTCGGCACCGGCAGGCGCACCCCATCGAGCAGCTTTACCCAGGCCTCTAGCGTCGCGGGAACCTTACTTGGCACCTTGGTTTCAATTGGCATTTTGACATCAGTCCGAACTGGCTTTTCGCGATGAGTGGCTATAGTCTGGCGCAGTTGTGCCGATAAGTAGAAGAAGAGTTTTAAAGCTCCCGTCCCCGACCCTGACCACGACAGCAAGTGCTTTGAACCTATGGCTAAAATTATCGGCATCATCGTCGTATTCGCGAGCGTGCTCGGCGGCTACGTGCTTTCCCACGGCAAGATCGCGGCGCTGATTCAGCCGTTCGAAGTGCTGATCATCGGCGGCGCCGCGTTCGGTGCGTTCCTTCAGGCCAACCCTGGCTACATGACCATGCATGTGGTCAAGAAGTCGCTGAAGATGTTCGGCAGCCGTTTCACCCATACTTTCTACCTGGAAGTGCTGGGCCTGGTATACGAGATCCTCAACAAGAGTCGCCGCGAAGGCATGATGGCCATCGAAGGTGACATCGAAGACGCCGCCGCCAGCCCGATCTTCGCCAAGTACCCCGCCGTACTGGGCGATGAACGCATGACCGCCTACATCTGCGACTACCTGCGCATCATGTCCACCGGCAACATGGCTCCCCACGAGCTCGAAGGCCTGTTCGACATGGAACTGCTGAGCATGAAGGAAGAGCTGGAGCACCCGTCTCACGCGGTGAACGGCATCGCCGACGGCATGCCCGGCTTCGGTATCGTCGCGGCGGTACTGGGTATCGTGGTGACCATGGCGTCGCTGGGCGAAGGCGACCAGGCGTCGATCGGCCTGCACGTAGGTGCGGCGCTGGTCGGTACCTTCTTCGGTATTCTGGCCGCTTATGGCTTCTTCGGCCCGTTGGCCAAGTGCCTGGAGCACGATGCCAAGGAAGAGCTCAACCTGTACGAGTCGATCAAGGCTTCGCTGGTCGCGTCCGCCTCGGGCATGCCGCCTTCGCTGGCTGTCGAGTTCGGGCGCAAGGTGCTTTACCCCAAGCACCGTCCAAGCTTCGCCGAGCTGGAACAAGCGGTCCGCGGTCGCTAAGCCATGGAAAACAATCAGCCCATCATCATCAAGCGCGTAAAGCGCTTCGGTGGAGGCCACCATGGCGGCGCCTGGAAGATCGCCTTCGCCGACTTCGCCACGGCGATGATGGCGTTCTTCCTCGTGCTGTGGCTGCTGTCCACCGCCACGCCCGAGCAGAAGATCGCCATTGCCGGCTACTTCAAGGACCCGATCGGTTTCTCCGAAAGCGGCACGCCCTACATCATCGACCTGGGTGGTTCGCCACAGCTGGCCCCCGAGAAGACCATCAACCCCGAGACCAAGTCCGAGCCGACGCCTGATACCAGCATCCAGCTGGACAAGGACAAGGTCGAGACCATGGCTGAGCAGGTCGAGCGCGAGCGCCTGGAGCTGCTGCTGCAGGAGCTGCAGAACAAGGTCGAAGAAAACCCGCAGCTGCAGAAGTTCAAGGACCAGATCCTGTTCGAGATCACCCAGGACGGCCTGCGCATCCAGATCATGGACGCCGAGAACCGGCCGATGTTCGACATTGGCAGTGCGCGGTTGCAGCCGTACTTCGAAGACATCCTGCTGGCCATGGCCGACACCATCAAGGCGGTGCCGAACAAGATCAGCATCAGTGGCCACACCGATGCCAAGCCGTACTCGGGGACCGGCGACTACGGCAACTGGGAGCTGTCGGCCAACCGTGCCAATGCCGCGCGTCGTGCGCTGGTCGCGGGTGGTTACCCGGATGAGCAGGTGGCGCGTGTGGTGGGTTACGCGTCGTCGTCGCTGTTCGACCGCAAGAATCCGTTCAACCCGGTCAACCGCCGTATCGACATCATCGTCCTGACCAAGAAGGCCCAGCGCACCATCGAGGGTGAGCAGGGCGCGCCGGACGGACAGCCCGAGGCTACCCCGCCTGCCAATGGCACGCCGGGCGCGGCCGCTCCGGCGGTACCGCCGGCCGGTGGTGCGGCGGCGCAGGAGCCGATGCAGCCCCGTGAACTGCGCCAGAAGCTGAACATTTTCGAGGATGGCGTGTTGAAGATGGACGAGCAGAAGAACCAGTAAGCCGGTTGCTGCCAGACAGAACGCCCGTGATTGCCTATGCAGTCACGGGCGTTTTGCTTTGTGAAGGGCCTGTGGGGGCGGGTTTACCCGCGAACACCGGCAAAGCCGGTGCCATACACCGCGTCGCCTGCTTCGCGGGTGAACCCGCTCCCACAGGGCTTGTGAGCCCAGCGCTCTGCCGCAGCCTCAGTAGCTGTCTTGCGGCAGGCTGGCGATGATCGAGCGGTAGCTGTTCATCCGCTGCTGCGTCACGCTGCCCGCCTCGAGTGCCTTGAGCAAGGCACAGCCCGGCTCGCGGTCGTGTTTGCAGTCGCGGAAGCGGCAATGGCCGATCAGCTCGCGGAATTCGATGAAGCCATCTTCCACATCGTCGCGGCTGACATGGCCCAGGCCGAACTCGCGGATACCTGGGGAGTCGATCAGGTCGCCGCCGTTGGGGAAGTGATAGAGCCGCGCGGTGGTGGTGGTGTGGGTGCCCTGGCCAGACCATTCGGACAGGTCGCCGACGCGGGTGCCGGCGTCAGGCAGCAGGCTGTTGACCAGCGACGACTTGCCCACCCCCGACTGGCCGACGAACACGCTGATATGGCCATCCAGCGTCTGTTGCAGGCGTTGCATGCCGTCGCCCTGGTGGGCCGACACTTCCAGCAACGGGTAACCGAGCCCGCGATACACCTCGAGCATGGCGTTGAGCGTCGGGGCGTTCTCGTCGTTGATCAGGTCGGCCTTGTTGAGCAGCAGCAGTGGGCGGATACCGGCATGCTCGGCGGCCACCAGGTAGCGATCGATCAGGTTGGGGTGCGGTTCCGGTGCCGGTGCGAAGACGATGACGATCAGGTCGACGTTGGCCGCCACCGGTTTGAGCTGGCCATGATTGTTCGGCCGGCACAGCTCGGTGCTGCGTGGCATCTGGGCGACGATCACGCCGATGCCCTGGTTGCCGGCACGCCATACCACGCGATCGCCGGTGACCAGCGCCGGCAGGTTGGCCCGCAGGTGGCAGCGGAATACCTGGCCGGCAGTGTCGCCGTCCTGGGCCTCGACCTCGACCTGCACACCGAAGTGGGCGATCACCAGGCCCAACTGCTCCGGCCCCAGGTCGCCACCTTCGAGCTCTTGCAGTGCATGCTGCTCGCGTTTGGCGGCGCGGGCGGCGCGTTCACCCTGGATCTTTTCGATGCGCCAGTTCTGGCGGCGGTTGAGCTGGCGTTTGGCCATGAAGGTTCCGTATCGGCGGGGCAGTGAGAAAACCGCGGCAGTTTAGCATGGCCCGCCCACGCACCGCCTTGCTGGGCTAATATGACGGCCTATTCGAGGAGCACTTTCATGCAGAACCCACAGAACCTGATCTGGATCGACCTGGAAATGACCGGCCTGGACCCGGACAGCGACGTCATCATCGAGATGGCCACCATCGTCACCGACAGCGAGCTGAACACCCTGGCCGAAGGCCCGGTGATCGCCATTCATCACAGCGATGAAGTGCTGGCACGCATGGACGAGTGGAACACCCGCACCCACGGCGGCTCGGGCCTGACCCAGCGCGTGCGCGAGAGCAAGATCAGCATGGCCGAGGCCGAGGCGCAGACCATCGCCTTCCTGGAGCAGTGGGTGCCCAAGGGCAAGTCGCCGATCTGCGGCAACAGCATCTGCCAGGATCGCCGCTTCCTGTACCGGCACATGCGCGGGCTGGAAAACTACTTCCACTACCGCAACCTCGATGTCTCCACGCTCAAGGAACTGGCCGCGCGCTGGGCGCCGAACGTGCGTGACAGCTTCAAGAAGGGCAGCACCCACCTGGCCCTGGACGACATTCGCGAGTCGATCGCCGAGCTGCGTCACTACCGCGAGCATTTCATCAAGGTCTGACCTTGCCGTGCGCCGACAATCGTCGGCGCGCCCTCTTTTGGTGCCCCGCGCGACTGGGTAGACTGCGCGCCTTTCCCGCACGGACCTGCACCATGTTGTTGATGCTCTACCTCATCGCCATCACCGCCGAAGCCATGACTGGCGCCCTGTCTGCCGGCCGACGCGGCATGGACTGGTTCGGTGTGGTGCTGATTGCCTGCGTCACCGCCCTGGGTGGCGGTTCGGTGCGTGACGTGCTGCTCGGGCACTATCCGCTGACTTGGGTAAAACACCCGGAATACCTGGTGCTGACCAGTTTTGCCGCGCTGGTGACCATCTTCATCGCGCCGTTGATGCGCCATCTGCGCTCACTGTTCCTGGTGCTCGATGCCCTGGGGCTGGTGGCGTTCACCCTGATCGGCTGCATGACCGCACTGGAAATGGGGCAGGGCTTCCTGGTGGCCTCGATCAGCGGGGTGATCACCGGGGTGTTCGGCGGCATCCTGCGGGATATCTTCTGCAACGACATCCCGTTGGTGTTCCGGCGCGAGCTGTACGCCAGCGTGTCGTTCGCGGCGGCGTGGTTCTACCTGGGCTGCGTGTACTTCAAGGTGCCGGCGGAGCAGGCGATGCTGCTGACCCTGTTCGGCGGGTTCCTGGTGCGCCTGCTGGCGATCCGTTTTCACTGGGAAATGCCCAAGTTCCACTACAACGACCAGCAGTGAATGGTGCGCGGCTGCTGCGGGATGCAGGAGCTGTTCGGCTGCCCGTGGGAGCGGGCTTGCCCCGCGATTGGATGCACCGGCTTCGCCGAGATCGCGGGGCAAGCCCGCTCCCACGTACTGCCGCTTTCACGTTGTGCGATTGCGCACGCCGAAAGGCTGAATGATTGCCTACAGGGCGCCGTGCCGCTCCAGCGCCCATTCCACATGCTCGCGCACCAACGCCGACGGGTCATTGCGCCGCGCTTTCAGCGCCTCTACAACCGGGATCGTGGTGGGCGCGTTGCCCAGCCCCACCGCCAGGTTGCGGGAAAACCGCTCGTACCCCGCACGCCGCAACGGCGAGCCTTCGGTGCTGCCGAGAAAGCGCTTTTCATCCCACAGGAACAGCTCGGCCAACTCGACGTTGTCCAGGCCGCGCCGCGGCATGAAGTCATCCTCGGTGGTGGTCTTGGCGAAGCGGTTCCATGGGCAGACCAGCTGGCAGTCGTCGCAGCCGAACACCCGGTTGCCGATCAGTGGGCGCAGCTCCACGGGAATGGCGTGGCGCAGCTCGATGGTCAGGTAGGAAATGCAGCGCCGTGCATCGAGCTGGTAAGGGCCGACGAACGCCTGGGTCGGGCAGATGTCCAGGCAGGCCTGGCAGCGGCCGCAGTGGTCGCTGCCCTGTACGCCGTCGATCGGCAGCGGCAGGTCGACGAACAGCTCGGCGAGGAAGAAGTAGCTGCCGGCCTTGCGGTTGAGCAGCAAGGTGTTCTTGCCGATCCAGCCCAGGCCGGCCTCCTGCGCCAGGGCTTTCTCCAGCACCGGGGCGCTGTCGACGAAGGCGCGGTAGCCGAACGGGCCGATGGCCTCCTGGATGCGGTCGGCGAAGTGCTGCACGCGCTTGCGCACCAGCTTGTGGTAGTCGCGGCCCAGGGCGTAGCGCGCGATATAGGCTTTTTCCGGCTGGGCCAGGCGTTGGGCCATCTGCGTGTCGCCCGGCAGGTAGTCCATGCGCAGCGAGATCACCCGCAGGGTGCCGGGGATCAGCTCGGCAGGGCGCGAACGCTTGGTGCCGTGCTCGCCCATGTATTCCATCTCGCCGTTGTAGCCGGCCGCGAGCCAGCGCTGCAGGTGCTGTTCGTGCTCGCCAAGGTCCACGCCGGCGATGCCGACGTGGGCAAAACCGAGTTCCTGGCCCCAATCCTTGATCGATTGGGCCAATGTGTTGATGTCTGGAAGCGTGGCGGGCATGGATGGGCAAGGCATTACGGGTGTAGGTGCGTATAATTCTGCCAGACATCGGAGCCTTTGACCCCATGCCTCAGACCAAACACCTCGGTAATGCCCCGCAACCGCTCAATCGGTTGACCCTGGCCGGCCTGCCGCCGCGTGCTGCCGGCGCCCACAAGGGTGACTTCGGCCACGTGCTGGTGGTCGGTGGCGACCTGAGTACCGGCGGGGCGGTGATGCTCAGTGCGCAAGCCGCGCTGCGTTGTGGCGCCGGCCTGGTCAGTGTGGCCACGCGCCCCGAACATGTCGCTGCCGGCTTGGCCCGTTTGCCCGAAACCATGTGGTTGGGCGTGAGCTCAGCCAATCAGTTGATGGGGCCGCTGGAGCGAGCCTCGGTGCTGGTGGTCGGGCCGGGGCTGGGGCAGGCGGCCTGGGGTCGCAGCCTGTTGTCGGCGGTGGCCAATGCGCATTTGCCGCAAGTCTGGGATGCCGATGCGCTCAACCTGCTGGCGCGATCGCCACTGGCGCTGCCCAGTGGCAGCGTGCTGACCCCGCACCCGGGGGAAGCAGCGCGCCTGCTGGGGATCTCCACCGAAGCGGTGCAGGCCGACCGGCCCGGTACCGCGCGCAAGTTGGCGCGTAAATATGCCAGCGTCTGTGTGCTCAAGGGCGCCGGTACGCTGGTGGCCGACCCCGCCGGGCGGCTGGCGTTGTGCGATCACGGTCATCCGGCCATGGCCGGCGCGGGGCTGGGGGATGTGCTCACCGGGGTGCTGGCAGCGCTGCTGGCCCAAGGGCTGGACGCCTGGCAGGCAGCCTGCCTGGGGGTGTGGCTGCATGCCCGTGCCGGCGAGCGGCTGGGGGTTGAGGGAAGAGGCCTGGCGGCCAGCGATCTGGTTGCGGTCATTAGAGAATTGTTGGAGGAACATTCAGCGTGTCTGGCATAACCCTGTTTTTGGCCGATGAAGAGGCCACCGTCGACTTCGGCGCGAAGCTGGCTGAAGTGACCGGCGGTCATGGCGTGATCTTTCTCGAGGGCGACCTGGGCGCCGGCAAGACCACCCTGTCCCGCGGCCTGATCCGTGGCCTGGGCCACACCGGCCCGGTCAAGAGCCCGACCTTCACCGTGGTCGAACCCTACGAGATCGGCGACATTCGCGCTTTTCACTTCGACCTGTATCGTCTGGTCGATCCGGAAGAGCTTGAATTCATGGGGATTCGCGATTACTTCGAGGGCGACGCCCTGTGCCTGTTCGAGTGGCCCGATAAAGGTGCGGGCGTTTTGCCAAAGCCCGACCTGACCATTACCATAAGCCCGCAAGCGGGCGGGCGCTCGCTGAACCTGTCGCCGCAGGGGGCACGCGGCGAAGCCTGGTGTGCCGATCTGGCCAAGAAAATCAAACAGTAAGTGGGGAAAGGTATGCGCATACGCGCACTGGTCGCTGTCGTTGGGCTGCTGCTGACAACGGTGACCGTTGACGCTCTGGCGGCTGTCACTCAAGTCAAGAGCGTGCGCCTGTGGCGTGCGCCGGACAACACGCGGCTGGTCTTCGACCTGTCCGGGCCTGTACAGCACAGCGTCTTCACCCTGACCGCGCCGGATCGCCTGGTCATCGATATCAACGGTGCCACCCTGGGCGGGCCGCTGAACGTGGCCACCTCGAACACGCCGATCAACAGCATGCGTTCGGCCCAGCGCACGCCCACCGACCTGCGCGTGGTGATCGACCTTAAAAAGGCCGTATCGCCCAAGAGCTTCACCCTGGCGCCGAATGCCCAGTATGGCAACCGCCTGGTGGTCGACCTGTACGATCAGGAAGCCGACGCCATCGCCGCCAGCAACCCGACACCGCCCCCGGCGGTGCAGCCGCCTGCGACCACGCCGGCGGTGCCGGTGACCCCGGTGCAACCGGCAATCAAGCTGCCACCGGCGCCTGCCGGCAAGCGCGACATCGTCGTTGCCATCGACGCCGGCCACGGTGGCGAAGACCCGGGCGCCTCGGGCTCGCGTGGGCAGCACGAGAAAGACATCGTGCTCGACATCGCCAAGGAACTGCAGCGTCAGATCAACAGCGAGAAGGGTTACCGCGCCGAGCTGACCCGTACCGGCGACTACTTCATCCCGTTGCGCAAGCGCACCGAGATCGCCCGCAAGAAGGGCGCTGACCTGTTCGTCTCGATTCACGCCGACGCCGCGCCGTCCAAGGCCGCCTTCGGTGCCTCGGTATTCGCCCTGTCCGACCGCGGTGCCACCTCCGAGACCGCGCGCTGGTTGGCCGACACGGAAAACCGTTCCGACCTGATCGGCGGCGCCGGCAACGTCAGCCTCGACGACAAGGACCGCATGCTCGCCGGGGTACTGCTCGACCTGTCGATGACCGCCACCCTCAGCTCCAGCCTCAACGTTGGGCAAAAGGTGCTGGGCAACATGGGCCGGGTCACCCCGCTGCACAAGCAGCGCGTCGAGCAGGCCGGGTTCATGGTGCTGAAGTCGCCGGACATTCCATCGATCCTCGTTGAAACCGGATTCATCTCCAATGCCAGCGAGGCGGCCAAGCTGGCCACCCGCAGCCACCAGCAGGCACTGGCCCGGTCGATCCATACCGGCGTGCGCCAGTTCTTCCAGCAGAACCCGCCACCGGGCACCTACATCGCCTGGCTGCGTGACAGCGGCAAGATTGCCCAGGGCCCGCGCGATCACACCGTGCGCCCCGGCGAGACCCTGGCGATGATCGCCGTGCGCTACCAGGTCAGCGTTGCCAGCCTGCGCAGCAGCAACAGCCTGAAGACCGATGAGCTGAAAGTCGGCCAGCACCTCGACATTCCGGGCACCACCCTGGCGTCGCAACAATGAATGGCGGTTCGCGCATCCAGCTGCTCAGCCCGCGGCTGGCCAACCAGATCGCCGCGGGCGAGGTCGTCGAGCGCCCTGCCTCGGTGGCCAAGGAGCTGCTGGAAAACAGCCTCGACTCCGGCGCCCGGCGCATCGAAGTCGAGGTCGAGCAGGGCGGCGTGAAGCTGCTGCGGGTACGCGACAACGGCAGCGGCATTGCCCCGGACGACCTGCCGCTGGCCCTGGCGCGCCACGCCACCAGCAAGATCCGTGAACTGGAAGACCTCGAAGGCGTGCTCAGCCTGGGCTTTCGCGGTGAGGCTCTGGCGTCGATCAGCTCGGTGGCCCGCCTGACCCTGACCTCACGCACCGCCGATGCCGGCGAAGCCTGGCAGGTGGAAACCGAAGGCCGCGACATGCTCCCGCGCGTGCAGCCTGCCGCGCACCCGGTCGGCACCTCGGTGGAGGTGCGTGACCTGTTCTTCAATACCCCGGCCCGGCGCAAGTTCCTCAAGGCCGAGAAAACCGAATTCGATCACCTGCAGGAAGTCATCCGGCGCCTGGCGCTGGCGCGCTTCGACGTGGGCTTCCACCTGCGCCACAACGGCAAGACCATCTTCAGCCTGCACGAGGCTGCCGACGAGATGGCCCGGGCGCGGCGTGTCGGTACCATCTGTGGCCCGGGCTTCCTCGAGCAGGCCTTGCCGATCGACGTCGAGCGCAACGGCCTGCGTTTGTGGGGCTGGGTTGGCCTGCCGACCTTTTCGCGCAGCCAGGCAGACCTGCAGTACTTCTTCGTCAATGGCCGCGCGGTGCGCGACAAGCTGGTCGCCCACGCGGTGCGCCAGGCTTACCGCGACGTGCTGTTCAACGGCCGGCACCCCACCTTCGTGCTGTTCCTCGAGCTCGACCCGACCGGTGTCGACGTCAACGTGCACCCGACCAAGCACGAAGTGCGCTTTCGCGAAGGGCGGATGGTCCACGATTTCCTCTATGGCACCCTGCACCGGGCCCTGGCTGATGTGCGGCCCGAGGACCAGCTCGCGGCCCCTGCGGCAACCGCCGAACTGATTCGCCCGAGCGGCCAGCAGGCCGGGGAATTCGGCCCCCAGGGCGAAATGCGCCTGGCGTCACCGGTACTGGAGCAGCCCCAGGGCGAGGCGCGTCAGTCGTTCTCCTCGGGCGGCGCCGGTGCGGGCTATCAGTACCAATACACCCCGCGCCCGTCCCAGCCGCTAGCTGCCGGCGAGGCCCAGGCGGTCTACCGCGAGTTCTATGCACCGCTGGACAACGCCACGGCCGCGCCGGGCGCGTTGCCGGACAGTCAGGGCGATATCCCGCCACTGGGCTATGCCCTGGCCCAGCTCAAAGGCATCTACATCCTGGCCGAGAACGCCATCGGCCTGGTGCTGGTGGACATGCATGCCGCCCACGAGCGGATCATGTACGAGCGCCTCAAGGTGGCCATGGCCAGTGAAGGCCTGAGCGGCCAGCCGCTGCTGGTGCCGGAGTCGCTGGCGCTGAGCCAGCGCGAGGCCGACTGCGCCGAAGAGCATGCCCAGTGGTTCCAGCGCCTGGGCTTCGAGCTGCAGCGCCTGGGCCCGGAAACCCTGGCGATCCGGCAGATCCCGGCGCTGCTCAAGCAGGCCGAGGCCAACCGCCTGGTGCAGGACGTACTCGCCGACCTGATGGAGTACGGCAGCAGCGACCGCATCCAGGCGCACCTGAACGAATTGCTCGGGACCATGGCCTGCCACGGTGCGGTGCGCGCCAACCGGCGCCTGGCGATCCCGGAAATGAACGCCCTGCTGCGCGACATGGAGAACACCGAGCGCAGCGGCCAGTGCAACCACGGCCGGCCGACCTGGACCCAGATGGGCCTGGACGACCTGGACAAGCTGTTCCTGCGGGGGCGATGAGATGAGCATGAAACCCCCGGCGATATTCCTCATGGGGCCGACGGCGGCCGGCAAGACCGACCTGGCCATCGAGCTGACCAAGGTGCTGCCGTGCGAGCTGATCAGTGTCGATTCGGCGCTGGTCTATCGCGGCATGGATATCGGTACTGCCAAGCCTTCGAAAGAGGTGCTGGCCGCCCATCCGCATCGGCTGATCGATATCCTCGACCCGGCCGAGAGCTATTCGGCGAAGCAGTTCTGCACCGATGCGCTCGAGGCCATGGCCGAGATCACCGCGCGCGGCAAGATCCCGCTGCTGGTCGGCGGCACCATGCTTTATTACAAGGCTTTGGTCGACGGTCTGGCCGACATGCCACCGGCCGATGCGAGTGTTCGCGCCGAGCTTGAGGCCCAGGCCGGCGAGCTGGGCCTGGCCGAGTTGCATCGCCAGCTGGCCGAGGTGGACCCCGAGTCGGCGGCGCGTATCCATCCGAATGACCCGCAGCGCCTGATTCGCGCGCTTGAGGTGTATCGGGTGAGCGGCGAGAGCATGACCGCCCACCGCCAGCGTCAATTCGCGCAAAGTCGCGGCGCAGACGCAGGCGTGAGCGGGCATTTGCCCTATACTGTCGCCAGCCTGGCCATAGCGCCTACAGATCGTCACATTTTGCATGAGCGAATTGCGTTACGATTTTCGCAGATGCTGGAACAGGGCTTCGTCGACGAGGTCCGATCGCTGCGAGCCAGAAGTGACTTGCACGCCGGGTTGCCGTCTATACGGGCAGTGGGGTATCGGCAAGTCTGGGATTACCTGGACGGCCAGCTAACTGAGAATGAGATGCGTGAACGCGGTATCATTGCCACGCGTCAGCTGGCCAAGCGCCAATTCACCTGGCTGCGCGGTTGGTCCGACGTGCACTGGCTGGATAGTCTGGCCTGCGACAATCTGTCCCGCACCTTGAAATACCTTGGGGCCGTCTCCATATTGAGCTGAGTCCCTGCTTATTGCCGTCTATTCTTGCGAAGGGCGGCAGCAATTACTGAATTTTCTTGTTTTTTACTATTGATCCTTACAGGAGTGCGGCATATGTCAAAAGGGCATTCGCTACAAGACCCTTACTTGAACACCTTGAGAAAAGAAAAGGTCCCGGTTTCGATTTACCTGGTCAACGGGATCAAGTTGCAGGGCCAGATTGAATCGTTCGACCAGTTCGTCGTGCTGCTGAAGAACACCGTCAGCCAGATGGTCTACAAGCACGCGATTTCGACTGTCGTACCTGCCCGTCCAGTTCGTCTGCCCAGCCCGACCGATGGCGAGCATGGCGACAGCGAGCAAGGCAACGCTTGAAAACAGTAGGAGCCTGCATTGTTCTTTGAGCGCCACGGTGGTGGTGAGCGAGCGCTGCTCGTTCACTTGGAAGGTCAGAACCCTGAGGCGCGCGAAGACCCGCAGGAGTTTCAGGAGCTGGCGCTGTCGGCCGGAGCCGAGATCGTTACACTGGCGACAGTGTCACGGCATCAGCCCACCGCCAAGTTTCTGATCGGTAGCGGCAAGGTCGAGGAATTGCGCGACCTGGTCAAAACCGAAGACGTTGACCTGGTGATTTTCAATCACACCCTCACGCCCAGCCAGGAACGTAACCTCGAACGTGTTTTCGAGTGTCGCGTGCTGGACCGTACCGGGCTGATTCTCGATATCTTCGCCCAACGGGCGCGTACTCACGAAGGCAAGCTGCAGGTCGAACTGGCCCAGCTCGAGCACATGAGCACGCGGCTGGTACGCGGCTGGACCCACCTCGAGCGGCAAAAGGGCGGTATCGGCCTGCGCGGCCCGGGTGAAACCCAGCTGGAAACCGACCGCCGTCTGTTGCGGGTGCGCCTGCGCCAGATCAAGGGCCGCCTCGAGAAGGTGCGCAGCCAGCGCGAGCAGGCCCGTCGCGGGCGCAAGCGTGCCGACATCCCGTCTGTGTCGCTGGTGGGTTACACCAACGCCGGCAAGTCGACCCTGTTCAACGCCCTCACGCAGTCCGAGGTTTATGCCGCGGACCAGCTGTTCGCCACCCTCGACCCTACGCTGCGCCGGCTCGAACTGGCCGACCTCGGGCCGATCGTGCTGGCCGACACCGTGGGTTTCATCCGCCACTTGCCGCACAAGCTGGTCGAGGCATTTCGGGCTACGCTCGAAGAGTCGAGCAACTCCGACCTGCTGTTGCACGTGATCGACGCCCATGAGCCCGAGCGCATGGAGCAGATCGAGCAGGTATTGGCGGTGCTGGGCGAGATTGGCGCTGAAGGCTTGCCGATCCTCGAGGTGTATAACAAACTCGACCTGCTCGAAGATGTCGAGCCGCAGATCCAGCGCGATGCCGACGGCAAGCCGCAGCGGGTCTGGGTATCGGCACGTGATGGACGAGGCCTGGAGCTGGTTGGCCAGGCAGTTGCCGAATTGCTGGGGGATGATCTTTATGTCGGAACCCTGTGCCTGGAGCAGCGTTTTGCCCGCTTGCGCGCGCAATTCTTCGCGTTGGGTGCCGTGCAGAGTGAAGAGCATGATGAAGAAGGGCGCAGCCTGCTGAGCGTGCGACTGCCCAGGGTCGAGTTGAATCGCCTGGTCAGCCGCGAAGGCATGGAGCCGCAAGTGTTTGTCGAGCAACACACTTTGCAATAAATGCTCGTCGAGGTCGCCGGGCAGCAGTGACAGGCATTCTGTAGCATTGGACGGCGCGCCGTGGGCGCGTCTTTGCTTTATCAGATGGAGAGCGCTATGGCTTGGAACGAGCCGGGTGGCAACTCGAACAATCAGGATCCCTGGGGCGGTCGTCGCGGTGGCGGCGGTGGCGACAAGAAAGGTCCACCGGATCTGGACGAGGCCTTCCGCAAGCTGCAGGACAGCCTGAACGGCATGTTCGGCAGTGGCAAGAAGCGCGGTGGCAACAGCGACCGCAATATCGGCAAAGGTGGCGGCCTGGGCCTGCTGGGCGTAGGCCTGGCGGTGCTGGCGGCGATCTGGCTGTACAACGCCGTGTACGTGGTGGACGAGCAGGAGCAGGCGGTCGTGCTGCGCTTCGGCAAGTACTACGAGACCGTCGGCCCCGGCTTGAATATCTATTTCCCGCCGATCGACCGCAAGTACATGGAAAACGTGACCCGTGAGCGGGCCTACACCAAGCAGGGCCAGATGCTCACCGAAGACGAGAACATCGTCGAAGTTCCGCTGACCGTGCAGTACCGCATCAGCAACCTGCAGGACTTCGTGCTTAACGTCGACCAGCCGGAAGTCAGCCTGCAGCATGCGACCGACAGCGCCCTGCGCCACGTGGTGGGTTCCACCTCGATGGACCAGGTGCTGACTGAAGGCCGTGAGCAGATGGCCGTGGACATCCGCGAGCGCCTGCAGCGTTTCCTCGACACCTACCGTACCGGTATCACCGTGACCCAGGTCAACGTGCAGAGCGCGGCAGCCCCGCGTGAAGTGCAAGAGGCCTTCGACGACGTGATCCGTGCCCGTGAAGACGAGCAGCGTGCCCGCAACCAGGCCGAATCCTACGCCAACGGCGTGGTGCCGGAAGCCCGTGGTCAGGCGCAGCGCATCATCGAGGACGCCAATGGCTACCGCGATGAAGTCATCGCCCGCGCCAAGGGTGAGGCCGATCGCTTCACCAAGCTGGTCGCCGAGTACCGCAAGGCGCCAGAGGTTACCCGTCAGCGCCTGTACCTCGAGACCATGCAGGAGGTGTACAGCAACTCCAGCAAAGTCCTGGTGGCAACCAAGGATGGGCAGAACAACCTGCTCTACCTGCCGCTGGACAAGATGGTCGAAAGCGGCCGCAACAACGCTGCAGCTCCATCCGCCGGTGCATCGACCTCGTCGGCTAACGACGCAGCCGCGCGCGCCGCGCAGGACCTGCAACAGCAACAACCGCCGCTGCGTTCCAGGGAGAGCCGCTGATGAGCAATAAATCGCTGTTCGCCCTGATTGGCGCCGTGGTGCTGGCGATCGTCGCCTGGAACTGCTTCTACATCGTTTCGCAAACCGAGCGTGCGGTATTGCTGCAGTTCGGTCGCGTGGTCAAGGCCGATGTCCAGCCTGGCCTGCATGTGAAGGTGCCGTACGTGAACCAGGTGCGCAAGTTCGACGCCCGCCTGATGACCCTCGACGCCCCGACCCAGCGTTTCCTGACGCTGGAGAAGAAAGCCGTGATGGTCGACGCCTACGCCAAGTGGCGCGTCAAGGACGCCGAGCGCTTCTACACCGCTACCTCGGGTATGAAGCAGATCGCCGACGAGCGTCTGTCGCGTCGTCTGGAAAGCGGCCTGCGTGACCAGTTCGGTAAGCGCACCCTGCACGAAGTGGTGTCGGGTGAGCGTGACGCACTGATGGCTGACATCACCGCCTCGCTGAACCGCATGGCCAGCAAGGAGTTGGGTATCGAAGTGGTCGACGTTCGCGTCAAGGCCATCGACCTGCCCAAGGAAGTCAACCGCAGCGTGTTCGACCGCATGAGCACCGAGCGTGAGCGTGAGGCCCGCGAGCACCGCGCCAAGGGTAACGAGCTGGCCGAAGGCATTCGTGCCGACGCCGATCGTCAGCGCCGCGTGCTGCTGGCCGAAGCGTATCGTGAAGCGGAAGAGACCCGCGGTGATGGCGACGCCCAGTCGGCTGCCATCTATGCCAAGGCCTACACCCAGGACGCCGATTTCTACGCGTTCTACCGTAGCCTGCAGGCCTACCGCGAGAGCTTCTCCAGCAAGAGCGACGTGCTGGTCCTGGACCCGAAGAACGAGTTCTTCCGTTTCCTGGACAAGAGCAAGCCCTGAGGTTGCTCTCATGATGGGCGCGCCCCGCCCGGCAGCTAAAATGCCTGGCGGGGTGCATCCTGAATGAAAAGGGGTGTATGATGCGGCAGCCGGGAAATTCCCGGCTTTTTTGCGTCTGTAAGGTTGATTGGCCGATGTAACGGCCCCGGCGCAAGGTATTCAAGGGTGTTGGTAACGGTGGCTGCGCTGGGTTCGGTCCTGCCCGCTGCTGTCCGCCAGGGCCCGTTTCACTCAAGGCTAGCCCGCAGGGTGGCCGCCCGGACCAAAGGGGAAATGGCGTAATGGCAACGGTAGACCGCTGGCTTCTGCCAGATGGCATCGAGGAAGTACTGCCACCTGAGGCTGCGCGCATCGAGATCGCGCGTCGGCAGGTGTTGGACCTGTTCCAGAGCTGGGGTTACGAGCTGGTGGTCACCCCCCATATCGAATACCTGGAGTCGCTGCTGACCGGTGCCGGTGCGGACCTGGACGAGCGCACCTTCAAGGTTGTCGATCCGCAGTCCGGGCGCCTGATGGGCTTCCGCGCCGACTTCACCCCGCAGGTGGCGCGCATCGATGCCCACACCCTGCGCCGCGAAGGCCCGAGCCGCCTGTGCTATGCCGGTAGCGTGCTGCATGCCCAGCCACGCGCGCTGTCCACTTCGCGCAGCCCGATCCAGTTGGGCGCCGAACTGTACGGCGACGCCAGCCCCACCAGCGATGTCGAAGTCATCAGCCTGATGCTCGCCACGCTGCAGCTGACCGACGTGGCGGATGTGCACATG
Source organism: Pseudomonas sichuanensis (assembly GCF_003231305.1). Classification (GTDB taxonomy): domain Bacteria; phylum Pseudomonadota; class Gammaproteobacteria; order Pseudomonadales; family Pseudomonadaceae; genus Aquipseudomonas; species Aquipseudomonas sichuanensis. The sequence continues at coordinate 15,063 of NZ_QKVM01000064.1, read as the reverse complement.
GACCTCGGCCATGTCGGCATCTACCGTGGCCTGGCCCGCGCCGCCAACCTGTCGGGTGACGTCGAGCAGCAGCTGTTCGATGCCCTGCAGCGCAAGGCTGTCGATGAAGTTCAGGCGCTGACCGCCAACCTGCCGCAAGACCTCGGCAACATGCTGCGCGCCCTGTGCGAGCTGTGCGGTGGTCGCGAAGTGCTGGCCGAAGCCCGCGTGCGCCTGGGCCGTGCCCCGGCCAGCGTGCTGGCAGCGCTGGACGACCTGCTGGCGATCGCTGACCGCCTGGCCTCGCGCTACCCGGACCTGCCGCTGTACTTCGACCTCGGCGAGCTGCGCGGCTACCACTACCACACCGGCGTGGTGTTCGCCGTCTTCGTGCCTGGCGAGGGTCAATCGATCGCCCAGGGCGGGCGTTACGACGACATTGGCGCCGACTTCGGCCGGGCACGCCCGGCCACCGGTTTCTCCACGGATTTGAAGACCCTGGTCACACTGGGGCGAGCGGAGGTCGTACTCCCGGCTGGCGGCATCTGGATGCCCGACAGCGGTGATGCGGCCCTCTGGCAGCAAGTCTGCCAGTTGCGCAACGAGGGCCAGCGTGTGGTCCAGGCTCTGCCTGGCCAGCCGCTGAGTGCTGCCCTTGAGGCGGATTGTGATCGGCAATTGATTCAGCAAGACGGGCGCTGGCAGGTTCTGCCGCTGACCCATTGAGATTCTTCGCCGGCGATGGGCCGGCAACCAAGTTTGCGTGAATGAGGACAAGTGTTATGGGTAAGAATGTCGTCGTCCTGGGCACCCAGTGGGGTGATGAGGGCAAAGGCAAGATCGTCGATCTGCTGACCGAACATGCTGCCGCCGTCGTGCGCTACCAAGGTGGCCACAACGCGGGTCACACCCTGGTGATCAACGGTGAGAAGACCGTTCTGCACCTGATTCCATCGGGCATCCTGCGTGAAGGCGTACAGTGCCTGATCGGCAACGGCGTGGTCGTTGCCCCGGATGCGCTGATGCGCGAAATCACCAAGCTGGAAGAGAAGGGCGTGCCGGTGCGCGAGCGTCTGCGCATCAGCCCGGCTGCCCCGCTGATCCTGTCGTACCACGTGGCCCTCGATCAGGCCCGTGAAAAAGCCCGTGGCGAAGCCAAGATCGGCACCACCGGCCGTGGCATCGGCCCAGCCTACGAAGACAAGGTTGCGCGTCGCGGCCTGCGTGTGGGCGACCTGTTCCACCGCGAGCGTTTCGCCGCCAAGCTCGGTGAGCTGCTGGACTACCACAACTTCCAGCTGGTGAATTACTACAAAGAGCCGGCCATCGACTTCCAGCAGACCCTGGACGAGTGCATGGCCTACGCCGAGCAGCTCAAGCCGATGATGCTCGACGTTACCGCCGAGCTGCACAACCTGCGCCGCGCCGGCAAGGACATCATGTTCGAAGGCGCCCAGGGCTCGCTGCTGGACATCGACCACGGTACCTACCCGTACGTCACCAGTTCGAACACCACCGCTGGCGGCATCTCCACCGGTTCCGGCGTTGGCCCGATGTACCTGGACTATATCCTCGGCATCACCAAGGCCTACACCACCCGTGTCGGTTCCGGTCCGTTCCCGACCGAACTGTTCGACGAAACCGGCGCCACCCTGGCCAAGCGTGGTCACGAGTTCGGTTCCACCACCGGCCGTGCCCGTCGTTGCGGCTGGTTCGATGCGGTAATCCTGCGTCGCGCCATCGACGTCAACAGCATCTCGGGCATCTGCCTGACCAAGCTGGACGTACTGGACGGCCTGGAAACCATCAACATCTGCGTGGGCTACAAGAACGAGAACGGTGCCGTCATCGACGCACCTTCCGATGCCGACAGCTACATCGGCCTGGAGCCGGTGTACGAAGAGATGCCAGGCTGGAGCGAGTCGACCCTGGGCGTTAAAACCCTGGAAGAGCTGCCACAGGCCGCGCGCGATTACATCAAGCGCATCGAGGAGCTGGTCGGCGCGCCGATCGACATCATCTCGACTGGCCCGGACCGCAACGAGACCATCGTGCTGCGTCATCCGTTTGCCTGATTAGCCTTTCCGGCTGATCGAACGCCGCGCTCCCGCAAGGGATCGCGGCGTTTTTGTTTCTATGTGGCGCCACAGCCGAGTCTCTGTGGGAGCGGGTTTATCGAAGCGTCGAACCGCCGCGAATGCGGCGGTGAATCCAGCATTGCATTCGCGGGTAAACCCGCTCCCACAGAAATGTCGCTTTGCTTCCAACTCTGTCGCAGGTATTGATGCCGCCTGGACTGGCATTTTTACCTCCTACATTCGGCACAACCCTTGCTGTAAGAAGTTTCCGTAGATGCCATCAAAGTAATGGCGCCAGAAACACGAGGGTTACAACGTGTCTGCCATCCTTTCACTGTTACGAAGCCGCCTGTTGCGGCCTGTGTTTGTTGCGCTTGGTATCGCTCTTCTGGTGCAGGTGCTGGTCGCCGTTGCACTGACACGGAGCACGGTCACGGCCCTGGAGGCCGATTTGGGCGAGCGCCTGGGGCATGACAGCCAGAAACTGGCCGCAGAACTGGAGCAGGCCGGCCAGGATGTGCGCGCCGGGCTCGACAGCCTCTCTGCCAGTACCCGTCAGCGCCTGAGTGCCGGCCTTTCCGAGCGGCTGCAGGGCGAGCAGCAGCAACTGCGCGCGACCCTGGAAAAGAACCTCAAGGACTCGGCCAACGACATGGCCGAGCTCCTGGCGTCGGTGGCGCCGCGCGCCATCTGGGATAACGATGTGCCGATGTTGTCGGACTTCGCCCGCCGCGCCCAGCGCAACCCCAACGTACTGTTCGTGATCTATGACGACGCCCAGGGCCAGCACCTGACCCGCTACCTCAACCGACAGAACCCGATCAACCAGGCACTGATGGACAAGGGCCAGGGCGAGCGGGCGCTGGACAAGGTGCTGGATGCGGCGCGCAAGGACCCGTCGGTGTACTTCGTCGAAGCGTCCATCAGCCCCAATGGCGCCGAGATCGGCAAGGTGCTGATGGGCGTTTCCACGGCGGGCGTCGATCAGGAGCTAAAGGCGCTCGACCAGCGTTTTGCCGCGTTGATCGGCAGTGGTGAGCAGTTGGTAGGCGACAGCCTGGTGGCCGCCGCCGCCGACAGTGGCAAGGCCCTGCGCGCCCGCCTGGAAACAGCCCAGAACAGCGCCACGGCGATGCAGGCCAATACCGCGCAGACCGTGCGTGACGCCGCAGGCGAGTTGCGCTGGCGTATCGGCCTGGGCCTGGTGCTGGTCGGGCTGGGGGTGTTGCTGGTGGTCGCCGTGGTGCTCGGGCGCCGGGTGCTCAGCAAGCTGCGCCTGCTGATTGCCGCGCTCAACGACCTGGCTGCGGGCGAGGGCGACCTCACCAAGCGTGTGACCCTCGACAGCCGCGACGAGATCGGCGACATGGCTTCGGCGGTCAACCGCTTCGTCGACAAGCTGCAACCCATCGTTCGCGAGGCCGGTGAGGTGGCCCAGCGCACCGGGGTGGAGATCGGCAGCATGGCCCAGCGTAATGCCGGGGCCGACGCTGCGGCGGCGCTGCAGCGCGATGAAGTGGCCGCCAGCCTGCGCGACCTGTCGAGCATGGCCGACGAGGCCCAGGCCGAAAGCCATGCCATGCAGGCCGCATTGCAGCAAGTGGTGGATATCCGCCAGGCCACCGATGAGAACAGCCGTGCGTCTACGCAGCTGGCGCGGCTGATCGAGAACCTGGCCGGCGAAGTAGAGACCGGCTCCCAGGTGATCGAGCGGCTGGCCAAGCAAAGCGAGCAGATCGAAGTGGTGCTGACGGTCATCCATGGCATTGCCGAGCAGACCAACCTGCTGGCGCTCAATGCCGCCATCGAGGCGGCGCGGGCGGGCGAGACCGGGCGTGGCTTCGCCGTGGTGGCTGACGAGGTGCGGGCGCTGGCGAGCAAGACGCAGAGTTCGACTGGCGATATCCAGTCGCACATCACCGCTTTGCAGGAGGGCGCCAAGGAGGCGGTCGCCACCATCAGTCAGGCCGGGCGCCAGGCCAGCGAAGGCTTGCTGGTGCTGCGTGACAACGAACGGCGCCAGCAGTCGGTGCAGGCGGCGGTTGAGCAGGTGCATGCGGCGATCGGCCTGGCTACCCGTGCGGCGGAGCAGCAGGCCAATGGCGCGCAGGCAGTGCGTGGGCGGGTGGAGAACATCCATGCCCAGGCCGAGCGCTCAGCCGAGGTGGTGATGCAGACCACGGCCAGCAGCAAGGTCCTGGATGACCTGGCGGCGCAGTTGCGCGCGAGCCTGGGGCAGTTCCGGGCCTGAAAAGCATCGCGGGGCAAGCCCGCTCCCACGAGTCTGTGCAAAGCCAGCCTCTACAAGAAGGCAGTTGCTCCCACAGAGCCTTGCACAGGTTCCGTGGGAGCGGGCTTGCCCCGCGATAGGGCCTTACGCCTTGTTCAGATACATCCGCGTGGTCAGCAGATACACCGGCAACCCCGACACCACGATCAACAGCGCCGCATAAGGCGCCGCCGCCGCAAACTCGACGTTGGCGGTATGCGCCCACACCTCGGTTGCCAGCGTGGTCATCCCGGTCGGGCTGAGCAGCAAGGTGGCGGTCAGCTCCTTCATGGCATCCAGGAACACCAGCGCAAATGCCGCCGCCATCGCCGGGAAGATGATCGGCAGGGTCACCCGGCAGAACGCCGCGAAGCTGCTCGCACCCAGCGTGCGCGCCGCCTCTTCCAGTGTCGGTGAAGCCTTGTTCAGCGCCGTGCGCACCGGCGACTGGGCCAGTGGCAGGAACAGCAGGGCATAGGCCAGGATCAGCAGGGCAGTGGTCTGGTACAGCGCCGGCACGTAGTGCAGGGCGAAGAACACCAGGGTCAGCGCGATCACCAGGCCCGGCAGGGCGTGCAGCAGGTACGGCAGGCGTTCGGCCCAGATCGCCAGGCGACCCTTGTAGCGCACCACCAAGAAGCTGATCGGCAATGCCAGCAGCACGCAGAAACCTGCGCCGCCCAGCGACACCGACAGCGAGGTGGCCAGTGCCTTGCCGATGGCCGCCACCGGGAAGGCCGCCGACGAGCCGACACTCAGCCAGTAGCCGAGCATCGCCAGTGGGATGCCGCTGCCCAGTACCGCAAGTGCCAGGCACAGCAGTTGCCCCAGTGGCATCCAGCCACGCAGGTTGACCGGCTGGGCGCGACGCGCCACGCCCTGGCCGATCCGTACATGGCGGGCCTTGCCGCGTACCCGCAGTTCCAGCCAGAGCATTACCAGGCACAGCGCCAGCAGCACTGCCGAAAGCATGGCGGCGTTGGCGTTGCTGAACTCCAGTTCGAACTGCTGGTAGATCGCCGTGGTGAAGGTCTGCAGGCCAAGAATCGACAGGGCGCCGAACTCCACCAGCATGTGCAGGGCGATCAGCAAGGCGCCGCCCAGCATCGATGGCCAGAGCAGTGGCAGGGTGATCTTGCGGAACACGCCCCAGCGGCTGCAACCCAGGGTGCGCGCCGATTCTTCCAGCGCGGTGTCGAGGTTACGCAGGGTGGCGGCCACCGGCAGGAACACCAGTGGGTATTTGGACAGCGCCATCACCAGGATCGCCCCGCCCAACCCTTCGAAGTCCGAACTCAGCGACACCCAGGTGAAGCTGCTGACGAACGACGGCACGGCGAACGGCAGGCACAGCACCACGCCCCACAGGCGCCGGCCCGGCAGGTCGCTGCGTTCCAGCAGCCAGGCCAGGGCCACGCCCACCACCAGGCACAGCGCGGTGACGCCGGCCATCAGCAACAGGGTGTTGCGCAGCAGGCCCCAGACGAACGGGCGCCAGAGCAGGCGCAGGGCCTCATGAGCGCCGGCTTCCCAGGCCTTGAGCCCGACATACAGCAGTGGCAGCAGGCTCATCGCCACCAGGAACAGCACCGGCAGCAGCACCCAGACAGACGGGCGCTTGCGCTTGGGGACGAAGCGGGAGAGCGCGGGCGAGGGCAGGGCAGCGGTCATCAGAGCAGACCAACCTCACGTTCGAGCTCGATGGCTTCCTCGGCATTGCCCAGGTCGGCCGGCGAGATCTTCGGCGGGCGCAGTTCCTCGAACGGCTTCAGGCCACGGTCCGAGACCATGCCCTTGTGCAGCGGGTATTCGGCGGTGGTCTGGGTGATCACACGCTGGCCTTCTTCGCTGGCCATCCAGTTGAGCAGGGCCTGGGCTTCTTTCGGGTGCTTGCTGGCTTTCACCGCAGCAGCGCCGGAGATGGTCACCAGGTTGCCGGCATCGCCATCGGCCAGGTAGTACAGCTTGGAGTCGAGCTTGCCGCGCTCGCGCTCCAGGGCGTACCAGTAGTAGTTGTTCACCAGCACGGCGGCGACTTCGCCTTTTTCCACGGCCTTCAGGGCAACCATGTTGTTGGTGTAGGTCTTGCCGAACGCTTTCAAGCCGGTCAGCCATTCCTCGGTGGCTTCGCGCCCGTGCATCTTGAGGATGGCCACGGCCTGTTCCTGGAATGCGCCGCTGGTGGGCACGTAACCGACCCGGCCTTCCCACTCGGGGTCGGCGAAGTCCATCACGGTGGTGGGCAGGTCTTTCTCGTCGATCTTCTTCGGGTTGTACACCACCACGCGGGTGCGGGCAGTGACCCCCATCCAGGTGCCATTGGCGCCCACGTATTCCTTGGGCAGCATGTTCAGGGTGGCGTCGTCGATCTTCGCCAGCAGGCCCAGTTCGCCCAGGTTGTTCAGCGGTGGCGACTCTTCGGTATAGATGATGTCGGCGGGCGAGCGGTCGCCTTCCTCGATGATCTGGCTGGCCAGCTGGTTGCTGCTGCCCTTGCGGATATTGATGTGGATACCGGTCTTGGCCTCGTAGGCCTTGGCAATGGCTTCGCCGATTTCCTTGTGCTGACCGTTGTACATGGTCAGGCTGGCCGGGGCGTCTGCCAGGGCGGCCGGAGCGCCGATCACCAGGCTCAGCATTGCAGCGGCCAGGGTGCGCATCAGCGGTTGCGGGCGGATCGTCATGCGGGTACTTCCTCGCTTACGGCTACATATTTGGAAACAATGGTAAACGAAATCGTTTCTCAAATGGGCGCATGACGGGAAATTCATGGGGGTTCGCCGTGATCCGTGCTGTGTCTTTGAGATCGAGCGCGCTAGAGAATCTTCGGCGGGAGAGGGGGCAAGCAAAAATCGCAGACAAGAAAAAACCCACTAGCAAGCTAGTGGGTTTTTATATGGTGCCCAGGAGAAGACTCGAACTTCCACGACCGTTAAGTCACTGATACCTGAAACCAGCGCGTCTACCAATTCCGCCACCTGGGCAAAGCTTTGAATCATCTGGTGAGGCGACTATCGTTCGCTTTCACACAGTAGTAATAGATCCTTGGTCATCTATTACTTGAAAATCTTGGTGCCCAGGAGAAGACTCGAACTTCCACGACCGTTAAGTCACTGATACCTGAAACCAGCGCGTCTACCAATTCCGCCACCTGGGCACACATTCGAGATTACAAGATGCTTTACAGCGCCGTTCATCTCTACTACAACTTCGGGGTTGTCCGTCGTTGTGGTGCGCACTATACGGGCGGTCCTGGAGGCTGTAAAGCCCCCGAGCGAAAAAAATTTCAAAAAATTCAACTTGTTGATTCCGCAGGTCTATTACTGCCTGGCGGACGCTGTGCTGGGGCTGTCCAAGGCTGACATTTCCGGTTTCAATACGCCTATGCCAGAATTCATATCTATATACCCCAAGGTGAACCCCTTCTGATGGCCGATTGGCAATCCCTCGATCCCGAGGCCGCTCGCGAAGCGGAAAAATACGACAATCCTATTCCCAGCCGTGAGCTGATCCTGCAGCGCCTCGCCGACCGTGGCGAACCGGCTGCCCGCGAAGAACTGGCGGCAGAGTTCGGTCTGTATGAAGAAGACCAGATCGAAGCCCTGCGTCGCCGCCTGCGCGCCATGGAGCGTGATGGCCAGCTTATCTATACCCGGCGCGGCACTTATGCCCCGGTAGACAAGCTCGACCTGATCTGCGGCCGAGTCTCCGGCCACCGCGACGGCTTCGGTTTCCTGATCCCCGACGACGGCAGCGAAGACCTGTTCCTCAGCCCCTCGCAGATGCGCCTGGTCTTCGACGGTGACCGTGGCCTTGCCCGGGTCTCCGGCGTCGACCGCCGTGGCCGCCGCGAGGGCGTGCTGGTCGAGGTCATCTCCCGTGCCCACGAGAGCGTGGTCGGCCGCTACTTCGAAGAAGGCGGCATCGGCTATGTGACGCCGGACAACCCGAAGATCCAGCAGGAAGTGCTGGTCACCGCCGGGCGCAACGGCGGTGCGAAGATCGGCCAGTTCGTTTCGATCAAGATCACCCACTGGCCCACCCCGCGCTTCCAGCCGCAAGGTGACGTTGTCGAAGTGATCGGCAACTACATGGCCCCGGGCATGGAAATCGATATCGCCCTGCGCAGCTACGACATCCCCCATGTCTGGCCGCAGGACGTGATCAAGGAAGCGCGCAAGTTCCGCTCCGAAGTCGAAGAAAAAGACAAAGAGAAGCGCATCGACCTGCGTCACCTGCCGTTCGTCACCATCGACGGTGAAGACGCCCGTGACTTCGACGATGCCGTCTACTGCGAGCCGCTGGGCAAGCTGCGCCTGTTCTCTGGCGGCTGGCGCCTGTACGTGGCGATCGCCGACGTTTCCAGCTACGTGCGCCTGGGTTCTGCCCTGGATACCGAAGCACAGCAGCGCGGCAACTCGGTGTACTTCCCGGAGCGCGTCATCCCGATGCTGCCCGAGGAGCTGTCCAACGGCCTGTGCTCGTTGAACCCGCACGTCGATCGCCTGGCCATGGTCTGTGAAATGACCATCAACAAGGCCGGCCAGATGGTCGACTACCAGTTCTACGAGGGTGTCATCCACTCCCATGCGCGCCTGACCTACAACAAGGTCAGCAGCATGCTCGAGCATTCCCGTACCCGCGAAGGCAAGGCCCTGCGCGAGGAGTACAGTGCGGTCCTGCCAGACCTCAAGAGCCTGTACGCGTTGTACAAGGTGCTGCTGGCGGCCCGTCACACCCGTGGCGCGATCGATTTCGAGACCCAGGAAACCCGGATCATCTTCGGCGAAGACCGCAAGATCGACGAAATTCGTCCGACCGTGCGCAACGACGCCCACAAGTTGATCGAGGAATGCATGCTGGCGGCCAACGTCGCCACCGCCGCGTTCCTGCAGAAGCACAACGTGCCGTCGCTGTACCGCGTGCACGACGGCCCGCCGCCGGAGCGCCTGGAAAAACTGCGCGCCTTCCTCGGCGAGCTGGGCCTGAGCCTGCACAAGGGCAAGGATCCGTCGCCGAAGGACTACCAGGCCCTGCTGGCGAGCATCGCCGGGCGCCCGGACTTCCACCTGATCCAGACCGTCATGCTGCGTTCCCTGAGCCAGGCGGTGTACAGCGTCGAGAACAATGGCCACTTCGGCCTGAACTACGAAGCCTACACCCACTTCACCTCGCCGATCCGTCGTTACCCGGACCTGCTGGTGCACCGGGCGATCCGCAGCGTGATCCGCTCCAAGGTCGATACCCCGCACGTCAAGCGTGCCGGTGCCATGAGCATCCCCAAGGCGCGTATCTACCCGTACGACGAAAATGCCCTCGAGCAGATGGGCGAGCAGTGCTCGATGACCGAGCGCCGCGCCGACGAGGCCACCCGCGACGTGGTCAACTGGCTCAAGTGCGAGTACATGCGTGACCGTGTCGGGGAGATTTTCCCAGGCGTGATCACGGCGGTGACCGGCTTTGGCCTGTTCATCGAGCTGACCGACATCTATGTCGAAGGCCTGGTGCATGTCAGTGCCTTGCCGGGTGACTACTACCACTTCGATCCGGTTCATCATCGCCTGTCGGGCGAGCGTACCGGGCGCAGCTTCCGCCTTGGCGACACGGTCGAGGTCAAGGTCATGCGCGTCGACCTCGAGCAGCGCAAGATCGACTTCGAGATGTCCGAGCAGACCGTCACCGCGCCGGTTGGCCGCAAGCCCCGCGCCGGTGCCGCCGAACCGGCCGCCCAGCCAGCACCTGCCGGCGAGGCGAAAATCTCGCCCAAACCGCGCAGCCGCAAGGGCGAAACGGCCGAGGCCTACTTCCCGAAAGACGCCGTCCAGCGTAACGCCGAAGTGCGCAAGAGCCGCGAAATGAAGAAAGCGCTGATGAGCGATGCGCGCACCGGGCATGCCGCCAGCAAGTCGGAAAAAGGCGGCAAGTCGGCTTCCGGCAAGCCGGCCAAGCATCGCAAGGGCCCGTCGAAGTCCGGCGCGCCACGTAAAGGCAAGAACAAGTCATGAGTCAGCTGGAAAAGATCTACGGTGTGCATGCCGTCCAGGCACTGCTGCAGCACCATCCCAAGCGGGTCAAGCAGATCTGGTTGTCGGAAGGCCGTAGCGAACCGCGTCTGCAGACCTTGCTGGCCCTGGCCGCGGAAAACCGCGTCCAGGTCGGCCAGGCCGAGCGCCGCGAGCTCGATGCCTGGGTCGAGGGCGTGCACCAGGGCGTCGTGGCCGAGGTGAGCCCGAGCCAGGTGTGGGGCGAATTGATGCTCGAGGAGTTGCTCGAGCGCACTGAAACCCCGCCGCTGATCCTGGTGCTCGATGGCGTCACCGACCCGCACAACCTCGGCGCCTGCCTGCGCACCGCCGATGCCGCGGGCGCTACCGCGGTGGTGATCCCCAAGGACAAGTCGGCCAGCCTGACTGCCGTGGTGCGCAAGGTGGCCTGTGGTGCCGCCGAAGTGATCCCGCTGGTGGCCGTGACCAACCTTGCCCGCACCCTGGAAAAACTCCAGCAGCGCGGGCTGTGGGTGGTCGGTACCGCCGGCGAGGCCGAACAGGAGATCTACCAGCAGGACCTGACCGGCCCGCTGGTGATGATCATGGGCGCCGAAGGCAAGGGCATGCGTCGCCTGACCCGTGAGCACTGCGATTTCCTGGTCAAGCTGCCGATGGCCGGCAGCGTCAGCAGCCTGAACGTCTCGGTCGCGACCGGGGTGTGCCTGTTCGAGGCCGTGCGTCAGCGCCAGGCCAAGCGCTGATTCGTTACCTGCGGAGCGGGCTTGTGGGAGCGGGCTTACCCCGCGATGGCGGTGGTGGGTATGCCATCGTATCGCGGGGCAAGCCCGCTCCCACGAACCCCGCCCCACGAGTCTGCTCCCGCAGGAACCTGCCCGCCGGGCGAATATGTTTCCGGCTGTTCAAATATTCGCCAATCACCTTGCTTGTCCCCCCGGCCTTCTCTACAATTGCGCCCCTTGCCAGCTGGCCGGTGCGCATGCGCCTACACGCCGGGGCAAGACTTACAGTGTCATTCACTCCTTGTCTGACCAGATTCGCTGGCAGACTACTAACCCGTAAGGAGCATTCATGCGTCATTACGAAATCATCTTCCTGGTCCACCCGGATCAGAGCGAGCAAGTCGGCGGCATGGTTGAGCGTTACACCAAGCTGATCGAAGAAGATGGTGGCAAGATCCACCGCCTGGAAGACTGGGGCCGTCGTCAACTGGCCTACGCAATCAACAATGTTCACAAGGCTCACTACGTGATGCTGAACGTTGAGTGCACCGGCAAGGCCCTGGCCGAGCTGGAAGACAACTTCCGCTACAACGATGCCGTGATCCGTAACCTGGTCATCCGTCGTGACGAAGCCGTTACCGGCCCGTCCGAGATGCTCAAGGCAGAAGAGAACCGCAGCGAGCGCCGTGAGCGTCGCGAACGTCCTGACAGTGCTGATGGCGTCGATGGCGACGACAGCAATGACAGCGACAACAGCGATAACGCTGACGAGTAATCCACGGACCTTTTGAGGAGCCAATCACATGGCACGTTTCTTCCGTCGTCGTAAATTCTGCCGCTTCACTGCTGAAGACGTGAAAGAGATCGACTTCAAAGATCTCAACACCCTGAAAGCTTACGTATCCGAAACCGGCAAGATCGTTCCAAGCCGCATCACCGGTACCAAAGCTCGTTATCAGCGTCAGCTGGCTACCGCTATCAAGCGCGCCCGCTTCCTGGCCCTGCTGCCCTACACCGACAGCCACGGCCGCTGAGACCGGGTCGTCGACTTAAGTAGCAAGGGATAAGCATGCGAGCGTTGGCAAGTTTCATCATGCGCGGTCGTGTGCAGGCCACCTTCGTGGTGGTCATCAGTGCGGTACTGCCGCTGCTGTTCTGGTTGAGTGCCGCCGCCGGGAGCCTGGTGTTCCTGCGGCGTGGTTTCAAGGATGCTTCATCGGTCATCGCCTGGGGCCTGTTGCCGGCGATGGTCATGTGGTACTTCGGCGAACCCAGCACCTTGCTGGTGTTTTTGGGAACGCTGGGCCTGGCTGCGCTGTTGCGTGCCGGGCACTCCTGGAGCCGGGTGCTGCTGTCCAGTGTCGTATTAGGCTTGCTGTACAGCCTGATCCTGGATGCGGTGCTGCGCGAAACCTTCGAAGTGCTGGCCAAGGCGCTTGAAAAAGCCCTGCCGCAGTTCGAAGGCAAACCGGTACTACCTGGTGAGCTGATCGGCCCTTTGCTGGTCGCTTCCAGTGCGGTAATGCTGCAGCTGTTCAGCCTGCTGGCTTTGATGCTGGCGCGCTATTGGCAGGCAGCCTTGTACAACCCCGGTGGTTTCGGCCGCGAGTTTCGCGAACTGAGGCTACCGCTGGTGCCCATGCTGGCACTGGTGTCGCTGATGGCACTGGGTCCGTTTATCGGGTCACAGTTCATCGTGCTGGCATCGGCCTCAAGCCTGGTACTGCTTCTGGCTGGCATCGCCCTGATTCATGGGTTGGTGGCGCAGGGGCGACTGGCCGGGTTCTGGCTGGTGGGGATGTACGTGACGTTGCCGCTGCTCATGCAGCTGATGTATCCGTTGCTCGTGGTTTTGGCCATTGTCGACAGCCTGATTGATTTTCGCGGTCGCAAGTCCCCTTCGCAGGGTGACGATTCCGCGAACGGTGAAGGTTAAAAGTTAAGAGGTTTTACCAAATGGAACTGATCCTGCTGGAAAAAGTCGCCAACCTGGGCAACCTGGGCGACAAAGTAAACGTTAAGGCCGGTTACGGCCGTAACTTCCTGCTGCCGTTCGGCAAGGCCACCGTTGCCAACGCCGCCAACCTGGCCGCGTTCGAAGAGCGCCGCGCTGAGCTGGAAAAAGCCGCAGCAGACAAGAAAGCATCGGCTGAAAGCCGTGCTGCCCAACTGGCCGAGCTGGAAGTGACCATCACTGCCACCGCTGGCGACGAAGGCAAGCTGTTCGGTTCGATCGGCACCCACGACATCGCTGACGCCCTGACCGCCTCCGGCGTTGAAGTGGCCAAGGCTGAAGTTCGTCTGCCGAACGGCACCATCCGTCAGGTTGGCGAATACGACGTAGCCGTGCACCTGCACAGCGACGTTGAAGCCACCGTACGTGTGGTCGTCGTAGCTGCCTAAGCTGCGCAATCGGCTGGTCCCTTGAGGGCCAGGCGGTTAACATCGGGCACGGTCCTGTTTCTTACAGGCCGTGCCCTTTGTTTTTATCATCCCCCCAGAATTCTTTCGTGGCCATGAACGAGATTACCCATCCGGAACAGCTCGACCTGCAAACCGCTGCCCTGAAGGTGCCGCCGCATTCCATCGAGGCCGAACAGGCCGTGCTCGGTGGCCTGATGCTGGACAACAACGCCTGGGAGAAGGTGCTGGATCAGGTGTCGGATGGCGATTTCTATCGGCATGACCACCGCCTGATCTTCCGCGCCATCCACAAGCTGGTCGACGCCAACCACCCGTTCGACGTGGTGACGCTGCACGAGCAACTGGACAAGGAAGGCGTCTCCACCCAGGTCGGCGGCCTGGCCTATCTGGCTGAGCTGGCCAAGAACACGCCGTCGGTGGCCAATATCAAGGCCTACGCCGCGATCATTCGCGAGCGGGCCACACTGCGCCAGCTGATCAGCATCAGTACCGACATCGCCGACAACGCCTTCAACCCCCAGGGGCGCAACGCCGAGGAGATCCTCGACGACGCCGAGCGGCAGATCTTCCAGATCGCCGAGGCGCGGCCGAAGACCGGCGGCCCGGTGGGCGTCAACGAGCTGTTGACCAAGGCCATCGACCGCATCGACACGCTGTTCAACTCCGACAGCGACATCACCGGTGTCTCCACCGGCTATACCGACCTCGACGAGAAGACCAGCGGCCTGCAGCCCGCCGACCTGATCATCGTTGCCGGCCGTCCGTCGATGGGCAAGACCACCTTCGCCATGAACCTGGTGGAGAACGCCGTACTGCGCAGCGACAAGGTGGTGCTGGTGTTCTCCCTCGAGATGCCAGGTGAATCGCTGATCATGCGTATGCTCTCGTCCCTCGGCCGGATCGACCAGACCAAAGTGCGTTCCGGCCAGCTGGACGATGACGACTGGCCGCGCCTCACTTCCGCGGTCAACCTGCTCAACGACCGCAAGCTGTTCATCGACGACACCGCCGGCATCAGCCCCTCGGAAATGCGTGCCCGTACCCGGCGCCTGGCCCGTGAGCACGGCGAGATCGCCATGATCATGGTCGACTACCTGCAGCTGATGCAGATCCCGGGCTCGGCCGGTGACAACCGCACCAACGAGATCTCCGAGATCTCCCGCTCGTTGAAAGCCCTGGCCAAGGAATTCAACTGCCCGGTCATCGCCCTGTCGCAGCTCAACCGCTCCCTGGAGCAGCGCCCCAACAAGCGCCCGGTCAACTCCGACCTGCGTGAATCCGGTGCAATCGAGCAGGACGCCGACGTGATCATGTTCGTCTACCGCGACGAGGTGTATCACCCCGAGACCGAGCACAAGGGCGTGGCCGAGATCATCATCGGCAAGCAGCGTAACGGCCCCATCGGCTTCATCCGCCTGGCGTTCATCGGCAAGTACACCCGCTTCGAGAACCTCGCGCCGGGCATGTACAACTTCGACGACGACGAATAAACCTCCCGGGATCCAACTGGCCCCTGTGGGAGCGGGTTTACCCGCGAATGCGATGTCGAATGTTCCATCGCATTCCCGTTGAGCAGCACCAGGAAC
>NZ_QKVM01000063.1 GCF_003231305.1 Pseudomonas sichuanensis | reverse complement strand
CCTCGAATAGTCTTGCCTCCCAAGAGCAGGTCATTGACGTCAAACTCCGCTGTGGTACCTAGCGCCGGTGCGCCGACGACCCCCAGACTGCCGCGGCTACCCAGTGCATCGACGGCTTGGCGTAATACCGCTGGGCGACCCGTGGATTCAAGGGCGAAATTGACGCCACCACCGGTGATTTCGCGTATGAATGCCACCGGATCGGCGTCCTTGCTGTTGACCACGTGAGTCGCGCCTAACTCGGTAGCCAGCGCCAGACGCGAAGGGACGACATCGACCACAATGATCGTGGTGGCACCCGCCACCCGGGCCGCCAGCACGGCACTCAGCCCCACCGCGCCACCGCCGAAGGCGGCAAAGCTGCTACCGGGAGTAACCTTGAGTGAGTTGATCACTGCTCCTGCCCCCGTCTGGATACCGCAGCCCAGTGGCCCCAGTAACTCCAGCGGTGCTTCGCGGCTCACCTTCACTGCGTTGTTCTCCCGACTCAGTGCCAGCGTGGCAAAGGAGGACTGGGCAAAGAAGTGATCGTTCAGACGCGCGCCGTCCTTGTCCTGCAGGGCACTTTCACCCTGTGGGTCTGCCCCACTGAAATTACGCCCGAAAAAGTCCTGGCAATATGCGGTGTGGCCACTTCCACAGGACAGGCAATGCCCGCAATAACCGTAACTCATTACTACGTGATCGCCCACTTGAAGCCCTTTGACCAGTGGGCCAATGGCTTCCACTACTCCCGCGCCCTCATGGCCCAGCACTGCAGGCAGCGGCACTGGGTAATACTGATCTCGGACGATCATGTCGGTGTGGCACATGCCGGTGGCGACGATGCGCACCAACACTTCATCGCCCCGGGGATTGCGGATCTGCGCGGCTTCCAGTGCAAAAGGTGCGCCTTTGCCACGAGTGACAGCAGCAGTGATCGGGCGGTAGACAGGTGTGTTCATTATTATTTTTCTCCAGGTTTTTACAGTGGGTAGGCCGGTGCTTCACCCTTGACGGTGAGCCATTGCCATTGCGTGAATTCTTCCCAGTTGGCAGCGCCGCCGATGCTGGTGCCATTGCCTGATGCGCCCACACCGCCGAACGGATTGATGACCTCGTCGTTAACCGTCTGGTCATTGATGTGCAGCAGGCCTACACGCAGTTGCTCACCGAGCTTGAGTGCGCGACCAACATCCCGGGACAGTACGGCAGCAGACAAGCCGTATGCCGTATCGTTGGCCAGAGCAACGGCCTCTTCGTCGGTATCGAAAGGCACAACTACGGCCACAGGGCCAAAAATTTCTTCGTTGAAGGCCGGATTGTCGCGGGTAACGCCTCCGAGCACGGTCGGTTCGAAAAACAGCCCTTCATAACCACCACCTGCTTCCAGCGTCGCACCGGCTTGTTGCGCGGCTTGCACTACGCGGTGAGCGTGATCACGCTGCTGGGCGTTGATCAGCGGGCCCAGGTGTACTTCGCTGGTGGCTGGGTCGCCGACCGTCAGGCTCTTGGCCTTGGCCACTAGGCGCTCAAGGAAGCGGTCATAGATTGCACGTTGTACCAGCAGGCGACCTGTGGACATGCAAATTTGTCCCTGGTGCAGGTAAACGCCCCACGTGGCGTTGGCCAGGGCCAAGTCGAGATCGGCGTCATCAAGCACGATCAATGAGTTTTTACCGCCCAGTTCCAACGAAACTTTTTTCAAATGACGACCTGCAGCTTCACCAACCTTGCGCCCGGCACCGGTCGAACCGGTGAACTGGATCATCGCCACATGCGGATCACTGGTCAGCGCAGCACCCGCATCGACACCGCCAGGCAAAACGTGCAGCAAGCCAGCAGGCAACCCCGCCAGTTCGAACAACCGGGCAATCACGAAACCGCCACATACCGCCGTGCGTGGATCTGGTTTGAGTACGACGGCGTTACCTGTTGCCAGCGCCGGAGCAACCGCCCGAATGGCCAGATACAGCGGGAAGTTGAAGGGCGAGATCACTCCCACCACACCCAGTGGACGGCGGCGAGCAAGGCTCAGACGGCCAGGTACCGAAGGCAACACTTCACCTTGACTACGCGAGGGCAGACCAGCGCTTTCGTGCAGGACTTTGATGCTGATACTGGTTTCGAATGCGGCCTTGGCACGGGTCGAACCGCTTTCACGCACCAGCCAGTCGACGATGGCCTCGAAGTGTTGTTCGGCGATTTTCGCGGCTTTACGGAACAACGCCGCGCGCTCGTCGTAAGGCTGCTGGTGCCAAGAGGTCTGTGCGGCGCTGGCGGTTTTGGCCGAAGCAGCCACTCGCGCGGCATCGGCATTGGCGACGTAGCCCAAGAGGTTGCCGGTGGCGGGTTCGAGTACTTGCGTGGCTGCGATGGGGCCAGCCTCCCAAGTCCCGGTGAACAGGCGATCGTTCCAGAGTTCGGCAGGTAAAAAAATGGCAGGCAAGGACGTGCTACTCATCGGGTATATCCCTCTTTTTTTGATCTTGTGATTTGGGGGCCAGCCGTCATTGGCTGCGATGAAAAACATATAGCAGAGGTCGTGCCAGCTTTCTGGTAGCTACAGACAGTGGTATTTACAGTGTTCTTCGCTGTGTTCGAAGTGGAGTTGTTCAGTTACTGGACAATGCGTGGGGTGGACGGTGGTCAGTATCTGGACATTGTGATGCAAGAGACGGAGACGCAGTCATGACCCCCTGCGCTTCCAGCTCGGCGATGCGCGCTTGAAGCTGCTCGGGGGGGGCTCGGTATTGGTCATGTCGTGGGGGTTCCTTTCTGTTCATTTCGTTAGTGGCGGGTCTGATAGGGAAGCGTCGCTTGCACCTTCAACCCAAGCCCCTCCTGCAATCCCCAAGATAAAGCTAGATGATGGGGTTTGGGGAGCAACGGAACCAACCAACGTAAGGCTTAGTTAGAGTCGCCGTTGCCGAAAACAAAGTCTGGATAACCTGACAGAGCGCTTAGCGTACAAAAATTTCCGTTTTCTCTATTCGCCCCTTCCACGTCACCGTCACGACTGAGGGCCAATAGTTCGTTTGGGCCGTTGGTAACCGCCCATAGCAGGTTCAGGTCAGGGTCGAAGGTCAGGCCCGAAAGGTTGTTGTCCACACCGGGAACCGGCTTAGCATCGAGCTCAACCCGATAGTCAGGCAGCCACACAGAGCGCTCCTGCCAATCGTCGGTGTGCCAGTGGGTCTTGATCCAGAAGTACAACCGATCATCAAGGTGATGGGTGCGGACTTGGAATACGGTAAGCAATACAAAGCACAGCAGTGCCCACATCCAGGCACTTGTTTTCTGTGTTCGGCCCAACCAGTTTTTAGCCATCAAATACATTAGAAGCCTCGTTAATTGGGACTGACGTCACGAGCTGTCATGGTTTCAATCCGACTCGGCGCGGCTCGCACAGGTGATGCACAACGGCGTGGCCGGATCGAATTCCAGGCGGCCCGAGGCGATCAACTCGCCGCATTGGTTACACCAGCCATACTCGCCCTCGTGCCAACGCTTGAGGGCCAGCTGGAGGCGGACGCGTTCATGCTGCGCCCGACTGCGGATGGCATCGTTCATCGCTTGCTGCTGGAGTGCGTCCATCCTCGACAGACGCCCTACCTTGCTTTGATCCAACTCCACCGATTGCGAGCGAGACTCAGCGTCTTCCAGCAACCGATCCAGCTCGGCAGCCCGCTGTTCCAGTAGGGTCTTGAAATGGGCAAGATCGAGGGCGTCGTCCATGGCCGTTAGCGCAGCAGCAACAGTGGGCCAGTGGTGGTGCGCAGCATGCTGGTCGTGGTGCTGCCGACCAGAAACTGACGGATGCGCGAATGACCGTAGGCCCCCATCACCAGCAGGTCGATGCCGTGCTCTTTCTGATAGGCGTGCAAGGTAGGCTCTATCTCGCCGTTCAGGGTCTCGGCGCGAACAGTGAATCCGACGTTGAGCAGCACTTTCTGCGCCCAGTCCAGCTGCGCGGACGATTCGTCGTTCACTGGCCCAACCATCACCAGGTGGATCGGCAGCCCCTTCAGCAGGGGGCTGGCCGCCAGCATCTCCACACCCTTGCGGGTAGTAGCGCTGCCATCGAAGGCCAGCATCGCGCTCTCGGGCTTTTGGAAGTTGGCCGGGGTGACCAGGATTGGCCGGTGCATGATACGAATCACGCTCTCCAGCTGGCTTCCGACATGCTGACTCAGACCGCCGCTAGACTCGCCTTGGCGACCGATGACCAATAGGCGCGTTTCGCTTTCCAGCTCTTGCAGGTTTTCCAGCAGATCGCCATGACGTTGCTTGGACTCCGGCGCGGTCACACCATCCGTCATGGCCCGCTCTTTCGCGGCCGTTAACATGATCCGCCCCTGCTCCAGGGCCAACTTACCGCGCTGTTCATCCAGGGAAGCAAGCTCATCGAGCAGATGCTCGCGGCTGCCAAGGCCGATATTGCCACTCAAGTCGGCCGCAACTGGGTACTGGCGCTGATCCAGCACATGCAAGAAGGTCAGCGGGGCTTCCAGGCTCAGACTGGCCCAGGCTGCGTAGTCGCACACAGCTGGAGCCGAGGTGGAACCGTCGATACAGGCAATTACTTGGGTCATCGTTGTTCTCCTTCTCAGTGGCCCATGAGTTGATCAATGGCGTCGGGTTTATCGTGAACTCCGAATCGATCCACGATAGTGGCGCTCGCTTCGTTGAGACCTAACACTTCAACTTCGGTGCCTTCGCGGCGGAACTTGATAACCACCTTGTCCAGGGCAGCAACTGCGGTGATATCCCAGAAGTGGGCGCGATTCAGGTCGATGGTTACCTTGTTCAGGGCTTCTTTGAAGTCGAAGGCCGCGACGAACTTGTCTGCCGAGCTGAAGAACACCTGGCCAGTGACGTTATAGCTACGATGCTCGCCGGATTCGTCCAGCGAAGAACTGATCGCCATGTAATGGCCAACCTTGTTGGCGAAGAACATCGCGGCCAGCAGCACGCCGGCCAACACGCCGAAGGCAAGGTTGTGGGTGGCCACCACGACCACAACGGTGACGACCATGACAATGTTGGTCGACAACGGGTGCTTCTTCAGGTTGCGCAGCGAATCCCAACTGAAGGTGCCGATGGACACCATGATCATCACTGCCACCAGCGCAGCCATCGGGATCTGCTTCAGCCAGTCGCCGAGGAACACCACCATCAGCAGCAGGAATACACCTGCGGCCAGGGAGGACAGACGAGAACGACCGCCGGATTTCACGTTGATGATCGACTGACCAATCATCGCGCAGCCGGCCATACCGCCGATCAGACCCGAAGCAATGTTGGCCACGCCCTGGCCCTTGCACTCGCGGTTCTTGTCGCTGGGGGTGTCGGTCAGGTCGTCGACAATAGTCGCGGTCATCATCGACTCCAGCAGACCGACCACGGCCAGCGCTGCCGAGTAAGGGAAGATGATGGCCAACGTCTCGAACGTCAGCGGCACGTCAGGCCAGAGAAAGATTGGCAGCGTATCCGGCAGTTCCCCCATATCACCGACCGTGCGGATATCCAGCCCAACCGACATGGCGACTGCGGTCAGCACGATGATGCACACCAGTGGCGATGGGATGAGCTTGCCGATCCTGGGGATATAGGGAAATAGGTAGATGATGCCGAGGCCTGCGGCTGTCATGGCGTAGACGTGCCAGGTGACATTGGTCAGCTCGGGCAGCTGAGCCATGAAAATCAGGATCGCCAGTGCATTGACGAAGCCGGTCACCACCGAGCGCGAAACGAAGCGCATCAGCGAGCCGAGCTTCAGGTAGCCAGCACCAATTTGCAACACGCCACACAGCAGCGTGGCGGCCAGCAGATATTCAAGACCATGGTTCTTGACCAGGGTCACCATCAGCAGTGCCATGGCCCCTGTCGCGGCTGAAATCATGCCTGGGCGGCCACCGACAAAGGCGATCACCACGGCGATACAGAATGAGGCGTAGAGACCAACTTTGGGGTCGACGCCCGCAATGATAGAGAAAGCGATGGCTTCAGGGATCAGCGCAAGTGCGACGACGATCCCCGCGAGCACGTCGCCACGGACGTTGGAAAACCACGTTTGTTTGAGTGTTTGTAGCATCAGAATATCCAAAGCAATGCACCGCACGCATGCCAGGAAAATGGCGAGCGCGTCGATACGAATTCAAATTGTGAGGATTATTTTGCTGTGCGCTTTGGGTGTAAGAACCGGGCATACAGCAGTACGCAGCCGCCAGCGAAACTGGCGGAGGCGAGGTTGTTGCGAGGGGGCGTAGCGCTAAGGCGGCGTAGGCTGCCAGTAGAGCGTTTGGAGTACAGTCATGCTGGTGTTCCTGTAGCTCAAGGGGTATGCGGAGCCAAAAGTATACAGTGAAGCTATCGTCGATTGCGATCCGCCGCCCTGCTTTGCGAAGCCACGTCTGAAATAGGCTTAGTCGAGGAGTATCGCCATCAGGAACGAAGGAAAATAATCAAAAAAATGTTAGGGAGTTAATTTGCTTATAAATCAATATCTTACACTCAACTAACTGTTAGGGTCATTCAGATATAACGACGGCTGCGTGATCGCCCGCAGTGCCGAGGCCAAGGCCTACGCGCGGATGGGCGAGCCGTACTTCCAGATCCGCGACAAGCTGCGCCGGCACGGGGTGCTGGCGTTCTCGTCCAACTACGCGCTGTACGGCGACATGAGCGAGCGGGTGATGAGCTTGATCGAGTCGATGGTGCCGGCGGCGCAGGTGTATTCCATCGACGAGTGCTTTGCCGACTTCACCGGCATCCCGGGCAACCTCACCCAGTTCGGCCGCGATATCCGCGCCCGGGTGCTGCGCTGCACCGGCATCCCGGTGGGGGTGGGCATCGCCCGCACCAAAACCCTGGCCAAGCTCGCCAACCACATGGCCAAGCGCTTGCAGGCGCAAACCGGCGGGGTGGTGGACATCTGCGAGCCGTTCAAGCGCGACTGGGTGCTGCGCAATACCGGGGTGGAGGAGGTGTGGGGGATCGGCAAGCGCATGACCGCGCACCTGGCCGAGCTGGGCATCCGCAAGGCGATGGACCTGGCCCGGGCAGACCCGCGGCTGCTGCGCGAAAAATTCAGCGTGGTGGTCGAGAAGACTGCCCGCGAGCTCACCGGCACGCCATGCCTGGCGCTGGAAGAAGCCGACCCGCCGAAGCAGGAGATCTGCTGCAGCCGCATGTTCGGCAAGCGCCTCACCGAGCTTGCGCCGATCAAGCAGGCGGTGGCCACTTACACCGGGCGCGCCGCCGAGAAACTGCGGGCCCAGGGCTCGCTGTGCAAGCGCATGCGGGTGAGCATCCGCACCGGGCTGTTCAACCCCGATGAGCGTCACCACGTGCAGGGCGTGCTGGTGGAACTGCCTTACCCCAGCGACGACACCTTGCTGCTGACGCGGATGGCGACCGAGGCGGTGGCGCGGATCTACCAGGCCGGTTACCGCTACAGCAAGGCCGAGGTGTTGCTGCTGGATCTGCGCCAGCCGGGGCGTTCAGCGACGATCTGTTCGCGCAGGGCCAGCCCTTGGCGAGCGGCCGGCTGATGTCTGTACTGGACGAGGTCAACGGGCGCTACGGGCGGGGGACGCTCAGGGCCGGCAGCGTGCCCGCAACACCCGAATGGGGGATGCGCCGGGCGATGATGAGCCCGTCCTATACCACGCGGATCGAGCAGTTGTGGACGGTGGGTTCGCGGTGAGCGGTACGCTTTTCGGGGCCTATCGCTCTTCTCGCGTATGCCATAAGCGCAGCAGGTAGATGGTGGGGCCTACAACTTCATAACGCATCTCGTAGTGCCCGACCAGAATCCGCCGCACATCGCGCGGTTCGAATTCTTCCAGCCGCTCGCCGATACGCGGGTTGGTCAGCAACGTGGTCGGGGCTGCCGTGAGTTGCTGCACTGTGCGGGCTGCCGCAGGCTGATTCACCGGCGCCAAGTGGTCATAGAGTCGAGCAAGGTCAGACAGGGCTTTGCTGGTCCACTTCAATTCCATCAGCGCGGTACCGGCAGCGGAGCAGAGCTGCTCAGGCTGTCGGCCCAGGCCTGGACGGCCTGGTGGTCGATCACGCGGCCGGCATCGACATCGGCCAGGGCTTCGTGGGTCAGGCGGCTACGTTCTTCCTCCTGGTCGAGCCAGGCGCACAGGGCTTGCTTGACGATCCAGTTCTTGGAGCGCTCCAGGCGCGTGGCGACTTGATCGACACGTTCGGCCAGCTCCACCGGGACGTGAGCGGTAACTGATCGGGTTTTGGCGGTGCTGTTCATGGTGATTGCTCCAAGATGCCAGGCTGTGGGCGCCCGTCTTCTGCAGGGGGCGCCTGGTAGGCTGCAGTCGGGACGGCCACTTGGGCAGAGTGTCTCAGCCGTAGCTTGCTGAAAATTGATTTGAAGTTAATCGTAATTAATAAAAATACATCGTCAAGAGCGCAGTCAGCATAGCAACGCTTGCACCGCTGCAGAAGCAACCCTCGATTCCCCTCAAGTCCCAAGCACAATGGCACCCGCGCTGCCCGAAGCCATCCCGCGTTCGATCAGGTAGCGCGCCGGTGGCTTGCCCATGGCCTTGCGGAACATGGTGACGAACCCGCTGGCGCTTTCATAACCCAGCGCCAGGGCAACGGCCTGCACGCTCTCACCCTGGGTCAGGCGTTGCAGCGACAGCACGATGTGCAACTGCCGGCGCCAGCGCCCGAAGCTCATGCCGGCTTCCTGCATCAGCAGACGGCTCAGGCTGCGTTCACTCACGCCAATGCGCCGGGCCCATTCGTCCATCGTGGTCTTGTCCGCCGGGTTGGCCAGCAAGCCTTGCGCCAGTTGGCGCAGGCGCGGGTCCCGGGGCATCGGCAAGTGCAGGTACTCGACAGGCGCTTCGCTCAACTCGTCCAGCAGGGCGGCAATCAGCCGGGCCTCTCGACCGTTCTGCGGGTACAGCACCTCGAAGGCCGTCGCCTTGAGCAGCAACTCGCGCAGCAGTGGCGACACCGCAAGCGTGCAGCACGCGGTAGGCAGGTTTTCGATTGCCTCGGGTTCGACGAACAGGCAGTAGCACTCTGTTTCCCCCGAGCCACGGGTTGTATGCAGCACGCCGCCGGGGATCCATACCGCGCATTGCGGCGGCACGACCCACACGCCGGTGGCGACTTCGCAGTTGAGGACCCCGCGCACCGAATAGATCAGTTGTGCCTTGCGGTGCTGATGCGGGGCGTGCTCCCAGTCCTTGGCAACCCGGGAGGCATTCAACACCGTCACCTGGCGCGCAATGCTGTCAACGTCCCACGCAAGCGGCAGGTCGTTAGCGCAGATGGGTTCCATGAAGGGTGCCTCGTAGAAGATGAATACGATTGGCCGAAATGAAAAATAGTGTGGCCAAGTTGTGCAATGACGTAAAGCCGTTGTGGCGGATATCGTGCACCTGCATTCCATTAACTACCGAGGGCAAGGCAAATGATCCTGGATTCCACAGGCTTTCCGATGGTCTGGATGAACGTGGGCACGGCGGGCATCGATACCGACGATGAGGGTTTCAAGGCCTTCGAAGTGTTGCTGGCGGGTGGCGAACCCTTCGTGCTGCTGGATGCCGAGCGGGCGAAGCAGGCGCAGGATGCACCCAGCCAGGAGGAGCAGAAGCAGTTGTCGTTGTGGATGAAGCGCCACAAGGCCGCCTTGCGCAGCGTCGTCAAGGCACAGGTTCACATCGAGCCAGACCAGGGTAAGCGGCAAGCGGCCAGCGCATTCGCAGACAAGTTCGAGCTGTTCTGGGGCTACCCCTTGTTCGTCGTGAGCAGCCGCGAGGAAGGTTTGTCATTGGCGCGCAGGCTGATGGCGCAATGAGCCGCCGAGGGTAGGGGCCATGGGTATCGTTGCGATCAGTACCGTCGAGATCAAGCCGGCCAAGGGTTCGGCCGCGGTCCTCAAGGCGCGCTTGAACAGGTTGCTGGTAAAGCTCAATCGCCTTTCGGGGTGTGCGGCCTACAGTCTGACTTGCGGCAGTTACCCTGAGAGTACCTGGGTTATCACGGGGTATTGGGACTCGACCGAACGCATGGCCGCACACTTCGACCTGCCATGCCTGAGTGAGTTGTTCGAGCTGACGGCGCAGCGGTTGGTGGTGGGGCTGCGCTTCGGGACGTTCTGCGGTGCGCCGCTTTGCAAGCCCCAATACCATTCAGGTACTCAGACGGTTGTGTGATCACCCGCAATTGCGAGGCCTGCGCTTCGAAGGGGCACGCCCAAGGGAATCTCGATACGGTTATATCTGCCTATCCAGCCACCCCTGAACCCGCGGGCAACCGTACTCCAGGGCTTTCATCTGATACGCAAACTTCACGTTTTTGTCTTTGGCGCCTGTATCAACCAACACATCGCGCATGGCGAAATACAGATTCGCCCTGAAGGCCGGTTCATCAAGTTGCATTACCACGGTGGGCATTGGCCGAGCCTGCGAGCAGTACTCAAGGATGGTCGGCTGCGGATAGTAGCGCGCATAAGGCCCGGGCATTTCCGGCAAGGCCTTGACCTGCGCAATGTACTCGGGCGTATCGATATCGCTCAGGCAGTTCACGCGCATTTGCAGCGCCGCAGGCGTGAAGCCGCGATTGAGGCTCGATTTGAACAACCCGCATATCTTGGCACGCTGCCCCTGGCCGTCCAGAACACCGAGCAACTGCGCCAAGCGATACTCAGCGGCCGGGTTGCCGGCAGCGATGGCGGCCTCCAGCAGCTTGTTGGCGCTGGGTAGATGCTGCTGTGTGTAATCGACGAACGCCAGCCTGGACGCTTCGTTCATTCGGCCGTCTGGCTCGCGTCGATTCACCAGCTCCATCATTCTGCGGTCAATCTCGTCGAGGATCGGCGCCGCTTGCCGATACTCCGCTTCACCGGGAAGCAGCGTTGCGGGTTGGGCGTGTGCCTGGAGGCTGAAGCAGGTAAACAGCAGAGGCGTGAGCAGGTGTCTCATGACAAAAAGTGGCATCCGTGGCGATTGGCGTCGAGAGGCGCGAGTCTAGCAAGAAAGCGCCAAGCGCAGGCCCCTCACGCCCTGCCTCGTACTTCGTAGGAAACCGTGATCACCGGGTCGCGCAGCGCCCAGACCGTTTCGGCAAAGTCGCCGATCATCTCCGCCTGCGCTTCGAGGGTCATCTCGACCGCTTCAAGGCATACAAGATGGCCGGGGGACCAATCGAGCAGTTTGCACTGGGGGTACCTGGCCAGTAACGCGGCCAAGGCCTGTTGCGGCGGTTGCCTGCTGCTATACGCGAAGTCGAAGTAAGGGGCCATGTCCGGGAACTGGTAGAGCAGCACCCACGCAGGTGCCGGGCCATCGAACCATAACGTGACGGCGCGATGCGCCCATTGCGCGCCGCCGTTTGCTACGAGCGAAAGGGCGTCGATGATCGACCGGCACTCGGGTATCAGCGTCATGCAGTCAGCGTCGAACCTGCGCACGGGCACCGGGGCATCGGCCAGGCTGGCAAGCATTGCAGCACGTCGTGCTTTTCGGTTCATGGCAGGGCCTTGAGGTTGAACGGTTGCATTCGGTCGGGGTGGTGGGCCTGTCACAGCCAGTCCAGCGGTGCCCCCGACCTGACCCACGCCTTCACCCCGCCGCGGTACCAATACACCTGGCGGTAGCCCAGGGCAATGGCGCGCAGCGCGCTGTTATAGCTCATCCAGCATTGTGGGTGGTGGCCATAGAACACCAGCGCCCGCGCCTTGTCACCGTGGGTCAACGCTTGCAGGTCGTTGGCCAGGCGTTGCTGGGTCTTGTCGCTGAAGTTGCCGCCCTCGGCGCCGTAGTGCAGGTCGATGGCACCGGGTATGCCGGTACTGGCGCCCATGGCGGCAATCACCACGGGCGGCTTGGGCGTGGCAAGTTCGCGGGTAAGCGCTGCCGTCGTGATCAGCTGGCCACCGGGAATGCCGATGGGGGTGTCGCTGCCAAGGCTCGGTCCGGCATGCAGCACGCCGGTGGGCTCGACATCCGTGGCCAGCGACTCCTCCTTGGCCACTGTCTCGGCGGGCTCGCCGTAGCGGCTCTGGTAAAACGCGTTGAACCCCGGGCCACTGGCCTTGAGGTTCATGAACTGCCGGGCAACGGCGTCCACCCGGCCATCGTTGCCCACGTGAAACAGATCGCCGCCCACGATGACACGTCGCGAGCCCGGCATCACCAAGGTGTCGTCGCGCCTGGCCATCTGCTGCAAATCGACCGGCTCGCCATAGCGCAAGCTGGCGCCACTGGCGCGCAGCACCGCCTTGTTACAGGTGGCCATGCAAGCCAGGCGGGCTTCATCGATGGGCCCGATCACCTTGAAGCCGTCCTCCGGCGGCGTGGTCCAGAAACCCAACTTGTCAGGTGTATCCAGCCGTGGCCTTTGGCCGGCCTGCTGGCGCAGGGCTTCGATCAGCGCCAGGCTCAGGGTCGAGCGGTCGAAATACAGGCTCTCGACCCGCTCGCGGTAGGCCCGTGCCACCGTCGAGACCCCGGGGTTGTCCTTGTCGGCCTGCTGCGCCGGGCGGAAGTAGGCCGCCTTGTCCAACGCCTGCTGGCGGTTGCCCAGCAACGGCACCTCCACGTCCTGATAAGCCTTGTACATCAGGGCCCTGAAGCGGCTGTCGCTGAACAGGGTCTTGCGGTGGGTGCCTTCGAAGCCATCGTCCACGCCAGCGTGCACGCCCAGCAGTTCGAAACGGGCGTTGACGGGGTTCCACACCAGCAGGGGGCCACCAGAGTCGCCGAACCAGATGTTGCAGTAGTGGTTGAACAGGAGGGTCCGTTGCTGGGCGTTGTAGCTGTGCCGGCTGATGTCCAGGGTGCACTGCTTGAGCGAAGGCGCGACAAAGCCCAGCCTGGCCATGGACAGCTTGAACAGGTCGCCGGGGTAGCCGATGGCGGCGACGTTCAGTTGCGCCGAGCGGGAGGCGTCGAAGTTGTCGGCGAAGGCCAGCGGCGTCACCGGCGTGGCGGGCGCCTTGCGCAGGCGCAGGATGGCCCAGTCCGCGCCGCCCTTGTGCTGGTAACTGACCAAGGTGGCCGGGATCACCTCCTTGTGCGCGGCCGAGCGTTCGAATATCACCTGCACCTTGCCTTTACGGTCGGTCTTGTCGACGCAGTGGCCGGCGGTGACCACCAGGGTCGGCGTGCCCACCACGGCACCGCTGCAACTGCCGGCCTGGGCTTTCACCTGCACCAGGGCGTCATAGGGCGGCTGGCTGAAATCGGTGATGAACTGGCGGTCTTCCTCGACGCCGATACCGCGCCACAGCGAGGGTACGGGCGTCAGGCCCGCCGTGGGCAAGGGCAGGGGGGCAGGCTGGTCGAGGTTGGCCAGGTCCGCTTCGCGCAAATAACCCACCAGGCCATACACCGCCTGACGGTCGGGACGCACCTGCGGTTGCCGGTCGAGAAAACGCGCCACCGAGGCTGTATCGATACGGTTCAGGTAGCCCAAGGTATCCGGGTAGGGGCCTTCGCTGGCCGCAATCACCGCCAGCCAGCCGGGCGTCTGGGCCGGGCGCGCATACACCAGGTGCCAGCGGCCGAGGTCCTGGATCACCGGGGACGCGGGGTCGGGCTTGAGGCGAACCTGCACCGGGCGCAGGCTCAGGTAGCGGGTGCCGGGCGCATGGCGCAGCCCCCAGGGGATATCGTGGCCGTTGTGCTCGGCGAGGTTGGCGAAAAACGTCTCGCCGCCATAGCGGTTGTCCCTGGGCTTGCCCTCGGGGGTGACGATGGCGGCGGCAATCTCGGCCCAGTGGCGCTTCTCGTCCAGCGTCCGCGCATCGTCCATCAAGCGCCAGGCGCGGCGGATATCGCCGCCGGCCACCGCCTTGCGGTACCAGGGCATGGCCAACGGGGCAAAGCTGTCGTGCAGGCAGGTGTCGAAGTAGGTATCGCCGATCTGCACCATGGCGTCGGTGTCGCCTGCGTCGGCGCGGCGCAGCAGGGCGGGCAGGTTGCGCCCCTGTTCCACCCACTGGCGGGCCTTGGCGGCATCCGGCTCGACACCTGGCTGGTCGACGAACAGGCAGCCGTAGCGCTGGGCAGCGGCCGGGTCGCCGGCTTCGGCCTCGGCGCGCAGGGTGTTCAGCGTGTTGTTGTCGACGGCGTCCACCGCCGCATGGGCGGGGCAGGCGAGGGCCAGGGCCAGCAATGGCCAACAGCGTCGGCATGGAAGGCTCACGGTGTACTCCAGCAGTCGGTCGCCTGGCTGGCCCCGGTGGCGCCGGGCCAGTAGCAGGCAATTATAGGTGCTGGCCTGAGCGCGCTCTGATTGTCGTCACCCGCGTCAAGGCGGCGCCCGTGCGGCAGTTTGACGCCGGTTTCTTGGACAAATCTTGTAATACTGGCAGTTTCATAGTAACTAGTGGCCCCTAGCCATGAAACGCCAGGAAAGGCTGCGTACCCGCGGGAATGGAGTCCCTGTCACCACTCCCCCTTTATCGCCCCGGCGAGCCTGCCAGCAGGCCCGTTGTCGGTGTGCGCACGCGCCATTTTCAAGCGGATTTACAAAGATGCTGCCGGGCACGGCGGACAGGCATCCGGCACTGACGCTGAAAAACGCCCGCTGCAGCGGGCAGCAAAGAGGAAGGGAAATGTTCGGCTCCAGCTTCATGCGGCCCACTGCGCTGGCCGCGGCGGTCGCGCTCGGATTGAGTGGTTGCGCCACCATCGACAAGACGCTCGGTGACAACTCCAGCGGTTTCGCCTGCGGCGCGGGTGCGCTGGCCGGTGCCGTGATCGGCGGGGCGATCGTGGCGGCGGCGGGGGGCAACGGCAAGCAGATCGCCGCAGGCTCGGTGGCCGGTGGGGCGGTGGGCTGCGCCGCAGGCTATGCCTACAAGCAGCGGGTCGACCGGCTCAAGGCGGTCGCCACCCAGGAAGGGCTGCAGGCGCAGGTGCGTGAAATCGAGGTGGTCGACGCCAACACTGGCAAGAAGGCCTCGGTCGGCCTCGAGGCCCAGGTGCAGATGCAGGAGATGTTCCCCTCCGGCTCCGCCACCCTGACCGCCGACGGCACGCGCAAGCTCAGCGCCCTGGCCCGGGAGTTCGCCAGCAACCTTGGCAAGGCCGAACCTGATAAACCGAGCAAGAAGGTACTGGTGGTCGGGCACACCGACTCCACCGGCAGCGCCGAGCTGAACCAGCGCCTGTCCGAGCAGCGCGCCCGCGCCGTGGGCGATATCCTCGCCAGCGCCGGTATCGCCCGGCAGGACATCTATTATCAGGGCGCCGGCGCCTCGCGCCCACTGGCCGACAACGCCAGTGACACCGGGCGCGCGCAGAACCGCCGCGTCGAGTTCGTCGAGGTGGACAACGAGCAGGTGCTGGTCAAGCGGGTCAACGACGAGCGCAGCAACGCCAAGTACCTGGCCCATGGCACGGCGGCGCAACCCAAGGTGAAGGCCCAGGCGCCGGGCAAGAAGGTGACGGTGGCAAAAACCACCCGTGCGCCTGCGCCGGTGCACAACGACAAGGCGCCGACCTTGCCCGACCAGCCCGCAGCGGCGGTCATCGTGCAGCTCGATGGCAAGGGCGGCATCGACTTCGGCGGGGAACCGGTCACCAGCACCCAGTCGGCACTGGCCTCGAACATCACCCCCAAAAGCTCGACCTTCTCGGTCATCAGCCCGGCCTACGCCAGCGCGCCGGTGACCTCGTGCGTGGGCGACCTGCCGCGGGTCGAGGGCGAGGTGAAGAACCTGGCTACCGGCGCCACCCTGAAGGACTACCGCACCAACGACTTCTTCCCCGGCCTCAACGGCCAGGTCTGGGGCAGCAAGGTCAATGGCCATGTGGCCACGGTCGGCCCGGTGGGCATCCTGCGTGACAACGCCCAGGTGGCGGTGGCGCCGAAGATGCAGTTCATCTCCGACTTCGCCAGCGGCTCGAAGAAGCAGAGCCCGGTGTACAGCTCGGTGGCCAACACCTACGAAGGTGAAACCCAGATCCTCTATCGGGTCTTCGCGGTGGATCAGAAGAAAACCCCCGTCACCTGCATGGACATCGTCTTCGACAAGCGTGCCGGTTCCGCCGTCGCCGGCGAGATCTACTACCCCAAACAGAACAACGCCTACGTCGCCCAGTTCAAACCCAAGCTTGCGCGCTAACAGGACCAACCAATGCTAGATGCCATCCGCACATTCTTTTCGCTTTACTGGCACATCGTGGTGCCGATCGTCACGACCCTGTTCCTGGCGATCCCGATCATCACCCACTGGTATGAGGTCCGTTACTGGCTGATGAGGCTGCGTATCGACATGCCATGGTTCGGGCGCGTTGCCCATTGGGTGAAGCACCCGGGCTCGCGCGAGGAGGCTGACGAGCAGTGCCCGAACGCCGTCGGTTTCTACGAGTCCGAGGCGCAGCTGTGCCGCCTCTACGAAACCTACTACCGCAAACACCAGCCATCGGAAGCCAACTTCCGTCGTTGCCAGGACTACCTGGGCAAGATCGACGAAGACAACCGCCACGAGAAGGGCTTCAGCCTGTGGCTGCTGATCATCGTGCTGATGCTGATCGAGGCCAGCGCCTTCGGCTTCGCCCTGGCGCCGTTCGCCCTGACCCTGGCTACTCCGAACACCGCCATCGCCGGTGCCTTCGCCATCGGCCTGGTGATCTCGATCGTCGGCGTGTTCCTGTCCGAGTTCGCCGGCCGCCAGCTTTACCTCAACAACGTGGTGGCGAAGATTCTCGGCTACGAGAACGTGCGCGCCTCGGGTGCCGACGGCGACATGGTGCGTACTCACCTGGTGACCCTCGACAATACCCACATCGATGATGGCAAGCCGCATTACCAGCAGATGCTCAATCGGGTGAAGCTGCCCAAGAACGGCGACAAGCCGGCCAAACGCTTTGGCGTGGTGGTCGCCTATGGCGTGTTCATCCTGGGCCTGGCGATCGCGGCCTTCTGGGTGCGCACCGAAACCCTCAACGCCCAGGAAGCCGAGTTGATCGCCCATCCGCCGGCGGTATCGCAAGCGGCCGATGACTTCCCGGCTGGCGCTGACGACAGCTTCCCGGTACCGAGCGATATGCAAGGAATCGCCAACGAGGCGGCGGGCAAGTCGGCCCAGGATCAGATCGACGCGCTGCACCGTGCTTCGCTGGTGACCTTCGCCGTGCTCAGCGGGCTGTTCATCTTCATCCAGCTCACCAGTACCTTCCTGGCCTACCGCTACGGCTTCGCCGGCACCCACTCGCGGGTCGCCTGGGACCTGGTGCGCAAGTTCTCCAGCGCCGCCGATTTCGTGCGTTACCACGAAACCAAGGCGCGCGAAGTTGCCACCGATGCCCAGGACTCGCTGGGCAAGCTGCAGTCCCTGCAACTGAGCGTGTTCCGGGTCAACGGCGACGACCGCGAGAAGCTGCGCAAGGACAACGCCAAGCGCACCTTCAGCGTATTCATCGCCGAGCAGGAAGCGCGCCGGGCGTTCCTTCGCAAGAAAGAGAACGCCGACAGCATGGCCAATGAAAGCCTCAAGGTGGTGGAGGCATACCTCGTCAAGACGCTCAAAGACCTCAGGGCCGCCATCGACGCCGAAGACAACGCGCGCATCCAGGAGATCATCCGGGTTGCACGCCCACGCATCGCCCAGATGAACGACCCGCAGCTGCAGGAGTACCGCGATTCCTTCAATGGCCTGGTGACCATGTTCAGCGTGGATGTCAGTCAACCGGCGGTGGCGGTGACCGCCGCCGCACCGGTCACCGTGACCGTCGCGCCAGCCCCTGCGCCAGTCGCCGTGCCAGCCCCGGTGGTGGAAGTGGCGGTCGCGCCTGCGCCGGTCGAGCCGGTTGCCCCGGCACCCGCACCCGTTCAGCCGGTGGTAGCCGCCGCGCCAGCGCACGCACCTGCCGCCGGCGGGTTCGACCCGCACCGGTACGGCGACCTGACCGAGTTCCACGAGGACGACCTGGCCTACGTGGCACAGCGCCTGGGGGCCGAGCTCGACACGCTCAAGCGTGCCCGCCGCCTGCAGATGCTGGACAAGCCCAACAGCCAGCCGGCCTGACCGGATTCACCGCCCGCCGAGGCGTTGCCCACAGGGGTAGCGCCTCGGCCCGGGCACACCCCCTTCGGAGGTACGATGAAACTCAAGCGCCTGCTGCTTGCCCTGATCCTTGCGCCGAGCGCCCTGATGGCGGCCGAGCGCAATGACCTGCCAAGCTGCTACACCCAGGCCCGGGTCGACGAGTTCCGCAGCGCCCCCTCGGGGCGCCTGCTCACCGTCGTGGTCGACCAGACCACGCCCTTGACCACTGACCTGCAACGCACTGCATGGGGGCACATCAAGCGCTTCCTGCAGCCGGGCGATAAGCTGCGCCTGTACTCGTTCAGCGCCTACCTGGACGGGCACTACACGCGCCTGCAATATGCCGCCGAGCTGGAAAAGCCCCTCGACGAGGCGGTGCTGGGCAATGTGCCGATGATGTCGGCACGTAAGCTCGACAACTGCCTCAAAGGCCAGTCGGCGCTGTTGTACCAGCGTTTCGGCAAGGCGTTCGCCGGGGTCATGGGCAAGTCCAGCTCGGACATTCCGCGCAGCGAGATCCTGTTCAGCCTCAAGGCGGTCGGCGAAGACCTGCAGAAGGCCGAAAACGTCAACGAGCACGTCATCCTGGTTATGTCGGACATGCTCGAATACAGCGACTTCGGCAGCTTCTACCAGGCCAACGGTATTCGCCAGATCGACCCCAACGTCGAGCTGGCCAAAGTGCAGAAGCAGAACCTGCTGGCCGATTTCGGCGGCGCGCGCATCTACGTGCACGGCGCGGCGTTCGTGCCGACCACGGCCAAGAACGGCTACCGCAGCGGCAAGATGATCCAGAACCTGGAAACCTTCTGGCGCGCCTACTTCGACAAGTCAAACGCCACCTTGCAGGGCTTTGGCAACCCGGAGCTGACCGCCACCCTGGAGTGACGGCACGGCTGTGCTGCGTGCTGCGGTCGCAATGGCTGCAGCACCTGGTGGCCGGCCGAATTCGAAAGATTACGGTCGGTGGGCTGTTCTTTACATATGGAAATCCGTATATTCGAATTTCCATATGTATTGGCTCTTCGCGGGTAAACCCGCTCCCACAGGTTCACCACAACCTTCAACATTGTGGTGAACCTGTGGGAGCGGGTTTACCCGCGAAAGGGCCGGCAGCGTCAAAAAAGAATCAAGCAGCCACCCGGCACCCGGCATCCGCCGTCAGCCCCAGCTCTTCGATCGTACTGATCGTACACTGCTCAAAGGTTTTGCCATGATCACCCCACCCGAGCTCTTCAAGAGCCTGGCGGACGAGACCCGCGCTCGCGCCACCTTGCTGATCGCCCAACTGGGCGAGCTGTGCGTCTGCGAACTGATGTGCGCCCTGGACGACAGCCAGCCCAAGATCAGCCGTCACCTCGCTCAGCTGCGCAGCAGCGGCCTGCTGCTGGATCGCCGCCAGGGCCAATGGGTGTACTACCGTCTCAATCCGCAATTGCCTGCCTGGGTGCACGAGGTGCTGCAGCTGACGCTGCAGGCCAATGCCGCGTGGTTGCAGGCCAACGCCACACGCCTGCAGAACATGGACGAGCGCCCGGTGCGCACTGCCGCCTGCTGCTGAACACCTGCCAAGCGAGGTCCCCATGCTGGTCGCCGTTGCCGTCTTCATTTTCACCCTCACCCTGGTCATCTGGCAGCCCAGGGGCCTTGGCGTCGGCTGGAGCGCCACGCTGGGCGCGATCATCGCCCTGGCCGTGGGGGCGGTCTCGCTGCAGGACATCCCTGTGGTGTGGGCCATCGTCTGGAATGCCACCGCCACCTTCATCGCGATCATCATCATCAGCCTGCTGCTGGACGAGGCGGGTTTCTTCGAGTGGGCAGCCCTGCATGTGGCGCGTTGGGCGAGGGGCAGCGTTCATCGCCTGTTCGCCTTTTGCATCCTGCTTGGCGCCGCCGTTTCGGCGCTGTTCGCCAACGATGGTGCGGCGCTGATCCTCACCCCCATCGTCATGTCGATGCTGATCGCGCTGCGTTTTTCCCCAGCAACGACCCTGGCGTTCGTCATGGCCGCCGGTTTCATCGCCGATACGGCCAGCCTGCCGCTGGTGGTGTCGAACCTGGTGAACATCGTCTCGGCCGACTATTTCGGCTTGGGTTTCGCCGACTACGCCGCGGTGATGGTGCCGGTGAACCTGGCCAG
This sequence comes from Pseudomonas sichuanensis, assembly GCF_003231305.1. Lineage (GTDB taxonomy): Bacteria > Pseudomonadota > Gammaproteobacteria > Pseudomonadales > Pseudomonadaceae > Aquipseudomonas > Aquipseudomonas sichuanensis. The sequence continues at coordinate 14,599 of NZ_QKVM01000063.1, read as the reverse complement.
CATCGGCGCCACCTTGCTGGTGCTGTGGCTGTTCTTCCGCCGAGACCTGCCACAGCGCTACCCGGCCGACACCTTGCCGGCGCCGAGCTCGGCGATACGTGACCCGGCCACCTTCGCCGTCGGTGGGGCGACGCTGTTGTTGCTGCTGGTCGGCCTGTTCGCGCTGGAGCCGCTGGGCATCCCGGTCAGCGTGGTGGCAGGCGTGTGCGCGGCGCTGCTGTTCGCGGTCGCCGCCCGTGGCCACCGCATCTCCACCCGCCGGGTGCTGCGCGAGGCGCCCTGGCAGGTGGTGATCTTCTCCCTGGGCATGTACCTGGTGGTGTACGGGCTGAAGAACGCCGGCCTGACCGACCTGCTTGCCCGGCTGCTCGATCAGTTCGCCGCCCACGGCCTGTGGAGCGCCACCCTGGGCACCGGCCTGCTCGCGGCGCTGCTGTCGTCGGTGATGAACAACCTGCCCAGCGTGCTGGTCGGGGCGCTGTCTATCCAGGCCAGCGGCGCCGAGGGCCTGGTGCGCGAGGCCATGATCTACGCCAACGTCATCGGCTGCGACCTCGGGCCGAAGATCACTCCCATCGGCAGCCTGGCCACGCTGCTGTGGCTGCACGTGCTGGCGCGCAAGGGCATGCGCATCAGCTGGGGTTATTACTTCAAGGTCGGCCTTGTGCTGACCTTGCCGGTACTGCTGATCACCCTGTCGGCCCTGGCACTGCGCCTGAGCCTGTGACATCCACCACCCTGCGAAGGAGCATTCATGCGAGTCCTGTTCATGTGCACGGCCAACAGTTGCCGCAGCATCCTCAGTGAAGCGGTGTTCAACCACCTGGCGCCGCAAGGCTTCCAGGCGGTGAGCGCCGGCAGTTTCCCCAAGGGGCAGGTGCTGCCGCGCAGCCTGGCGACCTTGCAGCAGGCCGGCATCGCCATCGCCGGCCTGAGCAGCAAGGGTAACGATGCGTTTGCCGACAACCCGCCGGACATCGTCATCACCGTCTGCGACAAGGCGGCGGGTGAGGCCTGCCCGGTGTACTTCGGCCCGGCGCTGAAGGCCCACTGGGGGCTGGAGGATCCCTCCGAGGTGGTGGGCGACGAGGCGGCGGTCGAGGCTGCCTTCCAGGCCACCCTGGCCCGTATCGAGCAGCGTTGCAGGGCGTTCTTCGCGTTGCCGTTCGCCACGCTGGAACCTGAGGCGCTCAAGCGCGAGTTGGCGCGTATTGGCGGGCTTTGACCCTTTGCCGCTCGGAAGAGGCCGGGCCGAAGGCGTATGATCGCCGGCCGCAAGCGCCGACAAGGAAACCGTCATGCTCCCCAACAAAGCCTGTGCAGTGGTGTTGTCATCCACGCCGTATCCCCGGCTGCTGTTGTTCCGCCATCCGCTGGCGGGTGTGCAACTGGTCAAGGGCAGCATCGAAAAGGGCGAAGCCCCGGGTGCGGCAGCCGTGCGTGAGTTGTGGGAGGAATCCGGGATCCGCGATGCGCTGATCAAGGCTGACCTGGGGTGCTGGGATGCCGGCCACCAGGGGCAGGTCTGGTCGTTCCAGCTGTGTGAAGTGAAGGGACCGCTACCGGAACAATGGGCCCATCAGACGCTCGATGACCATGGTCACGTGTTCGAATTCTTCTGGGCCGCGCTCGATCAACTGCCCCTGAACGACTGCCATCCGCTGTTCCAGCGGGCGCTGGTGTTCCTCGGCGCCGCGCTGCGCGCGCACGGCCATGGCACTGGCACGCGGCCGTGAACCCCTGTAGGAGCGGCCTTGCGTCGCGAACGGGCCGCAGCGCGGCCCCAGGATCTCGAGTCTGGCTCAAGACTGCCGGGGCTGCTGCGCAGCCCTTTCCGGCCGGTCCGGCGCCCCGGCAAGGCCGCTCCTACAGGTTTCTGCGTCAGTCGTTGGTAGGCATCAACGCAACTTGAGCAATCGGTCCAGCGAAAAGGCCCCGGCCCCTCGAGCGATCAGCAACAGCAGCAGGCCGGCCCAGGTCAGGTGGGTGGGCCACGCATCGGGGTAGACGAACACTTCGATGACCGTGGTCATGCCGAGCAAGGCCAGGGCCGACAACCGGGTCAGCAGGCCCAGTACCAGCAGCAGCGGGAACAGGTGCTCGGCATAGGTGGCCAGGTGCGCCGCCAGCCAGGGTGAGAGCAGTGGCAGGGCGTATTCGCTGCGGAACAGCTCGTAGGTGCTCGGGGTGATGGTCAGCAGGCCTTCGACCTTGGTGCGGCCGGACAGGAAAAACACCGAGGCGATGCCGAACCGGGCGACCAGGCACAACAGGTTGTCGCCCAGCAGCCGTTGCAGGCGTTCGGCAAGCCGGTTCCAGTGCTGGCGCAGGCTGTTGGCCGGCCCGCTGGGGTGGGTGATGTCCATGGCAGCTCCTTCAGGCGAATGTGAGTGGACGAAAAGCCTGGGCTTGCAACAGCCGACCGAGCAGGTCGGTGAAGTCCAGGTCGGGTTGAGCTTGCAGCGCGAGCTGCGACGCCTGGTCCAGCGTCAGCCCACCGGCACAGGCCTGGAGAAAGGCGCAGCCACCGTGCTCCAGGGGGTGATGGCGCACACCGTCGGCATCGCCGCTCAGCAGCACACCTTCGCCGACCCAGGGCTGATCCTGCGGCCAGGGCAACTGTTCGCGGCTGTAGCGCCACAGGCTGTACGCCGGATGTTGCGCGAACCAGTGCCAGCGTACGCTGGCGCGCGGGCGCAGATGGCTGTGCGCCAGGTCGCCGGCGGTCATGCCGGCCAGTTCGGCGAGGTCCAGGCAGGGATCGCAGGGCCCGCTGAAGGCCTCGTTCCACAAGCGGTCCAGGCGCGCGACATCGGCCAGGTAAGGCAGGCCGTGTTGCGCCTGTATCGCGTCGAGAAAGGCCGCAAAGGTTGCGCCGTAGTGAATCAGCCGGGTGTCGCTGGGCGGTGACTGCTGCGCATAGGCTGCCGCCGCATCGCCCATCCAGGCCGGGCCAACCAGTTGCTCGACACTGGGGAAGTTGGCGCGCAGGGCATCGACGCAGCCAGCCAGCACCGTGTTGCGGTACACCGCGAACGCCGGCTGTGCGGTCAACGCCGCCAGTTGCGGCGCCGGCCGTCCCTGCAGGGCGTCGACGAATGCGTCCTGGAACTGGCGCAAAGAGGGATTCATGGCAAGCCTCCAGTTTGTTCCAGCATCGCCTGGGCCCGGTCGCGCTCGGCGAGCAGCTCGTCGAAGGGGGGGAGGTTGCCGTCACGTTCGATCAGCGTCGGGCGTGGCCCGATGCGCTCGATCAACCCTTGGTACAGCGCCCAGACCGGCTCGGCGATGCTGGCGTCATGGGAATCGATCAGCAGCGAGCCCTGGTCGTCGTGGCTGTACCCTGCCAGGTGCACCTCGGTCACGGCGTGGGCCGGGAACCGCTGGAGGTAGTCGGTGGCGTCGAAACCAAGGTTGTGTGCGCTTACGTGCACGTTGTTGACGTCCAGCAGCAAGCCGCAGCCGGTGCGCCGGACCAGCTCGGCGAGGAAATCGATCTCGTCCCAGTCATGCCCCTGCAACTGCAGGTAGTGGCTGGGGTTCTCGATGGAAAGGCGCCGCCCCAGGGCCTCCTGGCTGCGCTGGATGTTGTCGGCGATGCGCCCCAGCGCCTCGCTGCTGCGGGGGAAGGGCAGCAGGTCGGGGTGGTACTGGCCGCGCCAGGCCGACCAGGCCAGGTGTTCGGACACCAGCGCCGGGCGTACCTGATCGATCAAGGCGCGCAAACGCCGCAGGTGCGTGGCATCCGGTTCAGCATCGGCTGCCAGTGACAGCGCAACGCCGTGCAGCGACAGCGGATGCTGCTCGGCGATGTGCGTAAGCCAGGCGAGCCGTGGGCCGCCGACCATGTAGTTTTCCGGGTGGACTTCGAACCACAGCCCGTCGGCGCGCTGGGCCAGGGCCTGGGCGTAGTGCTCGGCCTTGAGCCCGAGCCCGGCGCCCAGCCGCGTGTTGCCGTTCATGGTCGGCCTCCTGCACTCAGGACTTGATCGGGGTCAGCGAGCCCATGCCGTTGGGCGTCTTGATCGAGGTGCAGGAACCGGCCGGGACGTTCTTCCAGTGCATGCCGTCATAGTCTTTTTTGGCACTGCCGGCGCAGGTGGTGCCGGCGCCGGCCTTGCAGTCGTTCTTGCCGGCCATGGCAACGCCGTAGCATTTCTCCATGGCGGCACCCGTGCCGGCGGGTTGGGCGGTTTCTGCGGCCATGGCAACGCCTGCCAGCGAGGCGAGGGCAAGGGCGGCAGTGGTGAGGGCGAGGGCTTTCATGGTGGGTCTCCAAAGGGTGGGGCCGTGGCGAATTACCGGCGGCTCATGGACTAGTTCGTCGCATTCGTCCTTCGGGTTACAGCCGCTACAAAATATTTCTCGCAATCTGCGCAGGCCACCTACCTTGATTGAGGCAGGCTGGCGCTCGCACGGCAGGGGTGTGCGACAGGGACCGGTGAAAAGAAACGCGGCGAGGGTGTAACCCAGGCGGCCAATGCAACGAACTAATCCTCAGGCAGTGCTCAATGCGCGCGAGTCGCAGTTGCAGGCTTTGCTGCTGCGCGGGCTCTCGGGCGATGCGGTGGCATACCGCGATTTTCTGGCGGCACTGGCGTTGCATGTGCGTGGCTTTTTGCAACGGCGCCTGGCCTGGCGCCCCAGCGAGGTCGAGGACCTGGTGCAGGAAGTGCTGCTGGCGGTGCACAACGCGCGCCATACCTACCAGGCGCAGCAGCCATTGACCGCCTGGGTGCAGGCGATAGCCCGCTACAAACTGGCCGATCACCTGCGCAGCTTTGCCCGCCACGAGGCGCGCAACGCACCGCTGGACGATGACACCGACCTGTTCGCCGGCACTGGTGCGGAGCCTGCCGAGGCCAGCCTGGACCTTGAGCGCTTGCTCGACCAGTTGCCGGCACGTCAGCGCCTGCCCATCGTGCACGTGAAGCTGGAGGGGTTGTCCGTGGAGGAAGCAGCACGCCTCACCGGTCTCTCCAGTTCGGCGGTCAAGGTGGGCATACATCGAGGGCTGAAAGCCTTGGCCAGGTTGATTGAGGGCAGGAGTAACCATGAACACCGATGACTGGATTGACCTGCTGGCCCGCCACGAGGGCCTGGTGGATCGGCACGTGTCGGCGAAGCGCCTGGGTCTTGCACTGCTTGGTGGTTTGCTCGGCGCGGTGCTGATGACAGTGGCCATTTACGGTATACGCAGCGACCTGGGCGAGGTTGCCCGCACGCCACTGTTCTGGGCCAAGGTTGCACTGCCCGCCAGCCTGGCGCTGCTCGGGTTGTGGTTGACCCAGCGGCTGGCCCGGCCGGGTGTGAAGGGCGGCGCCTTGTGGGGGCTGCTTGGCCTGCCCTTGGTGCTGGTGTGGCTGGGCGCGGCGATCAGCCTGCTCGGTACTCCTGTCGAAGCCCGCGCCGACCTGGTCCTGGGCCGTACCTGGCGCACCTGTGCCTTGAACATCGCCTTGCTGTCGCTACCCTGCCTGATCGCTGTGTTCTGGGCCTTGCGCGGCCTGGCGCCAACCCGCCTGCGCCAGGCGGGTGCGGCTGGCGGATTGCTGGCCGGTTCGACGGCAACCCTGGCCTACTGCCTGCATTGCCCGGAGATGGGCGTGCCGTTCTGGGGGCTCTGGTATGTGTTGGGGATGTTGCTACCGGTGCTTATGGGCGCGGCCATCGGCCCGCGACTGTTGCGCTGGTGACCCGTACTGTCCATCGCAAGGTTGCAGGGCCAGCCTTGCGCTGGCCCTGCTGGCCCGTTTTTACCGGGCAGGTTGCAGGAAGGGGTTGCCCTTGTGCTGCAGGTACTGCTGGCCGAACCAGTACGAGGCGTAATCGGTGATATGGCCGATATCGCGGTACACCGGCACCCCGTCGATCGCCATCAGGCAGGCGCCGTCCCGGCACTGGGCATCCTTCGGATCGATGATGATCAGCTCTGGATAAGCCTCCTGCGCGGCCTTGAACAGTGCGGTGAGCTTGGGATCTTCAACGCCATCCCAAGGTTGCTGGTTGCAATGCGCGCTTTCGGCCGCGACGCCGAACATCCCACGCATTTTGATGTTGCGGTACACGCAGTTGTTGACGTTGGCCGGCATGATCATGTTGGCCTTGACGATTACCGGAATGGCACCGGCCTCTCGGATGGCCCGCAGCCCGTCGAGCAGTGCAACTTTCAGCCGTTGGTTGGAGAGTGCTTCGGTACGCTCGTCCTCCAGGGAGGTGACCACTTTGTCGGTGTTCACGTAGTTCTCCCAGATCTGGCCGAGCATCACGTACTTGTACTGGTTCTGCTTGATCAGTTGGTAATAGTCGGCGCTGGCCGCGTGGCAGGTGACGTACAGCTCCTTGAACTTGTACCAGTCGTACAGGTACACGCCAGGCAGGGTCAGGCAGGCGGAGAAGGATTGCGCCATGACCGAGATGTTCGCGTCCTTGGCCAGGGTATCGATGAAGCCCCACTCCTGGTTGGAGAACGAGTCGCCGATCAGCAGCGCCTTGGTTGGCGACTGCACGTCGCCCATGGCGCAACGCTCGTCCGAGCCATCGCGGGCACCTTCCAGGCATTTTTCACGGTGAGGCACTTCGGCGGCCTTGAGGCGGGTCAGGACGCCGCCGGTACCGTAGTCGAAGCGGGCGGGCCAGCCGTCGGCCTTCTTCCCGGCGTCATGCAGTGCCGACAGGCCGATGGCCGGTACGATCAGCATCAGGCCGAGGGTCTTGGTGAAGCCCAGGCGCGAGTGACGCAGTGGTTTTTCCACCAGCAGGTAGGACAGCGTGGCCAGGGCGAAGGTGAGGGCGAAGTAGCTGGCGATGACCGTTGGGGTCTTTTCCATGCCCAGGTAGTTGACGGTGGCGATGATCGGCCAGTGCCACAGGTACAGCGAGTACGAGATCAAACCGATCAATACCACCGGCCGGGCCGACAGCAGCCGGGAGGTGATGCTGGAGGGGCCGACGAACAGCAGCGCGGCGGTGGCCAGGCAGACCAGCAGCGCGTGGTGGTCCGGGTAGCTCGCCACCGGGATGACCTGCAGGGCGGTCAGGACGATGACCAGCAACGCAATCAGTGCGATGGCCGAGGCCAGGACCTTGCCAGGCTGTTTCCTGCCGTTGCCCAGCACGGCGACGCAGGAGCCGATCATCAGTTCGAAGATGCGCGCCGTGAAGAAGTAGTAGCCATGCCCATAGAAAGCCTTGGAAATGTACAGGGCGGCGCCGAACGACAGCAGCGTCAACAGGACACAGGCATAGCCCAGCTGGCGTTTGCTCAGCGAGCGGTTCAGCAGCCATAGCCCCAGCGGCAGCACGATGTACCATTGCCACTCGATGGCCAGCGACCAGGTGTGCATGAGCAGCAGGGTCGCGGCGTCCGCTGTCGCATAGCCGCCCGTTGCCTTGCCGAAGTACTGGTTTGACAGCAGCAGGCTTGTGTACTTTTCGCTCTTCAGGAAATTGACATAGTCATCGGGCAGGTACAGCACGGAGGCCACGGCCAGGGTACCGACCAACAGGGCCAGCACCGCTGGCTGAAGCCGCCAGATCCGACGCGCGTAAAAACCGGAAAACGTGAACGTGCCTTTTTCCATCGACCTGAGGATGATCGAAGAGGTCAGGTAGCCGGAAATGACGAAGAAGATATCGACGCCGATGAACCCCGACGGGAACAGCGTGAGCCCGCCATGGAAGACCAGCACCAGCAAAACGGCAATCGCGCGCAGCCCGTCGATGTCCGCTCGATAATCAACTGTTCTTGCGGTGCCTTGGGCCGGCTGGGTAGTCGTTGCACCGCTGGGCGGAAGAACGTTTGAAACATCGTGTGGCGTGAGCGGATAGCTTTTGTCGTTTGACACAGTGGTAGTCCTTAATTCCCTTCCAATCGCCTTCTGGATCCAGGCAGCACGCAACGTGCCTGCGAGTGGGCCCGCAGGGCACTACAGCTTCCATGGTGAACAGCGCAGGCGTCATCCAGGGCAGGGCCCCGGCTGCCGGCGCGTATCGTACAGGCCTTTAGTCATTGCATTCCATTTCAATTGCTTGGCGAATGGGCGAGGGCGGCCACAGGTGCCGTGACGACGCCCCAGGCAGCCTCCAGTGCCCTATCGAAAACCGGCCTCGGCACATCGGGAAACATTGTGAAAGCACTGGTAACACAGCCGCGCGTCAGCGGCTGCTGCGCAGAACCATAGTCAATCCCACGTGATGTGTTTTGGCAGAGCCTGCCGGAGCGCCACTGGTCGCCTGAGGCAATGGAAAGCTGGCATTCGCCTCAGGTGTGTACGATGATTTTCGTATCGACAGGGATGTCCTATGCAAAAAGGCTTCAAAGCAGCGAGGCGCGCAGTGATCGCAGCCCTCGAAGCAGGTGATTATCTGCATGCGTCACGCGGCGATATCGAGGTGAAGAACCTGTTGGCGACTGGTGCGGTTACGGCGGCGCAAGTCATCGACGTCGTCCTCGCCTGCAACGGCACCCATTACCGCAGCAGCCCCCATCACACGGTGGCATCGGTCGAAGTTCACCTGATCAGGTGGCACGGTTGGTACATCAAGTTCTATTTTCTCGAGCCAGATACCTGGTTCATCAGCGTTCATCAGTGAGTATCCAGGCGATGACGATTCTTTTCGAAGGCGATACCGGCAAGGCGCTCTGCGAGCACTGCCAGGCAGTGGTAACCACGCGTTACCTGCGCCGTGACGTACCGTTCAGTGATGGGCAAGGCGTGGCACGGGACATTCTGGTGGGGGTGTGCGACCGCTGCGACACCGTGGTTGCCCTTCCGGCGCAATCCACGCCAGCGATCCGCGAGGCGCGCAAGGAGCAACTGAAATCCATCGAGGCCAGGTTGCCGGCGGTGTACCTGGACATTCTTGACGCAGCCCTGCATACCGTCTGCCGCGAGGCCGGGGTCCATCTGCGCAAGCTGTTGCTGGCCCACTACCTGCAGCAGTTGCTGCAAGCCGGGCAGGGCGAGGGCTTGCGGCCTGCCCATGAGGCCTTCCTGCAGGCGCTCGAGCAGCAGCGCCAACAGCGAGGTTTGCCGGCCGGCAGCGCGACCCGGCGCCTGTCGATGAAGGTCAACGCACACATGGCCGAGGACTTCCTGGCGCTGATGCAGCAGGCCGATATGTCCCAGACCGAGCTGCTCAAGGCCGTGATCGCGCGCATTCAGGCCGATGTGCTCGAAGCGCGTGATCCGCAGGTGATCGCTACCTTGCAGCGCCTGGCGCGGCTTGCGCGATAGCGATCCGCAGGGGCATCTGGTCGGTTTCAGGATGCGCCTGGTCGCCCGCGCACAACCCCCTTGCCCCAGACCTGCCATGCTCAGAGGATGCCTTCGGACCGCGCGCACTTAGACGCCTGGCCGCAGGCAAGGAGGGTGCCCGGCACACCGCCGCCGTGACGTGGCCGCGCACCGCAGCTGAACACCGCCGGGTACTGCTCGCGTTTCGGCGTGGCCCGGGTTGCCGAGGTTTGCTGTATGCCTGATGAGTTGAACCACCTGCCCCTGATCCAGCGCGTCCTGGCCCGTGAGAAGGACACTCCCGGCGCCTTGTTGCCGATCCTCCACGCTATCCAGGCCGGCGTCGGTTATATCCCCGACATCGCCATCAATGAAATCGCCCATGCCCTCAACCTCAGCCTGGCCGAGGTGCGTGGGGTCATCAGCTTCTACCACGACTTTCGCACCACACCGCCTGCCCGGCACACGCTGCGCCTGTGCCGCGCCGAGTCCTGCCAGAGCCGCGGCGCCGAGGCGCTGGCCGCACAGTTGCGTGAGCAGCTTGGCCTGGACGACCACGGCACCAGCGCGGATGGCGCGTTGAGCCTGCGCCCGGTCTACTGCCTGGGCGCTTGTGCCTGTTCACCGGCGCTCGAGCTCGATGGCCAGTTGCACGCACGGCTCACCCCCGAGCGTTTGCGGGCGCTAGTGGATGGCTGCCGTGAGGAGGTGAAGGCATGTTGAACCTGTGCATTCCCTGTGATTCGGTGGCCCGCGCCGTCGGCGCCGATCAGGTGGCCGATGCGTTGGCCCGTGAGGCCGAGCGTCGCCAACTGCCGCTGCGCATCCAGCGCACCAGTTCGCGTGGCCTGTACTGGCTGGAGCCGTTGGTCGAGCTGGAAAGCGACGCCGGCCGCCTGGGTTTCGGCCCGGTCTCGGTCGAAGACGTGCCGGGCTTGCTCGACGCCCTGGCCACAGGCGAGCCAGGCCATGCCCTGGCACTGGGCCTGGTCGAGCAGATTCCTTACCTGAAAACCCAGCAACGCCTGCTGTTTGCCCGCGCGGGCATTACCCGGCCGCTGTCGCTGGACGACTACCACGCCAACGGCGGCTTCGAGGGCCTGCGCCGGGCCACGCTGATGGAGGGCGACGAGGTGGTCGCCGCCGTGCTTGAGTCCGGCCTGCGTGGCCGGGGCGGCGCGGCGTTCCCGGCGGGCATCAAGTGGCGCACCGTGCGCCAGGCCCAGGCCGTGCAGAAATACGTGGTGTGCAATGCCGACGAGGGTGACTCCGGCACTTTCGCCGACCGCATGCTGATGGAGGGCGACCCGTTCCTGCTGATCGAGGGCATGATCATCGCCGGGCTCGCCGTGGGGGCGAGCAAAGGCTACATCTATGTGCGCTCGGAGTACCCGGATGCCATCCGCACCCTGAACGAGGCGATCCTGCTGGCCCGCGAAGCCGGTTACCTGGACGTCGCAGGCAAAGGTGTGGCCTTCGACCTGCAGGTGCGGGTTGGGGCGGGCGCCTATATCTGCGGCGAGGAAACCGCGCTGCTCGAATCCCTCGAAGGCAAGCGCGGCATCGTCCGCGCCAAGCCACCGCTGCCAGCGCTGGAGGGGCTGTTCGGCCTACCGACACTGGTGCACAACGTGCTCACCCTGGCCTCGATCCCGACCATCCTGGCCAAGGGGGCGGCGTACTACCGCGACTTCGGCATGGGCCGCTCGCTGGGCACCCTGCCGTTCCAGCTGGCCGGCAATGTTCGCCACGGCGGCCTGGTGGAGCGTGCGTTTGGCCTCACGCTACGCGAGCTGGTGGAAGGCTATGGCGGCGGTACCGCCAGCGGCCGGCCGATCAAGGCCGCGCAGGTCGGCGGCCCGCTGGGCGCCTGGGTGCCGCCGGCCCAGTTCGACACGCCGCTGGACTACGAGGCCTTCGCCGCCATGGGCGCGATGCTTGGCCACGGCGGTGTGGTGCTGGCCGACGACACCCTGAACATGGCCGGCATGGCGCGCTTCGCCCTGCAGTTCTGCGCCGAAGAGTCGTGCGGCAAGTGCACGCCGTGCCGGATCGGTTCGACCCGCGGCGTCGAGGTGGTCGACCGGCTGATCGCCAGCACCGACCCAGCCATGCGCGAAAGCCAGGCCGGCCTGCTGCGCGACCTTTGCGACACGATGCAGTACGGTTCGCTGTGCGCCATGGGCGGGATGACCTCGTATCCCGTGGCCAGCGCCCTCAAGCACTTCCCCGCCGATTTCGGCCTGGAGGCCGCGCAATGATCAACTACTTCGACCCCAGCAGCGATATCGACCTGGGCACCCCCGAGCGCGTCAGCGACGTGCAGGTCAGCCTGGTCATCGATGGCCGTTCGATCAGTGTGCCCGCCGGCACCTCGGTGATGCGCGCCGCCGCGCTGCTCGGCACCACCATCCCCAAGCTGTGTGCCACCGACAGCCTCGAAGCCTTCGGCTCGTGCCGCATGTGCATGGTCGAGATCGACGGCATGCGCGGCTACCCGGCGTCGTGCACCACGCCGGTCAACGAAGGCATGGTGGTGCGCACGCAAACCCCGCGCCTGGCCGACCTGCGGCGCAATGTGATGGAGCTGTACATTTCCGACCACCCGCTGGACTGCCTGACCTGCTCGGCCAACGGCAATTGCGAGCTGCAGACCGTCGCCGGCCAGGTCGGCCTGCGCGAGGTGCGCTACGGCTATGACGGCGACAACCACCTGAATGAACGGAAGGACGTGTCCAACCCGTACTTCGACTACGAACCCAGCAAGTGCATCGTCTGCAGCCGCTGTGTGCGTGCTTGCGAAGACATCCAGGGCACCTTCGCCCTGACCATCACCGGGCGCGGTTTCGACTCGCGGGTGGCCGCCGCCGGTGGCGCCGATTTTCTCAGCTCCGAATGCGTCTCCTGCGGCGCCTGCGTGCAGGCCTGCCCGACCGCGACCCTCAGCGAAAAAAGCCTGGTCCAGCTCGGCCAGCCCGAGCGCGCGGTGATCACCACCTGTGCTTATTGCGGTGTGGGCTGCTCGTTCCGTGCCGAGATGAAGGGCGACCAGTTGGTGCGCATGGTCCCGGACAAGCAGGGCGGCGCCAACCACGGCCACGCCTGCGTCAAGGGCCGCTTCGCCTGGGGCTACGCCACCCACCCCGACCGCATCACCAAACCGATGATCCGCAAGCGCCTGCAAGACCCGTGGCAGGAAGTCAGCTGGGACGAGGCGGTGACCTATGCCGCCAGTGAGTTGCGCCGCATCCAGCTCAAGTACGGGCGCGATTCCATCGGCGGCATCACCTCCAGCCGCTGCACCAACGAAGAGGCGTACCTGGTGCAGAAGCTGGTACGCACCGCATTCGGCAACAACAACGTCGACACCTGCGCGCGGGTCTGCCACTCACCGACCGGCTATGGCCTCAAGCAGACACTCGGCGAATCCGCCGGCACCCAGAGTTTCGATTCGGTGATGCAGGCCGACGTGGTGCTGGTGATCGGCGCCAACCCCACCGACGCCCACCCGGTGTTCGGCTCGCAGCTCAAGCGCCGCTTGCGTCAGGGCGCGCGGCTGATCGTCATCGACCCCCGGCGCATCGACCTGGTGGACTCGCCCCACGCCCGTGCCGAACTGCACCTGCAACTGCGCCCGGGCACCAACGTGGCCATGCTCAACGCCCTGGCCCATGTAATCGTCAGCGAAGGCCTGCTCGACCAGCGCTTCATCGATGCCCGCTGCGAGACCGAGGACTTTGCCCGCTGGCGCGATTTCGTCGCCCTGCCCGAAAACGCCCCGGAGCTGCTTGGCCCGGTGTGCGGCGTGCCCGCCGAACAGATCCGCGCCGCCGCCCGGCTGTACGCCACAGGCGGCAATGCGGCGATCTACTACGGCCTGGGCGTGACCGAGCACAGCCAGGGCAGCACCGCGGTGATGGGCATCGCCAACCTGGCCATGGCCACCGGCAACATCGGCCGTGAAGGGGTCGGGGTGAACCCGCTGCGCGGGCAGAACAACGTGCAGGGTTCCTGCGACATGGGCTCGTTCCCTCACGAGCTGCCCGGCTATCGGCATATCTCCAACGCCAGTGTGCGCAGCGAGTTTGAGCAGGCCTGGGGCGTGACGCTGCAACCCGACCCTGGGCTGCGCATCCCCAACATGTTCGAGGCCGCGCTCGATGGCAGCTTCAAGGCGCTGTACTGCCAGGGTGAGGACATTGCCCAGAGCGACCCCAACACCCAGCACGTCACCGCTGCCTTGCTGGCGATGGAATGCGTGGTGGTGCAGGACATCTTCCTCAACGAAACGGCCAAGTTTGCCCATGTGTTCCTGCCGGGCAGTTCGTTCCTGGAAAAGGACGGCACCTTCACCAACGCCGAACGGCGCATTTCGCGGGTACGCAAGGTGATGGAGCCGCTGGCCGGCAAGGCCGACTGGGAAGCCACCATGGCCCTGGCCAATGCCCTGGGTTACCCGATGCAGTACCGCCACCCGTCCGAGATCATGGACGAAATTGCCCGCCTGACGCCGACCTTCCACCGCGTCAGCTACAGCGAGATCGACCGCCACGGCAGCCTGCAGTGGCCATGCAACGACGCCGCCCCCGATGGCACCCCGACCATGCACATCGACCAGTTCGTGCGCGGCAAGGGCCGCTTCATGCTCACCGGTTATGTGCCCACCGACGAGAAGGTCAACAACCGCTACCCGCTGCTGCTGACCACCGGGCGCATCCTCAGCCAGTACAACGTCGGTGCGCAGACCCGGCGTACCGAGAACGTCGCCTGGCACGCCGAGGACCGCCTGGAGATCCACCCCAGCGACGCCGAGAGCCGCGGCATCAGCGACGGCGACTGGGTCGGCGTGGGCAGCCGTGCGGGGCAGAGCGTGCTGCGTGCCAGGGTCAGCGGGCGGGTGGCGGCGGGGGTGGTGTACACCACCTTCCACTTCCCCGAGTCCGGCGCCAACGTGATCACCACCGACAACTCCGACTGGGCCACCAACTGCCCCGAGTACAAAGTCACCGCAGTGGAGGTGGTGAAGGTGTTCCAGCCGTCGGAATGGCAGAAGCGCTACCAGAGCTTCAGTGACGAACAGCGGCGCCTGCTCGACGAGCGACGTCAGGCGCAAGGCAAGGAAAAGGCAGAGGTGCGCCGATGAGCAGCGACAACCTGGTGAAGATGGCCAACCAGATCGCCCACTACTTCGACAGCGAGCCGGACCGGGACAAGGCGGTGCAGGGCGTGCGCCAGCACCTGCAAAGCTTCTGGACCCCGGCGATGCGCAAGCAGTTGGGGGAGTGGATCGAGGCCCATGCGGGGGAAGGGCTTGATCCGAAAGTGCGCGAGGCACTGGCCTAGCGACTGATCGTGCGGCC
>NZ_QKVM01000062.1 GCF_003231305.1 Pseudomonas sichuanensis | reverse complement strand
CACAGGCGCAGAACATCTCAAGGCGAACACCTTGCAACCCCACCGCCCTACCGCGCAGAAACCAGCGTCCAATACCCACCCATGCGCTCCTCGACCTCCAGCCCATAAGTCGCCTGCAACATCCCCAACGTGCGGCGCCTGTCGCTGATCGGAAACGCACCCGACACCCGCAGGCCTGCGCTCTGCCGGTCACAGCGGATGAACCCTCGCTGGTAGCGCGCCAATTCCCCCAGCAGCTCGTCCAAGCGCATGTTGTCCGCCAGCAGCATGCCTTGGGTCCAGAACGTGCCGGCGCTGTCCAGCGCCTGGTTCGGGCCGACGGCCTGGCCATCGAAATCGGCCTGCTCGCCAGCCGCCACGACCCGGCCCTGCGCCTGCCCGGCGCTGGCGGGCTGCACCCGCACCGCCCCTTCCAGCACCGCAAGATAGGTGCGCCCTTGCCGTTCACGCACGGTGAACCGTGTGCCCAGAGCCTGCATCACCCCTTCCCCGGTCCCTACCCGCAATGGGCGCGCCGGGACGACGATATCCGGCGCGGTCTGCACCAGGATCTCCCCGCGGTACAGACGGATGAACCGCTCGTTGGCATCGAAGCGCACGTCAATCGCAGAGTCGGTGTTGAGGATCAGCTGGGTACCGTCGGCAAGCGTGACATCGCGGCGCTGGCCAACCGCCGAGCGATAGTCCGCTGCCCATCCTTGCCCGTACATCCGCCAACCTGCCCAGCTTGCGGGCGCCAGGGCCAGCAGGACTGCCAGGCGAGTGATCGCCTGGCGCCGGCCCGGATCGCCGGGGCGATCCAGCGCCGACAGCGACAGTGCCGGCGGCAAGCCACCGAGCTTGCCCATCAGCAGTTCGGCACGCGCCCAGGCCTGGGCACGCTCGGCGCTGCTGTTGCGCCAGGCCGCCCATTGGGCCTTCTGCCCTGCCGTGACCTCGCTGTCGCTCAGGCACATCAGCCACTCGGCGGCCTCCGCCAGTGCTTCGGGGTCAGGCTCGATGTGGGGGTGATCGACGCTCACTCAGTCAACCAGCTTCAGGCACTGGAGAAACGCCTGCTTCATGTAGCGCTTGACGGTGATCAGCGAGACGCCGAGCTGCTCGGCGATGTCCTCGTACTTCATCCCGGCCAGCTGCGACAGCAAGAACGCCCGCCTGACCAGTGCCGGCAAGCTGTCGAGCATCGCATCGATTTCATGCAGGGTTTCCAGGATCAGCAAGCGCGCTTCCGGCGACGGCGCCTCGGGGGCTGGCAGCTGCTCCAGCGCCGCCAGGTAGGCACGCTCAAGCGACTTGCGCTTGCACCAGTTGGCGAGGATGCCACCGGCGACGCAGTTCAAATAGGCACGGGGCTCGTTGAACACCGTGACCTTCGACGCCAGGATGCGCGCGAAGGTGTCATGCGCCAGATCCGCCGCATCCATCGCGTTGCCCAGGCGCCGCCGCAAGCGGTTGTACAGCCATCCGTGATGGGCGCTGTAGAGCGCTTCGACAGCAGACAGTCGAGGGGTTTGCACAGGCTGGGCTTCGCTCATGGGGCGATTCTTTTTGTGTAACTGAGAATTGTTAGCAATGCTAAGTTACACCCAGACTGCAAAGCAAGGCCCGCAAACAAAAGGCGCCAGGTTGATGGCAACCGGGCGCCTTGAGGTAATCGCTGCCGAGGCAGCCGAGGTCAGAACCTGAAGTTGGCCGTCAGCTCCGCCGAGCGCCCCGGCGCGACCGTGGCGAACAGGCCGACGTGCGAGGCATCGTAGATGGTCTCGTCGGTCAGGTTGAGCACGTTCAACTGCAAGTCGAGGTTCTTGTTGACCTTGTAGGCCAGCATCGCGTCGTAGCGCCAGTAGTCATCGATGCTGACGGTGTTGGCATCGTTCATGTAACGCTGGTCCATGTAGTTGGCCCCGGCGCCCACGGTCCAGCGGTCGGTCAGGTCATAGGACGACCACAGGCTGAAGCTGTTCGGCGCAATGAACTTGGAGCGGTTGCCGTCGTTGCTGCCATCGCCGCCCGACTTCACCACTTCGGCATCCAGGTAGGTGTAGCCGCCCCAGACCGCCCAGGCGTCGGTGATGCGGCCGGTCACGCCCAACTCGATGCCGGTCACGCGCTGGTCGCCGTCCAGGGCCACCAGCCCGCTGATCGGGTCGGTCACCCGCGCATTGGTTTTCTCGGTGCGGAACACCGCGGCGGTCAGCGACAGCTGCTCGTTGAACACATCCCACTTGGTCCCCAGCTCGACGCTGCGCGATTTTTCCGGGTCGAGGTTGGCCTTGTTGCCATTGAGGTTGCCGGCCCCGGCACCGTCGGCGCCGCCGGACTGGGTGTTCTCGCCCGAGGGGTTGGACGAGGTGCCGTAGGACAGGTAGATGCTGCCATTGGGCATTGGCTTGAACACCACGCCCACCTGGTAGTTCCACAGCTCGCTCGACGACGAGGCGCCGCCCTCGACCCGGTTCTTGACGTCGTAGTCGTCGTAGCGCAGCCCCAGATTCAGGTCCCACTGTTCATGCAGCGCGAGGGTGTCGAAGGCGTACAGCGACTTGACCTCGGTCTGGTACTTGCTGGTGACCTGCCCGGTACCCGGCAGCAAGGTCCAGCCACCGTCGTGCGGGTTGGGGTTGTACAGGTTACCCGGACGACCATTGTTGCCAGCGTGCTTGTCCTTGTCGGTAATGGTCTCGCGGCTGACTTCCAGGCCGGCGGAATAGCTGTGCTTGATGCCACCGGTGTGGAAGGTGCCGAACAGGTCGGTCTGGTTGAGCACCGAGGTGTTGACCACATTGCGCGGGCGGAACCCCCGGCCTACCAGGCCGTTCTGCTCCTGCGCGACGTTGGCGAACACCGGGCGGCTCATCACGTAGTTCTGCATGCTGCGCCCGCCGCGCAGGGTGTTGCGCACGGTCAGCTGCGGGGTGAATTCATGCTCGATCAGCAGGGTGGCCAGGTCGGCGGAAGTCTTGCGGAAATCACGGTCAACCAGCCCGTAGAAGTTGTCCCGGTCGACGTCCGCAGGCTTGTTGGTGATCAACGAGATCGGGTGGCCCTGGTCGGGGATGTCATCGGCTTCCTGGTGGTAGTAGCTGGCCGTCACCCGCGTCGGGCCCTGCAGGCCCCAGGTGATGGTCGGGGCGATGCCCCAGCGCTTGACCTCGACGTCATCGCGGCCGGGGGTATCGGCTTCGTGCTTCATGGCGTTCAGGCGAAACGCCAGGTCCTGCTCGGGCAGGTACTGGTTGATGTCCAAGGTATTGCGCCACAGCTGGCCGGTACCCATGGTGACGCTGCCGGCGATGAAGTCTTCGGCCTTGGCGGCCTTGCTCACGAGGTTGATCGAGCCACCCGTGGAGCCCCTGCCGTTGTAGGCCGAGCCCGGCCCTTTGACGATCTCGACCGACTCCACGTTGAACGCCTCGTGGGACATGCGGCCAAGGTCGCGCAGGCCGTCGATCTGGATATCGGTACTGGCTTCGAAGCCGCGGATGAACGGCCGGTCGCCCAGTGGCGTGCCGCCCTCGCCGGCGCCCAGGGTAATGCCTGGGGTGGTACGCAGCACGTCGGTCAGCGAGGTGGCGCCGCGCTCCTTGATCAAGGCTTCGTTGATGATGGTGATCGACTTGGGCACTTCGCGCAGCGGTGCGGTGAACTTCGGCGAAGACATTTCATCCACTTTGAAAGTCTCGGCCTGATGAACGCCTTTTACATCGGTCGCATCCAGTTCAAGGATTGCGTCTGGCTTGGTTTTGCCGGCATCGGCGGTTTGCGCCAGGCTCGCGGTCGAGCAGGACGCCAGGGCCAGGCCAAGGGCCGTGTAAAGATGTGGGGATTCCGCGCGGCGGGTGGTTGTTGGAGTGCTTGCCATTTGATTGCCATCACCTATGAAATGATGCGCAATCCTATTTGCGAGAATTTATTGAACAAAGTGCATTTACAAAATTTACGCCAAGTAACTTTATATTTCACATATCAAGTTACATAAGTTTAGTTACATATATTTAGTAACATTTAGCGTCACCTATCAGAGCAGCAGCGACAAGGCGTTCATTACCTTGCCGCCCGCTCGGATGACCGCCCTACTGTTCAGCCACCGAACCCAGCGCAGGCAGCTCGCCGGCAAGCTGCCCAGGCTGGCACGGCTGGAACATATCCAGCGCCTGCTGATAGACCGAGGTTTGCACATCCATCAGCCCCAGCACCGAGTGGAACAGGTTGTCATGCGACAACTCGGCCCCGCTGCGCTGCGCCATGCAGCCCATGGAGACACCGCTTCTGGCGGCCAGTTGCTGCGACATCCACAGCACCATCGGCACGTGCGTCTGCTCCTTGGGTGCCATGGCATAGGGCAGGCCATGCAGGTAGACGCCCTTCTCCCCCAGCGATTCGCCATGGTCCGAGACGTAGAGCATCGCGCTGTCGAAACGCGCGTCATTGCTCTTGAGCAAGTCGACTACCTGGCCCAGCACATGGTCGGTGTAGAGCAGGGTGTTGTCGTAGGCGTTGCGTATCGCCTGGTCTTCGCACTGGTCGAGCTGGTTGTTGCTGCACACCGGCGTGAAGCGCTCGAAGGCCGCCGGGTAGCGCTTGTAGTAGGCCGGGCCATGGCTGCCCTTCATGTGCAGCACGACCACGGTATTGCCGCTGCGCTGATCGAGGTAAGCCTGCAGGCCCGACAGCAGCACTTCATCGAAGCACTCGCCTGTGTTGCACGCCTGGGCGATACCGGCATGGGACAGGTCCTCGTTCGGCACGCGATCACAGGCCCCTTTGCAGCCGGAGTTGTTGTCGCGCCAGAGCACGGAAACGCCTGCGCGCTGCAGCACGTCCAGCAGCCCTTCGCGGTGGTTTGCGTACTGGTTCTTCCAGCCCTTGCGCCCCAGGTCCTGGAACATGCAGGGCACGGAAACCGCCGTGGCAGTGCCGCAGGAGCTGACATCGGTGAAACTCAGCACGCCTCGACGGGCCAGCTCAGGGTTGGTGTCCCGGTCATAGCCATTGAGCGAGAAATTCATGGCCCTGGCCGTTTCACCCACCACCACGACCAGCAGCTTGTTGCGCCCGCCGATGCCTGCGTCGGCGCGCTGATGCGCATCCAGGCCCACCTGGACGAAGGCTTCGGGCTTGTCCAGGGCATGCTTGGCGTAGCTGTGCACCGCGCCGAGCACGTTCGAGGGCACCAGGATCAGGCGCACCTCACGGTTGTTGCGCAGCAATGACGCGTAGGACTGGTACTGGGTCGCCAGGATCACCCCGACCATGGCCAGCACCATCGCCAGGCTACCCAGGCGCCAGAGGACCTGCTTGCGCCAGCGTGGGCGGGCCAGCGGCAGGCGCCAGAGTACCAGCAGCGGCAAAACACCGGTCGCCAGCAACCAGAACACCAGGCCGGGGCTGAGCAGGTCCATGGCCTCGGCGGTGTCCGTCTGCAGCATGTTCATCAGCATCTCGGCGTCGATGACAATGCCGTAACGGGAGATGAAGTAACTGGCTGCCGATGCGACAACGATCAGCACCGCCAGCACGGGGCGCAACAGCCGGCCCCAGCACAGCGCCCACAGAATGATGAAATGCCAGGCGAACACGAACAGCGGCAGGCTGATCAGGAACAGCGGATTACCGTTGTCGAAGCCATCGATCGCCCGCCATACGGTGGACCAGAACACCGCGTTGACCGCCACGGTCATCCACAGTGCGACCAAGGCAATGGCAAACAATGGGTTTACACCCGCTTTTATCCGCGAAAACAGCCGGGAAAGTACACTTTCCTTGTTCATCAACCCAATACTCCAAAACAGCTTGGCACTGTCGATCTAATTATGTGTTGTAAGTTTTTGCCTACAAATAAGTGCACGGCATTTATTGATCAGCACCGTGCCCCACGGAATCACCAGGCCTATGCCCAACAACGCGAGCAACAGGGTGTTGTGTTCGGCAAGCTGAAAGAAATCCAGCACCGCGCAGCCCAGCACCAGCGCCAGGCCGGTTGCCGCGACGATCCCCGGATTGCCAGGGTGCGCACGCGTCAGCGGATGGTGACGGATATAGCCCACCAGCCACAGAAAGACCCAGGTCATGATCGACGCCATGAACAGCATCAGAAACAACAGTCGGTAAGCGAACATGGAGTCACCCATGCCAAAACAACCCGCAAGCGCGCAGGGCCATCGTTATAAAGTTCCCAAGATGAAAAACTTGTTAAAAAAGTCTGATGGGAATATTTATGTCGGCTTCATTGGCCAGCCAAGGCGCAGGGGCAGGTTGACGAAGCGGCACGCGTGGCCGCCCGAAGGATGAAGCAAAGCGCTCCGGAGGAGACTGAAAATATCGAGCATGCGAAGACAGTCCTTGTCCGCGTTTGAGGAACCAACCTCACTACTCTAGCTGGCAGGTGGCCATCTGCCAGTGGCGCGCAGCAATTTCTCACACAGGCCAGCGCAATCGTACCTGCCAGCCACGGCATTGGATGACATCCATGAAGCCCACGTCGATGGTCCCTCCTGTGCGCTGCACGATGGTCCGCACGATGGACAGGCCCAGCCCGGACCCTTCTGCCTGATTGCCCTGCCCACGATAGAACGGATCGAACACTCGCTCCCACTCCTGCGGGGCAATGCCGGGGCCATCGTCGCGTACGCAAAGCTCGACAACCCCGTGGGTCTTCACCATCTGCACATCGACATGCCCCCCTGGCGGCGCATGGCGAACAGCATTTTCCACAAGGTTCTTGATGACCGCGCGCAGTTCGACTTCGCGGATAGCCAGGTGAACATCCTCGCCTTCGATGCCGATATCGAGGTGCTTGAGCTCTGCCAACGGCATCAGGTCCTCCAAGACCAACCGGCATACCCCGTGCAGCGACACGCTGCCCGCAGGTTGTGCGCCAAGCTGGGCACCCGCCAGCGCCAGCAACTGCTCGACAAGCTTACGGCTTCTACCGATACCCCGACGCAGTTGCATCAGCTGGGCCTTGGCACGTGCGGACATCGGTTCGGCTTCAAGCCCTTCCGCCTGCAGCGACAAAGCCGTCAGCGGCGTGCGCAGTTCGTGGGCGGCATCGGCGACGAAGCGCTGCTGCCCTTCCAGCGTACGTGCGACACGTTCGAGCAAGCGGTTGATCGCGTGCACGAACGGGCGAATCTCACTGGCCAGCGCCTGGTCATCGATCGGGCGCAGGTCCTGATCTTCCCTGCTGTCGAGCATCGCCGCCACGGCCGCAACGGGCCTGAACAATTTACGGATCAGGTCGGCAACCACCAGCAACAGGACCGGAAACAGAATGGCGAACGGCAGCAACGCGCGCCAGGCGCTCTCCCGCGCATCACGGTTGCGGCTGCCGATTTCCTGGGCCACGACGAAACGTGCACCAGCGGCATCCTTGCCTACCAGCACACGAAAGGGCTCGTCACCCACTTCCACCGTCGACAAGCCATCGGCCACCGTGGCGGGTATGGGCAAGGGCAGCCGGCTGTCATCGCCGTGGCTGGCGCTGGCGCCGTCAGCCAGGAACTGGATGACGATACGGGTTTCCTCGTCATCCCCCACCGCAGCCGGCTGGCTGCCGGCATAGTGGAAGCTCATGCCCTGGCGCAGATACAACGCCGCCACCTGGCGCAGGCTGTTGTCCTGGAACTCCAGCGCTTCATCGTAGGCCGAGACGTAGCTGAAAATGCCAGTCAGGGTCGCCACCAGCAGGATCGCCACCGACAGCGCCAGCGACAGGCGCAATTGCAGCGAGTGGCTCAGGCGCCTTTTGAGACCATCCATCCCAGCCCCCTGACATTGCGGATCACATCCTTGCCCAACTTGCGCCGCAGGGCATGGATCAGAAACTCCACGGCGTTGCTCTCGACTTCGTTGCCCCACCCGTACAGGCGGTCTTCGAGTTCGCTGCGCGAGAGAATGGCCCCAGGCCGAACCAGCAATGCCTGCAACAAGGTGAATTCGCGGTTGGACAGTTGCACGGCTGGCTCATCGAGCACCCGCGCGCATTTGGAGGCAGGGTCCAGGCTGACGGTGCCATTGCCCAGCTCCGGCGCGGCGCGCCCACCTTTACGGCGCATGACCGCGCGCATCCTGGCCAGCAACTCGGCCATCTCGAACGGTTTTTGAAGAAAATCGTCGGCACCGCCGTCCAGCCCGCGCAAGCGGTCATCCAGCCCGGGGCGGGCTGTGATGATCAGCAGCGGCACCGGATTGTCCGCGCCGCGCAGGTGCTGCAACAGCTGCAGGCCATCCTGCCCGGGCAGCCCAAGATCGAGCAGCACCTGATCATAGGCCTGGGTGCGCAGGGCCGACTCGGCGGTCAGCCCGTTGTCGACCCAATCAACCGCGTAACCCGCCGCTTCCAGTGCCGTCTGCAGCGCCTGGGCGATCATGGTGTCATCCTCGACCAACAATATTCGCATGGCGATTCCCAAGGTGAAGCACGTGAGGGAACGATAGCCTTCCAAGCGACCGACCGGAAGGCTGTCGCCCCCAGTGGATCAGCCTTGTCGTGGCCCCTGCAGGCTGTCGAAGGTTTTCAGCAGGTCTTGCATTGCGGCCTTGCAGTCGGCCTGTGACGGCTGGCCGGCACGCAAGGCGTCGAGCGAGCGGTCGATGGCCTTGTCCAGCAAGTGCCAGTCACTGGCAGCACGGGGCTTGATGCCGGCCTCGGCGTCGTCCCAGGTTTTCTCCAGGTCCTTGATCCGCGCCTTGGCGCCGGGCAGGTCCTGTGCGTCGACCTTTGCCGCGACATCCTGGGCAATGCCACGGAACGCGCTCAGGTCGCCCAGCTTGCTGGGCGCATGCACCCCGGCGCTGGCCTGTTGCGGATCATCGGCCTTGGAACAGCCCTGGGTGGCGCCAAGCACCGTGGCCAGGCAGGCGATGGCCAAAGTGGTGGATAGCGTGCGCTTGGAAATCATGGGAACACCTCGTGTCTAGGGAGCAATTCGTTTGGCCTGGACGGCGCCGAGCTGGGCAACGCCGACCAGGATGAAAATCACGCAGAGGAACATCGCGCTGGTCCACGTGGCACCCATGCCGAGGCCGCCGTATTCGCGGGACTGGGTCAACAGGTCGCCCAGCGAGGCGCCAAGCGGACGGGTCAGGATGTAGGCGATCCAGAACACCAGCACGGTGTTGGCCCCCATGCGCCAGGCCAGCAGGCACAGGCCGATCAAGCCACCGAAGATCAGCGTGCCGATACCGAAGCCAAGGCCAAGGGCCTCGGTCGCCAGGTCGCCACCGGCCGTCCCCAAGGCGAAGGTGCACAGCACCGTGGCCCAGTAGAACCACTCACGGCGCGGGGTGACGATCTCGCGGATCGAGAGGTTGCGCTCCACCGCGAACCAGACCGCGAAGTTGCACAGCAACAGCAGCGAGAACACCGCCGTGCTGGTGTAGAGGCTGACATCCAGCACATCGGTCAGGATGTCGGTGATCTGGGTACCGAGGATGCTCACCAGCACCACGCTCAGCCAGTAGATCCAGGGCTCGTACTCACGCTTGCGCAGTTGCAGGGCCAGAGCGCCGGCCAGCAGCAGGGCCATCACCACGCTGGTGATGCCCAGCCCCCAGCCGATATCGACGGCGAGAAAGTCGGCGAAGGTTTCGCCGACGGTGGTGGACATGATCTTGATGATCCAGAAGGACAGCGTCACTTCCGGGACTTTGTTGAGCCAACTTGAGCTCGGTGCGTTCATCGCGGCTCCCTCCTCGGATCCGGTGGTGGTTTCAGGGAGGGACCTTACGGATGAAAACTTAGGTGGGCCTGAGCAGCGACGCTGGTTGTCGCTGGCGGGCTCTGACACACTGCCCCGCTCACCCACCCCCTCGCGAGGCAGCCTTGTGTCGCAACGCCCTTCCCCCTCCGCGCGCATGCCCGCGCTGGTAGAAGCCAGGCAACTGGGGCGAACCAATGCCACCGGGCAGGCACCCTTGTTTGCACCCGCCGACTTCAGCCTGTTCGCCGGTGACCGCGTGGCGATCAGCGGCCATTCCGGCGCGGGCAAAAGCGTGTTCCTGCGCCTGCTGGCGCTGCTCGACTCGCCCAGCAGCGGCGAGATCATCTGGATGGGCAGCCCCGTCACGGCCCAGGCGATCACCCGCTACCGTTCATGCGTGTGCTACCTGGCCCAACGCCCTGCCCTGGTGGACGGCAGCGTCAGGGATAATCTGCAGTTGCCGTTCACCTTGAAGGCCCTGCGCCCGCGCACCTTCGACATTGACGCGGCGAATCAGCTGCTGGGCCTGGCTGGCAAGCCGAATGGTTTCGTCGACAAAGCGGCCAGCGACCTGTCGGGCGGAGAAGCGCAGATCGTTGCCTTGATCCGCGTGCTGCTCATGCAGCCGCACGTCATCCTGTTCGATGAGCCCACGTCCGCCCTCGATCCGCAGTCGGCGGCGGCCGTGGAAGCCTTGGTGATGAACTGGTTCAATGCCGCGAGCCAGCAGCGTGCCTACGTCTGGGTCACGCATGATCACGAGCAGGCACAAAGGATGAGTCGCCGCCAGCTGACCCTGCAGCACGGCACCCTGCTTGGCGAGTACCGCACATGAACTACCAGAGCCTGTCCTATGCCGATCTGGCGATCGCCTCGACGCTGATACTGATCAACGGCGTGCTGTCGCTGCTGTTGAAGCTGCAGCTGGAGCGCCAGTTGCTTCTGGCTGCCGTGCGCACCGTGGTCCAGCTCCTGGCCATTGGCTACGTGCTGGGTTGGGTGTTCCACTTTGCCCAATGGTATGTGGTGCTGCCCTTGGTCCTGGCCATGACCCTGGTCGCAGGGCATGCGGCCGCCGGGCGAGGCAAGCACCGCCATCACGGCCTGCTCACCGACAGCGTCGTTTCCGTCTGGCTGAGCTCCTGGCTGGTCACGGCCGTCGGCCTGTTCGTGGTGCTGCGGATCCGCCCCTGGTACGAACCCCAGTACGCGATTCCGATCCTCGGCATGATCCTCGGCAACACCCTGACAGCGGTGTCCCTGGGCATCGACCGCATGACCCGTGAACTCAGTAGCACCCGCGCCGTGGTGGACATGATCCTGGCCTTGGGCGGGACCCGCTGGGAGGCCGCCCGGGCCGCCGCCGCACAGGCGGTGAAGGCCGGCATGATGCCAACCCTGAACCAGATGACGGTGGTCGGCATCGTCAGCCTCCCGGGCATGATGACCGGCCAGATCCTCGCCGGGCAAAGCCCCGCCGAGGCCGTGCGCTACCAGATCGTGATCATGTTCCTGATCGCCGCGGCATCAGCGCTCGGCACGGTGTGCGCGGTACTGCTGACATTCAATCGACTGTTCTCGCCGGCCCATCAGTTCATGCTGCACAAGCTCTTGCCCAGGCCCTGAGCAGCGCGTTCAGCCACGACGCTGGTGCTGTGGGTCAACCTGCGCCTGTTCAGGGCGTGGCAGGATCCGCAACCACAGGTCGCGCCGCGCCAGCACCCGGGCCTGCAGACTGAGCGGCGCAGGCAGCGTACCAGCGTACAGCGCCCGCAGATGCACCAGTTCCAACCCGCTGACATCCACCAGCCACTGGCTTACCACCGCCGGGCAAGGGCGCCCCTGCAACGCCCGGTGCAGGTAAGGCAAGGCCACCCGCATGCGTGGGTGGCAACGTTGCACATAACGCTCAAGGTTGCGCCCCCGCGCCTCGAACGGCGTGAGCAGCAGGCAGACCAGCTGCTCTTCGCTCACCCCATAGGCCTGGGTCAGGCTGGCCTGCGCCTGCAAGCTGTATTCCTCAGGCCAGGCCAGCTGGCTCTGGCCCAGGCGCTGCAACAACCCCTGTACGCCCTCGCGATAGCCAAGCAGGCTCACATACTGCCCGCGCAACCCGTGCAGATGGGCCAGCGCCAGCGGGTCAAACAGCCCCGCCGGCCCCTGCAGTTGGCACGGCAGCACCTCCCGGCGGCCCAGCATGTGTTCGAGCGAGGCCCCATCGTCCAGCTGCAGCAGGTCATCCATCGCGACCACACGCAAGGGGCGTACAGCCTGGGGAGGCAGTGCAACCTGCACTGACGGCGCAGGGTCGGCCAGCCTGTAGCGCAGTTGTGCCAGGTGTTGCGTCAGTACCCGTGCACACTGTGGCAGGGCCGGTGGCGTGGCATCGCAGGCCTGGCTCAGGCAGCGCCGGGCCCAGGCCAGCAGGCGACGGCGCTGCCCGGCCGGCACGGCTGTGACCAAGGCATCGACGCCACCCTCTGGGTCCGCGCCAGTCAGCGCCTGGTTCAGCCCTTCTGCCAGCATCAGATAAGCCTGCCCCCCGAGCAGTGCATCGGGCTGCCCGCCGCACAGGTGACCGAACAGCAGCCAGGCCTTGCCGGCATCGCCCAACTGCCCGCCTCCACTGGGTTCGCCGACAATCAATGGCGCCAGGCGCTCACCGTCGCTGAGCAGCAGTTCCACCCGTGGGTCGTCATGCAGGAACAAGGCACTGAAACAGCGCTCATGGCTGGCCAGCGTCGCGCGATCCAGCCCAGGCGACCTGGCAATGAGCACACGCAGGCGGAAGGTTGCATGATGGCGAAGGGCGATGCTCAATTGCGCCGCGCGCAGGTAGGCGAGCAAATGGGCGCTGCACTGGTCGCTCCCGTGCAACAGCACCAGACGCAGATCAGCGATCTGCGCATGGCCGCCAGCGATCACCAGCAACCGTTGCATCAACAGCTGAATGGAAGCGCGCTGCGCCTGGTTCAAATGCTCGAAGATACGTTGCAATACTTGTTGATATACAAAGTGCATGGCCTGGTCATGGGTATTGTTCATGTAATCACTCCATCTTTCTGATCGGATCAGATCCAAAAGCAGAGTTTGGCAGATGAATAAAACCCCGATCTTGAAGGAAATTTCCTAAAAACAAGAAAGACAAGGGAGGATTAATACCTCGGTGATTGTCGCCGGGCAGGCTATGAGCCAGTGTCGTCGCGCCCTGTGGTGGCGGTCATCGGCCTGGCACAAATAGGCTGACAAGCCGAAACATAAAAACCATGAATAAGCCGGACAAAGAACACTTTATTGAAGTTGCAGTGGGCTAACTAGCAACTTTCACTACGACATGTGCAAACAGTCTTAAATTGCCGTAGGACACATCCGAAAAAAAGCCCGAGACATTGCTCGGGCTTTTTCATGATGGCAACAGTCGCTGGCGATCAGCTCACCGCCATGTCCAACACCACACGCCCCCCACACGGACATTCGTCCATATGGCGATGGGCCGCGACCACCTGGTCGAACGGATACACCTTGATGATCTGCGGGGTCAGCAGCTGGTCGGCGGTGAACTGGTTGATGTCGCGCAACGCACGCTGCAGGGCAACCTGGTCCTGGGCGATGCCCAGCTCCGGCTTGCCGGTGAAGTTGCCGATGCAGTGCACATGGAACTGGATGTTCTTCTGGAACGCCGCGCAAGCCGGGAACGGCGTCTGGTTGCCACCTTGCAGGCCATACAGCACCAGGTTGCCGCGCGGCGCCAGCACGTCGCCGAGCAGCGACATCTGCGGCCCGCCCATGCCGTCGAGGACCATGTCCACGCCACGTCCGTTGGTGTATTTGCCGACCTGCAGGACCAGGTCCTGCTCTTCGGTGACGATCACCTTGTCCGCGCCCAGGCCGAGCAGGTATTCACGCTGCTCCGGGTCCTTGGTGGCGGCGAAAACCTTGAGCCCCAGGGCCTTGCCCAGTTGCACGAAAGCCGGCCCTGCGCAGTGGCTGGCATCGGTGACCAGCGCGGTCTGGCCGGCCTTGGCCCGGGCCAGGTCGACATAGGCGAAATACGCGATCAGCAACGGCGTGTAGTGCACGCTGGCTTCGATCGGAGTGAGCACGTCGGGGTAGCGGGTGATGGCGCTGCGTGGCAGCACGATCACATCGCCATAGACGGGGTGATCATTGGGGCTGGTGGCCGGGAAGCTGGCGACCCGGTCGCCCACCGCAATGTCGTCCACCCCTTCGCCAACCGCCATGACCACACCGGCCATTTCATGGCCGATGCCTGCCGGCAGGCGTGCCTGGGACGGCGCCAGGTTCTGCCGCCAGAGCACGTCGTACCAGCTGATGCCGATCGCCTCGACGCGCACCTGCACCTCGCCGGCCGCCGGGGACGGTTCGGCCTGCTCCTCGCAACGGAGCACATCGGCCTGGCCGAACTTGTGGAAACGGATCATGCGGGACATCGCATACCTCGCCTGTGTGAATCTCGTATTACCACGGACTTTATCCGGGCTTTGCGCTTTGGGCCATCAGTGGCCGTTAATAGTCGACATGCCTGTCATTGATTGGGCCCCAGGCAAATCTGCGCATTGGCTCCCACAAATCGGTGCAGGGTAACAGCCTTTGGCCTTAAGATTCACCCCTGCCCCACTGACTGGCGAGCCGCATCGAATGAATCGTAACGACTTGCGTCGCGTAGACCTCAACCTGCTGATCGTGTTCGAAACCCTGATGCACGAACGCAGCGTGACCCGCGCCGCCGAAAAGCTGTTCCTCGGCCAGCCGGCCATCAGCGCCGCGCTGTCGCGCCTGCGCAGCCTGTTCGACGACCCGCTGTTCGTGCGCACCGGCCGCAGCATGGAGCCGTCGGCCCGCGCCCACGAGATCTTCGCCCTGCTCTCGCCAGCCCTGGACTCGATCTCCACTGCGGTCAGCCGCGCCGCCGAATTCGACCCGGCCACCAGCAACGCGGTGTTCCGCATCGGCCTGTCCGACGACGCCGAGTTCGCCCTGCTGCCGCAACTGCTCAAGCGTATCCGCGCCGAGGCCCCCGGCATTGTGCTGGTAGTGCGAAGGGTCAATTACCTGCTCATGCCGACGCTGCTGGCATCGGGTGAAATCTCGGTGGGCGTGAGCTACACCAGCGACCTGCCGGCCAACGCCAAGCGCAAGGTGCTGCGCCGCAGCATGCCCAAGTTGCTGCGCGCCGACAGCATGCCCGGCAGCATCAGCCTCGACGATTTCTGCGCCCGTCCCCATGCGTTGGTGTCGTTTGCCGGCGACTTGTCCGGTTTCATCGATGAGGCGCTGGACGAAATCGGCCGCAAGCGCCATGTGGTGCTGGCGGTACCGCAGTTCAACGGGCTGGGGAGTTTGCTGGCGGGGACCGACATCGTCGCCACGGTGCCGGACTACACCGCCGATGCGCTCACCGCCGCTGGCGGGTTGCGGGCTGAGGACCTGCCACTGGACGTGCGCAGTTTCGAGTTGCACATGGCGTGGCGCGGGGCGCAGGACAATGACCCGGCGGAGCGTTGGCTCAGGTCGCGGATACAGATGTTCTTCGGCGACCCTGACAGTCTTTAGGGGCTTCGCGCATGCTTGTTAACTGATCATTTCTGCTTTTTCCTAGGCGTTGTACGAAAAGAGATGTCGCTAACACCGCATGGAACAGTCGCTTTGGCTTGACGAAATGCTGACTGCGTCCAGGCAGAGGCTGGGCACAGAGGATGTCACTGGCTTGACCGCCAGAAAGGAGGACGCGCAAGAGTGTCCCGTTGGCATCGAAAGGTAGACAAGGACACGAGATTCTGGCGATTGGCCAGCTCTTTCAGTTATCCTGCGCACCCAAATTATTTCAAATTGTAAAGGACTACGATGAAACACCTGCGCCAGTTGTTGGCGGCAGTGTTGCTCTGCGCAACTACTTTGCCCGCCATTGCCGCCAGCACTCCCGCGTCTGCGCCAACCGCCAGCGAACAACCGCACCAGACCGCCGAACAGTGGCTGGCCACGCTCAAGCAACAGCACGGCAACATCACCCTGCCCGGCGGTATCGCCAGCCTCCAACTCAACAACGAGTTCTACTACCTGTCGCCGGACGACACCGAGCGCCTGCTGACCGAAGGCTGGGGCAACCCACCGGGCTTCAAGACCCTCGGCATGATCATCCCGACCACCGTCAATCCACTGGCGGACAACGGCTGGGGCGTGATCATCAGCTACAAGAACGACGGCCACATTTCCGACGATGACGCAGCCAAGATCGACTACGCCGACCTGCTCGAGCAGATGAAGGCCGATGACGAGGAAGACAACAAGGAGCGTCGCAAGAACGGCTATGCCGGCCTGACACTGTTGGGCTGGGCCGAACCACCGAGCTACGATCAGGCTACCCACAAGATGTACTGGGCGCGAGAGTTGAAGGCCGAAGACGCCGACCAGACCACTCTGAACTACAGCATCCGCGTGCTGGGCCGCGAAGGCGTGCTGGAGCTCAATGCCGTGGCGGCGATGGCCGACCTGCAGACAATCAAGCAGGAAACGCCAAAGATCCTCAGCTTCACCAACTTCACCGACGGCAACCGCTACGCCGATTACGACGCCAAGACCGACAAGCTGGCGCCATACGGACTGGCCGCCCTGGTCGCCGGTGGCATCGCCGCCAAGGCGGGCCTGTTCGCCAAGATCGGTGTTGCCTTGCTGGCGTTCAAGAAGTTCATCATCCTGGGCTTGGTGGCCATCGCCGGCTTCTTCGGCAAGCTGTTCAAGCGCAAGCGATCCTGATTCAGACCTGGCTCACCCTAGCTGGGTGGGCCACCTCCTTAAAACGAACGTGCCTACTGAATGCTTCCAGGCACCAATGCCGTTCAGGGCACAATGTGGTGGGGCTATCATCCATGACCGTCCGCCATCGACCCTTTGCGGCCAGTCGCTTGATACACCCCATCTACCCAACGCAGCCCTCAGACCTTTCGATTTATAGTCAACTTTGCTGCTTTCAGGACGAACCCTAGGCGACCAATCATCCAGGCCCCCGTGCAAGCCGAGTCTGACGTACATTGAAAGCCATCGACGACCACCCTGCTCCACCTCAGAAATCGCCAATCTCGATCGCCCGCATATCCCGCGCTACCGGGGGCAAAACTGAGGGCACATTTGAATTTTTTCCGCCTGAGAACACTGCCGTAGAGACAAGTCAAAATGTTCTTCGGCGACCCTGACAGTCTCTAAGCAAGCCGGTCGGCTGCTTCGGGCAGATCGTTGCCCAGGGCACAGAGGGCCGTCCTGGGCAAAAAACCTCAGTCTTTGTGCTGCTAATGCCCATCAATGTCGCAGTAACTTACCCCCCTCGAATGCACCACCAGCACACGCCTCATCGATTTCCTCCATGGTCAACTGCGAGGTCTCGCGCAACATCAACGAGCATATCGCCACCAATGCCAACGCCCCCGCGCCATACAATGCCACCCCCAGTGGGTTGTGGTCGGTGAGGATAAGAATCGCCGTGGCAATACTCGATGCCGTCCCCCCGCCAAGCGCCGCGCCGATCTGGTAACTGGCCGAGATGCCCGAGTAACGCATGCTGCGCGGGAACTGCTCGCCCAGAAACGCCGGGATCGGCCCTTGGGTCGCGCCCATCAGCAAGCCCGTCAGGCTGTAGGCGAACAACGCAATGCCAAAGCTCTTCATGCCAACCAGCTCGAAGAATGCGAACAGCCCGAGCGCCATGACCACGGCACCGAATACCATCACCGTGCGCCGGCCCAGGCGGTCGGACAGGTGACCGAACAGCGGCGCGGAGAACACGATGGCAATCGACAACGTCAAGTCGAACATCAGCGCCTCGGTGCTGCCATAACCCACTTGCGTGGCGTACGTCAGGAAGAACGTGCTGCCGATGTAGGCGATGGTGCAGTAGCCGAAGGCGGTGCCCGTGCACAGCAACAGCTGCCGTGGACGCTGGCGCAGGGCCTCGGCCAGCGGAGCGCGGACCGGCTTGACCGCGGGTGCCGCAACGGGTGCCGGCGCCTTGAGGCGCGCATACAGGCCGATCAGCACCAAGGTACCGCCGAGCCAGAAGGGGATGCGCCAGGCGAAGTCCACCAGGTTGTCGTCGAAGGCCGCGCTGACGATGGCGAAGACCGCCGCGCCGAAAATGCCGCCAACACCAATGCCCATGCTCGTGAAACTACCCCATAGGCCTCGCCGGCCCGGCGGGGCGGACTCGATACCGAACAGCGCGGCACCACCCCACTCCCCCCCTGCGGCGAAGCCCTGGACCAGGCGCAGCAGCACCAACAGGATTGGCGCGGCCACGCCGATGCTCGCGTGGCTCGGCAAGCAACCGATGAGGAAAGTGCTCAGCCCCATGAGCAGCAAGGTCGCCACCAGCACCTTCTGCCGGCCGATGCGGTCGCCGAAGTGACCGAACACCAGCCCGCCCAGCGGTCGGGCGAAGAAGCCGGCGCCAAAGGCGCTGAACGCCACCAAGGTAGCGGTCAGATGGTCCATCTGGGGAAAGAACACTTGAGGAAACACCAGCGCAGCGGCGGTTCCGTAGATGATGAAGTCGTAGAACTCCAGTGCCGTGCCCATGCCGGAAACACAAAAGGTCCGGAAGGCGGAACGCGAAGAGCCAGGGTGGGAATGATCCGCATGCATTGTTGTTGTTCTCGTTCAGCGGGTGCCGCCGGCTTCGACTGGCGGCACCGGGTGGGCTCAGAAGGTTTCGAAACCGGCCTTGGCCAGTTGCAGTGGCGTGCCCGCCGCGTATTCGAGCAGGCAACGCTCGGTGTCGATGCCCACGCTCAGCAGGGTTTCCCAGCGCTCGGTGTCAGGCTGGGCCAGGTCCGGGTGGAAGCAGATCGGCGCGCTGTCGCCTTGTGCGCCGCACATGGCTTCGGCCCGCGCGCGCAGGTCGGTGCTGCCCATCTGGCCGATCACCTGCTCCAGGTGGCCCAGGCGGCATTGGGTGTCGGCGCGATCGGCCACTTGCTCGCCCTGGCTCAGGTGCGGGTCGAGGAAGTGGTTGGTGTGCAGCAGCCAGCCGTCTTCACGCGGCAGCACCAGCGCCGTGCGCTCGGGGCTCAGCTCGATGCTGACCGCACGCGGGCTGCTGTCGTCGCGGGAGAACACGGTCAGCACGGTGGAGGCGCTGACCCGCGCCGAACGCGCAAGCTCCAGCGCTTCTTCGACACTGCTGGCTTCCTCCAGCAAGCGGCGGGCGATGGCATGCACCGGCACGCCGCCACTGTCGTTGTCGCTGACGTGGTGGAGGATGTTGAAGTGAAGGCCCAGGCCGGCACTGTTCACGCCCAGCTTGGCCAACATGCCGAACTCGCAGAACAGCTTGACGTTCATGCCGCGCTCGGTGTGCAGCGCCAGCATCAGGCCGTGGGGGCAGAGGCTGTCGTGCCAGTCCCAGGTTTGCAGGGTCTGCGGCGCGCGCGGGCCGCGCGGGGCGTACACGGTGGTCGAGCATTCGCTGTGACGGGTGCGTGCCGCCAGCACCTCGGTGCGAGCATTCAGGCTCGCCAATTGCCACAGCGGCAGACCGGCGCCGCTGGCCAGGCCGATCACTTCCCCGGCCAGGTCCGGGCTCCAGGCCTCCAGCGCGGCCAGGCTGTTTTCGCCGATGCGCTGTGCTTCGCGCAGGCTTACGCCGACCCGCGGGAAGAAGTCCAGGTATAGCTCGGTGGTGGTGCGGATCTGCTCGGCGAAGCGTTCGCCGATCTGGCGACCACGTTCGAGGGGGTTGCGGATATCGGTGACTAAGGTGTGGATCTTCACTGCAGGAACTCCTGGTACAGCGCGCTCAAAGCATCGTTGCGGTTCTGGAAAGAGTGAGGCCGCTGGATTCAGGCGACCATCTTTAGCCTAGCGACCCGCCCCCCGCTGATCATCGCCACACCCCGCACAACTTTTGTGCCCAAGCGGAAAAATTCAGCGTTGCACCCCCGCCTCCAGGCCCTGCCCCCGCAGGTGTTCGTGCAACAGGGCGATGAAGGTCTGCACCTTGCGCGTGTTGCGCCGGTGCGGCAGGTACAGCACGTGCACCCATGGCCCGAATGCGCTCAGCGCGCGCCAGTATTCAGGCATCACCTCCACCAGTTGCCCCTTGGCCACGTACGGCGCGGCGCACCATGTGGGCACGAACTGCAAGCCCTGGCCATCGAGCAGGCATGCCAGCAGAAAATCGAAGTTGTCGCTCACCAACCGAGGCGTGGGCTGGCGCACGCGCAGCGACTGGCCGTCACGCTCGATCCACCAGAAGCTGCGGTTGAGCAGCGGGTGGCGCAGCAACAGCCAGTCGTGCTGGGCGTAGTTTTCCAGGGTGATCGAGTCGCCCCGGCGGGCCAGGTACTCAGGGCTCGCGCAAAGGATCACACGGTTCTCGATCAGCGGCTGGGCGATCAACTCGGGCTGGTCGGTGGGGCCGTCACGCAACGACAGGTCGTAGCCGCCGTCGATCAAGTCATCGTTGGCATCGTTGAGGTTCACCTCCAGGCGCACCTGCGGGTGTTCACGCATGAAGCGGCAACACACCCGATTGAGAAACGCCGGCCCGAACGATGGCGGCGCAGTGATGCGCAAGGTGCCGCGCAGCTCATGCTGCAACTGCTCCACCTCTTCGGTTACCAGTTGCAGGTGCATCAGCGCCTGGCGGGCACCTTCCAGATACAGCGTGCCCGCCTCGGTGAGCGCCATGCGCCGTGTGGTGCGCTCGAACAGGCGCACACCCAGCTCGGTCTCCAGGTGCGCGACGGCCTTGGTGATCGCCGAGGGGGTCTTGCCCAATTGCTCGGCCGCACGGCTGAAGCTGCCGTGTTCGGCGGCGGCAACGAAAATGGTCAGGGCCGTCATTTTGTCCATGTTTTTTCCTGTTCGGCACAAGCGGGGGATGCGCTCAACGGCTCAGCGTACGCGCCTTTTTATCAGGCCCGCAGTTAACACCTATTTGAATAGGCACTGGAATGAGGACGGCTTGCATCACCGCAATCATAGGCGACGGATTATTTCCCCAAGGCGAAAAAAGTTGTGCCTGCTTTCGGATTTTTCCACCCCTGTGCCTTGGCTAGGCTGGCGCTCCAGCACAACAAGAACGAGGCACCGAATGAAGCAGCTCCTGAAGATGGCCATCAGCGCGGGCCTTGCCTGCACCGCGCTGCAGAGTGTTGCGGCAGTGGACGTGATCCTGCACAACGCCAAGGTCTACACCGCCGAGCCAGGCCAGCCATTGCAGCAGGCCGTGGCGGTCGATGGCGAGAAGATCGTGGCGGTAGGCTCCGACCTGGCCGTGCTGCGCCTGAAGGGCGAGAGCACGCAGGTGATCGACCTGGGCGGCAAAGTGCTGATGCCTGGCATGCTCGATTCCCACTCCCATGCCATCAAGGGCGGCCTGCAACTGGAGCTGGCCAACCTGGCTGGCGAAGAAATCCCCCTCGATGAACTGGAGCGGCGCCTGCACCAATGGCGCAAGGATGGCAAAGCCGTGCGTGGCGAGTTCCTCTCTGTCGGGGGCGTGCCTGGCACCTACTGGGACGACATTCCCGCCCTGGCGCAGCGCTTCAACCACGGCGAGTGGGCCGACCAGCCGATCCTCTTCGCCGCCAATGACATGCACACCGGCTGGGCCAACCAGGCCATGCTCAAACGCGCCGGCATCGACGCCAAGACCATCGCGGCCCTGCCCGCCGAGGCACGCAATACCATCGGCCAGCACCAGGACGGAACCCCGAACGGCTTCCTCGCCGATGCCAGCTACTACCCGGTGACCGACCTGCTGCCACCGCTGTCCCGCGACACCTTGATGACCGCCGGGCGCATGGCCCTGGATTACTACAAGTCACTGGGCATCACCGGCTGGATGGACCCGCTGGCCAACGAACTGCCGGGCGCCGACGTGAAGAACGACTCACTGGGCGTGCTGCCGGTCTACAAGGACCTCTCCGAGCGCGGCGAACTGACTGCCCACGTCGCGGCGCTGCTGATGGCCGACTCCAAGGCCCGCCCCGCAGACCTCGACGAACTGGACAAGGTGCGCCAGCAATTCCTCGGCGTGCGCAACCTCACCCTGCCGGGCATCAAGGTGTTCGCCGACGGCGTGGCCGAGGCGCCAGCGCAGACTGCGGCGATGCTCGAGCCCTACAAGAACTCCGGGCAGAATGGCGAGCTGCTGCTCGACCCGAAACACTTCGGCGAACTGGTCAGTGCCGCCGATGCCCGCGGCTGGCTGGTGCACGTGCATGCAATTGGCGATCGCGCCGTACGCGAAGCGCTCAATGGCATCGAGCAGGCCCGGCGTGACCGCCACAGCGGCATCCCCCACTCCATTACCCATCTGCAGATGGTCAGCCCCAAGGAATACGCCCGCTTCAAGCAGCTCGACGTGATCGCCGCGATGCAGCTGTACTGGGCCAGCGCCGACCAGTCCAACATCGACCTGGTCAAGCCCTACGTGGATGCCATGGTCTTCATGCACAGCTATCCGGCCCATTCGCTGCTCAAGCATGGCGCGACCATCTCTGGCGCCAGCGACTGGCCGATCACCACACCAGATCCGTGGAAGGCCATCTACCAGGCCGTCAGCCGCAAAGGGCCCAAAGGCGTGCTCAACGCCGACGAGGCCATCGACCGCCAAGTGATGTTCCAGGCCTACACCCTCAATTCTGCCCGGGCCATGCGCCTGGAGCAGCAGGTCGGCTCGCTGAAGGTCGGCAAGCAGGCCGACATGATCGTGCTCGACCGCGACGTGCTCAGCGTCGAGCCCGAGGCCCTGCGCGACACCCAGGTGCTGCAGACCTGGTTCGCCGGCAAGCAGATCTACGCGCGCTGAGGTCTTCGCGGGCAAGCCCGCTTCTGCCGGATTGGCGGTGATTTTCGTGGGAGCAACTGCCCTGCTGAGGTTTCTCAAGCTGGCGTGCTCCCCGTGAGAGCGGGCTTGCCCGCGAATAGGCCGCCTCTGCCACACCGCTCACAACAACAATAACGGGAAGCAACCATGAACGTACGCAACTTCATCGCAGGCGGCCTGCTCGCCTGCGCGCCATTGGCCCATGCCATCGACTTCGACACCGACTTCAGCCTCGAAGCCAAGATCGGGATCTTCAGCGACTATCGCACCCGCGGCATCTCCCAGACCCAGAACGACCCTGCCCTGCAAGGCTCGCTGACCCTTGCCCACTCCAGTGGCCTGTACGCAGGCGTGTGGAGCTCCAACGTCGATTTCGGCTATGGCAGCAGTACTCGCCAGGAACTGGACTACTACGCGGGCTACTTCTGGCAAGTCAACGACGACGTCACCCTCGACACCTCGTACATCAAGTACGTCTACCCGCGTCAAGGCGCCTTCAACTACGGCGAATACCACGCCGAACTGCGCGCCTGGGGCGTGTTGCTGGGCGGCAACTACTCGGACAACTTCAACGGCGACCAGGCGATGCTCTACAGCTATGTCGGCTACGCCATGCAGTTGCCCAACGACATCGGCCTGGAAACGCGCTACGGGCGCAACGACTACAAGGACCCGAGCTGGTTCGCCAACGACGGTTCGAGCCGCGACGCCTACCACGAATGGCAAGTGAAACTGAGCCGCATGATGCTGTCGTTGGACTGGTCGATCAGCTATATCGACACAGACTTGTCGAAAGTGGAATGCGCCAGTTACCTGGGGTTCAACGATATTTGCTCGGCTACGGTGGTGGCCTCGATCGGCAAATCCTTCTGATCCGGTGCGGTACCGACGGATAGCGCCTTCGCCCGGAGGCGCAAGCTGCTTCCAGCCCAAAGCGGCCAGTGAGGTCAGCAGAGAGCTTGTGGGAGCGGGTTTATCGGGACACCGAACCGCCGCGAAGCAGGCAACGCGTTGAGTGGCACGGGCTTCGCCCGTGTTCGCGGGTAAACCCGCTCCCACAGGTTTCGCGGCAGTCGTTGATATTGATGCCCCCAGTGACCGCTTTGGGTCGATAGCAGCCGTTCCTGAAAAGCACTCCCATACGGACATGGCCTAGCCATCGATTTCGATCGCGCTGATCATCGGCTTCGCCTCGCGCTTGACCGTACACAACGCAACCCACTCCTCAAGCGGGCAGCACAACACCGCGCGCCTCGAAATATCGGTTCAATGTGGACGCATCCCCCTGGGGATCAGCCAGCGCAACATAAGTATCAGGCCGCAACAGATAAGCAGCATTTCTGGCAACGCCGGCTTTCTCGCACGCCGGCACCCAAGCGAAAACATGCAGGGCAATGCCGTGCTGCGTGCACCATTGGGCCAGGTCTGCCTTGGCCTCACCGTAAACCTGCACTTGCCACTCGATGGCTGCCAGTGAAGCGTAGTTGTCCGCAGTGCCCCCAGGCAGCCAAGGCAGGCGATCCCCCCCCTGAACCTCGCCTGCCTTGCCTTGGCTCAGCGGGCTGTCGCGGTAATCCAGGGTCGTTTGCGAAACCACGCGGAACAGGTACTCACGCACGCTCGCGCGCTTGTACGCAACACTGGCGAAGATCGGCGCGATGCGCGTGCGCACAAAGTCAGCGAACCCGCCTTGAGCGGTAACAAAGGTGAACAGCTTGTCAGTGGTTTCCACCAGCGTGCGGGCAAATGCCTGGCGTTCAATCTGGTAGCTGTCGAGCAATGTCTCCGGCGCCTTGCCTTTGACCACCGCTGCCAACTTCCACGCCAGGTTGATCGCGTCCAGTATCCCGGTGTTCATGCCCTGCCCGCCTGCCGGGCTGTGGACATGCGCAGCATCGCCGAGCAAAAACGCTCTGCCACGGCGGAAATGGTCGGTGACACGATGATGAACGCGGTAAGTGGAAAACCAGTTCACTTCGCTGACTTCGAGGTTCAAGCCGTTGATGGCATCGTGGCCAACGTCCGCGAACGTCAGTTGCTCGGGGTGCTCGGCGCGCTCGTCTCGCACGGTGCCGATCAGGCGGTATCGGTCCTTTTCGCCATAGCACAGGAGCAGCACGAAGTCGGACTTGTCAAAAGCGATGTGCGCCTCACCCGCAGGCTCGATGCCCGTAACCCTGACATCCGCGACATAGAAAAGATGCTTATAGGTGCCGCCCTCGAAACCGCTGCCGATCTGATGTCGAACGAGCGAACGAGCGCCATCGCAGCCTGCCAGGTATGCCGCAGTCAGGGCCACTTCCTGCCCATCGGCCTGTTTCAGCATGGCCGTGAGGTGGCTTTCACCCTCTTCGAAGCGCAGCAGTTCGGTCTGCCAGTGCACGTCCACGCCCAGGGCATGGAGTTGCTGCACCAGCAGGCGCTCATGGCGGTCCTGGGGATAGATCAACACGAAGGGGTATGCAGAAACCTCTCTGCCGGCATCGACCAAGGGGATGCGCGCTCTGTGGCTGCCACGGGCCCACATGTTCATTGCCGGTGTTTTATAACCGGCATCTATCACAGCCTCGGCTATATCGAGTTGGCGATACAGCTCTAGCGTGCGGGCTTGAACAGCCATGGCACGAGAAGCTTCGCCGGGCCCACTGTTCTTGTCGACGATCGTTACGCCGACGCCTTGCCTGGTGAGCCAAAGAGCAAGCACCAGCCCGGTCGGGCCGGCCCCAACAATGAGAACTTCGGTTCGCACCGCCATGATCTCACCTCGAAAATGAATGACCACAGCATCATGAATGTTCTCGAGCGCCCACAAAGTCAACGATTCACAGATCGCGCGTAACAAGGCGGATATGAAGCGCGATTCAGCCATGGACCACGATGACACTTGACCCTGAAGTGGCTATAGACCTCACTCTGCTAGCACGCTCATTACTATCAGGAGCTCATCATGGACAACCGCATCCCGCCGCCGCTGGTGGCTGTTCTGTTCGGCCTGTTGGCGTGGCTCTGTGCTCTGAACCTTCCGGGTACCCTGGCGCTGGCCATCGAATGGCGGATCGGTCTGGCTTTGGTGGTGTTGCTGGCAGGTATTACCACGTGCTTGGCCGGTGTGATTTCCTTTCGCCGCGCACGTACCACGGTCAACCCTCTGAGGCCGGAAAGCGCTTCGGTACTGGTCCGCTCGGGCGTCTACAGATATACACGCAACCCCATGTACCTGGGCTTCGCCGCCGCCCTGGTAGCCTGGTCCATCTTTCTTGCGTGGCCGCCGGCGCTGCTGAGCGTGCTGGGCTTCGTGATCTATATGAACCGCTTCCAGATCGGGCCGGAGGAGCGAGCCCTTGCGAGCATTTTCGCAAGTGAGTTCACGCACTACTGCAGCCAAGTCAGACGCTGGCTCTAGAAAGGAATACTGCGCCCCCCTTCCATCTGTAATTTTTTTGACACCCCGAATACCGCTCAGTATCGTCCTTCCTCCCTCCTTTTCGGCTACCTCTGCCGTGCACCGCCCAGGCGTTAATTCGCGAAGCGGTCATACAGGTTGCCGACACTTATACGGGCGCTATCGACGGGCGCGCCTCATTTCCGCTATCAAGTGCAAAGGATGATTCCATGATCATTCGTCAGGCTACCCATGCCGACCATCCACAACTGCTCAACATCTGGCTGCGCTCTGTTCGCGCCACTCATCACTTCCTGCAAGCGTCCGATATCGAGGCATTGCTTCCTCAGCTTCGGGATGTCTACCTACCCGCTGTTGAATCATGGGTTGCGGTAAATGCCGAGGACTGCCCACTGGGCTTTATCGGCCTCAATGAAAGCCACGTAGAGATGCTCTTCATCGAGCCCGATCTGCGTGGGAAAGGTATTGGCCGCGCGCTGCTGGAGCATGCCCGCAGTTCGCGCAATCAGCTGAGTGTTGACGTGAACGAGCAGAACCCCGAAGCGGTAGGGTTCTATTTACATTACGGGTTTGTCCAAACAGGTCGTTCCCCGCTGGATGGCGAGGGGCGCCCCTTCCCTTTGCTGCACATGAGCCTGCATCGCTTCCAGGTAAACGCGGAGCAATAGCCCAATAACCCCAACTTCGACCCACAATGCCTGTTGACTAAACCTAGCCCCCTTGCGCACTATCCCGATGCACCTCTTGGCAACGGATCAACCATGATTCCCAACACCGACCACATGCTGACTGCCATGGGCCTCTACGCCCAGGCATGCGCATGCGTGTCCGTTGCCAAGAAATCCAAGAAACAGTCGCTCATTTGACCGGGGCGCTGTCCCGTCAGATGAGCTGACAGGACAGATAGCGCCAGGTCTCTTCCCCGCTTGATTCCCATCCCCTCCTCTGACGTCGACTAATCGGTCTGCCTGAGGAGTAATGCATGTCTAATTTGCGCGGTATCTGGGTTGCACTGGTCACACCTTTCCGTTCGGGGCAGGTCGATTTCGACGCCCTTCAAGGCTTGGCCAAGAAGCTCCTCAATGAAGGTGTGAGAGGCCTGGTGGTATGCGGTACCACGGGCGAAGCTGCGGCGATGAGCAAAGATGAACAGCTCGAGGCGCTGGATGCCGTACTTGAAGTCGCCCAGCCAGGCCAAGTGATCATGGGGCTCTCGGGCAACAACCTGCAGGAAGTTCTGGCGCTCCAGCAGAACATCCAGCGCCGCGACATCGCTGGCGTGCTTGTCCCAGCGCCCTACTACATCCGCCCATCACAACAAGGCATCGAATCCTACTTCCAGGCCGTGGCTGACGCATCGTCAGTGCCCGTAGTGGTCTACGACATTCCGTATCGGACAGGTGTGAGGATCGAGCGCGAAACACTCCGACGGATCGTGCGTCACTCGAACATTGCCGCGGTGAAAGACTGCAGTGGCGATATCGAAACAACGATGGCACTGATCAATGACGGACATGCTCAGGTACTAACCGGAGAGGATATCCAGATATTCACCAATCTCGCCCTGGGAGGTGCCGGCGCCATCTCGGCATCAGCTCACATCCATGCTGAACTCTACGTTCAACTGGTGCGCCACATGGACGAAGGCGACGTTGGTGCAGCTCGCTCAGTGTTCTATCGGCTTCTGCCCTGGATTCAATCGGCATTTGCCGAGCCGAACCCCGCTGTGGTGAAGGCTGCGCTCTCTGTTCAAGGGCTCATCGCCAATGAACTTCGTGAGCCCATGCAACCCTGCAGCGCACTGGCCATGGAACGGCTCCGGTCAGTCCTGCCGTCGATAACGCTATAACCGAACTCGGACGGTGGCTTTCGCCGAGCCACCTCCAGGCCCCCGCATTACCATGAGCGATGAAAACGCTCGCAACTGGTCGCGTAAACCGAGCATTCGCAATGCGTATGCGGCTGCTCGGTTGCAATGCCAACAAAAGCCTGCGATCAAAACCCGATAGTGGCCGAAACCAGATACGTCCGTGGCGTAGACAAGCTCAGCCCCGGCTCGCTGTCATCGGACGCCCCCGCCGAAATCCAATACTGGTCGTCCAGCACGTTCTCGACGCTGGCACGCAGGGTGACGTCCTTGTCCGAGACCTTGAAGGTATAACGCGCCCCCAGGTCGAAACGCTCCCAGCCATCGATCTTCTTGCTGTTGGCTTGGTCCAGGTACTGCGAGCTGGAATGAATGCCCCGTGTGGTCAGGGTCAGCCCCGCAA
This sequence comes from Pseudomonas sichuanensis, assembly GCF_003231305.1. Lineage (GTDB taxonomy): Bacteria > Pseudomonadota > Gammaproteobacteria > Pseudomonadales > Pseudomonadaceae > Aquipseudomonas > Aquipseudomonas sichuanensis. The sequence continues at coordinate 7,681 of NZ_QKVM01000062.1, read as the reverse complement.
CCTTCGGCACATCCCATTCAGCACCCAGGCTGACATTGTATTCGGGAGTGGCCGGGGCGCGGTTGCCGTCGGCAATGCCGCCCACGGTACCGGTCAGCTCGCTGTCGATGAACATCACCCCACCGAGCAGGCGCACGCCTTTGAGCGGCTCGCCGAACACATTCAACTCGATACCCTTGTTCTCACGCTTGCCGTTAGGCCCGAACACTCGCGTGGCGGCATTGGTTTCGTAGGCGGGTTGCTTGATGCGAAAGGCGCTGGCGGTCAGACCGAAGGTGCCCAGGTCGTACTTGGCGCCCACCTCGACCTGGCGGCTGATGAAGGGCGCGAATATCTGGTCGGAGTTGATCGAGGTCGACGGCGCGATCTTGCCCTGGCTCAGGCCTTCCATGTAGCTGGCGTACAGCGAGAACTGCTCGCTGACCTTGAACACCACGCCGCCCGAGGGCGAGACCTTCTCCTCGTCGTAGGCGGTGTTGCCCTTGACGTCATTGCTCCAGTCGTCGACCTTGACCCGTTGCCAGCGTGCACCCAGGGTCAGCAACAGGCGGTCGTCGAAAAAGCCCAGGGTATCGGCCAGCGCCACGCCGGTGAAACGGTTCTCGGTGTACACCTCGGCATCCTGGCGCGTCGCCCTGCCGGGCGTGGGGGTGGCTACCGGGTTGTACAGATTGCTGGGCGCTGCCGCGTAGCGCGCCCCGCCGTTGGTGAAGTCCATGTAGAAGTAACTCGCCGACAGGTTCAGCTCATGGCTGACCGGGCCGGTGGTGAACCAGTTACGCAGCCCGGCCATGGCCGTGCGCACCGACTCGTCGCGGGTAAAGTCGCGGGGCAAGACACTGAAGTCGCCGGCGTCGTTGCTGACCGGCACGTTGTGACGCAGAAAATCATGGTTGCTCTCGCGCGCACCGAACGCAGCATAGGCCATCAGCGAATCGCTCAGGTCGTACTCGGCGTTCACCGCGCCAAAGGTGTCCTCGGTGCGTGCCTTGCTCCAGGCCTGGGCATAGTTGCGGCGCACATCCTTGGCATCCGGCACCTTGGCGTTTGCGCCGATCAGCACCCGCTCCTGGGGGGCATCGGTGTCGCGCTGGGTGTGGCCGATGTCGGTGGACAGGCGCAACCGCTCACCGCGAAAGTCCAGGCCCAGCACGGCCATTTCGCGGTTGACGCTCTGGTGATCCCAGGTGGTGTCGCCGGCCTGCTTCACCGCGTTGAAACGCAGGCCGAACTGGTCGCTCTCACCAAAGCGCCGGCCGATATCCACGGCACCGCCCACCTGGCTGTCGGAGGCATAGCTACCGGTGAACTCCGTCAGCGGCTTGTCGCCCGCGCGCTTGGGCACCACGTTGATACCGCCACCCACGCTACCCCGCGGCGAGATGCCGTTGATCAGTTGGCTCGGCCCTTTGAGGATATCGACGCGGTCGGCCATTTCCATGTCGATGGAATAGGTCGGCAATACACCATACAGCCCGTTATAGGACACATCGCTGTTGAACAGGCTCAGGCCACGAATGGTGAACTGCTCGAAGCGCCCGCCTGCCGGGTTGGTGGCGCGCACCGAAGGGTCGCTGGCAACCAGGTCGTTCAGGGTTCGCGCCTGCAGGTTCTTTACCGCCTGGCTGGTGTAGGTGGTCATGCTGAACGGCGTTTCCATGAAGTCACGCGAACCGAGCAGGCCTTGCGCGCCACGGCGAGCGACCTGGCCACCGGCATACGGTTCGCCATCGTCACCCAGGTGCCCGCTGTTGATGGTGGTTGGCGCAATTTCCAGGGCACTGGAGCTCTGGCTTGCCGGCACCAGAATGTAGGCGTCGGCGCCTGCCGGCTGCAGGCGCAAACCGCTGCCCTGTAGCAGGCGGGCAAAGCCTTCCTCAACACTGTAGGTGCCCGACAGGCCGGCACTGTCGCGCCCATTCACCAAGGCAGGGCTCACCGACAGGTTGACGCCCGACTGCGTGGCGAAACGCGTCAACGCGCTGCCCAGGCTCCCGGCCGCGACTTCATAGCTGCGCCGGGCGGCGCCATCGGCCCAACTGACAGGGGTAAAAAGCGTGGTGGCGCTCAGGCTCAGCACCAGGCCCACACGCTGCAAAGACTGATGGCCTGGACGGCAAGGCATTACTACGGACATTGGGGCAAGCTCTCGTTTTCAGTTCACTTGCCTGGAATGACCGGTGAGGCGAAAAAAAGGGACATGCCTTACACCTGAATGTTGCGCGGTACCAGGGTGACCCAATACCGCGTGCGCGAATGCACCTCCAGCGGCAGGCTAGCCGCCAGCAGCGACAGCACACGGTCGGTGTCGTCGAGGCGGAAGCTGCCCATTACCCGCAGGTGTTCCAGCACTGGGTCCCAGCGCAACAACCCTGGGCGAAAGCGCCGCAGCTCGCGCAGGAAATCGCCCAGCGGTTGGTTCTGGGCGATCAGAACGCCCTCTCGCCACCCCGGCAGCGAAGCATCGAAGCGCTCGACCTGGCCTGCGCCGCCAACCTTCAAACGGACCTGCTCACCCTCGCGCAAAAGCAGCGCCGGGCCATGCAAGGGTTGCAGTTGCACCGCACCGCTGGCCACTGCGATCTGACAGTCACTGTCATTGAGGCGCACACAAACTTCACTGCGGCCGACAATCACCCGACCGTAAGGCAAGTGCAGGGTCAGCCCTGCGCTGCCAGTCACCTTGAGCGCCATCTCGCCTCGCACCAAGGTCAGCTCACGCTTGCCCAGGTCGACATTGACTGCGCTGTCGGTGTTCAGCTGCAACAGGCTGCCGTCGGCCAGTTGCAGTTTTTTCTGCTCGCCGATGGCGGTGTGCACATCGGCCATCCACACCTGCACCGGCAACTGCCGCCCGATCAGCCAGGTAGCCGGCAACAGTGCCGCAATGCCCAATGCGCGCTTGATGGCAGTGCGCCGCGCAAGGTCCGGACGATCCAGCGAGGCCATGGCCAAGGTGGGCGGCAGCCCGGAAAAGCGCTGGCGCAGCAGCTGCGCCTTCTGCCAGGTGGTTTCATGGCTGATGCTGCTGTTGCGCCAGCGTTCAAGGCGGGCATGATCCTCTTCAGTGGCCGTGCCCGACTCCAGCAACGCCAACCACCGAGCCGCCGCGCGTGCCACCTCAAGTGCCTCGCCGCTGGGCGCCGCACGCATCACAGGTCCACCAGCAGGCAATGCTCGTAGGCTTGCGCCATGTAGCGTTTGACCGTGCGCTCCGACACCTCCAGGCGCTCGGCGATCTGGCGATAGCCCAGGCCGTGCAACTGGCTCCAGAGAAAAGCCCGACGGACCAGACGTGGCAACCCGTCCAGCAGCTCATCCAGTGCCTGCAGTGTTTCCAACAGCAGCCAGCGCTGCTCTGGCGACGGCACACACGCTTGCGGCAACTGTGCCAACGCCTCCAGATAGGCCTGTTCAAGGCTGCGACGGCTATAGAAATTGCTCAACAGGCGCTTGCCCACGGTCAGCAGGTAGGCGCGTGGCTCACGCAACTCCTCGAGCTTCTGGGCGCTGGACAGTATCCGCAGGAAGGTGTCCTGGCTCAGGTCGGCCGCATCCCAGCTATTGCCGACACGGCGGCGCAACCAGTGCTCCAGCCAGCTACGATGGTCGCGGTACAGGGCACTCAGGCGGTGATCGGGTGGCGTAGCGGCTTCAACCATAGCGTGAGGCTCTGCACATCATTTAATGCGATTGATTCTATTTAATAACAAAGCCCTGTTCCAGATTTTTATCCGCAGGGCAGCTTCAGCGACGCCCCAGAACGCTCGCTGAGTGCCAAGCCGGGTCAGGTCGAGCCGCGCGCTACACCGGTAACTCAGTGGTCAGCTTGACCTTCTCCATGGGCACTTCGGTCTTGACGTTCTGCACCACATCCAGGCTGGTCAGATGGGCCACCTGGAACCGCCGGTAAGCTTCCAGATCCGCCGCCACCACCCGTAGCAACAGGTCGCAGTCGCCCGCCATCACATGGCACTCCACCACCTCGGGCAGCCGGCGCACCGCGTTGATGAAGACGTCGGTGGTTTCCTGATCCTGGCGCTTGAGCCACACCCGCACGAACAGGGTCAGGCCCAATGCCACCTTGGCCGGGTCCACCAGCGCCACGTAGCGCTCGATGACCCCCGCGTCTTCCAGCAGCCGTACCCGCCGCAGGCACGGCGACGGGGACAACCCCACTTGCTTGGCCAGCTCCTGGTTCTGCAGGCGCCCGTCCCGCTGCAGGGCACGCAGGATGCGGCGGTCGATGGCATCAAGCTTGATTGGCATTGAAAACCTCAAATCGAGTGTTTTTGGTAGCAAATGCCAAATCATCAGTAAGGTTTGGCAACTACGCAAGCCTATTTCAACCGCACATTGAAATAATTCTCCTCCACTGGAGGTGACCATGAATACCCTTGAACCCGCCCTGAACGATCCCACTGCCCCCGACAGCGAACTGCGTCGTGGCGCGGTGGCCGCCCTGCCGATGCTGTTGGGCTTCATCCCGTTCGCCCTGGTACTCGGTGCGCAGGCGTCGCAACACCAGCTCAATGCTGGTGAAGTTGCGTTGATGACCGGCCTGAATTTCGGTGGTGGTTCGGAGTTCGCCGCCATCGAACTGTGGACCTCGCCACCGGCGGTACTGGTGATCGTCGCCATGACCCTGCTGGTCAACAGCCGTCACCTGCTGATGGGCGCTACCCTGGCGCCCTACCTGCGCCATCTGCCCCTGAAGCAAGCGCTTGGCGCACTGTTTTTCATGTGCGACGAGAGCTGGGCCATGGGCTTGGCCGATGCCCGTCGCCGCAATGGCTTCAGCTTGCGCTACTACATGGGCGTGTCGCTGTGCCTGTGGGCCACCTGGGTAACCTTCACCACCCTGGGGGCGCTGGTCGGGCCGATGCTGGGCGACCTGCGCAGCTATGGCTTCGACATGGCCTTAGCCGCCGTTTTCCTGGTACTGCTCAAGGGTATGTGGAAAGGCGTGCACGCCGCCCTGCCCTGGCTGTTCAGCCTGCTGACCGCCGCGCTGTTCCACCTGTTGATCCCCGGCGGCTGGTACGTCCTCGCGGGCACCGTGGCAGGCCTGGTCAGCGCCTACCTGTGGGCCAAGCCATGATCGACATCACCACATTGGCCACGATCCTCGGCATGGCCCTGGTCACTTACCTGACACGCGCCCTGGGCTTTTTGCTGTTACGCAATCGCGTCATGGGGCCGCAACTCAGCCAAATGCTCAGTGCCGCACCGGGCTGTGTGCTGATCGCGGTGATCGCGCCCAAATTCGTCAGCGGTGACCCCGCCGACTCGCTCGCACTGGCCCTGACCCTGCTTGCCGCCACGCGCTATTCCATACTGCCGGTGGTGCTGTTCGCCATCGTCGTCACCGGTGCGTTGCGGGCAGTGCTGCATTGACGCTGGCTGCGCTAAACCAACTGCACCAGCGCCTCCTCCACCTTGTAGTCCACCGAGAACCCCGGCCCCTGGGCCACGAATGGGAAATCTGCCGTTGCCAGCCATTCTGCCGCGCATTAACGTGACCGCTACAGGCTTGCCAAAGCCCTATCGGCGCAGGCCAGCAGCGATCCCGGCCGCAGCTTGCCGGGCCATTTCAGAAGGCATTGCAATGCAACCATCCAACAGGGCCCAAGCGCTCACGCAGGGCGCCCGCGCAGTCCTGCCGCTGACCACCGGGATCGTGCCGTTCGGCCTGATCACCGGGGTCACGGCAATCAACATGGGGCTGTCGCCAAGCGAGGCCATGGGCATGACCCTGCTGTTCTACTCGGGCTCGGCGCAGATGGCCGTGCTGCAACTGATGCAGAACGGCGCCTTGCCCATCACCATGGTGGTCACCGCGCTGGTGATCAACCTGCGCTTTCTGATGTACAGCGCCTCCCTGGCGCCACACTTCAGCGACCTGCCACGCCAGCGCCGCTGGTCGATGGCCTACCTGCTTTCGGATCAATCCTTCGCCCTGTGCACCCTAAGGCTCAACGCACGGGAGGGCCTGGGCGCGTTCGCCTTCGAGTACTACCTCGGCACCGCCATGGTCATGTGGCTGGGTTGGAACCTCGCCGTGCTGGTGGGCGTGGCGGTGGGCTCGGGCATACCGCCGACCTGGTCGCTGGGGTTCGCCATCCCGCTGTCGTTCCTGGCGCTGCTGGTGCCCGCCATCCGCAACCAGGCGATGCTCGGGGCGGCAACGGTGGGCGGCGTGCTGGCGGTACTGGCCATCGACATGCCCTACAACCTGGGGATGCTGGTGGCGGCGCTCGGCGGCATCCTGGCCGGGCTTGCGCTGGAGCAGCTTGGTATGGCTGAGGCCATGGAACAGCACGCCGACCAGGAGGCCTCATGAGCCAGGCATGGCAATGGATCACTTTCCTGCTGGCGGGCCTGGGCACCTTTGCCCTGCGCCTGTCGTTCATCGAGTACTACCGCAGCCTGCGCATACCGCCGTGGTTCCGGCGGGCGCTGGCCTATGTGCCGGCGAGCGTGCTGGCGGCGCTGGTGCTGCCGGCGGTGGTGTATCAGGACCGGCATGCGGCGTTCGACTGGAGCAACCCACAGATACCTGCGGCGATACTGGCCGGCGTGGTGGCCTGGCGCACGCGCAGTACCCTGTTGACACTGGGGGTTGGGATGGGGGTGTTGTGGGCGCTGAAGTATTGGGGGATGTGACAGGCGTTGGGGCGTGATGCCCTAGGATCAAAGGGCGCTCCGGAAAGCCGATTAATACTGCCTCAAACAATCATTGACCACAGAGTGTTTATGCCCGCCAGGGGCGTGTAGCCGTTTTTCCACATCTGAACAGGAATACTCCTTTCTGCGTGCGAGACACCTTCTGACTTCTTCCTGAATACCGCCTCGGTATGGTTTCCCTCCTGCATTTACAGGTCGCCCGACCGAGGCCATTGCACTGCACCGCCTACCTTGTGGGAGCGGGCTTGCCCCGCGATGCGTAGCCACCAGGCGACCTCCTTTCCAGCAAGGAGCGCCGAACCAAATGGCAACCATCCCCGACAAGGCCAGCTCTTCAGGCAAGGGCATTTTACAAGTAGCGATCACACCACTCGCCGAGATCCAGGCCCAGGACGTCGGCCGTGGCGCCGCCGTGTTCGACGCCTGGCTACGTGAAGTCAGTGCCGGCCATGCCACCCTCGAGCGCCTCAAGGCCGTAGCCGGCAATGTGCCAGTGGCGGGCAACAGCATCGCCCTGATCGAAGTACTGAGCGCTATCACGACCCTGGCCCGTAGCCAGGTGCCCGACCCGCTTTTCTGCGCCAGCTTTGCCCTCAACCTGATCGGCCTGGTCACCTCGCCCGCCGGTGAGGCGCCGGCACGCATGAGCTTGCGGCCGATGTTGCTGTTCGTGCGCCAGGAGGGTAAGCAGGTGCTCGACGATGCGTCGGTCGAACTGCTGGCCGGCCACCTCAACGCCGATATCGTCGGCAGCCTTGATAATTTCGTCAGCCAGGCCGCCGGCAAACTCAAGGGCATCCTGGCCGAGGCCGCCACGCTCGGTGAGCGGATCATTCTCGACATTGCCAGTGGCCTGGCCACCCTGGCCGAAGGCGCCGGCCCAAGAAACGCCCGCCCGGCATCCGCCACGAGCAGCGCGCTGATGCACAACCCGCTGGCCACGCTCGACAACTACCTGGCCGGTGCCTTCAGCGCCTACAAGCGCGTCGGCAAG
>NZ_QKVM01000061.1 GCF_003231305.1 Pseudomonas sichuanensis | reverse complement strand
GGTGATGACGAAGTCCGGTGCCAGCTCGGCGTGTGCATCGCTGGATTTGCTGCTGAGGCCATCGGTGGAAATACCGGCGCGCTGCAGCGCGGAGATGGACAGCGGATGTACCTCGCCCTTGGGCTGGCTTCCGGCGCTGTAGGCCTTCATGCCGGCCGGAGCCAGGTGATTGAAAACAGCCTCGGAGAGGATGCTGCGGCAGCTATTGGCGGTGCAGAGGAACAGAACTTTCATCGGCTTTTGCTCGGCAGTAATCAGCAGCAGGTAGCAGCACGCTGTGGGCGGTCACCCATGGCGTCCAGTCGAGTGGAACTGCTGTTCAGCCACTCGCTGTTGGCCTCCAGCGTCGTTTTCAGGATCTCGCGTACCCAGGCGGGCAGCTCTGGATGCAGCCGGTAATAAACCCATTGGCCCTGGCGGCGGTCTGCCAGCAGGTCACAGGTGCGTAATTGCGCCAAGTGGCGGGAAACCTTGGGCTGGCTTTCTTCCAGCGCACAGGTCAACTCACAGACGCAGAGCTCTTCCTCGCGGGCGATCAGCAGCATCATCCGAATGCGGTTCTCGTCGGCGAGGCATTTGAAAACCTTGGTAGGGGTCAGTGGATCAGTCATAACGATTCTCAGTGTTTGGTTTTCACGAAGACGAACATCTTGATGCGCTCATGGATCTCGTGAAGCGTATGGCGGAAGGCATCGTGCTTGTCGCTGGTGACCGGATCTTCAAAGTGCCACGCCAAGCGCTCGCCCAATGCCGGTAGTAACTGGCACTCCAGCGCCGCCTTGTCGCAAAGGGTGATGAGGTAGTCGAAGTGTTCGCCGGCGAACTCATCGATGGACTTGCTGCGCGGCCGCTGGCATCGATACCGAGGTGCTCAAGCGCCGCGAAGGTACGCGGATCTACTTCGCCAGGCTGAGTGCCGGCGCTGAATGCTTCAAAGCGCACAGGGTCTGTGTGTCGGAGCAATGCTTCGGCGAGCTGGGAGCGAGCAGCGTTTGCGGTGCAAACAAACAGGACGCGGATCTTGCCAGTCATCGCGAGGTACTATGCATGTATATGATTTTTCGAATATACGCTTTTCCGAATGTATCGCAACCCCTCCGGTGATGGGTGGCTTTACATGTGCATATTCGTGCACATATATTGGCGGCATGACGACCAACCAGAACCTCCGCACCCAAGCCATCGACGCTGCCATCGAGTCGCTGGACGAAGCCTTCTTCAAAGCACTCTGCGAGCCCTCCAGGGTCGCGGTGTTCAAGCGCGTGCTCCTGCTGGGCCGGGCGGATGTCGGCGAAATCGCTAAAGAGCTGCCGCAGGAGCGCTCGGTGGTCTCCAGGCACCTGCAGGTGCTGCACGATGCCCAGATCGTGAAAGCCACCAAGGTGGGCAGGCAGGTGTTCTACGAAGTGAATGGTGGGGCGATCGTCGAGCGCCTTGAGGGCCTGCTCCAGCGAACCAAGGGTCTGGTTTCGCTGTGCTGCCCGTAGCTCGTGCCCTTTTTTTGTCCTGATATATGCTTGAGTGCGCACATATGAATAAATCGAGTCGCGCGGTGGATGTGATCGTCATCGGTGGTGGGCAAGCGGGCTTGGCGCTTGGCTGGCATTTACAGCAGCACGGCTTGGACTTTCTGATCCTAGATGAGCAGACGCGCCCAGGCGGAAACTGGCGCAAGTACTACGACAGCCTGCTGCTTCGTCATCTGGAACGGGTTGGTTCGACGGAAACACCCGCTCAACGATCGCGCAATCCAGCCAACGGCCTTCAAGACAAGCGTGCTTCTCATAGACGCCAACCGTCCTGAAACCGCAGGACTGACAGAGCGCGAGGCTCGCCTCGTTGAAGGTGAAAATGCGGGAGAGGACTTTCCAGAAGCCGCGTGCCTCAGCCTCACTGAGCAATGCCTTGAGCAGCGCCTTGCCGATGCCACGTCCGCGGACGTCACGGCCCAGATAGATCGAGAAGTCGGCGATGCCGGCGTAGCACGAACGCGCGCGGTAGCTGCTCAGGTTTGCCCACGCCACTACCGCACCGTCGACCTCGACGACCAGCACCGGATGGCGAGACATGTCGGCCACCCAGGGCTGCACATCCATGGCGCTGCGTGGTTGGGTCTCGAACGTAGAGCTGCGGTCTTCGATCCCCTGGTTGTAGATCTCGGCAATGGCCTGGACATCGCTGAGTTGAGCAAGGCGAATGTGCATCTGGCTTCCTTTCGCGGGAACTAGTGGTTAGAGGGCTGGGTTTTTCTTTCGGCAACTGCTTATTCACCCCCCGGCCTACTTGCACTGTACAACGCGGGAGTGGGGTTTTCACATTTCGGCGGCGACTCGCCGAGAATCAGTACTTGCTAGGGATGTTCGCAACCAACAAATTGGCTGGGGGAAACCGTTCGACTCGCTCCTCCTTGATGCAGTCCCACGCCCATTTATGTAGCGATGCGCTGCGCAGGAAATCACCTACCAATTCGATAGGAATCTGGTCTTCGTCGACAGCAAGTTTGTAACTAGGCTGCATGGCATAGCACACGTCCATTCCCATTCGACCACTAAGCAACTGGTTAATTACCTTCACCCGCTGAGTCCAGGTCAAACGCTGCTTTCTACGCTTCGAGTTCTGATAGACCATCAAATTTAGGTGGAGAGACGCATGTATATATGCACCTATGCAAATACGCTGAACATTTTGAGCTCTGAACGACTGCGGTCAATCATTCGCAACGAGTCTGATTTGCGCCCAATGCCCAGAAAATCTGCACCGCTGATTGAGCACGACAACATTTGCGGCGCTCAGTATTACGCGTCTCAAGGAGATGAACTGCCATGAAAACGATCGCTAACACAGCTGAAAGTTTGAGCAGCCTCGGGCTGAGCGAGATGGCTGAGGCATACGAGCGCCAGCTGGACGATCCGGCGCTGCTCGGTCAACCCTTCGAGACCCGCCTCGGCCTGATGATGGATGCGAAAAAAAGCGAGCGCGAAACCCGGAAAATTGAGCGCCTGCTCAAGGCGGCCAAGCTGCGAGAGACGCAGGCCACACTCGAAAACATTGAGTTCAAAGCATCGAGAGGCCTCGACCGAAACACCATCATGACACTCGGCGAGTGCGAGTGGCTCTACTCATCCACTCACGCGCATATCGCGATCAGCCGAAAAAATAATCTCTGTGACCTTGAGGTTCTCTCGATGAGGCGAGTGATGAATGCTGTAGCAAGCCCCGCCTACTACCTTGTAGATATAGCCCTCATCCGTTCCTGAGGCATCTTCAGCAATGCTCACTTCCTGAAGCGGTTCCATCACCCAGTCTTTCCCACCTCTCATGTGGCCAGGAGACATCAGATGTGCCTGCGCGATCCATGAGCAGTCATCAAGCTCCGAAAGCATCTGTTTAAGTATCGGTACCGTGGGGATCATCAGCATGCTGCCCACGATGTCATCACCATAATCGCGCACGAGCTCCACGTAAAACCATGGATGGTGCAGTTCCAGCTCAATAAATTTCCAGCGGCGACTGGAAGGCTCTCCGAAAATGTCGGCTGAGCTGAGTTCGGCGTGCCTGTAGGTCTTGAACATCGAAAAATCCTCAAAATATTAACAATAGTTAATGGATGTCCGACGTTCAAGACGGCTTCATCATTCCTTTTGTAGGAATGAAAAAATGGAACTGAAACAGGCATTTGGGAAAGCAATGAGGCAGCTCAGAAAATCCCGCAACCTTAACCAAGAAGATTTCGGTGGCCACAGCAGCCAAACCTACCTCAGTCAACTGGAAGCCGGAGGAAAAGGCCCTACCCTCGAAATGGTGCATGGGCTCGCCTCTGCCATGAATGTTCATCCTTTGACGATCTTGACCCAGTGCTACCTTTTTATGGACAAGGATGCCACTCTGGATTCAATCATTCAGCGCGTTCGTGAGGAGCTCAGCGTGACGCCATCGGACCGATGAGGATGGGCATCTGCACCCTTCAGCATGGGCTGAGATGTCTTGTCTGATGCAACCAAATTCTGCGCTCCCTGACCCAGTGGCTGGGTTGCGCCTTGGCCCTACCTATGCGGGAAAGGAGATACATTGAAAGGCCGGCGGAAGGTAAAGACTGAGAAGTGGCGTATCAAGTCGGAACTGGAAGGCAGCGCCCAAGAGCTTTTGCGAGGGCGGGCACAGACGCAAGGAAGGTTCCTCGATATAGCGGCACAAGCCGGCAAGAGAATGGAACCCGTTGGCCGACTTGCCGGTTGAGAGATACGCTTTCACATTTGAGGTGTGCAAATGAACGATTCTCAGATACTAGCGCTTTGCCCCAGTTCACCGCTGGAATGCTGGAGCATCGTCCACCGATGCTACAAGGGAAGGTGCGAGCAAATCCTGCACCTGGCGACGCGAGTGCTTGGCAGTCGAGTGCTCGCCGCGCAATGGCTATACAAACCAGCGATAGGGCTAAGTCATCAGGTACCTTGCATCATCATGGTAAGTCGATCGGGCTACCAGAAAGTGGTGACACTTCTAGGACGAATTGAACACGGCGTCTATGCTTAACGCCGCAAGGTTCCATGCCAGAGGACCTGTCCACTACTCGTCTGACATAGGTTTAGCTGTGTCTATCGCAGAGTCTATATCGAACCGAATCAAGCGTATGCCTAAGGGAAGGCCCTTTGTTAGATCCGTATTCGAGCGAGCCGGCTCTCGCTCCGCGGTAAACAAAGCTCTTTCTCGAATGGTGCTCAGGGGTTCCCTGGAGCGCGTTGCCCGCGGCGTTTACATGCGTCCCAAGCACAGCCAATACACGGGTAAAAGGGTTCGAGCCAACCCGCTTTCTGTATTGGAAGCCGTTGCTAGGGCAAGAGGCGAGATTATCCAGATCCATGGTGCAGAAGCTGTTCGTCGACTGGGGCTGAGTGTTCAGATGCAGGTCCTGCCTACTTACTACACCAGCGGGACGACACGTGAGATCAAGATCGGTAACGCGGTTGTTAGGCTGCGCCATGCGTCTCGCCAACGACTCCAGCAAGCTGGAACGCCAATAGGGACGGCCCTGACCGCTTTTTGGTATCTCGGAGAAAATGGGGTGGATGAACAGGTCGCGAGCAAGATTGTGAGCTCGCTCAGCGCTGAAGAGTTCAACAGGCTCATGGAATGCAAAATGCCTAAGTGGATGCGCTCAGCACTGGCCAACTGCGCTCGAAATGTGAACTGAAAAATTCTGAAGCGGGAGCGAATCCGACGAAAAATCTACGCAACGCATGACGAAGGCCGGAGTTGTATTTTCGATTACATGGAGATACTCATAAACGCCGGCACGGCATATATTATGCAACTGTTGCCAGCAGAGTACGAGAAACGCTAGATCCTGAGCTTAGAGAGCACCGAGGAAACTAGTGGCGACTCTAACCTAAATTGTCCCAGTAGACTCCGCACACCTTAATCGCCACTATCTGCATCGTGATGCTTGTATGCCATTTTCGATTCAAGAGCAGCCAGAGTTGCGCGAACCTGCGTTGATTTTGGCTGAGTATATACTCCACTTGATTCAATAGACGAGTGATGCATAGCTGACTTAATAGTAAGATCCGTGGCTCCGTCTGCGGCAAGTCGCTGCCCATAGGAATGCCTGTGTCCATGAGGGGTAGTACCTAACATTTTCTCACTGATCAACCCAATGCGCTTTACAGCCCCTCTATGTGCTTTCCTGTAGGCAGTATGTGAATACGGCTGCCCAAGTTTGTTAGTGAATGCATAAGGATGCTCTTGACCTAATGCAGGTTTCACTCTGTGCATGCAATGATACTCACTCCACAACTGCGCAAATACTTCTGCCTTGAATGCCGGATGAAAGAAAACCTCAAAACTCATTCGCTGACGGTCAGTAAACGCCCTTCCCTTCGCACCCAAAAATAGAGAATCCTGCGATTTGACCAGTAGATTTCTAGGAGTCAGCCCATACTTGTCACGCAGAAATGCTTGACGCTTCATCCGTTTTTTTCCAGGCGCTAATCCGAGTTGAGGATGATAAACTCGAACAACAACTTCACCTTTTTCAACTGTGACATCATCGCACCACAAGCTCAGCGCCTCAGATAACCTTAGCCCGCCATAATGCATGAGCATAGTGATTAAGATATCTCTGATACTGTATACATTCTTCCGAAGCTTGAACCCCTGCGCAAGAAAGGCATCAATCGATTCTTCAGGAAAATCTTTTGCAGGCTCTAGATCAAAGCTTATCATTGAAGTAGACCTGACCTCCCTACTCATTGAAAAATCAGGTGGCTTTATCCAAAGATGCGAAAGAAAGGCATTACTCTTCCGATGGACGTAAGCTGCCCAATTAAGTTTTTCCTCAGCACGATTCGCTTTGCGCCAAGTATTTAAAACCAATCCAGAATCTTCATTTAGCGCAGCCAGCCAGTCTGAAAATTGAGTAATCGCGGAAATAATCTTGGAGGCATCATCTGGCTGTCTTGGCTCCCACCACAATTCAGATGGATCGCATCCCCGCTCCACGGTACCACTATACAGTGAATTGGAAAACGATCTAAACAGCATTTGGGGAGAATCAAAAAACTGATGATTAGCTTCTACATATTCCAACAACAGCTGCACAGCAAAAGTCGTACTATCTTGCCATGACCTGCTCTTACGCCCATTCAAGTACATATAGTAAGCAAAATCCTTAAGTATCCCTTCATCTGTGATGATTACAGGCAACACCGGTCGAAAACCAGTTGCATCGAATCTCAGCGCTCTGTACTCACGATGGGATCGTTCAAAGAAAACAGCCATTTTGCTGACTCCGGAGATCAATGCAGTTGGAGAGCTTCGTTTTCACAGCATAGCTGAGCTCGGTCCAGTAGAGAGGTAGGCCAAATTTTTTGGGACTATAGCTTGGGTTAACCTTCCTCGATGGCTACTGCATCGTCACCCCGGAAGGTGAAGAGCCCAAGCACCTGAAGGCAGGGGATGTGTTCGTGATCGAACCGGGGATGAAAGGCACCTGGGAAGTGGTCGAGACGGTGCGCAAGTATTTCGTGTTTGCCTGAAGCGCTAATCGTGGGAGCGGGCTTGCCCCGCGATGACGTCAGGCGGGACAACGCTGTAGCCTGACATGACGTCATCGCGGGGCAAGCCCGCTCCCACGATTCGAAAGCCGGTTCTGCCGGGAAAAAAAATCGCGAAGCGCATGCCCCTCCCCCAAGGTGCGCAGTTACAAGGGGGAGGACCATACGGTCCGCGATGAAGTCCCTCTCGCCCATCAATCCTTCTTGCGATACCCCTCGACGATCGCCGAGAAATCCTTGCCGCCTTCGCCGCGCAGGCTCATGGCCTGGTACAGCTGCTGGGCCACGGCGCCCATGATCACTGGCTGGTGCGCCTGGCGTGCAGCCTCGGTGGCCAGGCCCAGGTCCTTGAGCATCAATTCGGCGCCGAAGCCGCCGGTGTAGCCGCGCGAGGCCGGTGCGGTCTCGATGATGCCCGGCCACGGATTGTAGGTGTCCGAACTCCAGCAGCGCCCGGTCGAGCTGTTGATGATCCCGGCCAGTACCTTGGTGTCGATGCCCAGCGCATTGCCCAGAGCCATGGCCTCGGACACGCCGATCATCGAGATGCCCAGCAGCAGGTTGTTGCAGATCTTGGCGATCTGCCCGGTACCCACCTCGCCGCAGTGCACGATGTTGCGGCCCATCTGCTCCAGCACCGGCTTGAGGGTGGCGAACAGCGCCTCGCTGGCGCCGACCATGAAGGTCAAGGTGCCGGCCGCCGCGCCGCCAGTGCCGCCGGAGACCGGCGCGTCACCCATGTCGATGCCCTTGGCCGCCGCGGCCTTGGAAACGTCGCGGGCGGTCTGCGGGTCGATGGTGCTGCAGTCCACGGTCGGGGTGCCGGGGCGGATGCCGGCCAGCACGCCGGTCTCTTCGTCCAGGTAAACGCTGCGCACATGGGCAGCGGCCGGCAGCATGGTGATCACCAGCTCGCTGCTGGCCGCGGCTTCCTTGGGCGAGGCGCTGACCTGCCCACCCAGTTCGGCAAGCTCCGCCAGTACGGTCTTGTTCAGGTCGAACAGGTTCAGCGCGTGCCCGGCCTTGATCAGGTTGCGGGCCATGGGCGCGCCCATGTTGCCCAGGCCGATGAATGCGATACGCATGGTCAACTCCTTAGCGCAGGCTGATGGTGGTGTTTACACCGTCGTTGACGCTGTCATCGTCGAACCAGCGGGCGGTGACGGTCTTGGTCTGAGTGTAGAACTGCACCACCTGCTTGCCGTACGGGCCGAGGTCGCCAAGCTTGGAGCCGCGCGAGCCGGTGAAGCTGAAGTACGGCACCGGTACCGGGATCGGGATGTTGATGCCGACCTGGCCGATGTCGATCTCGCTCTGGAACTTGCGCGCCGCAGCGCCGCTCTGGGTGAACAGGCCGGTGCCGTTGCCGAACGGGTTGGCGTTGACCAGGGCGATGGCCTCGTCGAGGGTGTCCACCTCCAGCGTGACCAGCACCGGGCCGAAGATTTCCTGGGTGTACACCTGCATGTCGGTCTTGACCCCGGAGAACAGGGTCGGGCCGACGAAGTTGCCCTGCTCGTAGCCCGGCACCTTCACGTCACGGCCGTCCAGCTCCAGCTTGGCGCCTTCCTTGATGCCGCTTTCGATCAGGCCCAGCACCCGCTCCTTGGCGCGCTTGGACACCACCGGGCCGACGTCGGTGCCCGGCTCGTTGCCGGCATTGACCTTGAGCTTGCTGGCCGCGTCCTTGATGTCCGGCAGCCACTCGCGGGCCTTGCCCACCAGCACCGCCACCGAGGTGGCCATGCAGCGCTGGCCGGCAGCGCCGAACGCAGCACCGACCAGCGCGTTGATGGTCTGGGTGCGGTTGGCGTCGGGCAGCACCACGGCGTGGTTCTTCGCGCCCATCATCGACTGCACGCGCTTGCCGTGCTGGCTGCCCAGGTTGTAGACGTGGGTGCCGACTTCGGTGGAACCGACGAACGAGATCGCCTTGATGTCCGGGTGGGTGCAGATGCCATCGACCACCTGCTTGCCGCCGTGTACCACGTTGAGCACGCCAGCCGGGATCCCGGCTTCCAGCGCCAGCTCGACCAGCATCATGGTCGACAGCGGGTCCTGTTCGGACGGCTTGAGCACGAAGGTGTTGCCGCAGACGATGGCCATCGGGAACATCCACAGCGGGATCATCGCCGGGAAGTTGAAGGGGGTGATGCCGGCGCACACACCGATCGGTTGGCGCAGGGTGTAGGTATCGACGCCACCGGCGACGTTCTCGGCGAACTCGCCCATCTGCAGGGTGCCGATGGAAGCGGCGTGCTCGACCACTTCCAGGCCGCGGAAGATGTCGCCCTCGGCGTCGGCAATGGTCTTGCCCTGCTCGGCGCTGAGGGTCACGGCGATGCGTTTGCTGTGTTCGCGGATCAGCGCCTGCAGCTTGAGCATGATGCGCATGCGCGCGCCGATCGGGGTGTCGCGCCAGGTCTTGAAGGCGCGCTCGGCGGCGGCCACGGCGGCGTTCACTTCATCGGCGGTGGCAAACGGCACCCGCGCCAGCACTTGCTGGGTGGCCGGGTTGACGATGTCGCGCCACTCGGTGGTCTTGGACTCGACCCATTGGCCGTCGATCAGCAGTTTTACCTGTTCGACCTTGGTCTGGTCAGGGTTGTGGGGTGCGTTCATCTGCGCTCTCCTTGGAATTATTGTCGGAACGAAGACGCCTACGCCGGGGTGGACACGGGGTGGCGTGTAGGGGCTGAGATCGAGTATAGATGTGCAAACATCCAACAAGAATGAACAAAAAAACCGGATCATCATGCAAAAAGACCTCACCTCCCTGAGCGCGCTGAACTGGGACGACCTCAAGTTCTTTCTTGAGGTAGCGCGCACCCGCAAGGCCAGCAGTGCGGCCAAGCGCCTGGCCGTGGACTACACCACGGTGTCGCGGCGCATCGGCTCACTGGAAGGGGCGTTGGGTACCTTGCTGTTCGAGAAGTCGCGCACCAACGGCTTCGTCCTCACCGCCGAAGGCCAGCGCCTGCTGGGCTACGCCGAGTCGATCGAGAGCACCCTGCACATGGCCTGCGAGCAGGTCTCGGGCTCGGGCGTGGCGTTGTCGGGGCATGTGCGCATGGGCTGCACTGAAGGCTTCGGCAGCTTCTTCGTCACCCCGCAGTTGAGCCATTTCGTCGATGCCTGGCCGGCGATCTCTGTGGATATCCTGCCGTTGCCGCACTTCATCAGCCTGTCCAAGCGCGAGGCCGATATCGTCATCGCCCTGGAGCGGCCGGAGCATGGGCCCTATGTGTGCTGCAAGCTGTGCGACTACCGGCTGCGGCTGTACGCCACCCAGGACTATCTCGACAGCCACGCGCCGATCCGCGCGGTGAGCGACCTGGCGGGCCACCCGTTCATCAGTTACGTCGACGATCTGGCGTTCAGCTCGGAGCTTTTGTACCTGGCGAACCTGATCCCCAATGCCAACGCGCACCTGCGCAGCACCAGCGTCATCGCGCAGTACACGGCGGCGTTGCAGGGGCGTGGGCTGGCGATTTTGCCGTGCTTCCTGGCGGCGCAGGACCCACGGTTGGTGACGGTGCTGCCGGAGGAGATCGAGGTGACGCGGCAGTTCTGGATGTACTGCCGGGAGGATTTGCGCAAGTTGAAGCGGATTACCCTGTTGTGGGATTACATCCGTGAGGTGACCGAGGCGAATGCGCCGTTGTTGATGGGTGAGACGCGGGAGATGAAGTTCGCCGAGGGGTAGATCGACAAGGAGTAAGGGTGCCCCATCCTACCCATGGCAAGGGGGCTGTGGCAACGACTTGTGACAGGGGTTGTGACAGCACTTGTTACACCTGCCATTGCTCTTGTGGCATCCGAGATCGTCACTTACTCCTCCCCCTTGGCGCTAACTTACATCCTGACAGGCTGGAGTTTGAATCTGAAGCACTGAGGGATATGACCTTCTATATCGCCAAAAGCTGATTGATGACCTGCGTGATGCAGGGGTGCAGGACTCCCTGATCAAGCGGATCGCTGGGCACGAAGATGGAGCTGTGACGTTCAGCGTGTACGGCAGCCGTAGCCCGCTGAAGGCCATGGCGGAGGCTATACAGCACATTCGGCTCTAGCCAGGCCTACCCCGTCAACTGATCAGTGCAGAGTCCAGGGGCGCTTCTCGCTTGCGTGGAGCTGGTAGTCAGTGACCGCTTGGTGCAACGAAGCTGCTAATAACCGTAGACGCTCAACCACGTGAGGAGGTGCACCGGCGTCCTGCGCCTCCTGATATCGCCGCTGCGCACCTATCGCATCTCTGATCAACGCTTCTCCAGCCAGCGCCAGCCCAGCAATGGTTCGCTTCACGCACTCTCTCCAGATGATCTCTGCTGCACCGCAGTGGTGAGCAGACGTCCGAATGTCGCAACGTGGCGGGTCATCGATGCCGCTGCATGATGCCTTCGCCTGCCGAAACACTCATTTCCTAGGCCCGGAGAAAAAAATTTCCTGCCCCCTGCCTTTTCTTACGGACGATCTTCGGCGGGCGGCTATCCCGCGTCAAGGCAGACCGCATCCGTACCGATGCAGGCGTGTTAGCCGACGAAGGCGAAAAGTTCAAATAGAAGTCCCGGCCAGTGAAAAAAGTAAAGTTTGAAAATTACAATCACCAACACCCTCAAACTTAACAATATGAAAGAACACACCCAAACATTTCGCTGTTGACACACCCGTAAAACTTCATATTATCGACTCCACCAGCCGACTCGCTGGACCAGCAGCACCTCGTAGCAAGCGTTGACACATAGACACCAGCCGCCGCACAGCACGCACATCGCAAGTGTGAACTATTGTATTACCGCCATACATTATCACCTCGTGCAAACAGGTGAAGACAGGGGAGTTGCGCCCACCACAAACCAGGAACTTAGAAATGAATCAGACAAAATCAAATAGAATCATCTATGCAGCCATTGGCGCCCCAGGCTCCGGAAAGACAGAAAGCGTGATCTCTAGACTTCCAAACCTACTTGCAGAAGGCCGGAGAGTCCTCATTGCGCTACCAACTACGCGATTGATTAACGAAGTAACAATCCGGATGCAGTCACTTAAACTGCCATACCTGGCTATTGACCACCGCAGCTACAAGTCCGTAACAACCAAATTAAGCGAAGAACTTTTACAGGTTGATAATACACTCATTATCTGCACACACGAATCAATCCGCAAGGTGACACCAGAACTGTTAAGGCCGTGGACACTCATCATCGACGAGCTTCCAAAAGTTGTTGACTACCCAAACTACACTCTCACACCCGTGGAACTTCAACGTGTACTTGCATACACATTTGAAAGCGAAGGACAGCTATTCATCCAGGACGGAATGCTTGAAGAGGTGGAAGACCAGGTAGCACGGTTTTATGGGGCAAGGAAACTGGACAGCTCGACACTGGGAAATTCAGCAGCAAATATATTTCGCCTACTGCTGTGTGAGATCAATGTCTTCATAGACCAAGCCAAGACATCAGATAAGAGATGCGTCCGTGCCGTAGAGGAGTTCAAATCCTGGTGGAAGATTATAGCCTCTGCTGTCGAAGTCCACGTACTGGCGGCAAACATTGCCAATACCGAATTTGAAGTTCTTGCAGAGTTACACGGTTTTCGGTTCTGTGACTCAGTATTCACACCACAGCGAGGCCTACAATACTGCGGAGTGACAATCTATCCCGTGATGCCTCAGGGTGAGATTTTCAGCAAGGCCAAGGTGATGAAACGAGAAGGTGAGGAACACGTAATCGACCGCATCTTAAGGAGGGTACTGGAGCATGCAGAGAAAAATCCCCTTCTATGCGCAAATGATTGGGCAGAGCTAGATAATACGCCAGGCGTAGTATACGTCCCTGTAGAGTGCCAAGGGCTTAACGCTTTTTCCAGCGCCACTCAAGCTATACTCTTGTTCGGTGGCAACCCAAGCCCAGCAGAAAAGCTGGGACTGGAGTATCAAGCAAAGAAATATGGGCGTGACTTCAAGGAGGCCTTCATCACGAACCGATTACTTGAACGATCATTGCAGGTTTTTACGCGTACCGCTGTCCGCTGCTGGGATAATACACAGGACATCCAAGTATACGTCCAAGATGGCCGTGTTGCAGAATACCTCCGCTCTACCTATTTCCCCCATGCTATTGTTGACTGGTCGCTAAGCACTAAAATGGAAACGAAACGGGATGGTAGGAGACTCTCCATGCAGCAAGAACAGACAATCACCAGTTTGATACGGTCAGGCATGACTACAGCGGCAATCAGTAGGCAGACTGGAGTGAGCCGGAGAAAGATCGACTCTATGAGGGTATTGACTACTGCCGCTTGACCACCTGAATGTGCAACCTATCCTTAATACTTCTAAGGAAAGGTTACATCTACCACTGCAACCCTGCCAAAATTGTCGAACTCTATTAATTAGAGAAGAAGGGGGGCAGAAGCCCCGCCCTTGATCTTGATCCTAGTTCTACATGTGCACCCACATAGGAAACGGTATGTTGCAGAGTAGCGCATCTGTAGAGTTACTGGTGCACCATCACTTCTATACAACGAAGAAGCACATAAAAATTAATAAGAGTGACATACCGTCACATGAATAAGCAGATAGAGTTTCGGGGCTTTCGTCTGCCCTTCTCTAACTTTATTCTCTGCCGGCAGGATAAGCTGATGTGGCTGGGTGACGGGCACGTCACGAGAAATGGACTGGTGCCCCAGGCACCGATGATGATCTTAACTATACAGAGAGGGAGAGATACCACCCTCCCCATCTCTTTGAAGTAACGACTTACAGGCGGACCTATCACAGCACTGGAAGTGCCAATGAAAGCAATCACTGATTGAACTTAGATGGAGCTCCCCGTCTAGTCCAAGCGAAGCATGTTACCACCTCTGAATGTTGATACACCTCCACACCATACACTAGGGGGGGGGGTATCTCCGGTACCTGTAGTTCTTTCAGGTGCATCTTTGCGAATACGACATGAGTGGCACCTAGACAGAACCCAACCATAGCCGAACTGATTAAACCGCGACCATAGCCGGAATGGCAGCCCTGCTCAGAGTTAAGCCAGCTCTTCAGGCTTGGCACTCAATTGTGGCGTGATATGGACCGACCTTAATCACTTCGGGCAGTGGCCCGCTCATGCTCTCCATGATTTTCAAGAAGCCTTCGACGGCCGCTACCCAGGCACTAAAGGTCCAGACGGGAGCAATGAGCCCCTCTCGTGGAGTACCAACAGGGTTGAGCATCCATCGCGTGGCCTTCCAAGCAGGCGTTGCAAGTACCAATTTTCCGTCGACAGTGGTGAACACAGGCAATGGCTTAGGCTCACCCTTCTTTGGGCCTTGCGTCTCTGTGGGCCCCAATGCTTGCCAGCTCGCCCGTATGACCTCGTTGAAACCATCAACAAGTCGCTGGGAGTCTGAATCCAACAGTTGGGAGGTTAGTGCGTTCAATGCTTCAAATGTCTCCTTAGCCTTAGCTGCTCGCGCCGCCTCGGCCTGGCGCTTTCGTAGACGCTCTGCATCCTCCTGGCGGCAGCGTTCAGCTGCTTCAAGCTCACGCTGCTGTTGTTCTTCACGAACGGCCTTCCGCCGCTGCTTAGCTTCGGAAGTCAATGCGGGTTTGACTGCAGTGCCTGCTGGAGCAGAAATACGCAACCCAAGTGGGTTCTGGTCATCATCCACGACATCGAACGACTCTCCATCCATGCCATACGAATTCAGATACAGGTTGGCACCGTAGAACTTCGCGTCAGGGTCGGCGGAAGCCAGCAGCCTCAATGCACTCTCCACGGCTCTCGCCATGCGGTCCGGGGTGATTTCACCCTCAATCTTCACTCTCACTCTGGGATTTCCTGCCTTCGATAGACTTATGAGGACTCACCATCGCTAAGCTTGCGAACCCAGGGTAATAGCAATCTGGCCTTTCCTGGCGCGGGGTATAGGCGTCCTGCCCTACCGCAATGTCACGATTAGTGTGTGTCCGATTAGATCACATCACCCGACCATGGGGGAATGCCTGCACCACCACCCTCCCCAGCGCTTCAGCATCAGTTCGGCACCCGAGTCAGGGAGCTGCGTGTGGCTATGGGCATGAGCCAAGAAGCCTTTGCTGATCGGTGCGGCTTCGCCAGGACCTACATGTCTCGCATTGAGACTGGCGGTGCCAATCCGTCCATCAACGCCATCAAGGTCCTGGCGGATGCCCTGGGCGTGACTATCGCCGCCCTGTTTGAGGGGATGTGAGCGATCCCAGGTCTTAGGCACAGCAGCGCTGAACCACACCGCATCAGTGAGGTCCGCCGAGAGCCGTTATCTGCCGTTAGTGAGTGACCGCTATCGACCCAAAGCTGCCTGTGGAGAGCGGCAGCAATCGGCTAACTACGGACATCCAGCTGAGCAGTAGTCCCGCCACCAGCCTTTTAGCCTTGGACATCCCGCACTCTTCAAGTGCTGAATCTACATAGTTTCAATGGCTTGGAATCTTCTGAACACGGAGGATTCAGGCTACAGCGTTAGAGAGGCTGGGAGACCGCGCAAAGGGCTGTCAGTGAGCGTTGCCAGGACCCAGGCAAGCCTCGATCATTTCCGCGACGTCAAGCAAGCGCTCGCGCAAAGCGGGAAGCCAGACCACTGCCACGGACGAGTTCCGCTGCGCCAATTCAAGCACCGCCTGAAGGACATAGTCGGAATGTCGCATTAATTCAATCAAATGAAGGCCGCTCGGGCCATGGCTGCCTGCCAGCCAATGCTTAGCCGTGCGTTCACTGGCATCGGTCCAATGACGCAGCGTCTTAATTGCGCGATGTGACGTGCCTAATTCGGTGCGTAAGGCAGCAGCTAGGGCTCCGGCGTAAGTTTGTGCACAGATTGGAAATGAATTACCCATTTTAGTGATCATCTTTCCGTATCTCCTCTTTATATTCGTGAGTAGCGCATCTGATGTAGGCCGGCAGGTGTAGTGCAGTCTACGGCTTGACATGGGTGTAGACCCCAAGTCGCTAAGGGGGCATCGATCTACAAATGAGACGAGCACATCTATCCACGACCGAGGGCAGCAATAGAGCTGCTGCCTATGTCCGCATGTCGACGGAGCACCAGCAGTACTCCACTGAAAACCAGCTGGATGCCATTCGCGTTTATGCGGCAGCACATGAGCTGGAGATCGTCCGGCTATATACCGATGCGGGGAAAAGTGGCTTGAGCCTGGATGGTCGGGAAGCTCTTCAGCAGCTACTTCGAGACGTCGACTCGGGTCAGTCCGATTTCTCTGTAGTTCTGGTCTATGACGTAAGTCGCTGGGGGCGCTTTCAGGACCCTGATGTTAGCGCCAGCTACGAAGTTCGATGTCGGCAGGCTGGTGTCAAGGTCGAATATTGCGCCGAACAGTTCGTTAACGATGGCTCACCGGTATCCAGCATCATCAAGAGTGTTAAACGCATGATGGCTGGTGAGTACAGCCGTGAGCTGTCCGTCAAGGTGTTTGCGGGGCAGTCGCGCTTGATCCAGCTAGGCTACCGACAAGGTGGCCCGGCTGGATATGGATTGCGTCGTCAACTTATTGATCAAACTGGGCAGCGTAAAGTAATCTTGGATCGGGGAGAGTACAAAAGCCTTCAGACGGATCGGGTAATCCTCACGCCAGGTCCCGAGTCCGAGCAACAGGTCGTTCAAGACATTTACCAGACCTTTGTCAGGGAAGGTCGAACCGAAGCTGAAATTGCAACGCAACTGAATCGGCGTGGACTTCTTACAGACTTCCAGCGACCGTGGACACGGGGCGTAGTGCATCAGGTCCTGATCAACGAAAAATACATCGGTAACAACGTCTGGAATCGCACTTCTGGCAAGCTGAAACAGCCCCGTACACCCAATCCGGTTGATCAGTTGGTGCGGGCCGACAGTGCCTTCTCCTCAGTGGTTGACCACGGATTGTTTCTCGCGGCGCAAGCCATTATTCGAGCGCGGTCACGGCACTGGACTGATGAGCAAATGCTGGCCACGCTGAAGCAACTATTTGCGGAGCGAGGTTGTCTTTCTGGGTTGATCATTGATGAGCAAGAGGATTGCCCCTCCAGCAGTTGTTATCGCCAGCGCTTTGGTAGTTTGCTACGCAGCTACAGCCTGATTGGCTATTCCCCCGCACGGGACTACAGCTTTCTGGAGGCTAATCGCCGGCTGCGAGAGCTGTATCCGCACATCTTGGCCGACACGCAGGAGCGCATTCGTCTTGTCGGAGGGCGCATTGCGGTCGATCCCCAGACTCAACTGGTTTGGGTTAATGATGAGTTCTCGATCTCGGTGGTGCTATGCCGCTGTCAATGCTCAGAGTCAGTGCGCAGACGTTGGCAGCTACGCTTCGATTTCGGTTTGTTACCTGACCTTACTGTCGCTGTTCGCATGCTCCCCGGTGAGCAGGAGGTGCTTGATTACTACCTCTTTCCCATGATCGATTTGGCGGCACCTCACCTGCGTCTGGGAGATACTAATCCGCGTGAATTGGAACTCTACCGGTTCAGCAGCTTGGATATCCTAGCGGCCCTGAGTCGACGCATACCCCTAGGGAGCGCTGCGTAATGGCCACATCGGGAGAGCATCTTGCACTTCATGTGGCGCAGGCGGCGCCTATTGCGCAGATCCCACTCGCGGATATTCGCGTGCTCAATCCGCGTAGTCGCAATCAACAAGTGTTTGCACGCCTGGTGGAAAACATTGCGAGTCTGGGGTTGAAACGACCGATCACGGTGACCCGTAACGGTTCGAGTTTCGACCTGATCTGTGGGCAGGGGCGCTTCGAAGCCTTCAAGGTCCTGGGGGAGTCGGCCATTCCGGCGGTCGTGGTGACGGCGGTTGAGGCGGACCGCTATCTCATCAGCCTGGTAGAGAATCTGGCGCGACGTAAGCACTCGAACCGCGACTTGCTGATGGCGATCAACGTACTGCACGAGCGTGGTTACTCCATCAGGCAGATTGCCCAGAAAACCTGCTTGGACCGTGCCTATGTTGGCGGCATTCTGATCTTGTTGCGGCAGGGAGAGGAGCGCCTTATCGCTGCCGTCGAAAAGGGCTGGCTACCGATTAAAGTCGCGATCCATGTGGCACGGTCTGACGATGCCCAGGTCCAGGCCGCCATGGTCGAAGCCTATGAAAGTGGATTGTTGAAAGGAGATGAACTCATCAAGGTGCGCCGTCTGATCGACCGAAGACGCGTTCTTGGCAAGGGCTATGGTAGGCAGCATGGAGGCGAGCGCATGACCACTCCTCGCCAGTTGCTGACTGCCTATCAAACTGAGGTGCGCCGTCAGCGCCTGATGGTGAAGAAGGCGGACATCGGTGAGCAACGATTGCTCTTCGTCGTGACTGCATTGCGTCGGTTGTTGGCCGATGAATTTTTCCGGTCAATGTTACGCAGTGAAGGTATTGATGATATGCCGCAGGTATTGGCCGAGCGTATTCAGGGGGACGCATGACTGTCGTCAAGCGTGCCTTTGAGCCCGATTTGATTACCGTCCGCTTACCGCTGATCTTGCCCTCTCGCCAAGTCACCCACGATATGCTGACGTCCGTCAGATACGCAGCGATTTTGGCCTCCATCCGTGAGTTGGGCGTGGTCGAGCCGCTCGCGGTGCATCCCGAGCCAGTTCACGGGACGGGAGGGGAGCCCCGTTATCTACTGTTGGATGGTCATTTGCGGCTAGCTGCGCTCGCACAGTTGGGGGCGGAAGACGCGTTGTGCCTGTTGGCGACAGATGACGAAGGTTTTACCTACAACCGGCAGGTCAACCGACTTACCCCGATTCAAGAGCACAAGATGATTTTGGAGGCGATTCGCAAAGGAACGACCGCCGAGCGGATTGCCGAAGTCTTGAGCGTCAACGTTGGACGCATCCGCGAGCGCCAGCATTTGCTGCGGGGGATTGCGCCGGAAGTCGCTGAGATGCTGAAAACGCGAATGGTCAGTCAGGCGGTCTTTCGCGTGCTGCGTAAGATGAAGCCGATGCGCCAGATAGAACTAGTCGAGATGATGATTTCGGCCAACTGCTTTACTGGTCGCTACGCCGAAATGGTATTGGCCGCAACGCGTCCTGATCAGCTGGTTGAGGCAAAGAAAGTCAGTGAGGGCGTGACTGCTGAAGACATTGCACGCATGGAGCGGGAGATGGAAAAACTCTACCACGATTACCGGTTGGTCGAGGACACCCTCGGCGAAACCATGCTGGTACTCGTGGTTGCCAAGGGCTATGTGTCTCGCATGCTGCGCAATCAGACTATCGCAGCTTACCTGGAGCGTTTCGAGCCTGACCTGGTGCGGGAGCTGGCGAGGGTTGTGGAGGCGGTCACCGCAGATGCTCGTAGTCTGGAGCGTGAATAGACCTACCTGCTGTGCTTAGTGGGAGGGCATCATTCGTTTTTGGGACAGATCGTCAGTGCTATGTTGGCGAGGGCATGGGCTTTGGCTGGAATCGCGGCTTCGTCCCGCGCAGAGGTGGCAATCAGTGGGACATAGAGGCCAAGGCTAGCATTGGCATCAGCTTGTCGCGTTTCGCCGCGAAATCGCAGTGTTGCGCCGTCCTATTGACGCTGAGGTTCAGCAGTGTCAAGTTGCCTAGCATTGGGATGCTCTCATGCCGCTCACGAATCAGGAGCTGCCAGGGCGTCAATGTGCCGCAAGAGCGCACAATCACTTCGATATCCGACTCGTCGCTGTCGGCTGCCACGCTATCATCTTTCTGCGGCCAGTGGGATGTGCCAACTGCGCGGCAAAATATGGTCTATATCAAGCGCTGATAGGTCTGGTGCTTCTGGCTCTTCGCTTTTAACGGATAGCCGTAAACTGCCCTCGAGTTCCGTTAGTAGCTAACAGGTTTTTGCGGTATCCAGCCGGTCTGGGTACAGCGGTGCGCTGACGCAGGCGTTACGGAATTCACCGATCAGTGTCAGCTGTTGTCGAACGTGATGAAGGATTGCGCTGGGTCGAAGGCAGCGTTCGTGACTAGAAGCTTTTGCCGATTGCGGTCCTTTGCGAAGGGCCGCTATGGGTCGATACCAGTCATTCGCCACAACGCCATTACATTATCTATTGGCTATCTATTCGTCGCCCAACTCGGCAAGCACCCCACTGCCGGCCACCTAAACCCTAGCCACCCGAAAATACTCGGATTGAGCCAGGTGGAGCTAAGCTGAAGCCCCTTGAACGATTAACCATTCAAAATATATGGTTTATATACGGATGAGCCCTCCTTAGAGGCTCATCTGATCAACCCAGACCGCATGACTGACCTAGCACCGGGTTATCTGGGCATAACTGGCGCTGGTTGAGGCCAGCCTATGATGAATCAGCAACGCTGCGGACGAAGGCTTGCCGACTATCAAAGGAGTAGACAGCTCTGGAAGCACGACAGCCCATCACACAACCCTCTCGCAAAGCTATCGGGGATAGTCATACGCTGAGGCCCTAATTGATCCATGGCACCAGAGTGCAAACCAGAAGCCCCACGAAGCCGAAGGTTCGCAACCGAGTGCACGAACATTGCCTTAACATTTCGTAGACGGTCATCAGCAATATGTTAAAATCGGCACACACCGCATGATGAGCCGAGGAAGCGATGCAGGTAGTGGCTTACGCAAGGATGAGTACAGACGATCAGTGCTTGTCGGTAGGCGGTCAGTTCGCCGCCATCAAGATCGCAGCCGAGACGCACGGGTGGGAGATTGTCGCTCAGTTCACTGATGAGGGTGTATCAGGTGCCATTGACCCTCAAGACCGCCCACAGTGTCGCCTCGCACTCGCAATGGCGAAAGGCCTGAATTGCCCAATTGTCGTGCATCGGATCGACCGCCTCACACGGGATCACGCACACTTCGTAACCTTACAGAAGAAATACACCTTCATCGAGGCAGAGGACGTTCATAGCAGCGGCCTGCTGCGGAACATCAAATCACTACTCGCTGAAGAAGAGCTGCTGAAAATCCGCGCCCGTACAAAGGCTGGCCTGGCCGAACTGAAGAAGCTCGCCGCCAGTGGTGATGCTGAAGCTCAGCAAAAAATAGCCCGTCGTGACGCTGGCCGCGCGAAGGCGTGGGCAGTGGGCAACGGCGCCGCTGTAAAGGCTAAGCAGGTGAATGCAGATAGTCGGGCTGATGCAATCGCTCACCACATCAAAGCGTGCTTGTACGATGGCTGCACTTCGTTTGCTGCTATTGCCCAGTGCCTCAACTCAAAAGGCGTGACCACAGCACGGGGCGGTGCATTTCAACCTATGACTGTATCCCGCCTGATGACTCGCCTTCAGTTGTCGTTCGACACTAACGGCTGAATATCTCTGCAACCTCACAGCAAGCGATTTTGGCGACGCTCCAAGGCGACCTGCTTCCACCCCATAGATATTTTCACATCGCCTGCATGGCGCTCTACGGAGCCGGCGTAGGGCATTAAGCACCGCTTGCCATATGGCCAACTTTTCAACCGATTGGCCAATTCTAAGCTGTCACAGTGCGACACCTCAAAATCCCTCTCTCAGATATTTCTGGCCAGGAATCGTAGGACGTTTTTCGAACAGGGTGCCGGAAAAAAAATTAGGAAAATGGCCGCTGGAAAAACGTCTTCCCTGCCAGCTAGTCTTAACGTCCTGTAGGCTCCCAAAACCGTGCATCACCGCTAGGATAAGGAAATCCCTGATATGGACGACAAGGCCGCTGCAACCGCTGATGCCCTTGAGCTGCTGCTCATGAACCAGACAGCCCTGCGAGCTGCTATCGAGGAACTGAGCACCTGGATACGCCAGCGTGGCTCCGTTAACGTCCACGACAATGTGATAGTGGCTTTGCAGGCTCTCGACACTAACGCTGATGCTATCGCTTCAACGATTGATTGCCTACGGAAGTAGCCGCTTGTCTAGCAGTAGCGTCCGTTTAGGTAAACGGACGCCCTATAAGCAACCAGACGCCGCTAGAGATTATTCTTAAGCCAGTCGGAACCAGCCTTATTAAACCCGCTCCAAGCACCACCGCCTGTCAATTTGACCACCAATAGTTCATCATTTTTGTCAATGTAGGGCAGTAGGTAGTCCCGAATCGCAACGCAGGTACTATCAGACTTAACAATCCAAGTCGAATCAAGGTGGTGCCACCACATCCCCACCCTTTTGATGGCCTCGATGAGTTCACCGTAATTCTGAGCGGGCTTGTTTAAGTCATAGCCAATGAGAAATGTAGCCATATGTCAACTCTCCAAGGTGATTTAGCAAAGCGGTGTCTAAACCGCCCAATTGCTTGAGCGGTTCAACAGAGCTAGGTCAGCGAGGTAGCGATCTGAGGTGCTGACATACGTCCTCCCACCTTCCGAAGCGGAAGCGGCGGTAGCGATGCACAAGCACACACTTGGAGCTGGCACTAATGGTCATGATGGTCTTACCTTTGTGAATGCGAGAGTGGTTCGCAAGCATCCAGAGGCGACCACCAATCAGTTACCTGTTGACGGCTAGGTCAGCAGTTGGCTAAATGGCGTCCTTCTCTCGATGTAAGCGTCTACAAACGTATGCGTCGGAGGGTGCGGGTAGTCACGTTTCTGTCGCCAAACGTATCGTGGCTACCTGCAAGCATTCTTCAGCAGAACCCCCTTAATTGGGGGTTTTTGCGTTTGTGCTGCCACCATAGCGGCATCTTTTTCCACAATCAATAGCTCTGAGCCATTAGCACCTGTTATTAACCTGTGGATAACATGTGCCTTAACTGGGCGCAAAGCCCCGCAGCCCTTGGCTTACGCGGCGTTCCGCTAACGGAAGCCGTTCGTCCAGCTAACAGAAAAAAAATTCAAGCCGACCTCCTACAGCTCGATTTAAGCACAGGAAAGCACAATCACCCCATTACCAAGGACCTCCGCTTCTTATCGTTTTTAGGGCCTATTGAGGGCCCCTGAATGACCAAAGCAGACCGATCTGTGTATTTATCCAGCTCTATGACGGTGAAGAACGAGTATCCTCCGATTGACTTATCCACAGCCTCTCTTGTGATGAGATGCCCTCACCCGCCTACTGGATAACCGCTACTATTCCCGTAACTCCTACCTCTCCTAATCCACCCCTATCGCGCAATGAGCATAGAAAAGCTCTCTGAGCAGCTTTGCGATGGTCACGGTCGGCACCCCGGATCCATATGTGTCAAACGTGATCGTGCCAGAAGCGTGCCCCATCACAGCCTGAGCGTGAGTTGTAGGAACACCTTTGGCCTGCATCAACGAAGCCAGAGAATGCCGCAGTGAGTGGAAGACCAAGCCACGCTCGTAGGAGTCTCCTAAGGCAGCAGGGATAGCGTTTTGGTTGACCCACTCACCCGACGGCCTGTAACCAATCTGGGCTAGGGCTTCGCTCCCACTGCGGCGGGACTCATCGACATACCTTAGGAAAGCAGCCAGATCGAACCCATAGGCACCATCAGTAAGTGGCACCAGCCGCTCACTCTGCTTGTTCTTGATTGACTTGCCTTCACCGGTCTCGTTGATGTGAATTGCAACAAGGCCAGAGTCCGTGGTCACAACGTCGCCCGTAGTCAACTGGCATATCTCCTTCAGCCGCCCGCCAGTGATGATTCCCAAGCTGAGCAGCCATCGCTTCCAGGAGGTCTCAGGAAGACCGTTTGCGTAGTCCATCAGCTTGCTCACCTGGAGCTGGGAGAAAGCCTTACGGGTCGATTCAACCCCTCTTGTAAGCTTCAGCTTCTTGTCGTAGGTCCTGCTCAGATGCCCGTTCTCGACGGCCCAGGTAAAGACAGCCGAAAGCTTCACGATCAGTTTGTTCACTGTCGAAGGCATCCGGCCTTCTGCCAACCGCTCCCGGAGTGCCACAAGGTCTGCCCTGGAGTGGTTCCTCAAATCCAACCCATCCAGATTCTCAGCAATCACCTTATGGCACAGGATCGTCTCCTTCAAAGTCGTGGGCTTTTGGTCCTTGCCACGATCAGCCATGTAAAGCCGGGAGAGCACATCGAAGGTCATAGGGGTTGCCGCTAGCTCCGTAGCCGTATTCCTCACCTCACTATGCGGTGCGAATACCGACGAGGGGCTAACAGCAACGCTGCGGTATAACTCCCCCCAGTAGCATAGAGGGTGGCCATCATCAGAAGATATAAGCGTCCTACTCACCAGCGTCAGCAGATGCTCCCTCAAATCGCGCCATGAGGCGTCAGGGCGTTCCAGGTGGAACGATTGAAGCGATGCCATGAGACGACCAGATGCTTGCATTGCCCATCTGCGATCAGTGGTCTTGAGAGAGACAGACACCGTGCGACTTGCGCTGCCCGTCACACGAAGGCGCAGGTAGTAGATTCCGTGTCGTCGGTAATGGTAAGGACTCGCTAACCGGCAATTTGGCCTCAATGGCAACGTGCGGTTTGTGACAGCACTTGTGACAGGGTGCTCCTGTGGGAAAGTGTTCATGGTGGTCAAGCCCTTGTAATCATTGGGTTAACCCTTTCCCTCTTTGTCGTTCTGGATGTACTGCCGGGAGGATTTGCGCAAGCTCAAGCGGATCACCCTGTTGTGGGATTACATCCGTGAGGTGACCGAGGCGAATGCGCCGTTGTTGATGGGGGAGACGCGGGATATGAAGTTCGCTCAAGGTTGAACTTGAGGGCTATCCCGTGGGAGCGGGCTTGCCCCGCGATGGTACTACGCAGCGTTCAGTCCGACGCCACCACAATCGACACCCGGCGGTTCTCCATGCGCCCGGCGCTGGTGCGGTTGTCGGCCACCGGCTGGCTGCTGCCCAGGCCGCGGGTCTGGATGTTCTGCGGCTGCATGCCGATGCCGGCCAGCGCCTTGGCCACGCTCTGGGCGCGGCGTTCGGACAGCTGCTGGTTATAGGCGGCCTTGCCCGAGGCATCGGCGTGGCCGTCGATGCGCACGCGCTGGATATCCACCGACAGCAGGGCCTTGCCGATGCGCTCGACGATCTCTTCGCTCTGGCGGTTGAGGCTGTCCAGGTCGCTGCCGAACAGCACCTTGCCGGACAGGTCGAAGGCCCAGCCCTCATCGATAGGGGCAAAGCCTTCGCGCTTGAGCACGGCCACCTGCTCGGGCGTCAGGCCCTTGGGCGGTACGCTCTGGCAGCCGCCGAGGGCGAGCAGGGCCAGGGCCATGGCGAACAACGGCAAACGCAGCGATAACAAACGGTCGATCACGGTTCAGCTCCTGTGCTTTTTACATCCGTGGCGCAGCGTTCCGTCTGCGCCACTTGCCAATGGCCACGGCGCTTGCGCTTGGCCTGGTACATCGCCGCATCGGCGGCATTGAGCAGACTGGCCGGGTCGTGGCCGTCGTCCGGGTAATAGGCGATACCGACACTGAGCGAGCTGGTGATGCGGGTGCCATCCTCCAGCAGGATCGGCAGCTGCATGCTGGCAATGATCTTCTCGGCGATGCGCTGGGCATCTTCACGCGCCGGCAGCGGCGCCAGCAGCACGGCGAACTCGTCGCCGCCCAGGCGCGCCACCAGGTCATGCTCACGCAGTTGCGCGCGCACCCGGCTGGCGATGGTGATCAGCACTTCGTCACCCACGGCATGGCCGAGGCTGTCGTTGATCTGCTTGAAATGGTCGCTGTCGAGGAACAGCAGGGCCAGGCGCTCGTCCTGGCGCTCGGCACTGCGCAGGCTGCGGTTCAAGCGGCCCTCGAAGAAGGCACGGTTGGGCAACCCGGTGAGGCTGTCGTGGCTGGCCTGGTGGGCGAGGGTTTCGTTTTCGCTTTGCAGGTGGCTGTGCCAGACCTCCAACTCGTCGAGCAAGGCATTGAAGTCATTGCCCAGTTCGTTGAGTTCGGCGATCTGGGCTTGCGGCACACGCCGGTCGAAACTGCGTTCGCGGCGCGCGGCGTGGGCCACGCTGGCCAGGTGGCGCAGCGGGCGGATGATGTCGGCGAACAGCCGGCGCGACAGGTACAACGCCAGTACCGCACTGAGCACCGTGCACAGCAGGATCCCGACCAGGCCACTGAGCAGGAAGCGCAACAGGCTGCCGCCCTGGCCGACCAGTTCGACATGCCCGACCTTCTGGCCCATGTGCTGCACAGGCAGGTTGATCGGCTGCTCCAGCAGGGTCCGCGCCACCTGGCTTTGCAGCCGTGCCATCAGGGTTCGGTCATCGCGCTGCCAGTGGGCGAGCAGTTCGCCATCGTTGTTGAAGACCTTGGCCTCGGCCACCTCTTCGGTCGTGGCGATCAGCGCCAATGCCTCGTTGGCCGCAGCGCTGTCGTCGAACACCACGGCGGCTTCGACGGTGTAGTTGATGGAGCGGGCGATCAAATGCAGGTTGTGGTTGGCATAGACGCGCAAGGCGGCCACCCCGAGCAGGGTCACCAGGACCCCGGCCAGGCCGGCGGCGAGCAGGGCAATGCCCAGGTGGCCACGCCCCAGCGCCGCTCGCAAGGTCGGCCGGGGCATGCGCTGGCCAGGGCGGCTCATGGCTGCGCCGCCCGCCGCCGCGACAACTGCAGCACGCTGGGGTGGATGCGCACGCCGCTGCGCGCCACCGAGTCGAGGTTGACGTCGAAGGCCACCTGCTGATCGCTGACCCGCAGGCAGAACAGGCTGCCCACGGTACAGGGGTCGTCGGCTTCGGTGATGCTCAGCACCGGGTGGCCGCTGATGGCCTGGAACAGGCGATCACGCTCGCCGGGTTCGAGCTTGCCGATGTAAACGGCGTCACAGGCGCTGGCCAGGCTGGCATTGCCAGCCAGCAGGCGGCGCACCTGCAGTGGCTGCCCGGAACTCTGCACAGTGCCTTTGATCAGGTCGTCGGCGTATTCGGTGGGGCCGACCAGGCACAGGCGCAGGGGGTTGGGTTCGGCGGGCCAGCGGGCATAGCTGAGGATGCCCAGCACCACCTGGGTCACGGCCTTGGCCCGTTGCTGCGCTTGCGCGCTCGGCTCGGCGGCCTGCACCTGGGCGGACACGCCGGTCAGCAAAAGCGTGGCCATCAGCAGCGAGCGCGCGCAATCCTTCACCCGCCTCAAGACCGAGACAGCCACTGTCATGGTGGGAAATCTCTCAAAAAGTTGCCAGATAATGCCGCAACGATAGCACAGCAACGTGGTACGCCCGTATCACAACTGTTCCAGCATGAGCCCCGAAACACGTCGTACCCTGCGCCCCACAGCCTCCTCGAACACGCCACTGCGCGGCTCGATCAGGCTGAAGCAGTGCTTGGCCCGGGTGATGCCGGTGTACACCAGCTCCTTGGTCAGCACCGGGTTGAGTGCGTCGGGCAGCACCAGCGCGGTGTGGCTGAACTCCGAGCCCTGGGACTTGTGCACGGTCATGGCGAACACGGTTTCCACCTCGCTCAGGCGGCTGGGCAGGACGAAACGCACCCCGCCACTGCCGTCGTTACGCGGGAAGGCCACGCGCAGCGGAGCCTGGCCCTGGTCATCGGGCAGGCGCAGGGCAATGCCGATATCACCGTTCATCAGGCCCAGGCCGTAGTCGTTGCGGGTGACCAATACCGGGCGCCCCTCGTACCACAGCTGCTGGCTGTCGATCAGCCCGGCATTGTGCAACACCCGCTCCACCCGCTGGTTCAGGCCTTCCACACCCCAGGCGCCCTTGCGCACCGCGCACAGCAGCTGGAAGTCCTCGAAACGGCTCAGCACTTCGCCGGCCCACTGTTCCCAGCGCGGATCCTCTGCCGGGGTGCCCGGTGGCGGGCGCAGGCGGCCGATATTGCGCAGGTAGCTGCGATAGCCCTGCGGGCCTTCGGCGCCGCGGTTGAGGCCTTCGAGCAGCAGGCGGTCGAAGCGCTTGTCGTGCTCGCCGCCGAGGGTCAGGCAGAAGACGTCATCGGGCTTGCTGGCCAGCAGTGCGCGGGCCTCGGGGGCCTGCTGGCGGTTGACCAGCCGTGCCAGCTGGCCGATGCCGCTGCCTTCACCGAAACGCCGGGAATGTCGCAGCATGACGATCTGCTGGGCCAGCGGGTTGCGCGGGTGTTCGCCCGGCCTCAGGCCGCTGTTGGCCAGCGATTGGCCGCCTATCTGCTCCAGCCAGGCCTGGGTCTGCGGCCAGTAGCAGCCGTCCTCGGCGTCGCGGCACAGGTCGCCCAGCACCGCACCGGCCTCCACCGAGGCCAGCTGGTCCTTGTCGCCCAGCAGTACCAGCCGCGCATTGGGTGGCAACGCGTCGAGCAGGTTGGCCATCATTTCCAGGTCGATCATCGACGCCTCGTCGATCACCAGCACATCCAGTGGCAACAGGTTGCCTGCGTTGTGCCGGAAGTGGCGCGAGCCCGGGCGGCTGCCGAGCAGGCGGTGCACGGTACTGACGTCGGTGGGGATCTGCGCGCGCACCGCGCTGTCGACCTGCAACCGCTCGACCTGCTGGCCGATGGACTCGGTCAAGCGTGCCGCGGCCTTGCCGGTGGGCGCCGCCAGGCGAATGCGCAGGGGCCGGCCCTGCTCTACCGCCGGCGCCTGCAGCAGGGCCAACAGCCGCACCACCGTGGTGGTCTTGCCGGTGCCGGGGCCGCCAGTGATGACGCTGAAACCGGCACGGGTGGCCAGGGCGCAGGCAAGCTTCTGCCAGTCCACTTCGCTGCCGGGGGCAGCGCCTTCGAACAGCTGCGCCAGGCGCGTCGACAGGTCCTCCTGCAACGGCTGCTGGCGGGCCAGGCGCTCGTGCAATGCGCTATCGATGCGCCGCTCATAAGCCCAGTAGCGGCGCAGGTACAAACGTTCACCGCTGA
The DNA here is from genome assembly GCF_003231305.1 of Pseudomonas sichuanensis. GTDB lineage: Bacteria > Pseudomonadota > Gammaproteobacteria > Pseudomonadales > Pseudomonadaceae > Aquipseudomonas > Aquipseudomonas sichuanensis. Next base: position 7,662 of record NZ_QKVM01000061.1, on the reverse strand, counting down.
GCACCAACGGGCGGGTGTGCTGTGCGCGGCTGCCGCCTGCGGCCAGCAAGGGGCTTTGGTCGATGCGCTGCAACCAGGTGTTCAGGTCGAGGCTGGCCAGCAACTGCGAAGGCAGCAGCAGCGGCCCGGCCAGGGCATCGCCTTCCGGCGGCAGCGACAGGGCGAAGTCCGGCTCGGCCAGGGTCTGGGCAAGGTCGAGGCAGACATGGCCGTGGCCCAGTTGGTGGCTGGCCAGCGCCGCCGCCAGCAGCACCAACGGATCGCTGCCTGGGGCGAGCTCTTCGAGGAAGCCGACGAAAGCCCGGTCCAGCGCACGCAGCCAGCCACGCTCCACCCAGCGGTCGAGCAGGGCCAGCAGGTCGTGGCTGTCGTGCAGCGGCGCCAGGGCAGACAGGTGCTCGGCCTGCAGCGGGGTCGGCAGAAGGTCGTCGAGACTGCGGCTCATGTCGTGGCTCCAGCAAACAGGTCCTGCTGCGCGGGCGCGTGCTCGCCACGGAACAGCGCATCGAGGGCTTCGATCAGCGCCCGTGGCGGCCGGGCGTGATACAGGCCATGGCCTGCCGCGTGGGTGCCGCGCAGGAAGATGAACAGGGCACCGCCGACATGGCGGTCGTAGTCGTAGTCGGGCAGGCGGGCGCGCAACTGGCGGTGCAGGGCCAGCAGGTAGAGCACGTACTGCAGGTCGTAGCGGTGCTCGAGGATCGCCTGCTCCATGGCCAGTGCGCCGTAGGCCTGGGCGTCGGGGCCGAGCCAGTTGGATTTGTAGTCGGCCACGTAGTAGCGCCCGTCCAGCTCGAAGGCCAGGTCGATGAAGCCCTTGAACATGCCGTTGAGCTGGGTCGGCTGCAGCGCCGGGCGCGCAGCGCCGTCATGGGTATGGCGAACCACCAGTTGGTCGAGGCGCACGGCATCGACCTGATGGCTGGCAAACCAGAACTCCATCTCGATCTGGTACTGGCTCAGCGCCGCCAGTTGCAGGGTAGCGCCCTGCAACGGCATGGGCTGTACCAGCATCTGCTGCAGCCACTGGCTGAGCGTGGGGATCCAGCCGGCCCAGTCGCGACGGTTGCAGCGCCGGCCCACGGTGTGCTCGATCAGCTCGGGCTGGCCGCTCACGGCGGCGAAGCCTTCCTGGCCTGCCCATTCGAGCAGGCCATGGAGGAAGGTGCCGGGGTTAGGGCCACGGGGGAAGCGGTGGATATCGCCGGACTCGGCCGGCACTTCGCGCAGCAGCTGGCTGTCCAGGGCTTCATCGTCCAACAGTTGCTGGGCCTGGGAGCTGTCGGCGATGAGCGTCTGATCGCCGACACGCAGGGCACTGTAGGAGGCGATCCACCACTGCTCGGCGGCGGCCCGTCGAGGCTTGCGTGCCGGCAACAGCTCACTGTCGTTCGCGGGGGTGCGGTAGCTTTGCTCGTCTGCCTCGGGCACTGGCCCACTGATGATGGCCGGGCTGTTCGCAGCCAGGGCCTGCAGCCACTCGCCCAGTTGGCTGGACGCCGACAGTGGCAGGCCGCCGCCGAGCAGGTAACCCAGGGCCGAGCGGTGCAGTTGCGAGCTGCGCTGGGTGCCGCGCTTGAGGTCGGCGACACCCAGCCAGCAACCGTGCTGGGCGCGGGTCAGGGCGACATACAGCAGGCGCAGGTCTTCTGCCAGGCGCTCGTCGTCGGCACGTTCGACCTGCGGTGCATCGGGGCTGAGCGTGAGGTGCGCGATGCCGTCGTCGTCATGCCAGGACAGCGGCAGGCGCGAGCCATCCACCGGCTTGCTGGTGCAGATGAACGGCAGGTACACCAGGGGGTATTCCAGGCCTTTGGATTTGTGGATGGTCACCACCTTGACCAACTGCTCGTCGCTTTCCAGGCGCAGGATCTGCTCCTCGCCGGCCTGCCCGGCGTTGGCCAGGTGCTCGGCCAGGTGGCGGATCAATGCCTGCTCGCCATCCAGCTCGCCGGCCGCCTGCTGCAGCAGTTCGGCCAGGTGCAGCAGATTGGTCAGCACCCGCTCGCCGTCGGTACGCGCCATCAGGCTGCGCGGCAGGTGGAAGTCGTGCAGCAGGCGGCGCAGCATCGGCAATACGCCTTGGCGCTGCCAGATCTCGCGGTAACGGCGAAAACGCATGACCCAGTCTTCCCAGACCCGCTCGTCCTGGTTCAGGCGTTCCAGTTCGATCAGCGGCAAACCGAGGGTCAGGCTGGCCAGGGCAGCCTTGAGCATGCGCTCGGCGTCCGGCTCGGCGCAGGCCTTGAGCCAGGCCAGCAGGTCGTGGGCTTCCTGGGCGGCGAACACCGAGTCCTTGTCCGACAGGTAGACGCTGCGCACCCCGCGGGCCGCCAGCTCGGTGCGGACCAACTGCGCTTCGCGACCGTCGCGCACGAGGATGGCGATATCGGACGGCAGGCACGGGCGCAGTGCCCCGTCACTGCCGGCAAAGCCACTGACGCCCTGCTGGCCGCCGTTGAGCACGGCCACGATATGGCTGGCGCAACTGGCGGCCAGGCGCTGGCGATACAGGGTGTTGGCCACGGGCTCGTCACTTTGCAGATGCCAGCAGTGCAACGCCGCAGTGGGCTGGCCGTCGATCAGCAACTGCTCGCTACGGCCTTTGGCGCGGACCTCGACGAAGGGCAAGGGGTTGTCGCCATGGGCGCGGAACAGGAAGGCGCCGCGCCCTTGTTCACGCGCCTCGGCCTGCAGGAAGACCCGGTTCACGGCCGCGACCATGGCCTGGCTCGAGCGGTAGTTGGTGTCCAGGCTGTGCAGGCGCCCGGCGGTGGCGCGCCGGGCAGCCAGGTAGGTGAAGATGTCGGCGCCACGGAAGGCGTAGATCGCCTGCTTGGGGTCGCCGATCATGAACAGGCCGGTTTGCGGGTTGTTCTCGGTGATGCGATAGATGCGCTCGAAGATGCCGTATTGCACCGGGTCGGTGTCCTGGAATTCGTCGATCAACGCCACCGGGAACTGCTCGCGGATCAACCCGGCCAGGCGCTCGCCGGACTCGCTGGCCAGCGCATGCTGCAGGCGCAGCAGCATGTCGTCGAAGCCCATTTCGGCGCGGCGGCGCTTTTCCACTTCGAAGCGGGCCGAGACCCAGGCGGCGGCATGTTCCAGCACGCGCACCTCGGGGCTGGCGAGCCCCTGCAGTTGTTCGCGCAAGGTTTGCATGGCGTGCAGGGCTGGATGATCCGGCGGCTCGCCGACCTTCCACGCTTCGGCCATGCCGTCGGGGGTCAGGCGGGTGAAGCCGGTGCCCAGGTCGAGGTCCATGGCTTGATCGTCGCCAGCCCAGGCCTTGAGCTTGTCGAACCAGGGCTCGAAATAGCGCGCCTGCAGCTTGCGGCCGTCGGCTTGCTTGGCGGCCACGGCGTCGCGGCAGATCTGCTGCAGCTCATCGGCCCAGGCGGCCCATGGCGCCTTGAGCTGGCGCAACTGCTCACTGCGCTCGCGCAGGGTCGCTTCGATCAGTTGTTGCGGGTCTTGGTCGTGCTGTTCGCTGCGCACCCGGCCGAACAAGGGCCGGATGCGCGGCAGCAGTGAATCGGGGCTGCCCCAGTGGCCGCGCACCCAGGCCAGGGATTCGCCGCGCATGCCGTAGCAGAAGCGCCGCCAGTAGTCGCGCATGACCTGGCCAAGCAGCTCGCTGTGGTCGGTTTCCAGGCTCTGGGTGAACAAGCTGCCACTGTCGAAGGCGTGCTCGCGCAGCATGCGCTGGCACCAGCCGTGGATGGTCGATACCGCAGCCTCGTCCATCCACTGCACGGCGATCTCCAGGCGGCTGGCACAGCGTGGCCAATGCTCCTGTGGATACTCGTCGCGCAACTGGTGCAGCAGCGGGTCGGCGTCATCCAGCTCGCCGCGGAAAAACCGGCCCGCCTCGGCCAGGCGAGCGCGGATGCGTTCACGCAGCTCTTTGGTGGCGGCGTCGGTGAAGGTCACCACGAGGATCTGCGGGGGCAGCAGCTCGCGGGCAAAGCCCTGCTCGCCGCCGTGGCCGAGGATCAGCCGCAGGTACAGCGCCGAAATGGTGAAGGTCTTGCCGGTGCCGGCACTGGCTTCGATCAGCTGGCTGCCGTGCAGGGGGAAACTCAAGGCCAGCGGGCGGGCTTGGCTCATTGGGCGCTCTCCGGGTTGCCGAGGGTTTGCCAGGGCGCTGCGAACAGGGGGCGGTACAAGGCTTCGCACCAGCCTTCGAAGGTTTCATCCAGCACCAGCGCGGCGAAGTCGCTGTACTGGCGGGCCAGGGCGAGGCTTTCGCTGCGCTCGCCGTAGCTGATCAGGCCGTCACCTTCGTAGGCGCGGGCGGCGGCGGCAAGCGCCTTGTCCGGATCTTCCTGGGCCAGCCAGGCGAACGCGGTCTTGGCCGCGACCGGCAGGGGGGCGTTCATGCCCGCCTGGCGCGCCACCAGCAGTTCGCCCAGCCGTTCGGCGGCCTGGCCTTGCGGCAACGGCGCCAGGAGCAGGGTGAGGTCGCTGGCCACCAGCGCGCTGTGCAACGGGTAGCCCGAGGCGCAGGCGGCCAGGTGCATGACCCAGGCCGGGATCAGCCGGTGCCACTTGAGGTTGTTGCGCCCGGCGCTGAGGGTGTTGGGCACGGTGGCAATGCTCAGAAGGCTCTGGTCGTCGGCCTGGTAGACCCGGCCGAGCCAGCCCTCGAGGCGGTGCAGGCCGTGTTCGAAGTGGATCGGCAAGGCGCCTTCCACCAACGTTGGCCAGCGCTGCAGCAATTGCCCATGGCGCTGCAGCAGGTCTGGCAGGGGCTGGATCAGCTCGGCCTGCAACGCCTCGCCGAACCCGGCCAGCGGCAGCAGCCCGCAGGCTTGCAAGCGGCGGGCCTGGGCCTGCAACGCCTGCTCGGGGTTGTCCGGCGCGGCCAAGGCGGCCCCCAGCAGGCTTTCACTCAGGCCGTAGCGTTGCAGGGCATCGAGGGCGAAGGGTTCTTCGTCCGGCGTGGGTGCTTCCAGTGCTTCGAAGTAGACTTTCAGGCGCTGGCTGAAGAAGTGCCTGACGGGATGGCGCAAAAAATCCTGCAACTGCATCAGGCTCAATGGCTCATCGCTGGCGTAGGGCAACAACGGGGCATGGGCGGCCTGGGCCTCGGCGGCATCCTGATGCAGGACCAGCCACTCATGGGCAAAGCTGAACAGCGGGCTGCCTTTCTGGAAATAGCGCTGGCTGAACGGTTGCAGCGGGTGCTCCTGGGTCAGGGCATGCAGCAGTTGTTGCCCCGCATCGTCCTTCTGCCCGGGTTTGGCCTTGGCCAGTTGCCAACCGGCGGCCAGATGATCGCGCAACTGGCCAATCAGCACCGAGGCCGGGCGCTCGCTGTTGTCGCGGATGCTGCGCCCGACCCAGCTGACGTACAGTTGGTCACGCGCCGACAGCAGAGCTTCGAGCAGCAGGTAGCGGTCATCCTCACGGCGCGAACGGTCGCCCGGGCGGTAGTCGCTGGCCATCAGGTCGAAGTCCAGCGGAGGCTGCGCGCGCGGGTAGTCGCCGTCGTTCATGCCCAACAGGCAGACCACCCGAAACGGGATGGCGCGCATGGGCATCAAGGTACAGAAGTTCACCGAACCTGCGAGGAATCGCTGGGACAATTTGCCCTGGTCGAGGCCTGACAACCACGCCTCGCGCACCACGGTGAGCGGCAGCAGGTCTTGCAGGCTGACCGCCTCGCAGGTTTCCAGCCAGGTGTCGCGCAGGTCCTGGAGCTGCACCAGCAGCAGTTCGTCGTGCTCGTTTTCAGCCAGGAAGAAGATCTGCAGCAACGCATGCAGGCGCTCGCCCCATTGCGTGGCCGTGGCCGGCTGCGAAAGTGCCTGGCAGGCGATGTCCAGGGCGTCGAGCAAGGCAACCAGCGGCCCGATCAGGGCGGCATCGAGCCCGCCGATCTCGTCGTAGGGCTCGATGCCATCGCAGCCTTCACCTACGCCCACCGCGTACCCCAGCAGCATTCGGCGCAGGCCGAAACGCCAGCTGTTCTGCTCCAGGCCCTCGGGCAACCCGAGCGTGGCGCGTTGCCGAGCGTTAAGGCCCCAGCGGATGCCGGCGCCCTCGATCCAGCGATGCAGGGTGGGCAGGTCGCTTTCCTCGATCGCAAAGCGGGCGCGCACTGCCGGTACATCCAGCAGGTCGAGTACCTCGCTCACGGCAAAACGGCTGTCGGGCAGCTTCAGCAAGTGTTCGAGCGCGATCAGCAGGGGATCGCGGCCGCGTTGGCCTTGGTCGGTCAGGGTGAATGGGATATAGCGGGGGTCGCTGCGCTCCAGCTGGCCGAACACCGCGCGAATGTGCGGGGCGTAGGTGTCGATGGCCGGGAGCATGACGATGATGTCGCGCGGGCGCAGGCTGGGGTCGGCACTGAAGCGGGCCAGCAGCTGGTCGTGCAGAATCTCGACTTCGCGCTGCGGGCTGTGGGCCACATGGAAGCGCACGGAGCGGTCCTTGGCAGGGTCCACTTGGGGCCACAGCTCGCGGGTTTCGGCCAGGGGGCGAAGTTCGAGGATGTCGTCCTGCAACTGGTTGAGCAGGGTCTTGGGGTCACCGTCGCTGAACAGGTCGATACGGCCATCGCTGAACACGGCCTGATAGCTGCCGGGGTCGTCGTAGCTGTCGAGTAGGTTGATGTAGTCACGGCCCTGCTTGCCCCAGGCGGCCAGCAGCGGGTGCGCGTGCTGGTGCAGCAGCTCGTCGTCCAGCTGCATGGGCATGCCTTGCTTGCGCTGTTGGCGCTTGTACTGGTGGCGCAGCAGGTCCTTGTCGGCAACGATGTCGCCCCAGTGGTGCCGGCAGGGGTTGTGCACGCACAGCAGTACCTGGCTGAAGCGTGCCAGACCGGCCATGGCCTCGAGGATCTGTGCCGGCAGCGATGAGATGCCGAACACGATCAATCGCGCGGGCAGGCCAGCGGGCGCTTGTTCCAGGCTGTTTATACGTTCGATGAAGCGCTGGTGCACACCGGCGCGGCTCTGGGCCATGCCCTCTTCGCCTACGTCTTCGAGCAGGATTCGCCACAGCTCGGCCTGCCAGCGGTTGCCGGCAGCCAGTGGCTTGCGTTCACCGCGCGCGGTGTTGAGCACATGGTGCCCGGTAGCCCAATCCTTGAGCCAGTCGGCACGGTAGACCTGATATTGGTCGAACAGGTCGGCCAGGCGTTCGGCCAGTTGATAGCGTTTGCGCAGGTCGCTGTCATCGGTGAGGAAGCGGCGCAGGGGCTCGAAGTGCGGGCGCTCGATGACCTCCGGCAGCAGGCGCATGAGGCGCCAGGTCAGGGGGGCTTTGTCGAGCAGCGACACTTCGGGGATTTCATCGCGGCCCAGCACCCTTCGATATAGCTGCCACATGAAGCTGCCGGGCAACTGCACGTCGATTGCGGCGGCAATGCCGCAGCCGCCCAGATCGCCGTCCAGCGGGTCTTCGGCCAGCGCCAGTTTCAGCCACTGGGCGATACCGTTGCTCTGTACCAGGGCAATTTCGTTTTCCAACGGTGCCAAGGGAAAGCGGCGCATCACACTCACCACCAGATTGCGCAAGTCATCCAGGCGATTGCCCTGAACGATCATGAAACCTGGGTGCAGTGAGGTCGTGTTGGCCATCGGGCGCTCTCGTGAAGGCGGACGGATACGGTGGGGAACCATATCACGGGGTTGATCTTTTCCGATCCGG
>NZ_QKVM01000060.1 GCF_003231305.1 Pseudomonas sichuanensis | reverse complement strand
TAGGGCCGGATCAGTCGACTACCGCCGCCTGTCCTACACCCCTGGGATCACTGGCCACCTCGACAGTCCCGCCAGCCTTGTCCCAATACAGCACCTGCTGGTTGCCGTAGTTACGCCCCACATCCTTCAACCGATACCCGCGCGCCTGCAGCTCGGCTTTCTGTGCGTCGCTGAACGTCCCCGGCTCATGCTCCACCACATCCGGCAGGTACTGGTGGTGATAGCGCGGCGTCGCCGGCCATTCGGCCACGGGGCGGCCTTCCAGGAACCCCAGCACCGACAGCAGCACCATGCTCGGGATCCGACTGCCGCCGGGGGTGCCGAAGCTGGCGAACTGGCTTGGGCTTTCGATGAAGGTCGGGCTCATGCTCGACAGTGGCCGTTTGCCCGCCGCCACGGCATTGGCCTGGCTGCCGGCCAGGCCGTAGCTGTTACTGCCGCTGGGGTCGGCGGCGAAATCGTCCATCTCGTTGTTCAGCACCACGCCCGTGCCGGGCACGCTGAACGCCGCGCCGAACGGCAGGTTGACCGACAGTGTGGCGGACACCGCGTTGCCGTCGGCGTCGATCACCGTGAAGTGGGTGGTGTGGTCGCCTTCACGCCAGGCCGGTGACGGCGGCAGGGCGCTGCTGGGGGTGGCCTGGCGCACGTCGATGCTGTCGGCCAGGCCGGTGAGGTAGTGGCGCGCCAGCAGGCGGTTGACGGGGTTGGCGACGTAGTCCGGGTCGCCCAGCAGGCCACGGTCGCGATACGCCCGGCGCAGCACCTCGATCACATAGTGGCTGCGCTGTACCGGCTCGGCGCTCTGCCAGGGCAGGCGCTGGAGCATCGCCAGGCTCTGGGCCAGGGCCACGCCGCCGGCGGACGGCGGCGGGCTGCTGATCAGTTCGCGCTGTTCGGCCAGTCGATAGCGCAGCGGCTCGCGCCAGGCGGTGCGGTAACCGGCCAGGTCCTCGAGGCTCCAGAGCCCGCCGGCCTGGCGTACGCCATCGACCAGGCGCTGGGCCGTAGGGCCACGGTAGAAGCCGTCGCGGCCATGTTCGGCGAGGGTTTGCAGGGTGGCGGCCAGTTCTGGCTGGCGGATCACCGTGCCCAGGGCAGGTACGTCATTGGCGCTGAGGAACAGCCGAGCGCTTTCGCGGTCATCACGCAGCGCCGCCAGGCGCATGGTGGCGCGGTCGCGGTAGATGCGGTCGACGGCAAAGCCCTGGTTGGCCAGGCGGATTGCCGGTGCCAGGCTGTCCTTGAGCGGCAGGTTGCCGTGGCTGGCGGCGAGGTCGGCCAGGGCCTGGGGCAGGCCGGGGATGGCTGCCGCCAGCGGGCCGTTGATCGACAGGCCGGGCTGGGCCTTGCCGTCCTTGAGGTACATGTCTGCGCGGGCGGCGGCAGGTGCGCGCTCACGGGCGTCGAGGAAGGCGTAGCGTGGGGTGGCCGCTTGTTCGCGCAGCAGGAAGAAACCACCGCCGCCAAGGCCCGAGCCGTAGGGCTCGACCACTGCCAGTGCGGCGCCGATGGCCACGGCGGCATCGAAGGCGTTACCGCCTTGTTCGAGCACCTGCCGGGCGGCGGCAGTGGCTTCGGCATGCGGGCTGGCGATGGCGGCGCGGCCCGGGCCGTCGGCCTGGGCTGCCGTGGCCAGCAGCGCCAGGGCGGCGCCAAGCGCGGCGCGGCGTATCGCGGCGACGAACGGCATCAGGCCTTGCCGGTGATCCGGCGGTATTTGGCCATCAGCTCGTCTTCGGTTTCCGGGTGGGCTTCATCCAGCGGGATGCAGTCGACCGGGCAGACTTGCTGGCATTGCGGCTCGTCGTAGTGGCCCACGCACTGGGTGCACAGGTTCGGGTCGATCACGTAGATCTCTTCGCCTTGCGAGATGGCAGCGTTCGGGCACTCGGGTTCGCAGACGTCGCAGTTGATGCAATCGTCGGTGATGATCAGGGACATGGGGACTCCGGCCGGGGCGTCGGGCCCGGGCATGTTTCAATGCGATAGGCGCAATTGTGCCGGATTCGCGCCCGCAGTGCACGCAGGCGCGTCAGCGGGACGCGCCCCGGGCACACAGGTTACTTGCGAAAGCGCTCGGTCAGCGCGTCGGCCACCGCCGGGTGGACGAACTTGGTGATATCACCGCCCAACGCGGCGATTTCCCGGACCAGCGTCGAGGAAATGAACGAATAGCGCTCCGAAGGCGTGAGGAACAGGCTCTCGACGTCCGGTGCCAGCTGGCGGTTCATGTTGGCCAGCTGGAACTCGTATTCGAAATCCGAGACCGCGCGCAGGCCGCGCAGGAACACATTGGCGTTCTGCTCTTTGGCGAAATGCGCCAGCAGCGAGGAGAAGCCGATGACTTCGACATTGGGCAGGTGCTTGGTGACCTCGCGGGCCAGCTCCACCCGTTGCTCCAGCGGGAACAGTGGGTTTTTCTTCGGGCTGGCGGCCACGGCGATGATCACGTGATCGAACAGCCGCGAGGCACGCTCGACCAGGTCGCCATGGCCTTTGGTAATGGGGTCGAAAGTACCCGGGTACAACACTCGGTTCATCGCGTCATCCTGGCTGGAGTGCGTTGGGGAGTCGGATGGTAGCGCAGCGATTGCGCCCGGCCAAGTCGCGCGGCCAGCTGATGGCACTATAGACAGGGCGTGCAGGGGCTGTCATGCCCCCTGTGCCAGGCGCCCGACCAGTGCTTCGCTGAGCCGCGCAGCCAGGGCATACACTGACAGCTGCGGGTTGGCGCCGATGCTGGTGGGGAACAGCGAGCCGTCGTGGATCGACAGGTTTTCCAGCTGATGATGCCGGCCCAGGCTGTCGCATACCGCCTGGCGCGGGTCTTCGCCCAGGGCGCAGCCGCCCATGACGTGGGCGCTGCCCAGGCGCATGCGGAACAGTTCCAGGGGCAGGCCGTCGATCATCGCAGCCGCTTGCGCGGGGTGGTCGACGTAGCGGGCATCGCCATGCACGGGCATCACCTGGCGGGCCCCGGCGGCGAACTGGATCTGCGCCATGCTGTGCCAGGCCCGGCGCAGCCCGTCGCGCAGGTAGTCGGTGACGGGGTAGTCGAGCACCGGCGAGCCATCGCCGCGCAGTTCCACCTGGCCGCCCGGGCTGTCCGGGTGGAAACCGTCGCGCAGCAGCGCCAGCATCACATGGGTATGCGGCAGTTCGGCCATGCGCAGGGCGTTGTCCTGGCCATGGCCGCCGAGCAGGGTGCTGGCCAGGGCCGGGTGCAGCGGCGGCACCTCGAGCTTGTAGCCGACCGGCCCGTCGATGCCGCCCTGCCATTGGAACTGGTCGCTGTAGATCGACTGCGGCGCGCCGTAGTACGGGTCGATCCTGTCGGCGAATTGCGCGGCGCTGAAGTTGACCAGGTGCAGGAAGGTGCGTTTGCCCAGGCGCCGGTGCGGGTCGGGTGCCTCGGAGCGCAGCAGCAGGGCCGGGCTGTTGATGCCGCCGCCGGCCAGCACGTAATGGCGGGCACGCACCTGGATCTGCCGGCCTGTCGGGTGTACGCCCCGTGCATCCAGGGCCTGGCACAGCAGGTGGTCGATCCGTTGGCCGTCATGGCTGAAGCGCTCGGCGCGGGCCAGGTAGAGCAGCGTGCCGCCCTTTTCCAGCAGGGCCGGGATGCTGGTGACCAGCATCGACTGCTTGGCATTGACCGGGCAGCCCATGCCGCAGTACCCGAGGTTCCAGCAGCCGCGCACGTTGCGCGGGATCACCGCCCAACGGTGGCCGAGCGCCTCGCAGCCACGGCGCAGCACGTCGTTGTTGGCGTTGGGTGGCAGTGCCCAGGGGGTGATGCCCAGGCGCTGCTCCATGCGTTCGAACCAGGGGGCCAGGGTGGCGCTGTCCAGGCCTTTGACGGCGTGCTCCCGGGCCCAGTGCTCCAGGGTTTGCGCCGGGGTGCGAAAGCTCGAGGTCCAGTTGAGCAGGGTGGTGCCGCCTACCGCGCGGCCCTGGAGGATGGTGATGGCGCCCTCTTTGCTCAGCCGGCCCAGGCCTTCCTGGTAGAGCTCGGCGTAGGCTTCGTGCTCCAGCAGGTGGAAATCGCTGCTGGTCTTCAGCGGCCCTTCCTCGATCAGCAGCACGTTCAGGCCGGCGGCACTCAGCGCCTCGGCCGTGGTGGCGCCGCCTGCGCCGCTGCCGATCACGGCGACGTCGGCTTCGAAGGTCAGGTCCTGCTCCAGGCGCGAGGCATCGTGGGTGATCCAGCCTCGTTCGAGGCCTTGGCGAAACGGGTCGGGGACGGGCATGGCGTGGCCTTTGTTGTTGTGTTGGGTGCTGCTGGGGCCGGCTCGTGGCCCTTTCGCGGCGCAAGGCCGCTCCTACAGGGGATCGCAGTCTCCTGTAGGAGCGGCCTTGTGCCGCGAAAGGGCTGCGAAGCAGCCCCGCCAGCCTGAAGTTCAAATCTTCGGCGGCCCTGGATAGCCACACGCAGCCCAGGCTTCCGGCCGCTCATACCAAGCCATCGACAACAGTTGCAGCAACGACGCATGCCCTTGGCGCAGCAGGTTCAGCGAACTGCCGCCCCAGCGTGCGAGAAAGGCCTCCACATCAGCGTTGCTGGCTTCGTTCCAGCTGCCCCAGATGCCAGTCAGCGGCCCCCGGGTCAGCGGCAGGCTGAGCACGTCGAACAATTGCCGGGTGAGCTTGAGCATGGCCGGCGACAGCGCCGCCAGTTTGCCGTCGAGGCTGTGCAGCACCAGCGCTTCAGTGGCCTGGGTGCCGGCCAGCACCACGGGGATCAGGGCCCGCAACAGCGGCAGGTCGTCTTCGCGCAGCACCTGGTAATCCGCTGAGGGCGCTTGTTTCGAGCAGCCAATCAGGCTGGCGGTGCCGAGGAACACGCTGGCGCCCAGGCTGAACCTGAGCAGGTCGCGACGGTGCATGCGCAGCCTTCCTCGCTCAACGGATGAACAGTTTGTAGACCAGGCGCTGCAAGGCTTTGCCATAGGGCGGATAAATCAGCCGGGCAGCGTTCAGGCGCTGCTTGGCCAGCACCCCCTTGGCTTTGCTGAACGTCTGGAAGCCTTCATGGCCGTGGTAGTGCCCCATGCCGGAGGGGCCGACACCGCCGAATGGCAGGTCGTCCTGGGCCACGTGCAGCAGGGTGTCGTTGAGGCACACGCCGCCGGAATGGGTGTCGCGCAGCACCCGGGCTTGCTGACCACGGTCGTAACCGAAGTAGTACAGCGCCAACGGGCGCGGGCGCTGGTTGATGTAGGCCAGCGCATGGTCCAGGTGGTCGTAGGGCACCAGCGGCAGCAACGGCCCGAAGATCTCGTCCTGCATCACCTGCATGCTGTCGTTCACCTCCAGCAACAGGTGCGGCGGCAGGCGGCGGCCCTGGCGCGGTTCGTCGGGGTAGAGGTCGCGCACTTGCGCGCCCTGTGCGCGGGCATCGGCCAGCAAGCGCTCCAGGCGGTCAAGCTGACGCGGGTTGATGATCGCGCTGTAGTCGGGGTTGTCGGCGATGCGCGGGTAGAGCCTGTGCACCGCGCGCTGGTAGGCATCGGCAAAGGCATCCAGGCGTTCGCGTGGCACCAGCACGTAGTCGGGGGCCACGCAGGTTTGCCCGGCGTTGAGGGTCTTGCCGAAGGCGATGCGCTCGGCGGCGGTATCCAGTGGCACATCCGCCGAGACGATGGCGGGGGATTTACCGCCCAGTTCGAGGGTGACCGGGGTGAGGTTGTGCGCTGCCGCCAGCATCACCTGGCGGCCGATGCTGGTGGCGCCGGTGAACAGCAAATGGTCGAAGGGCAGGCGGGCGAAGGCCTGGCCGACTTCCACCTCGCCCAGCACCACGCTGACCAGGTCGCTGGGGAATACCCGTTCCAGCAGTGCTTTGAGTAGCAACCCTGTGGCCGGCGTGGCTTCGCTGAGCTTGAGCATTACCCGGTTGCCGGCCGCCAGGGCGCAGGTCAGGGGCCCGATGGCAAGGAACAGCGGGTAGTTCCACGGCACGATGATCCCCACCACGCCCAGCGGCTGATACAGCACTTTGGCGCTGGCAGGTTGGAAGGCCAGGCCGACGTGCCGACGCGACGGGCGCATCCAGCGTTGCAGGTGGCATTCGGCATGGCGCAGGCCTTGCACCGAGGGCAGCAGTTCGGCGAGCAAGGTCTCGTCGCGGCTGCGCCCGGCAAAGTCGCTGTCGATGGCCGCGATCAAGGCCTCCTGCTCACGTAGCAGGGCTTCGCGCAGGCTTTTCAGCCACTGCCGGCGTTGTGCCGCCGGTGGCATGGGGTTGCCGGCGAATGCCTGGCGCTGGGCGGCGAACATCGCCTCAAGCGTGCTGTCGCAAGTAACAGGGGGTGAGGTGATGATCGAGGTCATGGCGCAGGCACCCGTGGGAAAGAGTGAGTAGAGCCTATACTCTAATTCCTGCCGGGGTGAGTGATTTATCTGCCAGATCAGCGGACATTTACGCTGCCGTGCCCTGACGTCGCGGGGCGATAGCCCGTAAGATGCCCCATCACTTGAACGCACGGAGACTGGAGCTGAGCATGGCCCCGCGCATGAAGACCCGAGAACGCATCGTGCAGAACAGCCTGGAGCTGTTCAACCAGCAGGGCGAGCGCAGCGTCAGCACCAACCACATTGCCGCGCACATGGAGATATCGCCCGGCAACCTGTACTACCACTTCCCCAACAAGCAGGCGATCATCGCCGTGCTGTTCAGCCAGTACGAAGAACTGGTCGACAGCTTCCTGCGCCCGCCCCAGGGCCGCGTCGCCACGGTTGAGGACAAACGCTTCTACCTCAAGGCACTGCTGGCGGCGATGTGGAACTACCGCTTCCTGCACCGCGACCTTGAACACCTGCTCGAAAGCGACCCGGAGCTGGCCGCCCGCTACCGGCGCTTTTCGCAGCGTTGCCTGCAGCAGGGCCAGGCGATCTACCGTGGCTTCGTCGAGGCCGGCATCCTGGCCATGGATGCCGCGCAGATCGAATCGCTGACCATCAATGCCTGGATCGTGTTGACCTCGTGGGTGCGTTTTCTCAGCACCACCCGTGAACATTCCGCGCATTTGGGTGAAGAAGCCTTCAAGCGCGGCGTCTATCAGGTGCTGGTGCTGGAACTGGGCTTCGTCACGCCCGGCTCGCGCGCCGTTGTGGACACCTTGTGCGACGAATTCCATGTACCGTTCAACCAGGCCCTGGAGCACTGAGCCAGCGCCTTCGAGCCCTTCATCAGGAGACTGTCATGCCCCTTGCGCAACTGATCACCCCGCAGCAGCTGGCCGAGCAACTGGACGCGCCCGGCCTGGTGATCCTCGACTGCCGCTTTGCCCTGGAAGATGCCGATTACGGCCAACGCAGCTATGCCCAGGGGCATATCGCCGGGGCGCATTTCGCTGACCTTGAGCGTGACCTGAGCGGGCCGGTGGTCAAGGGCCGCACCGGCCGCCACCCATTGCCGGATCCACAGCGGCTGGTCGAGCGCCTGCGCGAGTGGGGTGTGGACGATGACAGCCGGGTGGTGCTGTACGACGACGGCCCTGGTGCGTTCGCCGCCCGTGCCTGGTGGTTGCTGGCCTGGCTCGGCAAGCGCGATTCGGTGTACCTGCTCGATGGCGGCCTCAAGGCCTGGCACGCGGCGCATCTGCCGCTGAGCCTGGATCCGCCGGTCAAGCGTGAAGGCCAGTTCAGCGGCGAACCGGACATGAAGCTGCTGATCGATGCCGGGCATCTGCTCAAGCGTCTGGATGAGCCTGCGCTCACGCTGATCGATGCGCGCGCCTTGCCGCGTTTTCGCGGCGAAGTGGAGCCGATCGACCCGGTGGCCGGGCATATCCCGGGCGCTCAGTGCGCGGCGTTCACCGACAACCTTGGCGCCGATGGGCGATTCCTGCCGGCCGAGCAGCTCAAGCAGCGGTTTGCCGAGAAGCTGGATGGGCGCTCGCCGGAGCAATTGGTGGCCTATTGCGGGTCTGGGGTGACGGCCTGCCACAACCTGTTCGCCCTGGCCCTGGCCGGGTACCCGCTGGGGCGTTTGTATGCCGGGTCGTGGAGCGAGTGGATCAATGATCCGCAGCGCGGGGTTGCGACCGGCGATTGACTGAAGCAACCATCGCGGGGCAAGTCGCAGCGGCGCACCGCAGCCCCTACGCCAGATAACGTGGGAGCGGGCTTGCCCCGCGATGGGGTCTTATCTGCCGTCCACCAGCCACTGCGGAATCCGCCGCTCCAGGTAATACCCCGGGTTGCGCAGGCTGCCGTCGACGAACCCCACATGCCCACCGCGGCTGTGCAGCTCGAACTGCGTTTGCGGCGCCAGCTCGCTTGTGCTCGGCAAGCTGTGGTCGAACACGAACGGGTCATCGCTGGAGTGGATGATCAGCGTCGGCGTGCGGTTTTCGCCCAGGTAATAGCGGCTGGAGGCGCGCCGGTAATAGTCGTGGGCATCGTTGAAGCCGTTGAGTGGCGCGGTCACCCGGCCATCGAAATCCCAGAAGGTACGCAGGTTGCGCAGCGAGCCCAGGCGTTCGATCTCGGCCAGCCGGTCATGGTGGCCCTTGTCGCGAAAATGCTGCTGTTTGCTCTGTACGTACGCCAGCATCTCGCGCATGAAATGCGCCTGGTAGACCTTGGAGAACCCCAGGCCGATACGGTCGGCGCACTGGTCCAGGCGAAACGGCACCGACACCGCCACTGCCGCCTCCAGCTGGCTGGCCGAACCACTTTCTCCCAGATACTTAAGCAGCACATTCCCCCCCAGCGAGTAACCGACTGCATACAGCGGTGCCAGCGGCCGTCGTGCACGCAGGTGGCGCAGGGTTTCGGCGAGGTCTTCGCTGGCGCCGGAATGGTAGCTGCGCGCCAACAGGTTGGGTTCCCCCGAGCAGCCGCGCCAGTTAAGCGCCACGCTGGCCCAGCCGCGCGCCTGCAGCGCCTGCTGCAGGCCTTTGACGTAAGGCGAGTTGGAAGAGCCGGTCAGCCCATGCAGCACCAGCACCAGCGGCGCATCGGCCTGGTGCGGGCCGTGCCAGTCGAGGTCGAGGAAGTCGCCGTCGGCCAGCCACAGGCGCTCGCGTTCGCGGGGCAGTTCGGGGAGCTTGCGCCACAGCGGGCCCCAGAGGGTCTGCAGGTGCGGATTGGCCAGGCCGGTGGCCGGGCGGAACGTGGCGGTGAGGCTGGGCATGCTGGGCGACTCGTGATGTGCCTGCCTAGAGTGCCATGAAACACCGCCACTGTAATTGCGCTATTGGTCGATTGCGGTCAAGGCTGGCAGGGCTTTCTGCCCAGTGCGCGGGCCGATGCTGAGGCACACGCAGCGCTCGATGGCCAGCAAGCGCCTGGCCGCAGCCTGCACGGCCGCTGGGGTCAGTTGTGCAAGCTGTTGCAGGTAGACGGCAGGGTGGTCTGTGGTAACCGTATCGGCTCCAAGGTCGGCCAGCCTCGTTGCCAGCGCATCGTTGTCGGAAAATGAGCGGAGCAGGCCACCTCCCAGCTGGTTGACGGCAAGTTCCAGTTCGTCCTGGCTCGGCCCGTGCTCGATGAAACACTGGATGACCTGCTTCACCAGTTCCACAGAGGCCTCCAGGTAGGCGGGGTCGATGTCCCAGCTGATGTACAGGAAGGTGGCCGCCCGGTAAGTGCGCAAATGGCTGTCGATGCTGTAGGTCAGGTTGCGGCGCTCACGGAGTTCGGCAACCAGGCGCGACTCGAAGCCGGCGCCGAGTAGCTCGTGGGTCACGACCATGGCCGTGTACTCGGCGTCGGAGCGCGTCACGTCGAGGGGCAGGGCCAAGGTCACTTCGCAATTGCTGCCTGTTTGCTCCAGGTGGACGGCGATGGCCTCGTCCAGTGGGGTTGCAGGTTGTGGCGGCAGGAGCGCGGCGCGGTTGCTTGGCAGCGCCTGGGTCAGCGTGTCGAGCATCTGCCTGGCCTCTGTCAGGCTCAGGTCGCCCACCAATGTGATTTCCAGGTTTGCGGCGGTATAGGCGCGTCGATGGAATGCCCTGACCTTGTCCACGTCGATACCGGCGACGCTGATGCTGGTGCCTGAGCAGTCGTGACCATAGGCATGCTGCGGGAACAGGCGGCTGAGCATTTCCACGTCGATGCGTTGCGCGGGGCTGCTTTCGCGCCGCTGCAGGTACCGCAGCACACGCGCCTGGATGCTGGAGTATGCGTCTGCCTCCAGGGCTGGCCTGGCAACCATCGCGGTGAACAGTTCGAGCGCCGCTTCGCGCAGCGGCGCCGTGCAGTGAGCGCTCAGGCCGATTCGCGCATGGTCGTGGCTGATGTCTCGCCGCACGCTTGCTCCGAGGCCGCTGAGGCTCGCCGCGAAGCCTTGGGCGCCCAGGTTTTCGATGCCTTGATCGAGCGTATACAGCGTAAGCGCCGCAAGGCCCGGAGTATCGCCGTCCTGGCAGGCGCCAGCGTTGAAGCGCAGGCGCAGTTCGAACAGGGGTGAACCCTGCGTGGCGATGAAGGCCGCGCGGCTGCCATTGGCAGTGTCCCAGGTGTGGACTGACTGGGCCGGAGGGAGCAGGTGGTGGGTGTCGATGCTGGCAGCCGACTGCAGTGCGGAGAAATCGGCCGTGGCGAGGCGGCCGGCAAGGTCCGCACAGGTCAATGGCAGGCGTTCGCTTACTTGCGCAGCTGTGTCCTGCGGTACGAGCATGAGGGTAACCGCCATGCGGTCGTCGGCCAGGAACCGCTGTGCGGCCACCTGGATATCTTCAGGCGTGAGTGCGATCAGTGCTTGCAGGACCTGATCATGCACCTCGGGCTTCAGCCCGCTGAGGGTGTACGAAGCGATGGATTGGGCCTGTTTTTGCGGTGTATCCCTGGCGATGAGCAGCGCGGTAAGCAGCCGGAACTTGAGTGCGTCGAGTGTCTGAGCCCTGGGCGGCGTTTGTCGGACTGCATCGAGGATGTTCCGTATCTGCTCGATGGCCTGTTGCGGCGTGCCCTGGTCGGGAATGCTGTAGGCATACAGAGTCAGCAAGGTGTCGCCGCGGGTCAGGTGGTCATAGAAGGCTTCGATGCCTGTGAGCACGTGCCGATCACGGACCAGGCTGGCGTAGAGCATCGAATCGGCACCATTGGCCAACAGTTCCGGCAGCAGCATCAAGGCCGCTGCCGTGGCGGTCGATTCGGCAGTCGCCAGGCTCGGCACATTGAAGGACAAATACAGGCCATCGCGCAGCCCTGGCAGCCTGATGGCTTGCTGGCGGGCCTGATGGCCTGCCGTCTGGCTCGGGCCGGGCAAGGCAGGCAGCACTGCTGCGCGCCAAGGGCCGAAGTAGCGCTCGACCCAGCCCTGCAAGCGCACCCGGTCGACGTTGCCGACCACCACCAGCGTCGCATTGTTGGGGTGGTACCAGGTGCGGTACCAGGTGCGTACGGTATCGGGCTTCATGTAGTGAAGGTCCACGGCATCACCGAAACTGGGCGCGGCGTAAGGGCTGCTGCCGTGGGCCAGGCGTTTATGGTGTTCGAACGCCTGTTGCTCGGGGTCGTTGTCGAGTTTGAGTCGGCGCTCGTCGTTGACTGCCTTGACGGCGCGCTCGAAACCGCTCGCTGTGAGGCTGGCGTTGGCCATGGTGTCACCCAGGATCTCCAGTGCGACTTCCAGGCGTGCAGCCGGCAGTGTCACTTCGTAGACGGTGCCATCATCCTGGGTCGAGGCATTGGTCACGCCACCCAGTCGGCCGATGACTCTCGACAACTGTCCGGGGGCGAGCTTGGCGCTACCCTCGAACAGCATATGTTCGAGCAGGTGGGCCAGGTTGGTATGCCCCAAGGGGTCGTGGCTGGCGCCGACGTGATAGCAGAGTTGGACACAGGCCAGGGCGCTGCGCGGGTCTTCCTGCAGATAAACGTTCAAGCCATTGTCGAGAACGAAGTGTTGCAGTGGCGGCTTTGCTGCGGGGATCAGCGAAGAAAGGTTGACTGTCGGGGGGAGGGTCATGCTCGAAGTGCTCCGTCACGCGTGATGAGCGGAGCAGCTTCGGGCACTGCTGCTGGTGGGCGGTGTTACTTAAATCTGGGTGCGCTGCCAGAGCGCGTAATGCACCTGCCCGGTTTTCTTCTCGCGGTGCAGGCGCCAGTTGCCGGGCATCGGCAGGCTCGACGGCGCCGCCTCGCTTTCGGTGTAGATCCAGGCTTGCTCGCGCAGCCACTGGCCTTGCTCCAGCAGGTTGCAGGTGTTGGCCAGCAGGTCCTGGTGGAAGGGCGGGTCGAGGAACACCAGGTCGAACTGCTGCTTGGCCGGGCCTTGCAGGTAGCGCAGGGCGTCGGTTTGCAGGATCTGCCCGCGCGGGCAGCGCAGCAGCTCAAGGTTGTGCTTGAGGTTAGCGATGGCGGCCGGGTTGCTGTCCAGCGCCACGGCGTCTTGCGCGCCACGGGACAGGGCTTCGAGCACCAGTGCGCCGCTGCCGGTGAAGGCATCCAGTACGCGGGCGCCCTCGATGTACGGCGCCAGCCAGTTGAACAGGGTTTCGCGCACGCGGTCGGGGGTGGGGCGCAGGCCGTCGCCTTCGGGGACGTTCAGGCGGCGGCTGCGCCACTCGCCGGCAATGATGCGCAACTGGCCGGGGCCCTTGCTGGCGCCCGGGGTCGGGCGCGGGGATGGGGTAGGTCTGGCCATTAGTGCTCCGGTACGCCCAGCGCTTGCTCGGCGGGTTTTTCAGTGGGGGCCGGCAGCGGCTTTTGCGGCACGCTCGGGCCGACGGTGACGATCACCAGCTTGTCCGCCGCCAGATGCTTGTTCATGGCGGCCTTGACCTGCTCGACGGTCAGCGCCTGGGACTGCTGCATGAAGTCTTCCAACCAGCTCAGCGGCAGGTTGTAGAAGCCGATCGCGCCCAGCTGGCCGACGATACTCGCGTTGCTGGCATTGGACAGCGGGAAGCTGCCGGCCAGTTCGCGCTTGGCGTCGTCCAGCTCCTGTTGCGTCGGGCCGCTCTTGAGGTAGTCGGCCAGGAGGTCCTGGACCAGCTTGAGCGTGCCTTCGCTGAGCTCGGCACGGGTTTGCAGGTTGATCATGAACGGGCCGCGTACCTGCATCGGGCTGAACACCGAGTACACCCCGTAGGTGAGGCCGCGCTTTTCGCGCACTTCGCTCATCAGCCGGGTACCAAAGGCGCCGCCGCCGAGGATCTGGTTGCCCAGCGACAGGGCGGGCCAGTCCGGGTCGTTACGGTCGATGCCAAGTTCGGCCAGCATCAGGTGGGTCTGCTTGGACGCAAAGTCGATGTGGGTCATGCCTGGCTTGGGTTCAACCGGTTGCTCGGGCTTGGCCAGGGCCGGGCCTTTGGGCAGGCCGGCGGAAACCTGGGCGGCGATGGCCTCGGCTTCGCTGCGGCTGAGGTCGCCGACCAGCGCGATCACCGCGTTGCCGGCGGCATAGGCCTTGGCGTGGAAGGCGCGCAGCTGATCGAGGGTGATGGCGGTGACTGTCTGGGCCGTGCCGTCGCTGGGGTGAGCGTAGGGGTGGCTGCCGTACAGGTTGGCGAACAGTGTTTTGCCGGCGATCTTGCCGGGGTTCTGCTTTTCGTACTCGAAGCCGGCCAGCATCTGGTTCCTGATGCGCTTGAGGGCGTCATCGGGGAAGGTCGGCTTGCCCACCACTTCGGTGAACAGTTTGAGTGCCGGGTCGCGCTTGTCGGCGGCGCTGAGGCTGCGCAGCGAGGCCACGGCCATGTCGCGGTAGGAGCCATTGCCAAAGTCTGCGCCCAGGCCCTCGAAGCCTTCGGCAATGGCGGTGACGTCCTTGCCGGCCACGCCCTCGTTGAGCATCGCGTTGGTCAGCGTGGCCACGCCTGGCGTGGTGCCGTCCTGGCTGCTGCCGGCGGCGAAGGTCAGGCGCAGGTCGAACATCGGCAGCTCACGGGCTTCGACGAACAAAACGCGGGTGCCTTCGGCGGTGGTCCAGTGCTGGATGTTCAACTGGCGACGGCTGGGGGCCTTGCCGTCCAGTTCGGCCAGCGATTGCAGCGAGTTGGCCGGGCGGGCCGCGGTAGCGGGCTGGCTGGCGCTGTCGGACTGGGCCGGACGGGCCAGCAGCAGGGCGATGGCCACCACCAGCACGATGATGCCAAGGCCCAACAGGGTATAGCGGGGTGCGCTGCGGTCACTCATGAGCGGACTCCTCGGGCAGTACATGGGCAACGCTCAGGCGTTCGCGGGTGAAGTAGGTGCGGGCAGCGGCCTGGATGTCTTCCGGGGTCACGCGCTTGAGGTCGTCGAGTTCGCTGTCGATCAGTTTCCAGGACAGGCCGACGGTTTCCAGCTGGCCGATGGTGGTGGCCTGGCTGCTGATGGAGTCACGGTCGTAGACCAGGCCGGCGATCACCTGGGCGCGCACGCGCTCGAGCTCTTCGGCGGTCGGTGGGGTGGTCTTGAGTTCGTCGAGCAGTTGCCAGACGCCTTTCTCCACCTCGGCCAGGGTCTTTTTCTTCTGCACGTTGGGGGTGGCCGAGATCAGGAACAGGCTGTCGCCCCGGGTGAAGGCGTTGTAGCTGGACGAGGCACCGGCCACCAGCTCCTGGCCGCGCTCCAGGCGCGCCGGCATGCGGGCGCTGTAGCCGCCGTCGAGCAGGGCGGAAATCAGCCGCAGCGCGTTAACCGTGCGTGGGTCCTTGGCGGTGGCCAGGGCCGGCACGTTGAAGCCGTAGATCAGGCTCGGCAACTGCGTCTGCACGTGCAGGGTCAGCTTGCGCAGGCCGGGTTCGGCCAACTCCAGCGGCAGCTTGCTGGGGGGCACGGCGCGCTTGGGGATGGGGCCGAAGTATTTTTGCGCGAGGGTTTTCACTTCGTCGGGGGTGACGTCGCCGACGACCACCAAGGTGGCGTTGTTCGGCGCGTACCAGGACTCGTACCAGTGGCGCAGCTCTTCGACCTTCATGCGTTCGAGGTCGGCCATCCAGCCGATGGTCGGGGTGTGGTAGCCGCTGGCCGGGTAGGCCATGGCGCGGAACAGCTCGAAGGCTTTGGAGGTGGGCTGATCGTCGGTGCGCAGGCGGCGCTCTTCCTTGATCACCTCGATCTCGCGGCTGAACTCGTCGGCCGGCAGGCGCAGGCTGGCCAGGCGGTCGGCTTCCAGTTCGAAGGCCACCGGCAGGCGGTCGCGGGCCAGCACCTGGTAATAGGCGGTGTAGTCGTCGCTGGTGAAGGCGTTCTCTTCGGCGCCCAGGTCACGCAGGATGCGCGATGCTTCGCCAGGGCCGAGCTTGGCGCTGCCCTTGAACATCATGTGCTCCAGGGCGTGGGACAGGCCTGTCTGGCCCGGGGTTTCGTAGCTGGAGCCGACCTTGTACCAGATCTGCGAAACCACCACCGGGGCACGGTGGTCCTCGCGCACGACCACTTTCAGGCCGTTGTCGAGGATGAATTCGTGGGTGGGTTGCACATCGGCGGCGAAGGCCGCAAGCGGCAGGCACAGCGTGCCGAGCAACAGGCCAGCGGCGCGGCGGGCTAGAGCATTCATACGGTGTTTAACCTGTTCTGCGGCCCGCTTGGGTTTAGCGTCGGCGGGCCAGGAGGTGCTAGGATACTGATCCGGTTGCCTGGCGACCATGCCTGTCGCCGTTCTGGCCCGCAGGCCCTAAAGACAAAACGTTGCGCATGAACCAGTCGGTTACAAAATAGTCTGTTCTGCGTGACTCAAGAATTCCCGATGCGCCACTGCTGGCGCATCGCTACCCTGAGATAGCCGTCTTCCATGTTTGGTTCCAACGACGACAAAAAAGCGCCGGCTGCGGCTGGCGAGAAGAAAGGCCTGTTCAGCTGGTTCCGCAAGAAGCCGGAACAACCTGTCGCCGAACAGCCGCAAACCCCAGAACCGCAGGCCGCAGAGCCGGCCGCACTGCAGGTGCCTGCTGCCGAGCCGCTGCCGACGGCGGTGCCCGAGCCCGCAGTGGTCGAGCCTGTGCCGGCGCCGGTGGTTGCCGCGCCTCAGGCTGTGCCTGAACCAGTGGTCAACCCACCGCAGCCAGCCTCGGTGCCCGAGCCAGTGGTCGCCGCACCGCAGCCCGAGCCGGTAGTCGCCACGCCGCAATATGCGCCTGCCGCCGCCCCCGTGGTTGTTCCGCCTGTGGTTGCCGCGCCTGTAGAGCCAGCACCGGTCGAAGTGCCTGCGGCCCCGGTCAGCAACCTGGTACTGCCTGTCGCCGAAGAACCGGTGGCGCTGGTTGAGGACCTGGAGCCCAAGGCGCCGCCTGCCATTCCCGCTCGCCCGCTCGTTGAGCCGGCTGCCACTGCTGCGCCGGCCCCAGCGCCGGTTGTCGAAGCCAAACCGGTCATCGCGCCGGCCCCGGTCGAACCCGAGCCGGTTGCTCCGGCTGTCGCCGAACCGTCCAAGCCCGGTTTCTTCGCCCGTCTCAAGCAGGGCCTGTCGAAGACCAGCGCCAGCATTGGCGAGGGCATGGCCAGCCTGTTCATGGGCAAGAAGGTCATCGATGACGACCTGCTCGACGAAATCGAAACCCGCCTGCTGACCGCCGACGTCGGCGTCGAGGCCACCTCGGCCATCGTCCAGAACCTCACCCAGAAAGTCGCCCGCAAGCAGCTGGCCGACGCCGACGCGCTGTACAAGTCGCTGCAGGAAGAACTGGCCGCGCTGCTGCGCCCGGTCGAGCAGCCGCTGAAGATCGAGGCGCAGAACAAGCCCTACGTGATCCTGGTGGTCGGCGTGAACGGCGCCGGCAAGACCACCACCATCGGCAAGCTGGCGAAAAAGCTGCAGCTCGAAGGCAAGAAGGTCATGCTCGCCGCCGGCGACACCTTCCGCGCCGCCGCCGTGGAGCAGTTGCAGGTGTGGGGTGAGCGCAACCAGATCCCGGTGATCGCCCAGCACACCGGCGCCGACTCGGCTTCGGTGATCTTCGACGCCGTGCAGGCCGCCAAGGCGCGCAACGTCGATGTGCTGATCGCCGACACCGCCGGGCGCCTGCACACCAAGGACAACCTGATGGAAGAGCTGAAGAAGGTCCGTCGGGTGATCGGCAAGCTCGACGCCGAGGCGCCCCACGAGGTGCTGCTGGTGCTCGACGCCGGTACCGGGCAGAACGCCATCAGCCAGGCCAAGTACTTCAACCAGAGCGTGGAGCTGACCGGCCTGGCCCTGACCAAGCTGGACGGTACCGCCAAGGGTGGGGTGATCTTCGCCCTGGCCAAGCAGTTCAACATTCCGATCCGCTTCATTGGTGTGGGCGAGGGTATCGATGACCTGCGCACCTTCGAGGCCGAACCTTTCGTCAAGGCACTGTTTGCCGAGCGGGAACCTGCATGATCCGATTCGAACAGGTCGCCAAACGCTACCCCAACGGCCACGTCGGCCTGCATGAGCTGAGCTTCCGGGCGCGGCGTGGCGAGTTCCTGTTCGTCACCGGCCACTCCGGTGCCGGCAAGAGCACCTTGTTGCGCCTGTTGTTGGCCATGGAACGCCCGACCAGCGGCAAGCTGCTGCTGGCGGGGCAGGACCTGGGGCAGATCAGCAATGCGCAGATCCCGTTCCTGCGTCGGCAGATCGGCGTGGTGTTCCAGAACCACCAGTTGCTGTTCGACCGCACCGTGTTCAACAACATCGCCCTGCCGCTGCAGATCCTCGGGCTGTCCAAGGCCGAGATCGCCAAGCGCGTCGACTCGGCGCTGGAGCGCGTGTCGTTGAGCGACAAGGGCGAGCTGTTCCCGGCCGACCTGTCCACCGGCCAGCAACAGCGCGTCGGCATCGCCCGCGCGATCGTCCACCAGCCGGCCTTGCTGCTGGCGGACGAGCCCACCGGTAACCTCGACCCGCGCCTGGCCGCCGAGATCATGGGCGTGTTCGAAGACATCAACCGCCTGGGCACCACCGTATTGATCGCCAGCCATGACCTGGCGCTGATCGCGCGCATGCGCCACCGCATGCTGACGCTGCAACGCGGCCGCTTGATCGGCGATGGGGAGGCCGGGCAATGAGCACTACACGTACACCAAAGGTTTCCGAGCGGGTCGCGCCCAAGCCCGCCGACCCGACACCTGCGAAGAAAAAGCGCGGTGACCACGACGACGATGGCCCGGACTTCAGCACCTTGCTGCACGCCTGGCTGGAAAGCCACCGTGCCAGCCTGGCCGACAGCCTGCGCCGCCTGGCCAAGCAGCCGATCGGCAGCTTCTTCACCTGCCTGGTGATGGCCGTGGCGCTGAGCATGCCCATGGGCCTGTCGCTGCTGCTCAAGAACGTCGAGAAGCTCGGCGGTTCGTGGCAGCGCGCGGCGCAGATTTCGCTGTACCTCAAGCTCGACGCCAGCAGCCGCGATGGCGAAGCATTGCGTGACGAGATCAAGGGCATGCCGGGCGTTGCCGAGGCCCAGTACGTCAGCCGTGAGCAGGCGCTGGAAGAGTTCCAGCAACAGTCTGGCCTGGGCGAGGCCTTGCGCGAGCTGCCGGACAACCCGCTGCCCGGCGTGGTGGTAGTGACCCCGAGCGAAGTCGACAAACCGGCCCTGGAAGCGCTGCGCCAGCGCCTGGCGGAACTGCCACGGGTGGAAGCGGCACAGCTGGACCTGGTCTGGGTCGAACGCCTGGCGGCGATCCTCAAGCTGGGTGATCGCTTTGTCTTCGGCCTCGCGGTGATGCTTATTTCTGCCTTGCTGTTAGTAATCGGTAACACAATTCGTCTACATATCGAGAACCGCCGCGTCGAGATCGAAGTGATCAAGCTGGTGGGCGGCACCGACAGCTACGTGCGCCGGCCTTTCCTCTATATGGGGGCGCTGTATGGCCTGGGTGCCGGGGTGTTGGCCTGGGGGATCCTGGCGTTCGGCCTGAACTGGCTCAACGACGCGGTCGTCGGGCTTTCCGGCCTGTATGGCAGCGATTTCGCCCTGGGCGGGGTGCCGGCCGCCGATGGTCTTTCCCTCTTGATCGGCGCGGTGCTGTTGGGGTATATCGGTGCATGGATCGCGGTGGCTCGGCATCTGAACGAGCTGGCACCACGATAATGGTTTATCGCCAGCATTGACTTTTTTTCATCCAGGAACTTGTCTCGCGGTTCCGGGTCTATGCTGGCAGTGCCCACAAGGCACGAGTCTGTAAGTCGGAGGTACTTGAATGACCACATCGTTGCAACCTGCCTATGCCCTGGTACCCGGTGCAAACCTGGAAGCCTACGTGCACACGGTCAACAGCATCCCGCTGCTGACGGTCGAGCAGGAGCGTGATCTGGGCGAGCGTCTCTATTACGAACAGGATGTCGAGGCCGCCCGGCAAATGGTGATGGCCCACCTGCGTTTCGTCGTCCATATCGCCCGTAGCTATGCTGGCTATGGTCTGGCCCAGGCCGACCTGATCCAGGAAGGCAACGTCGGCCTGATGAAGGCGGTAAAACGTTTCAACCCGGAAATGGGCGTACGTCTGGTGTCCTTCGCGGTGCACTGGATCAAGGCCGAGATCCACGAGTTCATCCTGCGCAACTGGCGCATCGTCAAGGTGGCCACCACCAAGGCTCAGCGCAAGCTGTTCTTCAACCTGCGCAGCCAGAAGAAACGCCTGGCCTGGCTGAACAATGACGAAGTGCATCGCGTGGCTGAAAGCCTGGGCGTAGAGCCCCGCGAAGTGCGTGAAATGGAAAGCCGCCTGAGCGGCCAGGACATGGCCTTCGACCCGGCAGCCGAAGCCGATGACGACAGCGCCTTCCAGTCGCCCGCGCACTACCTGGAAGACCACCGCTACGACCCGGCTGTGCAGCTGGAGGATGCTGACTGGAGCGACAACTCCACCAGCAACCTGCATGAAGCCCTGCAAGGCCTGGACGATCGCAGCCGCGACATTCTCTACCAGCGCTGGCTGGCTGAAGAGAAGGCCACGCTGCATGAGCTGGCGGACAAGTACAGCGTCTCGGCCGAGCGTATTCGCCAGCTGGAGAAGAACGCAATGAACAAGGTCAAGGCACTGATCGCCATCTGATCGGCGCCCTGGCTGGATTGAAAAACCGCTGCTCTCGCAAGAGGCAGCGGTTTTTTATTGGAGATGGATCGCTGGCCCCTGTGGGAGCGGCTTCAGCCGCGAACACCAGCGAAGCTGGTGCCGTCCACCGCGTTGGCTTCTTCGCGGCTGAAGCCGCTCCCACAGGTTACTTGATGCCCTTGCGAGCGCAGCTTACAGCCTGCGTGCAGGATCCAGCTGCATCAGGTAGCTCGGCCCACCCAACTGGCTCATCTGCCGGCGAATCCACCCCGCGCGGCTGGCCACATAGGTACTCGGCCGGCTGGCGCTCCATTTGATCGGGCTCGGCAGCACGGCAGCGAGCAGTGCGGCCTGTTGTCGCGTCAGGCGGCTGGCATCCACGCCAAAGTGATAACGCGCCGCCGCCTGGGCGCCGAACACGCCCTTGCCCCACTCGGCGCTGTTCAGATACACCTCGAGAATCCGCTCTTTCGACCAGAACAGCTCGATCAGTGCCGTGAACCAGGCCTCCAGGCCCTTGCGCAGCCAGCTGCGGCCGGACCACAGGAACATGTTCTTGGCCACCTGCTGGGTCAGGGTGCTGGCGCCACGGACCTTGCCGCCCCGTTCGTTGTAGGCCAGTGCTGCCTGGATGGCCGGGATGTCGAAGCCCCAGTGGTTGGCGAACTTCTGGTCTTCACCGGCGATGACCGCCACCTTGAGCTCGTCCGAGATCTCTTCCCAGGGTGTCCAGTCGCGCTGCAGGTCGATCGGCTCGCCACTGAACCATGACTCCACCTTGCGCTCGACCATCAGCGCCGTGCCGGGCGGCGGTACCCAGCGCAGTACCAGCACCACGGCAATGCTTGCGGCAGCGAACCAGAGCAGGCCGCGGGTGAAGTGGCGCAGGAAGGATGACAGCATGGTGATGGCTTGGCCGGACCGTTGGAACGGGCCATTATACAGACCCCTTTCGAGGAGTCGTCCCATGCTTCGCAGCTTCCTGATGCTCGCCGCCTTCTTCGGGTTCACCGGTGTCGCGCTCGGCGCCTTTGCCGCCCATGGCCTGAAGAGCCGCCTCAGTGCCGATTACCTGGCAATCTTTCACACCGGTGTTACCTACCAGTTGGTGCATGCCCTGGCGATCCTCGCCGTGGCCGTGCTCTCGGTGCACCTGCCCGGGCGCTTGGTAGGTTGGGCCGGCGGATTGTTCGCGCTGGGTATCGTGCTGTTTTCCGGCAGCCTCTACGTGCTCACGCTGACGGGGCTGGGCAAGCTCGGCATGATCACCCCTCTGGGTGGCCTGTGCTTCCTCGCCGGCTGGTTGTGCCTGGGCCTGGCCGCCTGGCGCCTGGGCTGACCGAGTGGTCCACAATCGCGACTAATGGCGCGCGCCACCCTTGGGTTGCAAGGCTGATCGGGGCTAGAATGCCTGCCCCAACGAACAATGGTGGCCGTGCGCATGCGCATTCAACTGAACGGTGAACCTTACGAACTGCCCGCGAGCGAGAGCGTCGCGGCCTTGCTCGGCCGGCTCGAGCTGGCCGGCCGCCGGGTGGCGGTGGAACTGAACCTGGACATCGTGCCGCGCAGTCAGCACGAGAGCACGCTGCTGAGCGAGGGCGACCAGGTTGAAGTGGTCCATGCCATCGGCGGTGGTTGAGCAAGCCCGGCGATTCACCCGTAAGCCCCGTAACCTTTCCTGAGGAACATCGATGAGCAACGTTCGCAGCGACAAGCCCTTCATTCTGGCCGGGCGCACCTTCCAGTCGCGCCTGCTGGTCGGCACCGGCAAGTACCGTGACATGGAAGAAACCCGTTTGGCCACCGAGGCCTCGGGTGCCGAAATCGTCACCGTCGCCGTGCGCCGCACCAACCTGGGTCAGAATGCAGGCGAGCCGAACCTGCTCGACGTGCTGTCGCCGGACAAGTACACCATCCTGCCGAACACCGCAGGCTGCTTCGATGCAGTGGAAGCCGTGCGCACCTGCCGCCTGGCCCGTGAGCTGCTCGATGGTCGCAAAGGCCATGAGTCCCGCACGCTGGTCAAGCTGGAAGTGCTGGCTGACCAGAAAACCCTGTTCCCCAACGTCATCGAAACCCTCAAGGCCGCCGAAGTGCTGGTCAAGGAAGATTTCGACGTGATGGTCTACACCAGCGACGACCCGATCATCGCCCGTCAGCTGGCCGAAGCCGGCTGCATCGCGGTGATGCCCCTGGCCGGCCTGATCGGTACGGGCCTTGGCATCTGCAACCCGTACAACCTGCAGATCATCCTCGAGGAATCCAAGGTGCCGGTGCTGGTCGATGCCGGCGTGGGTACCGCCTCCGATGCCACCATCGCCATGGAGATGGGTTGCGAAGCGGTACTGATGAACTCGGCCATCGCCCACGCCCAACAGCCGGTGTTGATGGCCGAAGCCATGAAGCACGGCATCCTGGCCGGGCGCATGGCCTACCTGGCCGGCCGCATGCCCAAGAAACTCTACGCCAGCGCCTCTTCGCCGCTGGATGGTCTGATCAAGTAAGAGCCCCAGATGACTGAATCGCAAGAAACGCCGATCACCGCCGACGGCGAAGATCGCCCGCACCGTCGCATCAAGAGTTTCGTGATGCGCGCCGGGCGCATGACCGAAGGCCAGCAACGTGGCCTGGAGCAGGGCGGCCCGCTGTTCGTCCTGCCGCTGGCTGACAGCCCGGTGGACTACGACCAGGTGTTCGGCCGTTCGGCGCCGCGCACCCTGGAGATCGGCTTTGGCATGGGCCATTCGCTGCTGGAGATGGCTGCCGCCTCGCCCGAGCTGGACTTCATCGGCGTCGAAGTGCACCGCCCGGGTGTCGGCGCTTTGCTCAATGGCGTGCTCACTCAAGGCCTGAAGAACCTGCGGGTGTATGACTGCGACGCCATCGAAGTGCTCAACCGTTGCGTGGCCGATAACAGCCTCGACCGCTTGATGCTGTTCTTCCCCGACCCCTGGCACAAGGCGCGCCACCACAAGCGCCGGATCGTCCAGCTGGAGTTCGCCGAGCTGGTGCGCCGCAAGTTGAAGCCCGGTGGCGTGTTCCACATGGCGACCGACTGGGAGCCCTATGCCGAATACATGCTGGAAGTGATGAGCGCAGCACCGGGCTATCGCAACCAGGCGGCTGATGGCGCCTACGTGCCACGCCCCGAAGAGCGCCCAATCACCAAGTTCGAGCGTCGTGGTGAGCGCCTTGGGCACGGCGTGTGGGACCTGAAGTTCGAAAAACTGGCTTGACCCTCCCCCTGCCAGAGGCGCCGGTGCGCCTCTGGCCCCTCATTACATTGCGTAAAGGATTGCGCCTTGAAGCCTCGGGTTCTGTTGCCGCTGATAGGCCTGGTCGTTGCGGTCTGCCTTGTGCTCGCCGCGTTACTGCGTGAACCTCTTTCACCCTCTGAGCAACACCTCGAGCGTGCCGTGGCCTTGGTACAACAGGCCAACGTGAATTTGCAGGCGCTTGCCGAAATCGAGGCCGGCGGCGAAGCCATCAGTACTGAACAGTTGATGCCGATGAGCGAATTGATGGATGAAGCGCGCGCACACATCGAGCTGGCAGCGCAGGCGGGCAACACCTTGGCGCTGTTCTGGCAGTCCAATATGCAAACCTCTGCGGACCGGCGCGACATGGCACGCAGGCAGGCCTCCTGTGCGCGTTTGCATCAGGCTGTAGAGCAAGGGTTTCTGGCGGCAGCGGTCGCCTATTACTACCGTTGCGCGCCAGCCTCCGACAGCTTCGACTTCATGGGCGCAGAGCAAGTCGCCTTGCTTGAGGTGTTGAAAGCGGCTTTGCATCGGGATGATCCGCACCAGTCGCTCTATCCGCAGCTTTTGCGTGAGGTGCATTGTTTCAGGCCGGCTACCGACATTGCTTCGGCCCTGCCCTCGGTGTCACTCACAGTGGGCGAGATGCTGGAGAAGTCCAGACAAGTGTTTTCATACGACCAGTTCAAAGCCGAGGCGCTTTATTTGTTGGCCACTCATCCCGCCATCTGGCAGCAGACACCAATGACCGAGCGGCTGGCGATGTTGCGCGAGGCCGAGTCTTTGGGGTGCGGGCGTGCATCCGGCTGGAGGCAAAGGCTGGAAGCGAATGCGGCGCAGACGCCAAAAGGGCGCTGAGCATGATGGGGGCCGCGCAGTGCTGGCGTTGCCAAGGGTTGGGGGCAAGCGAAAGACGAAAAAACCGCCTTGCGAAGGGCGGTTTTTTTATGCGGGCTTCGGGTTACGAATCCTTGGCCTGCGTACTTCGGTTTCACTGGAGATAGCTCACAAACGAAATACTAGGGCTGCCTGAAAATGGCGTCAATCGCAGAAATATCCAGCAGTATGTGTGTCTGAATGGTTAACAGCGTTCAAGTCTCAGCTGACGTAAGATCACCCCGCTCTGATGTGAGTTTTCCCAGTGGCGGGCCGGGAAACGGATTTTTTGTTGTCTCGGCCCCTTCGACGCGGCCTGCGAACCGTGCCGGTGTTTTTTTCGAAGGGCCATCCACCTGGCCACTTCACTGGAGATAGCTCACATGATCTCTGAAGGTGTCGAAGTGCCGGCTAGATACTGGAAGATTGGCCTGGCCAGTACGGAGGCCAAGGCATATGAAGCACCTGCTGAAAATGCTGAGCCGCGCCTGGAAGTTCGTCCGGCTCTTGATCCTGTTCAAGACCGCGAGGGACTTCCTGCGTGATCACTTCGATGATGCCCGCTGAGGGCTAGTGGAGTGAGGAGCCGCCCTGGTTCGCCAGGGTGGCTTTTGGCCGCCGCTCACCCTCGCCGGTCAGCCACCACCCCGATCAACACCAGCACCACCAGCAACACCGGTGCCAGTGCATAGTTGTTGAACTGCCCCAGCCCCTTGACGATCCACGGTGTGGCATAGATCAGCGCCGCGCCGCTGCCGATCATCACCAGCAGCGCCATGAACGGCACGCGCAGGGCGCCGGCCAGGCCGCCCAGTCGCCCCTCGACCCAGCCCTTGATATCGGTGCCGAACAGCACCAGCAGGCAGCCCACCAGGGCCAGCGAGATCTCCGACAGGTTGCTGCGGCTCCAGCGGGAGACGGTCGAGAGCAGGTCAAGTACCAGGTCCATGGGTCATCCTTAATTCAAGAAGTACTGCAGCAGGTCATTGAGGAACAGCTGGCCGCGTGGCGTAGCCGCCAGTCGATCCGCTTCGACCTGCAAAAGGCCCTTTTGTTCGGCGGCGCGGCGGGCTTGCGCGAGTTGCGCCAGGGGCAGCCCCGTGCGTTGCGTGAACAGCTCGGCTTCCACGCCCTGGGTCAGGCGCAGCGCATTCATCAGGAACTCGAAGGGCAGTTCATCGGCCGGCAGCACCTTCTCACCTGCCTTGAAGGGTTTGGCCGGGTTCAGGTAGTCCTTGGGCAGGCGGGTCTTCCAGGTGCGCAGGATGCGTCCGTCGGGGAACGACAGCTTGCCGTGGGCACCGGCACCGATACCGATGAAGTCGCCGAAGCGCCAGTAATTGAGGTTGTGCCGTGCGGCGCGCCCTGCCTGGGCGTAGGCCGACACTTCGTATTGCTGGTAGCCGTGCTCGGCCATCAGCGCCTGGCCGGCTTCCTGGATATCCCAGAGGATGTCGTCCTCGGGCAGCTCGGGCGGCTGGTTCCAGAACACGGTGTTGGGCTCGACCGTCAGCTGATACCAGGACAGGTGCGTCGGCGCCAGTTCGATGGCCTGGCGCAGGTCGCCCAGCGCATCGTCCAGCGACTGGTCCGGCAGGCCGTGCATCAGGTCCATGTTGAAGTTGTCGAAGCCAGCCGCGCGGGCCATGTCGGCGGCGCGCACCGCTTCATCGCCGTTGTGGATGCGCCCGAGTTTCTCAAGCTTGGCTGGCTGGAAGCTCTGCACGCCGATGGACAGCCGGTTGATGCCGGTCTGCCGATAGGCCTTGAACTTTTCCTGCTCGAACGTGCCCGGGTTGGCTTCGAGGGTGATCTCGATGTCCGCGGCAAACGGGATGCGCTGCTCGACACCCCGCAGCAGGCGGCCAAGTGCAGCCGCGCTGAACAGGCTGGGGGTGCCGCCGCCGAAGAAGATCGTGCTGATCGGTCTGCCCGCAACGGCATGCATTTCCTGGTCGAGGTCGGCCAGCAGGGCATCGATGTACTCGTTTTCGGGCAATGTGGGCCCGGCCTGGTGCGAGTTGAAGTCGCAATAAGGGCATTTGCGCACGCACCAGGGGATATGGATGTACAGCGACAGCGGCGGGAGTTCTGGGAGGAGCAGGCCCGCCGGCTGTATCAACAGCTTTTCGCTCATGCCAGGCCCAGACGCTGACGCAGCAAGGCCATGGCGCGGGCGCGGTGGCTGAGCTGGTTCTTGTCGACGGGCGCCAGGTCGGCGCTGGAGCACTTGCGCTCCGGCACCCAGAACAGCGGGTCGTAGCCGAAACCATGCTCACCGCTGGCCTCGAACAGGATGCTGCCATGCCACAGACCTTCGCAGAGGATCGGCAGCGGGTCGTCGGCATGGCGCACCAGCGCCAGTACGCAGACAAACTGCGCGCCACGCTGTTCCTTGGGTACATCCTTCAGCGCTTCGAGCAGCTTGGCGTTGTTGGCTGCGTCGCCCTTGCCGTCGGCGTAGCGTGCCGAATAGATGCCCGGCGCGCCGCCGAGGAAGTCCACCGCCAGGCCCGAGTCGTCGGCCAGGGCCGGCAGGCCGGAAATGCGTGCGGCGTTGCGCGCCTTGAGGATGGCGTTCTCGACGAACGACAGGCCGGTTTCTTCCGGCTCTACCTGGCTGAATTCACCGATCGAGCGCAGATGCACGGAGTCGCCGAGCATGGCCTGCAGTTCCTTGAGCTTGCCGGCGTTATGGCTGGCCAATACGAGTTGCTGGAAATTCATCATTCGCCTGGGAACACTTCCTGATTGAAGCTGAGTGTATGGCTGATGCCACCGGTTTCGACATTCAGGTCGAAGGTCAGGGTCTCAGCCTGTTCGATCTTGAACTGGGCGATGTAGTACATCGCACCCTGATCAGTGATTTGTTTGAACGACAGCGGGCTGCTGCGCCCGGTCAGGTCCTTGACCGTGCCGCTGACCACCGAGGTGGCCGGCTTGCCTCTCTTGAGCACGGTGATATTGAGCACGCCCTGGTTCTTGCTGCGGGTAAGGCCGGTGGCGGCGGCGATGTCCGGCTGCAGCATGCTCGAGGTGAAGGCGCTGTAGTGGACCGTCACGTCGCCGAACACTTCCTTGCGATCGGGCTTGGCGGCATCGGCAGCCAGCACCGGCAAGGCCAGGCACAGGCTGATCAGAAACACTACTAGTCGACGCATGATCCCATTCCTCCGTTCGCGAGCGTCAGACTGCGAGTTGGTGCTCCTGCAGGCCCGGGCTGCTGACGCGATAAATACCGATTTCACCTAGAAGATTAGGCCAAAGCCGGCCGCCCAACCCATTACGGTGCAAGTGGTCGACGGCCAGGCGGTCGAGCACCTTGGCGTGGCGTTCGCGGCACAGGTTCTCGAAGTCTTCGAAGGTGCAGAAGTGAATGTTCGGCGTGTTGTACCAGGTGTATGGCATGAAGTCCGACACCGGCATGCGGCCTTTGGTCGCCAGGTACCAGCGGCAGCGCCAGTGGCCGAAGTTGGGGAAGGTGATGATGCACTGGCGGCCCACCCGCAGCATTTCGTCGAGAATCCGGTCGGGGTACTCCACGGCCTGCAGGGCCTGGGTCATGACCACCACGTCGAAGCTGTTGCTGGCGAAGTTGCCCAGGCCCCTGTCCAGGTCCTGCTCGATCACGTTGACGCCCTTGGCCACGCATTCGGCGATGTTGTCGGCGTCGATCTCCAGGCCGTAGCCGGTGACGTTCTTGCGCTCGCGCAGCGAGGCCAGCAGTTCGCCGTTGCCGCAGCCCAGGTCGAGTACCCGGCTGCCGGCGGGGATCCAGTCTTGGATGATTTCCAGGTCGGCTCTCATGGGGTCCTCACAGGGCGATGCGGTTCATGTAGTTGGCGAAACCCTGCATGTAGCGAGGCGTGGGGATCAGGAAGGCATCGTGGCCGTAGGGCGAGTCGATATCCAGGTAGCAGACGTTCTTGCGTGCGGCCATGAGGGCATCGACGATCTCCCGCGAACGGGCCGGCGAGAAGCGCCAGTCGGTGGTGAACGACATGATGCAGAAGTCTGCCGTGACATGCGCCAGGGTCGCCGCCAGGTCGCCGTCGTGGGCCGCCGCCGGGTCGTAGTAGTCCAGCGCCTTGGTCATCAGCAGGTAGGTGTTGGCGTCGAAACGCCCGGAGAACTCCTCGCCCTGATAGCGCAGGTAGCTCTCGACCTGGAATTCGACGCTGTGGAAGTCGTAGTTGAGCTTGTCGCTCTTGAGCTCGCGGCCGAATTTTTCGCCCATCGAGTCGTCGGACAGGTAGGTGATATGGCCGACCATCCGCGCCAGCATCAGGCCGCGCTTGGGGATCACGCCCTGGTCCTGGAACGAACCGCCGTGGAATTCCGGGTCGGTGAGAATGGCCTGGCGCGCCACTTCGTTGAAGGCGATGTTCTGCGCCGACAGCTTGGGTGCCGAGGCGATGTCCACGCAGTGACGTACCCGGTCCGGGTAGGTGATGGTCCACTGCAGCGCCTGCATGCCGCCGAGGCTGCCGCCGACGATGGCGGCCCAGGTGTGGATGCCGAGGCGATCGGCCAGGCGCGCCTGGCTGTGCACCCAGTCTTCCACCGTCAGTACCGGGAAATCGGCGCCGTAGGGCTTGCCGGTGGCCGGGTTGAGGCTGCTGGGGCCGGTGCTGCCGTTGCAGCCGCCGAGGTTGTTCAGGCTGACCACGAAGAAGCGGTTGGTGTCGATCGGCTTGCCGGGGCCGATGCAGCTGTCCCACCAGCCCGGCTTGCGGTCGGTGGCGGCGTGGTAGCCGGCGGCATGGTGGTGGCCGGACAACGCGTGGCAGATGAGCACGGCGTTGCTGGCGTTGCTGTTGAGCTCGCCATAGGTTTCGTAGATGAGTTCGTACGAGGCCAGGGCGCGGCCACAGGCCAGGGCCAACGGTTCATCGAACCGGGCGATCTGCGGTGTTACCAGACCGACGGAATCTTCGGGAAAGACAGTGGACATCGACCCTGCTCACGCTTGACGGAGGCGTAAGTCTAAAGAGCGCTACCCCCAGCGGCAAGCAATGGCTTGCCGCTGGAGATATCGAGGGTCAGATCATCCGCCACAGCTCTTGTGGCATGCCGGCGTAGGCCGCCAGTTGGGGCATGAGGAACGACTGGATCACCTGGATGGCGATGAAGGCGAAGATCGGCGAGATGTCCATGCCGCCCAGGTTCGGCACCAGGCGACGGAACGGCGCCAGCACCGGCTCGCTGATCTGGTAGGCCAGCTCGGCAGCAGGGTTGTGGCTGTTGGGCGCGACCCACGAGACGATCACCATGACGATCATCGCCACCCAGAAAATCTTCAGGAACAGCGAGGTGATGCCGATGATCGCCCACATCAGCAGGTGCAGGACGTCGCCGAAGGTGCCGTAGGTGACCATCAGCACGAAGGCCATCAGCAGCGCCTGGATCAGGACCGACAGCAGCAGCGACGAGGTATCCAGGCCGGCAATGCTCGGGATTACCCGGCGCAGCGGCTTGAGCAGCGGCTGGGTGGCGCGCACGGCGAACTGACTGAGCGGGTTGTAGAAGTCGGCCTTGACCAGTTGCAGCACGAAGCGCAGCAGGACGATTGCCAGGTACAGGCTGACCAGGGTTTGCACCACGAAGATCGCGGCGCCGGACAGTGCATTCATTGAAAAAGGCTCCTTATTTACCCAGTTGTTCGGCCAGCTCCGCAGAGCGCTTGGCCGCGGCTTCCAGTGCCTGCTCGACGATGGCCTCGAAGCCATTGGCCTGGAACGACTTGATCGCCGCTTCCGTGGTGCCGGCGGGCGAGGTGACCCGGCGGCGAAGCTCGGCGGCATCGACGTCGCTGGCCACGGCCATGCGGGCGGCGCCCAGGGCGGTTTGCAGGGTCAGTTGCGAGGCGGTTTCACGCGGCAGGCCGAGCTTTTCGCCAGCGGCGGTCATGGCTTCGATCAGCAGGAAGAAGTACGCCGGGCCGCTGCCGGAAACAGCGGTGACGGCATCCAGTTGCTGTTCCTGGTCCAGCCACAGGGCGGTGCCGACGGCGGACAGCAACTGTTCGGCCTGCTCGCGCTGCGCGGCCGACACTTGCTCGGTGGCGTACAGGCCACTGACGCCCTGGCGCAGCAGGGCCGGGGTGTTGGGCATGCAGCGCACCACCGGGATCGCGCCCAGCCAGG
This sequence comes from Pseudomonas sichuanensis, assembly GCF_003231305.1. GTDB lineage: Bacteria > Pseudomonadota > Gammaproteobacteria > Pseudomonadales > Pseudomonadaceae > Aquipseudomonas > Aquipseudomonas sichuanensis. The sequence continues at coordinate 8,763 of NZ_QKVM01000060.1, read as the reverse complement.
CCTGCAGGCTGGCACAGGTGATGCCGGCGGCGATGGAGACGATCAACTGGCCAGGCTTGAGGTGTGGCTTCAGGGTTTCGCAGACGGCTTTCATCACCTGCGGCTTGACCGCCAGCACGATCACATCCACACCGTCGATGGCCTGGGCGTTGTCGGCGAATGCTTCGATGCCGTGTTCGGCCTGGATGCGCGCGCGGGTGTCGGCACCCGGGTCGCTGGCGCGGATCTGCGAGGCGTCCAGGCCCTGGGCGCGCAGGCCGCCGATCAGGCTGGCGGCCATGTTGCCGGCGCCGATAAAGGCAATACGAGTCTTGCTCATGTCAGGTCCTTGAGGGAAAGAGTGAGTTTAAGCATGGATTCAGGGCTGGCCGTAGTCGCGTGCACCGAACAGGGCGGTGCCGATACGGACCCAGGTCGCACCTTGGGCGATCGCGGCTTCAAGGTCATGGCTCATGCCCATCGACAGGGTGTCCAGGCCCAGGCCGAGTTGCGCTTGCAACTGGCGCAGGGTGGCGAAGGCAGCCTCTTGTTCGGCACGGTCATCGGTCGGTTCTGGGATCGCCATCAGCCCGCGCAGGCGCAGGCCGGGGAGGGCGCTGACGGCCTGGGCCAGTGCCGGCAGGTCGGCGGGAGCGCAGCCGGACTTGCTGTCTTCACCGCTGACGTTCACCTGCAGGCAGATGTTCAGCGGCGGCAGATGGCCCGGGCGTTGCTCGGACAGGCGTTGGGCGATCTTCAGGCGGTCCACGGAATGTACCCAGTCGAAGTGCTCGGCGATGGCTTTGGTCTTGTTCGACTGAATGGGGCCGATGAAGTGCCAGATCAAGGGCAGGTCAGAAAGCGCCTGTTGTTTTGTCAGGGCTTCCTGAAGGTAGTTTTCGCCCACATCGCGCAGCCCGGCCGCGAAGGCCTCGCGAACGGCGCTGGCGGGCTTGGTCTTGCTGACCGCCAGCAACTGGACGCTGGCCGGGTCGCGCCCGGCGGCCCTGGCCGCGCTGTCGATACGGCTGGCAATGGCGGAAATGTTGTCTGCTAGGGTGGACATGGATCGTCGCCGGCGGCTGTGAGGTCTGCGGCATTCTACCTGCTTGATGGCCGTTGGGGAGTCTCATGGATGTGACCGACCTGCTGGCCCGGGCTGTGGCTGCGGGCGCCAGTGACCTGCACCTGGCCGCGGGCGAGCCACCGCTGTTGCGCCTGGATGGCGCGTTGCAGCGCATGGCGTTGCCGGTGCTGACGTGCGCGGCGCTGGAAGAGGGAATGGCCGGCTTGCTCGATGGCGGGCAGCGGCGACAATGGCTGAGCGGTGATGAACTGGACCTGGCGCTGAGCCTGCCCGGCGTGGGGCGCCTGCGCCTGAACTTGTTCCGCCAGCGCAATGGCTTGGGCGCAAGTGTACGGCTGATCCCGGCGCAGGTCCCCAGCCTCGACGAACTTGACCTGAACGATGTGTATCAAACCGTTGCGCAATGCCGGGATGGCCTGGTGCTGGTGGGTGGGCCAACGGGCAGCGGCAAGTCCAGCACCTTGGCGGCGCTGCTCGATCAGCTCAATCGCGAACGGGCGCTGCAGGTCATCACCCTTGAAGACCCCATCGAATTTATCCACAGCGGCCAGGGTTGCCTGGTCAATCAGCGGGAGATCGGTGCGCACAGCCGCGACTTCGCCCAGGGGCTGCGCAGTGCCTTGCGTCAGGACCCGGATGTGATCATGGTCGGCGAACTGCGTGATCTGGAGAGTATTCGCCTGGCGTTGCGCGCAGCGGAAACCGGGCATCTGGTGCTGGCAACGGTACACACCCGCTCGGCGGTGAACAGCATCGACCGGCTGGTGGAGGTGTTCGCGGCCGAGGAGAAGCCGCTGGTGCGCATGATGCTGGCCGAGTCGCTGCGCCTGGTGGTGGCTCAGGTGCTGGTCAGGCGGATGGGGGGCGGCAGGGTGGCGGCAAGGGAGGTGCTGGTGGCGACGCCCGCGGTGCGCAACTTGATTCGCGAGGGGCGCATGGCGCAGGTGCAGTCGCTGATGCAGGCGGGGGCGGCGTTGGGGATGCGCACGATGGAGGGGGCGTTGCAGGCGCTCAAGCAGAGAGGGCTGACTGACTAGCGTTGTTGCCTGCTCGAGCGAAATCGCGGGGCAAGCCCGCTCCCACTCAATGAACTTGCACGTCCTCTGTGGGAGCGGGCTTGCCCCGCGATCGACGGGTTAGCGCTTGGCCAGGGCCAGCGCCTGCTGGTCCTTGGGCAAAACGCGCTTGGCCACGACGTAATGCTTCTGCCAGTAAGGTTTCTCCAGGCTGTCGATGCTCACCCGTTTGCCGGTGCGCGGCGCGTGGATGAAGCGGTCGTTACCCAGGTAGATGGCCACGTGATTGACCCGGCGGCTCTTGATGTTGAAGAAAATCAGGTCGCCCGGCTTGAGGTCACTCTTGGCCACCTTCACACCCTGGCCCTGGGCCATGGCGTTGGAGGTGCGCGGCAGGTCGACGTCAGCCACGTCGTTGAAGGCGTACTTGACCAGGCCACTGCAGTCGAACCCCTTCTTCGGGCTGCTGCCGCCCCAGCGGTACGGCGTGCCGAGCACGTTCACGGCGCGGCTGAGCACTTCGCTGCTCTGCTTGGGCGACATGGCCACGGCCTGCAGCGCCTGGCGCTGGGTGGCGTTGCTCGGGCGGGCACTGAGGGTGGCCTTGCGGTACTGCACGGGTGCGCGTTTCACCGAGCTGTCGGCATTGCTCGTGTAACCGGTGAAACCGCTTGGAAGACGTTGCTCACGATTGGTGGCGTGGGCGGCCAGGGGTAATAAAAGGCAGAGGGTCAGCCATGTCTTGATGAAAGGCGGCATAGTTGATGCTCTTATAAGGTGTTGGCGCGCAACTTTATAACAGCTTTTTGATCAAATTCTGATCCGTTGGTCGATTGGCCACGTACCATATGTCGGGTCAACACGGAAAAGTCACATTTTCCGTTAGAAAATTTTCGGCTAACCCACGAGGGCTTCGAATGAATGGTTATCAACAGGGTGCGCCTGCGCACGACACCCACAGCAAGGTCCTCGGCTACCTGTTGTGGATTTTCGGCTTCACCGGCGCGCACCGTTTCTACTACGGCAAGCCGATTACCGGGACGATCTGGTTCTTCACCCTGGGGCTGCTGGGGATTGGCTGGCTGATCGACCTGTTCCTGATCCCGTCGATGGACCGCGAGGCGGATCTGCGCTTCGAGTCCGGCGGCGTGGATTACAACCTGGCGTGGATCTTCCTGACCTTCCTGGGGGTGTTCGGTGTGCACCGTCTGTATCAGGGCAAGTGGATCAGTGCACTGATCTACCTGTTTACCGGCGGCCTGTTCCTGCTGGGTGTGCTGTACGACTTCTGGACACTCAACAGCCAGGTTTCCCAGGTCAACGCCGAGCGTCGCCGGGTATGAAAAAAGGCCTTGTCGCGCAGCGCGGCAAGGCCTTTTTCGTTACTGGCGCCGTTGTTGCAACAGCAGGTTGCTGAAGCCTGCCCCGGCCAGTTGTTTCTGCGCCACGGTGAGCTGTTCGCGGTTGCTGAACGGCCCGACCATCACGCGGTACCAGGTTTCTTCTTTTACCGTCCCCGATTCCACCTTGACCGCCTGGCCCAGCAGGATGATCTGCGCGCGGACCTTGTCGGCATCCGCCTGCTTGCGGAACGAGCCGGCCTGCAGGAAGAACTGGGTGGTCGGTGCCGGCTTGATCACCGGTGGTGCCGGCGGTGGCGTTTGCCCCAGCAGTGCGGCCTGGGCACGGGCGGTGTCGATCTTGGCCGCTTCCGCCGGAGTGACCGGCGTGGTTGGTACGGCCGGCACTGGCGGCGTCTTCTCGGGCACCGCTTCCGGCGGCACGATCACTTCCGACTCCGGCAGCAGGGTGTAGAAGTCGTACTTCGGCTTCACCGGTTGCTGCGGCGTGGGTGCGGTGGTCTTGCTCGCCTCGGCGACCTTCTCCGGCTTCTGCTGTTCGGGCTTGGTGCGCTTGATGTCGCCGCCACCCGGTTCGAGTTTCATCAGGAACACGATGAAGGCGCCGACGGTCAGGCCGACCGCCAGCCACACCCAGCCCGGGATCGGCTGCTTGGCGGCGGGCTGGTGACGGCTGGCGCCGCGCTTGGGCGCGGGCTTTTTCTTTGCAGCAGCCAAGTTACATACGCTCCAGGGTTTCCAGGCCGAGCAGTTCCAGGCCCTGCTTGAGGGTGCGGCCGGTCAGGGCTGCCAGGCGCAGACGGCTCTGTTGCTGCTCCGGGGTCTCGGCGGTGAGGATCGGGCAGTTCTCGTAGAAGCTGGAGAACAGGCCAGCGAGGTCGTACAGGTAGCTGCACAGTACGTGCGGGGTGCCTTTGTCGGCGACATTGTTGAGAATTTCGCCGAACTGCGCCAGGCGCGCGGCCAGGTCCTGCTCGTGGGCAGCCTGCAGCACGATCTTGCCGTCCACCTCGTCGAAGCCCTTGCCGAGCTTGCGGAACACGCCGGCCACACGGGTGTAGGCGTACAGCAGGTAGGGCGCGGTGTTGCCTTCGAAGTTGAGCATCAGCTCGAAGTTGAAGCTGTAGTCGCTGGTGCGGTGCTTGGACAGGTCGGCGTATTTCACTGCACCGATGCCCACCACTTCACCGATCTTGCGCAGCTCGTCCTCGGCCAGGCTCGGGTTCTTCTCCTTGACCAGCGCATAGGCGCGCTCCTTGGCCTCGGTGAGCAGGTCGATCAGCTTGACGGTGCCGCCATCGCGGGTCTTGAACGGGCGGCCGTCGGCGCCGTTCATGGTGCCGAAGCCCATGTGCTCCATCTGCATCGGGTGGCCGACGAAGCCGGCGCGGCGGGCCACTTCGAACACCTGGTTGAAGTGCAGGGCCTGGCGCTGGTCGACGAAGTACAGGGCGCGATCAGCCTGCAGCTTGTTGCTGCGGTAGCGCACGGCGGCCAGGTCGGTGGTGGCGTACAGGTAGCCGCCGTCGGCCTTCTGCACGATCACTGGCAGCGGGTCGCCCTCGGCGTTCTTGAATTCGTCGAGGAACACGCACTGGGCGCCCTGGTTCTCCACCAGCAGGCCCTTGGCCTTGAGGTCGGCGACCACATTCGCCAGGTCATCGTTGTAGGCGCTCTCGCCCATCACGTCAGCCATGGTCAGCTTGACGTTGAGCAGTTCGTAGGTCTTCTGGCAGTGGGACAGCGAGATGTCCTTGAAGCGCGTCCACAGCGCCAGGCACTCGGGGTCGCCGGCCTGCAGCTTGACCACCAGGCCGCGGGCGCGGGTGGCGAACTCCTCGGACTCGTCGAAGCGCTTCTTCGCCGCGCGGTAGAAGTTCTCCAGGTCCGACAGCTCGTCGCTGGTGATCGGGTTTTCCTGCAGGTAGGCCATCAGCATGCCGAACTGGGTGCCCCAGTCGCCGACGTGGTTCTGGCGGATGACGTTGTCGCCGAGGAACTCCAGCACGCGGGCGACGCTGTCGCCGATGATGGTCGAACGCAGATGGCCGACGTGCATCTCCTTGGCCAGGTTCGGCGCCGACATGTCGATCACGACTTTCTCGAGCGGGCCGGCCTTGCGTACGCCCAGGTGGTCGTCGGCCAGGGCGGCGTCGAGGCGGTTGGCCAGGGCGTCGGTGTTCTGGAAGAAGTTCAGGAAGCCGGGGCCGGCGATCTCGGCCTTGCTGATGTCGGCGCTGGCCGGCAGGGCTGCAATGATCTTTTCAGCCAAATCGCGCGGCTTCATGCCGGCCGGCTTGGCCAGCATCATGGCGATGTTGCTGGCGAAGTCGCCGTGGGTCTTGTCCCGGGCGTTTTCCACCTGGATCGCCGGCGTCAGCCCTTCAGGCAGCACACCGTCGGCGACGAGTTGGGTGAGGGCTTGCTGGATCAGCTGGCGAATGGTGTCTTTCATGGGGATCTCTTTTCGACCGCAAGCGCGGTGGGGCGCTTCGATGCGCAGGTGGAAAAACTGGGCATTATCCGTTGCCGGGGGCGGGTTGCCAACCTTTTGGCCGGTATCGCTGGTCAGGCGTGGGAGCGGGCTTGCCCCGCGATGGGCTCAATCGCGGGGCAAGCCCGCTCCCACGGACCGCTCGATCTCTCAATACAGGTCCACCGGGTCGACATCCAGCGACCAGCGCACTTGCCGCCCGGACGGCATCTGCTCCAACACTAGCAACCAGGCGCTGATCAGTCGATGCAACTGAGCCCGGGCATTGGCCTGGAGCAACAGTTGCGCGCGGAATCGCCCCGCTCGTCGCTCCATGGGCGCGGGCACCGGGCCCAGCAGCTCGATGCCATGCAGGCCCTGTTCGGCCAGCACGCGCTCGGCGGCGGCGCAGGCTTCGTCGAGGAAGCCTTCGGCCTGGCCGGGCTTGTGCGCATCGGCGCGCAGCAGGGCCAGGTGGGCGAACGGCGGCAGGCCGGCGGCGCGGCGCTCGCTCAGGGCCTGTTCGGCAAAGGCGAAGTAGCCCTGTTCGGTCAGTTGCACCAGCAACGGATGGTCGGCCAGGTGGGTCTGCACGATGACCTTGCCCGGCTCTTCGGCGCGCCCGGCGCGGCCCGCCACCTGCACGATCAGCTGGGCCATGCGCTCGCTGGCGCGGAAGTCGCCGGAGAACAGCCCGCCGTCGGCATCGAGGATCGCCACCAGGGTCACCCGTGGGAAGTGGTGCCCCTTGGCCAGCATCTGGGTGCCGACCAGGATGCTCGGCTGGCCGCGCTGGATGGTGGTGAACAGGTTGTGCATGGCGTCCTTGCGCGAGGTGCTGTCGCGGTCCACGCGCAGGATCGGGTAGTCGGGGAACAGCACCTTCAGGCGTTCTTCGGCACGTTCGGTGCCGGCACCTACCGGGCGCAGGTCGACGTGGGCGCATTGCGGGCACTGCAGCGGCAGGCGCTCGTCGTAACCGCAGTGGTGGCAGCGCAGCACGGCGGAGCGCTGGTGCACGGTCATGCGCGCGTCGCAGCGCGGGCATTCCGAAAGCCAGCCGCAGTCGTGGCACAGCAGGGTTGGGGCGAAGCCGCGACGGTTGAGGAACACCAGCACCTGTTGGCCGGCTTCCAGGGTCTGGCGGATCGCTTGCTGCAGTGGGCCGCTGATGCCGCTGTCCAGTGGCAGGCTGCGCACGTCCAGGCGCAGGAAGCGCGGTGCGCGCGCACCGCCGGCACGCTGGTTCATGCGCAGCAGGCCGTAGCGGCCGCTGTGGGCGTTGTGCAGGCTCTCCAGCGACGGGGTGGCCGAGCCCAGCAGGATCGGGATGTTCTCCTGGTGCGCGCGCACCACCGCCAGGTCGCGGGCGTGGTAGCGCAGGCCTTCCTGCTGTTTATAGGAGCCGTCGTGCTCCTCGTCGATGATGATCAGCCCTGGGTTCTTCATTGGCGTGAACAGTGCCGAACGGGTGCCGATGATGATGTCCGCTTCGCCATCGCGAGCCGCCAGCCAGGCGTCCAGGCGCTCGCGGTCGCCTACTGCCGAGTGCAGCAGGGCGATACGTGCGTTGAAGCGTTGCTCGAAGCGCTGCAAGGTCTGCGGGCCGAGGTTGATCTCGGGAATCAGGATCAGCGCCTGTTTGCCGGCCTCCAGGGTTTCGCGGATCAGTTGCAGGTAGACCTCGGTCTTGCCGCTGCCGGTGACGCCGGCCAGCAGGAACGCGTGGAAGGCGCCGAAGCCCGAGCGCACGGCCTCGAAGGCGGCGCGCTGTTCTTCGTTGAGCGGCAGCTCCGGCTGGGCCAGCCAGTGCTCGTGACGGGCGGCTGGCAGGTGGCGGCGGGTTTCGACCTCGACCAGCTCCTTGGCCAGCAGCAGGTCGAGGCTGTCCTTGTTCAGGCCGAGCTTGCTCAGCAGGCTGTGGGCCACGCCGTGCGGGTGCTGCGAAAGCGTCTTCAGGGCCTCGCGCTGGCGCGGCGCGCGGGCAATGCGCGGGTCTTCCAGGCGCGCCCCGGCGGCGACATGCCAGAAGCGCTCCTGCCGCACTTCGGCCGGCTCGCCCTGGCGCAACAGGGTGGGCAGCGCCCAGTTCAGGGTGTCGCCCAGGCTGTGCTGGTAGTACTGCGCCGTCCACAGGCACAGCTTGAACAGCGCCGGTGGCAGTGGCGAGACCGGGTCGAGCAAGGCGCTGGCGGGCTTGAGCTTGTCCGCCGGCACTTCACTTTTGTCGGCCACCTCCACCAGCACGCCGATCATTTCCCGGCGGCCGAACGGCACGCGAAAGCGCATGCCGGGGGTCAGGGCCTGGCGCGCCATGCTTGCGGTGGCCCGGTAGTCGAACAGGCGACGCAGGGGCGAGGGCAGGGCAAGGCGCAGGATGACGTCGGACACGCGGAAGGTCTCTGGAGGGCGTTTCACAAATCAGGCGAGCCTAGCAGACGACGGTCGGTGCAAGCGACAACTTGCGCTGGCCCCGTGCTCTGGTATTATTCGCCGCCTAATTACGTGCGGTATTCAACAATAGGTGTTGGGTGGCGGCACGCAGCTCGAGGAAGTGACCATGAAAGCAGATATTCATCCGAACTACGAAGTAGTTGCAGTCACCTGCAGCTGCGGCAACAAGTTTGAAACCCGTTCGACCATGGGCAGCGTCCTGGCGATCGACGTTTGCAACCTGTGCCACCCGTTCTACACCGGTAAGCAGAAAGTCCTGGACACCGGTGGTCGCGTACAGAAGTTCGCCGACCGCTTCGGCATGTTCGGTGCCAAGAAGTAAGATGCGCATGGCGAAGCCTTCGGGGTTCGCACTGTTGCAGAAGAAGGCGTCCCTTGTGGGCGCCTTTTTTG